>DATJOO010000001.1:0-13250 GCA_035506955.1 Verrucomicrobiia bacterium
TCACGTCTATCTCGGAGTGCCTGCAAAGAAATCGTCATAGGAGCCTCCTATCTGACAGGCATTATAAACTGTCAGATAAGGAAAGAAAACCCCAAGCAAACCCTATCAGACTTCCCAGCGGATTTTCACGTCGTGCGCCCCCACAAAACACTCTCGTTGACGCTCCCCCGCATTGCCCCGTATAATTGGAGTTTGTCTTATGCCTTTGGAGGAGCGATGTACGCCGTCATTAAGACCGGGGGAAAGCAATATCGTGTCGCACCCGGCGACACCATCCGCATCGAGCGCGTAAAGGGCGATGTGGGCGAACAGGTGAAATTCGGGACCGTTCTGGCCGTGCAAACCGAAGATAAGAAAATGCTTGCGGGTTCCGATGCCTCTCAGGCTTCCGTCACCGGCAAGATCGTCGAACAGGGCCGCGCCAAGAAACTCACCGTTCTCAAGTTCAAGAAAACCAATCAATACAAGATTCAGCGGGGCCACCGGCAGAACTACACTGCCGTCCAGGTCAGCGAAATCAAGCTTTAATACGAGAGGAATTTAGTCATGGCACATAAGAAAGGCGGCGGTTCGTCTACAAACGGCCGCGACTCCCACGGACAGAGACTCGGCGTCAAGCGTTTCGGCGGGCAACTCGTCAATGCCGGCACTATCATCGTTCGCCAGCGCGGCACCAAGCATCGCCCCGGCGTCAACGTGGCGCAGGGCAAGGATGACACCCTCTTCGCCCTGGTCACCGGCTACGTCGAATTCAAAGACCGTGGCCGCAGCGGGCGCTTCGTCAACGTCCGGCCTGCGGAAACTGAAAAGGCCGCCAGCTAACTCAAGGACTTGCAAGCGGCCCCGGTCCAAGCCGGGGCCCTTTTTGTTTTATGCCCAAAACATCGAACACACTTGGTATGCCTTACGCCGTCTACTCGTCTCTTAGTAGCAGCGGCGTCACGCCGCTGTTTCCGCGCCTGTGTACTGGCCGGGCTTTAGACCGGCCAGCCACCATCAAATATATTGACATCCTGAGCGGCGAAGAAGCATCTCAACCGTTGCGTCTCGGCAACAGCTATAAAAGCAACCTGTCATTCCGACGCGGAGTCTTCGGAGCGACGAATCCCTCTTCGATGTAAGCTGACAAGCACCAACTAATCGAGCCACTCCTATGTTCGTAGACGAAGCCAAAATTTCAGTCAAAGCCGGTGACGGCGGCAACGGTTGCGTAGCCTTCCGTAGGGAGAAGTACGTCCCCCGCGGCGGACCTTCCGGTGGCGATGGCGGCCACGGCGGCAGTGTCTACCTCGAAGCCAATCCCAACGACAACACCCTTCTCCGCTACCGCTACAATCGCGAATTCAAAGCCGATCGCGGCCGTCACGGCGAAGGTTCCAACTGCACCGGCGTTTCCGGTGATGACATGGTCCTCAAAGTTCCCGTGGGCACGCTCGTTTTCGACAGCGACAATTCCGAACTTCTCGCTGACCTGAAACGCCCCGGCGAACGCATTCTCGTCGCCCACGGCGGCAAAGGCGGTCGCGGCAATCAGCATTTCGCCAAGCCCTGGCATCAAGCCCCGCGCGAAAAAGAAGAAGGCGAGCCCGGTGAAGAGCGCCATTTGCGCCTCGAACTCAAACTGCTCGCCGATGTTGGCTTGGTCGGATTCCCCAACGCCGGTAAATCCACATTGATTTCTGTCATCAGCGCCGCGCGCCCCAAAATCGCCAATTATCCTTTCACCACACTCGAACCCAATCTCGGCGTGGTCAACGCCGATGGCGGCACCGGCGGCCACGGCACCGAACTTGGCCGCACCTTCGTTGTCGCGGACTTGCCTGGGCTCATCGAAGGCGCCAGCGAAGGCGCCGGCCTCGGCATGCGCTTCCTCCGTCACGTGGAACGCACTCGCTTGCTCGTCCATCTTATCGACACCAGCGACACCGCCGAAATGGATCCCGTGAAGGCCTACGAAATTATCGAAGGCGAGCTTTCTGCCTTCAGCGACAGCCTGACTCGCAAGCCGCGCATCCTGGTTGCTACCAAACTCGACGCCACCACCGATCGTTCCAAGCTCGATGAACTCCGCGCTTTCTGCCAGAATCGCGCCCTCGAATTCCATTCCATCTCTGCGCCCACCGGCGAAGGCGTCAAGGATCTCGTCCGCGCCATGGCCGACGCTCTCGACAAAATCCCCAAGCAAGAATTGGACGAGCCTGGCGAGAACGAAGAAAACGCCGTCGAAGACCAATTGGAGCACCTGGAAGCCGAAGCAGAGACCGAACTCAGCGATTCCGAAAACGAACACGGACCCG
Source organism: Verrucomicrobiia bacterium (assembly GCA_035506955.1). Classification (GTDB taxonomy): domain Bacteria; phylum Acidobacteriota; class Terriglobia; order Acidiferrales; family UBA7541; genus Acidiferrum. Next base: position 2,298 of record DATJOO010000001.1, read on the forward strand.
ACCACGAAGAGGACCAAGACGAGCCACCTGCCTCGCACTTTTCGTGAGAGAATTTACGCACTCAGCCTCGGGGGACAAGGATTGACCACAGCTCAAGCTCATCGCACCGCTGCAAAGCAACAACCCAGACGTATCGCGCTCTTTGGTGGTTCGTTTGACCCCATTCATTCCGGACATCTCGCGGTGGCCCGTGCCGCTGATCGCCGCTTCAACTTCGATGAAATTCATTTCATCCCGGCCAGCCGTCCGCCCCACAAGCTTAAGCAGCATCTCGCTCCTTTTCCCCATCGTTTCGCCATGGTTGCGCTCGCTTGCTCCGAGCATCCGCACTTTGTCCCTTCGCTTGCCGAAGCCGGCGAGGATTTCAGCGGCACGCAATTGCATTATTCCATCGACACGGTGCGCTATTTCCGCCATACCTACAACAATTCCGGGGATCGCGTCTTTTTCATTGTCGGCGCCGATGCTTTTCTCGATATTCCCATGTGGAAGGAATACGAAACGCTCCTCGGCCTTTGCGATTTCGTCATCGCCAATCGCCCCGGCATTCGCCTGGAAGCGCTGCGCCTGGTGATTCCTCCCGAACTGCACGCCGCGCCCAATGGCAAAGAGAAGCGCGACAAGGAAGACGAAACCATCGCCCCCGGTTCGCCCGTGGTCGCCCGCCTTCCGCGCACCACTGTCTATCTCCTGGAAAATGTTTCCAGCGAAGCCAGCGCCACTGACATTCGCCGCAAAGCCAATCGCGGCCAATCGATCCATGGACTTGTTTCCGCCCGTGTGGAGGAATACATTTTGAAACAAGGGTTGTACCGGTGAAGTTCGAATCGCTCCCGCAAGGCGTTCGCCTGGCTATTCAGGCCGCGCAAAACAAAAAGGCTGGCGGCATTACCGTGCTCGATCTTAACGGGCACGCCGCGTTTACCGAATATTTCGTCATCTGCACCGGCTTCAGCACTCCCCAGCTCCAGGCCATCTGCAACGAAATTGAGGAAGTGCTCTACCGCGAAATGAAGCGCTCGCCCGCGCATCGCGAAGGCCACCGTTCCGTCGAGTGGGCTCTCCTCGATTTCGGCGGCTTCATCGTCCACGTCTTCGGCGAACAAGCTCGCCACTATTATGATCTCGAGCGTCTCTGGCGCGCCGCCCCCAAACTGGTCTTACCCGACGAACCGGACTCCGACCACCAGCGTCCTGCACCAAACGAAAATTATCTCCAACCTTAGTTCCGCCCGCTTTATGTAGCACGGGTGTTCTTCCCGCCTCTGGTAGCGGCCCCCTGCCTCAGGGAACCCCCTTTGTAGCGGCGGGTCTTCAGACCCGTGCCTCCCATTCTCCACAACGCCTGCCTTCTCTCGCCACTCGTCACTCGCCACTCTGTGTTCTACACTGCCACCATGAAAATTCGCCTCCTCGTGCTCGGCAAAACGCGCCGCCCCGAACTCACCGCTGTCCTCTCGGACTATCTCAAACGCATCACCCGTTCTTGTCCTATCGAACTCACCGAAGTACGCGACGCCGATGCCGCCATCAAAAAACTCAACGCCGATCGTGCCGCTACCGCTCTCCTCCTCGACGCCGCCGGAAAAGTCTACGATTCCACCGTCTTCGCCCGTTGGCTCGGCGAACAACGCGATCGCGGCACCCGCGAAATCATTTTCGTCTGCGGCGATGCTGACGGCTTCCCCGACAAACTCCGCGAGCGCGTCAAACAAAAAATCTCCCTCAGCGCCATGACCTACTCCCACGAGCTCGCCCGCGTCATGCTCGCTGAGCAAATCTACCGCGCCTTCGCCATCCTCTCCGGCAGCCCCTACCCCAAATAAGCGCACGCATCGCAGTGGCCCAGGCGCTCCTGCCTGTGCGGGCTCCCGACGAGCGAATACCCGCCATGGCGCGCAGCGCGTACGCGGATGCGACGAAGAATCTAACCCGTGAATCTTGGCTCCCAACTTGGCGATGCGTTCTTCGTGCACGAGTCTTCCCCACCAGGCTCCTTTTGCGCAGGAATCTCTCTTCGTCTCAAATCTAGCCTGCAAACGCATCAGCAAACTCCCGAAGCGTCCGCTTCCTGGTCTCTGAACCCTGGTCTCCATCCCCGATCGCCCCCACCATTCTCGCCCCTTGCGCAAACACCACTCCCAGCGAGACACTCTATGTCCATGCGCATTGCTCCGGACAAAAACAAGCCTTCCGTCGCCATCGAAATCCCGCTCACCAAGCCGCTCCCCGATTACGATCTCGACCAGGTCGAACAACCTACTCCCCGCGACATCGACGGCATTCTCGTCTCCCAGGGCTTTCGCGATTTAGTCGACGACGCTCGTGGCATTCTCACCGACCTCGTCGCCCATCCCCCCACCCTGCCAAACGGTTCCCACTTTCAGGATTTTTACGCTTCGAATACACCTCAGCTCGAAATCGCCCAACTCACCGGCGCCATTTGTCCTGGAGATGAAGAAGTCTACCGCCCCGGCTTGTGGATTGTTCTGAAAGATACCAAAGCCGCGCCCACGCAATCCCCAAACGAAGTCACCATGGAATACGTCCGCCTGATCGCCACAGCCCTGACCAAGAAACTTGGCCTGTAGCACAGCCTTCAGCCTTTGACTCGCCAGACAAGCTAAAACGGACGTCTGATCCCTGAGAAACACTCATCCGCCGTAGCGCAATCCACGAAGGGATCCAACCCACCCGTGTTGTCTCCATCCTGCTCGTTCACTCTTAAACTCTTCGACTCTTTCAGTCTCACACTCGCCCCTGCTTCTTCACTTTCCCACATTCACTGTCCACGTCGCTCCGCCATCATTGGTCTCGAAACTCTGCTTATGATTCGCCGTCCACACTGACGCCTTCTTCGCATCCTCCGCAAACACTCCCTCCACATCTCCCTTAATCGGCGACGCAATCTTCTTCCAGTGCTTCCCGCGATCAACCGTCAACAGAATCGTCCCGGCCTTACCCACCACCCAACACACTTTGTTCGAAGGCGCCCATCCTCCGGTCAAATCCACGGTGACTCCGCTCTTCTGCGTCTCCCACGTGCGGCTCGTGTCGAAACTGAATTCGATTCGCCCTCCGTCGCCCACGCGCCACGCGTATTGGTCAACCGGCGCCATAATAATCACGCCCGACGATGGCAACACATCGTTCGCCGATTGCCTGCGCAACTCGGATGCGCCCAACACTCCAGCACAAACCAACAACACCCACACTACTGCAACTCGCTTCATCGAAAATCCTCCTGACCTGAGGAATTTGCTTTAGCATAGCGCCATTCGGAAAGTTCCGGGAAGTTCTCTTCGTGAGTGCCCCACATGCCGGTTCTGCATGTCGGGTCTCTCGGGTCGCTCATGCTGGGAAGCAACTTTCGCGACGAAAGATCTCAACTTACGCCTCCACCTCTCAACTTTGCTCGCGTGTCCATCTCTCCGATGCCCCACCAACTTGACCTTTCTCCCCCAACTCCGCACACTGGAATTCTTCCGTCGCTCCAGCGTACGCATAACCAAGGGATAAGAACACATGCCGGAAGGAAAAGGTTTGCTCATCGTCTACACTGGTCCCGGCAAGGGCAAGACCACTTGCGCCCTCGGCACCGCCTTTCGCGCCGTCGGTCAAGGCCTTCGCGTTCTCATGGTCCAATTCATCAAGGGTTCCTGGCACTACGGCGAACTCGACGCCGCCAAAATGCTCGGCGACGACAAATTCGAAATTCGTCCCATGGGCCGCGGCTTCGTCAAGGTCGGCGGCGCCGAAACCGACCCCGAAGACCTGCGCCTCGCCGAGGAGTGCTGGGAAACCGGTCGCTCCGCCATCTATAGCGGCCAATACGATTTGGTCATCCTCGACGAGATCAACTACACCATCAGCTACAAAATGCTCGACGCCCAAAAGGTCGCCGACGCCCTCAAGGGCCGCCCCGAACAGGTCCACGTCATCTGCACCGGTCGGAATGCCCACCCCCTGCTGGTGGAACAAGCCGACCTTGTCACCGAAATGAAAGAAGTGAAACACCCCTACACCAAGGGTATACTGGCCCAACGGGGTATTGATTACTGAAGTCGCAGTCAGCCGTTATCGCTTGTGCGAGAACCGCATTCGACGGAGTTCTCCTAGCCATTCCGCCGCAGTGGTTCCGTTGTAGTTTTGAGCTGTTCGTCTTACGTTTTTTGATCACGGGTCTCGGTTCTCTGGTCACGGAAACGGATTACGCATTACTGATCACTGATTACTGACAACAAAAAATGGCCTGGTTCAAGCGCGACAAAAAACCTATCGATCAACCCACTCCTCCTGAAGAGCGCCGCGTGCGCACCGAGGGCCTCTGGGTCAAGTGCGAGTCCTGCCGCGCCATCGTTTTCCGGAAAGACCTCGAAGAAAATCTCCTTGTCTGCCCCAAGTGCCAATTCCATTTCCGCATGGACGCCAAGCATCGTCTGAAAATGCTCCTTGACGGCCGCTATACCGAGCACGATGCCGGCATGGTCTCCACCGACCCGCTCAAGTTCGTCGACACCAAGCCCTACGCCAAGCGCATCAAAGACGCCCAGAAAAAGCTCAACATGAACGACGCCATCATCACCGCCGAGGGCCAGCTTGCCGGCAGAAACGTCGTCTGCTGTGCCATGGAATTTGGTTTTATCGGCGGCTCCATGGGCGCGGTCGTCGGCGAAAAGGTTACCCGCGCCATTGAGCTTTCCATCGAGACACGTCAGCCCCTCGTCGTCGTTTCCTGTTCCGGTGGCGCCCGCATGATGGAAGGCACCATCAGCCTCATGCAGCTCGCCAAAGTCTCTGCCGCCCTCGCCCGCCTCGATGACGAAAAGCTTCCCTACATTTCCGTCCTCACCGATCCCACCACCGGCGGCGTCACCGCCAGCTTCGCCATGCTCGGCGACCTCAACATTGCCGAACCCGGCGCGCTCATCGGCTTCGCCGGTCCTCGGGTCATCGAGCAGACCATTCGCCAGAAGCTCCCCGAAGGCTTCCAGCGCTCCGAATTTCTCCTCGAACACGGCTTCCTCGATGCCGTCGTCCATCGTAAGGACCTCAAGGGTTTCCTCTCCAACACCCTCGATCTCCTCACGTCCTGAATGCCCACCAACCATGAAAGCGGAAACCGGCACTCGTGGGCGCAAAAGCTTGTGAATTTACAACCACTGTGCTTGGCACCGGGGGTCGGAGCTTTAGCTCCGACATAAGCGACGGCAAACCAACTGGGCTTCAGCCCCTGTGGGATTGTTTTGACTTATCTCATACCCGTGAGGACACATTGATGAAAGGACCGGCCATCGCTCACCAGCCTTTCCATACACGCGGCATTGTCATCCCGAGCACACCGAGGGACCTGCTTCTTCTTCCTACTCACCCATGAACTACGCCGACTCCCTCCGCTATCTCCTCTCCCTGGGCCGCGAACTCGCTGCTCCCACGCAAGCCGCCGCCGCAAAATTTAATCTCGAAAACATCTCCATCCTCCTCGACCGCCTCGGCCGTCCCGACCGCGCCTATCCCACCATCCACATCGCCGGCACCAACGGCAAAGGTTCCACTGCCGCCTTCGTCGAATCCATCCTCCGCCAGGCAGGTTTCCGCACTGGCCTGAACACCTCCCCGCACCTCGAACGCATTAACGAGCGCTTCCGCATCAACGGCGAAGAAATCACCGACGAACTTTTCGCCGAAACTTTCACGCGTATCCACGCCGTCATCGAAGAGCTGCTCGCTGAAAGCAAACTCCGCGCCCATCCTACCTATTTCGAATGTGTCACCGCGCTCGCCTTCGAAGCCTTCACCACGCAACGCGTCGAATTTGCCGTGATTGAAGTCGGCTTGGGCGGACGCCTCGACGCCACCAACATCATCACCCCCGTCGTCAGCCTCATCACCCGCATCGATTTCGATCACGAAAATTTCCTCGGCCATTCCCTTCGCGAAATCGCTGGAGAAAAAGCCGGCATCCTCAAACATGGCGTGCCCGTAGTCACCGCCCCGCAACTCCCCGAAGCACAGCAAGTCATACGCCACCGCGCCGCCGAACTCCATTGCCCGCTGGTTGAAACCGCCGAAGCCTTTCACGTTGTAGACGAACACACAGAAGCCGGATGCGCCCGCGCAACGATCACCGAAGTCGCCACCGCCACCAAATTTTTTCTCGCTCCAAATCTCCCCGGCCGCTTCCAACTGCAAAACGCCATCAACGCCCTCGCCACCGCGCGCGTCCTGCAGTCCAAAAACTACGCCATCACTCACGAACACATCGAGCGTGGCATCGCCGAAGCCCGCTGGCCCGGCCGCCTGGAAAAACTCCAATCGAATCCCGACATTTTCCTCGACGGCGCTCACAATCCCAGCGCCGCACGCGAACTCGCCCACTTCCTCGAAGAAAATTTCGCCAACCGCCGCGTCCTGCTCATCTATGCCGCCATGCGCGACAAAGCCGTCGACGAAGTTGCCGGCCTGCTCTTCCCTCTAGCCGCCGAAGTCATCTTCACCCAACCCAACAACCCTCGCGCTATTAGCGCCAGCCAACTCGCCCAAATCGCCGGCCATCACGCCTCCCACTCCACCACAATCCCCGACGCCGAAGCCGCTCTCACTCACGCCCTCTCCACCGCCCAACCCCACGACGCCATCTTCATCACCGGCTCCCTCTACCTGGTCGGCCAGCTCCGCCACTCCTGGAACCAGCGCTCCCAAAACGTCAGGGCACGGCTTTAGCCGTCCCGTATTTACCCTGGAGTCCCTGCGGCTTCAGCCGCTGAGGCGCGGTTTTTCGTGTGCTTGGCACCGGGGGTCGGAGCTTCAGCTCCGACATAAAAACCTGGCCGCCCTGTGGAACTGCTGTTCGACTTTCCGCAAGCTGCTATCAAAATTCGCATCCCACCCCAAAACGCCGTAAAATAATCCTTCGTTGCGCGCTTAAGCCGGCCCCACGGCCGGCGTTCTTTTTTCCCGCGAGCAACGAGCGCACAATAAACGCACACTATGCCGGACAACAACACGCCACCTTCCGCCAAACCCCTCGTCGGCATCATCATGGGTTCCACCTCCGACTGGGAAACCATGGAGCACGCCGCCAAAACTCTCGAGCAACTCGCCATCCCTCTCGAAACTCGCGTCGTCTCCGCGCATCGCACTCCCGACCTGCTCTTCGAATACGCCTCTTCCGCCGAGCAGCGCGGCATTGAAGTCATCATCGCCGGTGCTGGCGGCGCCGCTCATCTCCCCGGCATGACCGCCTCCAAAACCGTCCTCCCCGTTCTCGGCGTCCCTGTCGAATCCAAAGCGCTCAAAGGCCTCGACTCGCTCCTCTCCATCGCGCAAATGCCCGGCGGCATTCCTGTCGGCACGCTCGCCATCGGCAAAGCCGGCGCCATCAACGCCGCGCTTCTCGCCGCCGCCATTCTCGGCAACAAGCATCCCGAAATTCGCGAAGCCTTCCGCAAATTCCGCGAAACACAAACCGCCAAAGTTCTCGCCACGCCCGACCCCGCCAAAGCCGCTCCGACCGTCGCCAGCGTCTTCGCCTCCTCCCCCGCCGTAACCAAAAGGAAAAAACGCGCATGACCATCGGCATTCTCGGCGGCGGCCAACTCGGTTACATGCTCGCCCTCGCCGGCTACCCTCTCGGCCTCCACTTCCGTTTTCTCGATCCCTCGCCTGAAGCGCCCGTAGGCCGCATTGCCCAGCGCGTCACCGCCGAATACACCGACGAACCGGCTCTCGACAAATTCGCTCATGGCCTCGAACTCGTCACCTACGAATTTGAAAATGTGCCCGTACAAGCCGCGCGCTTCCTCGCCGAGCGCGTCCCCGTCTATCCCGCGCCTATCGCCCTCGAAGACGCTCAGGATCGCCGCCGCGAAAAGCGCCTTTTCCAGCGCTTAGGCATTCCCACCACCGATTTCGCCGAAATTTCCAAGCCCGACGACTTCGACGCCGCCTTAAAGCACGTCGGCGTTCCCTCCGTCCTCAAAACCTGCCGACTTGGCTATGACGGCAAGGGCCAGTGGCTTCTCCGCACCAACGCCGACGTAGAAAAACTTCGTGCCGATTTTCCCAACGCCCCGCTCATCCTCGAAAAATTCGTCTCTTTCACTCGCGAACTTTCCATCCTCGCCGTGCGCAATCGCTCCGGCGAAACCGCCTTCTATCCGCTCATCGAAAATCATCATCGCGGTGGCATCCTCCGCCTCTCCCTCGCTCCCGCCCCGAATCTCTCTCCCGCGCTTCAACAATCCGCCGAGCAACACGCCCGTAAAATTCTCGAAGCCCTCGACTACGCCGGCGTTATCTGCCTGGAACTTTTCCAGGTCGCCGACACCCTCCTCGCCAACGAAATCGCACCTCGCGTCCACAATTCCGGCCACTGGTCCATCGAAGGCGCCGCCACTAGCCAATTCGAAAATCATCTCCGCGCCATTCTCGACATGCCGCTCGGTTCCACCGCCAACGTCGGCTATTCCGCCATGCTCAATCTCATTGGCGAAATCCCCGAAACTCCCGAAGTCCTGCGCGTCCCCAACACCCATCTCCATCTCTACGGCAAGTCGCCCCGTCCCGGCCGCAAACTAGGTCATGTCACCGTGCGCGCTGACAAATTCGAAAAACTCCAGCAGCGCCTGACCGAATTGCCCGCCTTCTTCCACCGCCCCGAATTTTGCCTCGACCAATCCCACCCCGAATCCCTGGCCTCCCGCGCTTAACTGAAGCCAACAATTCTGTTCCCCGTAGGGGCGCAGCACCGTTTACCCGGAGCTTTGCGAAGGGCTGCGCCCATATCCGCACCCCTGCTCAAAAATTTGCCTTTCCGAGCGGAGTCTTCGAAGCGAGGAACCTCTCTTCGATCTTCTCCTCTTCCTCCGCGCCGAGTGCCCCACATGCCGGTTTTGCTTGTGGGGTCTTTTGTCACCCTAAAATCTCACCTGTCACGTATGCTTTTTTATTGGTGCCAAAACGCAATGGTGGCCTTGCGCCTTTCTTCCGTGCACCGCGCCCTTGTACGCCGCACCATTCCACTGGCAAACTGAGTTCATGCCCGCCCCACATCGCTTTTTGCTTGCGCTGCTTCTCTCGGTCATTTCTGCTATTTCCTTTTCCGCTAAGCCGCCCGCATCCACTCCCGCCACGTTCGTCGCCCAAGACGGTCAATTTCTCCTGAACGGCAAACCCTTCCGCATCATCTCCGGCGAAATGCACTACGCTCGTATTCCCCGCCCTTACTGGCGCGCGCGGTTCCAAATGGCCAAAGCCATGGGCCTCAACACCATCACCACTTATGTCTTCTGGAACGCGCACGAGCCACGTCCCGGCGTCTACGACTTTTCCGGCAATCTCGATGTCGCCGAATTTGTTCGCGAAGCCCAGCAGGAAGGTCTTTACGTCATCCTGCGTCCCGGCCCCTACGCCTGCGCGGAATGGGAGTTTGGCGGCTTCCCCGCATGGCTGCTGAAGGATCATTCCACCGTCGTCCGCAGCCGCGATCCCAAATTCCTGGAGCCCGCCACGCGCTGGATCAATCGCCTCGGCCAGCAACTCGCTCCTTTGCAAATCGGCAATGGCGGCCCCATCATCCTCGTGCAAGTCGAAAACGAGTACGGTTCCTTCAGCGACGATCACCTCTACATGCAAGCCATCCACAAAATGCTTGTCGATGCCGGTTTCACCAAGTCCCAGCTCTACTCCGCCGATGGCGCTGACGAAGTTCCCGCCGGCTCCCTTCCCGATCTGCCCGTGGGCATTAATTTTGGCGGCAACGATAACGCCGAGCAGGAATTCGCCAAGCTCAAAAAACTCCGCCCCAACGGCCCGTTTCTCAACAGCGAATTTTGGGATGGCTGGTTCGATTTTTGGGGCGGCAAACATGGCGCCACCAACTCCGATACCGAAGCCGCGCATCTCGATTGGATTTTGCGCCAAGGCTATTCCATCAGCCTCTACATGTTTCATGGCGGCACCAGCTTCGCCTGGATGAACGGCGCCAACAAGGACAACAATGTCTACGAGCCCGAAGTCACCAGCTACGATTACGACGCCCCGCTCGACGAAAGCGGTCGCCCCGCTCCCAAATTTTTCAAATTCCGCGAGGTCATCGCACGCGCCACCGGCACCACCCCTCCGCCCGTTCCAGCTGTGCCGCCCACCGCAAAAATTCCCGAATTTCCCCTAAACGAATCCGTCTCCCTCTGGAAAGTTCTTCCCAAGCCCACGCACTCCCAGCAAATCCTCAGCATGGAAGACCTCAACCAGTCCTACGGCTACATCCTCTATCGCAAGCAACTCACCGGACCCGCCGAAGGCGACCTGGTCCTCGACGAACTTCACGATTACGCCCAAATTTATCTCGACACCAAGCTTCTTGGCACTCTCGACCGCCGCCTCAATCAAAATCATCTGGCGCTAAAAATTCCCGCCAGCCGCGCTCAACTCGACATCCTCGTCGAAAACACCGGCCGCATCAATTTCAGCCTGGCCCTCCGCGCCGAACGCAAAGGCATCACCCACCAAGTCACTCTCGCCGGCAAACCCCTACTCGATTGGGACATCTACTCCCTCCCCATGCTCGATATCGCGTATCTACCTTTCACTCCCGCGAACTGCGAGGGTCCCTGTTTCTACCGCGGCTCCTTCTCCACCAATAAGCCTGAGCCTCTGGACACTTTCCTCGCCACAAGTTCCTTCACCAAAGGCATGCTGTGGCTGAACGGTCAGCCCCTCGGCCGCATCTGGCACATCGGTCCGCAGCAAACTCTCTACGCCCCCGGCCCCTTCCAGCGCTCCGGCAAAAACGACGTCGTCGTTTTCGACCTACAAGGCCAACCCGGCCGCACTCTAACCGGCCTGGATCATCCCATCCTCGATCACACCGAAGCCCACTAGAACCATCGCAAAACCTAGCGGCCTTCAGCGCGATTCGATTTTCCCGGTAGCAGCGGCTTTACGCCGCTG
>DATJOO010000002.1:0-2092 GCA_035506955.1 Verrucomicrobiia bacterium
GAGTCAAAGGGATAACCGAGTAGGAGCATTTTGAGGTGAAAGGCAGGGTCCTTGTGACCGGTGAAGCCGACGAATCGAACCTTGCCTTGTTTCTTGGCTTGATCAAAAGCTTCCAAGACCCCGCCTTTGGCGTAGGCCAATTCCGGGTCGTTGTCGTAGACGATGCCATGGATCTGCCACAGGTCCAGATGATCGGTTTGATAGCGGCGAAGAGAATCTTCGAGCATTTTCATAGCTAATTCGGCGCTTCGTCCGTGGGTGCAGACTTTGGTCATCAAGAAGACTTTGTCGCGACGCCCGTCGCGGAGGGCCCTGCCGAGGATGGTCTCGGTCTTGCCGTTGTAATACTCCCAGGCGTTGTCGAAGAACGTGACGCCGGCGTCGATGGCCTCGTGAACCAGTTGCACGGCCTCGTCCAAGCTCGGCACATCGCCGAGATGATGACCGCCCACGCCGATCGCGGAAATACGCGCGTCCTTATTTCCAAATTTGCGATAAATCATGCTGCCCACTTTCCCTGCCGGCACCGTTGTTTGTTGCCCCGATGGTGTAGACGAGGCCATTACCTTGGATTGGCCGGAGAGGCGCGAAGCGGCCACCGCGCCCGCACCAGCTTTGAGAAAATCGCGTCGAGTTGTATCCATGCTTAGGCCCTCCCATGCGAGCCATCGCCTGGAAACCGGCCGGGTGGCGGCTGTCTCCGGAGCAGAGCAACCACACGAAGGTGAGTTGCTGTGGAATCTTGTGGCGGATGAGGGCTGGCGGGTTGGTATCGTAGTTCGTCTGGCCGGGCAGGTTCCACGAGAAAGGGCGGAAACAAGACAGGGGCGAGCACTGCACGATCCTTCCGAGGTGTACGATGCGCGTGGGCGAGAAAGGATTAAGGTAATTCGTTGTTTTTTGAAGCTTAGGGCTGGTGGGAGGCAGCGGCTTGCGGTCAGCGGCGTAAAGCCGCTGCTACATCGGGGAGGCAGGTTTGTGGTGCGGGTGGAGGAACTACGGCAGAATAGTGGACCCGGGAGCTGGAGCGACGATGCTAGCAAACATACCCATTGAGAGGTTGTCGCAGATCGAACTTTTGGCAGATTGGAAGTGGCTTCTGAAAGGGTCGTACGAGATGATCGCGATAAATCATTTCGGGGATATGTTTCTGCGGCAGAGTACGGGAGAAATTCGTTTGCTGCGAGTGGGATCGGGGGATGTGGAGAAGATAGCGGAGTCGCAAGCGGAGTTTCAGAGTTTGCTGGCGGAGAAAGAGAAGCAGCGGGAGTGGTTTGCGCTTGGGCTGTTGACGGAGATCGAGCGCGAGGGGATGACGCTGGCGCCGGGGCAATGCTTTTCGTTTAAGAAGCCGCTGACACTGGGTGGAACCATGGAAGTGTCGAACATCGAAGTGGCATCGATTGCGATTTACGTGTCGCTGATGGGACAACTGCACCGGCAGTTGAAAGATGTTCCGGCGAGAACGCGGATCACGGGACTACGGATCGAGTAAGCCCCCAAATTTAGTGAGGGAGATTGCCTTTGAAGAGACAGCAACGCGCCTGCCTTAGTTCCCTGTTCGCGGCTTGTGTGCTGCTGCAACTTGGCGGCGCGATGGCCAGGCCGGCCGCGGAGACTGCGTGTAGCAACCCGGACTGGTTTGCGGTGCGACAGGCGTATTTGGAGGGGAAACCGCTGACGGCGTTGTGCAAAGGGCAGCTGCAGGCCGCAGAGGGGCAGATGAGCGCGGCGGAGCAGGACCTGGGTGCGATTGTGCGGGGCGCGCCAAAAAGTGAGGATGCGTATCAGGCGCGTTCGACCCTGGCGCACGTGTACTTTCGATTGGGGCGGTTCCACGATGCGGAAGCACAGCTGGCGGCGATGGCGTTGATGAAGCCTGGGGCCGCGGATGTGCGCAACGTGGGACCGCTGTATGTGTTACTGGCACGGTCGGCGGATGTGGCGGTGGATCGGAGCGAGCCCGCGACCGTCTCGTCGAAAATGATTGAGGGCAACGTGTTCGCGCCCGTAACGGTAAATGGCACGGAGACAGCATATATGGTGGACACGGGCATGAATCTTTCGATGATGAGCGAATCGGAAGCGGCGC
>DATJOO010000003.1:0-4536 GCA_035506955.1 Verrucomicrobiia bacterium
AGACCCGGGAGAGAGACAATCCCCCGTACCGACCGGCACAGTCCCCCCGGTCCTTCCTGAGTACGGTTTGAGCGGATGAGAATGAGTGGTCCAGCCCGGGGGCCCTCGTGGGCGTGGCGCTGTGCGTTTTGCGGCGTCCTCGCTGTTTCTTTCTGTGCGGGGCAAACACGCAGCCAGGATGTCGCCGAAGCGGCGCGGCAGGAAAAAGCGCGCAAGGCTGCGGAACCGCAAACTCCACGGCACGTCTACACCGACGACGATCTCAAACATAAAGTCATCCTGACGCCGGAGGACCAGGCGCGCGTTGAAGCTCGCAGGAAGCAGCAAAGCTCCACGCCGGGAGAGCAAGATGCAAGCGCGAAACCGCAGGCACCGGACGCCACGACAGCGCCGGAATCATTGGGAGAAATTGCGCGACGCTACCGCCGGGAAAATGCGCAGCGCGAAGCCGCGTTGGCTGCAAAAAAGAAATTTACGCCATTCCCTTACCGCGTTCCGAAGGATGCGTTGGGAGAACCGAAGACTGGGGCGGCGCCGTTGACCGGAGCTTTACCTGGTTTGTTGGAGCGCCGCGAGGAACCTGTTCCGGAAGCCCATTCCACTCCAAAGCTTTATCCACCGGTTGACCGCGATCACCGGGGAAGAATTTCACCGTTTGCACCTCGCCCGTTGATCGGTAGTGTTGTGGTGGCGCCGCCCGCGATGGCGGTCGTGCCTTCCAAGCCGGTGCGTCGGGCTGCTCCCACCGGCGGACCGGAGCGTAGCGCGATAGCGGATCCGGCCAGTGCTGGCTTGAAGAGGGTGCGGGTCGTTCAAGGACAGAGCTGGTGGAAACTGGCCGAAACCTATCTGGGCAGTGGCGCTCGCTGGCCCGAGCTGAGGCAGTTGAATGCGAATGCTGGTGGACCGCCAGAGTTATTGCAGTTGGGCAGTGTGGTTGTGGTTCCCGCGAATGCCGCCATCGCTAAGGGATCGTCGCGAACCATCAGCGTAAGCAAAGGGGACACGCTATGGTCCCTGGCGGAGCACCATCTTGGCCGGGGAAGCGCTTGGACTTGCTTGGCCAGCGCTAATCCGCAAATCAGCGATTACACGCATCTGGCGATCGGAACGATCTTGCAACTGCCCACTGGGGCCCGGCACTCCTGCTCGCAGAAGAACGTTGACCTGGTCCACAGATAGTCAACAGACCTTACTCAAGGACGAAGAAGAAAGGACGCACGGCGGTCAGGCCGCGACGCCGGCCTTGTGCAGGTGCGGAGGCGTATCGTAGCCGTCGCGCTTCAGGTAGCGATAGAGACTGGTGCGGCCAATGCCGAGTATCTGTGCGGCGCGCAGACGGTTACCGTTGCACATCTGCAGAACCTTCTGAATGTGCACCTTGCGTACTTCGTCGAGCGAGAGTGGCTGCCAGTCGTCGTCACTCCCGAGGCGCGCTGGCCGGTGTTGCAGTTGCTCCGGCAAGTCGCTCAGATCGATAAAATCTCCCGTGGCGGTAATGCAAGCGGTGGAAATTACGTTCTCTAATTCGCGTACATTACCAGGCCAAGGATGCTGCAGGAGAACCGTTTGGGCGCGGCGTGTGAGTCCGGCGATATCTTTTCCGTAGGCGTCGTTGTATTTCTTCAGGAAAAATTGCACGAGCAGCGGAATATCTTCCAGCCGTTCGGCCAGCGAAGGGATGCGAATCTGAATGGAACTTAAACGATAAAAAAGATCTTCGCGGAAACGTCCGGAAAGAACCTCGGCGCGAAGATCGCGATTGGTGGCGGCAATCAAGCGCACGTTGACTTGCTTAATTTCCGGCGAGCCGACACGCTGGATTTCGCGGTTCTGGATGACGCGAAGCAATTTGGCCTGCATGGCCAAGGAGGTTTCGCCGACTTCATCGAGGAACACGGTTCCGCCATTCGCGTATTCGAAAAGGCCCGGACGCGTGTCGGTGGCCCCGGTGAACGCGCCACGCACGTGGCCGAAGAGTTGGCTTTCCAACAGGGTGTCCACCATTGCAGAACAATTGCAGACCGCAAGACGTTGTTGGCTGACCGGGCTGATCTGATGGATGGCGCGGGCTACAAGTTCCTTGCCCGATCCGGTAGGGCCGACGAGAAGCACATTGGTATAGTGGCGAGCAACTTTTCGCGCGAAATCGAAAACCTCCAGCATCGCCGGACTTTTTCCGATGATTCCGTGGAATTCGAGATCCTTCAGGAGTTGCTCTTCCAACGCGCGCACACGGCGGCGCTGATCATACAGGGAAGCGACATCGTCGAGGGCGCGTTTCAGGCGAATCGGATCGATGGGCCGCGGCATGAAATCGCTGGCGCCGCGACGAATGGCTTCCAGAGCGGCCTCCAAAGTGTATTCGCCAGTCGTCAGTATGAGGTGAATGCCGGGATCGCAGCGAAGAGCGCGGGATAGGAACTCATAAGGATCGTGGGTTTCCAAGCGAATGCTGGCAAACACCAGGCGACAACGGCCCACGCGAATGAGCCGCAGAGCCTCTTCGGGGTCGCTGGTGGAAATGGACTCATAACCCATATCCAGAATAAGTGTGGAGAGCGCATCGCGCTCGGCTGGATCGTCGTCAAAAATGCACGGTGTAAGACAAGCTCGAGGGGTAGAGACTTCGATGGGTTTGTAGGTAGCGGTGGTCATGCTCAAGATAGAGGCAACAAGTGTGCCAAATGTGGCGAAGAGTGTTTCGAGAAGGCAAATATTCGCAGAAGCTCCGTTCGAAAAGACACGGCGTATTTAAGTGACATGATAACTTGGCGATAGAAGAAAGAGAAAGAGCACACGCGCGGAGACCGACTATCGAAACGATGAGGGCAGAGGGAAAGTAGGTGTGAGGAACAATTCCGAATCGGGTCATTGTCCCAAGGTGGAAGGGAAACCCTTTCTAATTTAAGTCGGATATCTGTTGAATATACCTTGGGTGGACGGCGTTGAGTCGGAACTGGTGATAGCCGTCAGGGTCGCATCCGATAAATTCAACTTTGTAGACAATCGGAGGCGATTGGGAAAGTCCTTGTGGGAGGAAGGTGCGGACAAAGACCAGCGCGCCATCGGGCAACATGCGATGGAGAGAAATATGGTGCCCGGCGAAGTCGTCCCAAGCCAAATCGGATTTTTCCACGAAAAAAGATTGGTTTTCGTCCCATCCGGATACTTCGACCCGGTAAGTCTCCGTCGGCGCCAACACTTCAGGAATCATAACGGCTCCCAAGAGCGAGAGAGCACTTGTTGGACCGCGTTAATGATGGGAAGACGTTGGAAAGAAGAAAGATAGTAAAGGTGAAGGGAGCGAGAGAAAGCGCTAGTGTGCGAGATAGATACGAGCTTGCAAGAAGATGTGCCGCTCTGACGCAGCGGGATTCAAGATGCGAAAATTCTTAGAGCAGCAGAGACTGGATGAATTTTTCAACTGGCGGGAAGATATAACGGAAGATGACCAGGCTGACGAGAATACCCGGCATGGCATAGGTGCCCGTGTGGATCCAATCGAGATAGCCGCGTGCGCGATCTTCGCTCATAAAGAGCATAATTGCAGAACTGCCATCCAACGGAGGCGCAGGAATCAAGTTGAAGACACCGAGCAGCAGATTCAGGGAAAAGAGCGCGAAAAACAGTTGAGCGGCAGGATCGCGGAACGAATGAATCCAGTGTAGGGACGCTCCGAGGCGGAGGCCGAGGGCACCTAAAATCATGAGAGAAAAATTAGTGGCAGGTCCCGCCAGCGCCATCAAGCCGGCGCGATGCGGGTGGCGCCGTGCCCAGTTTGGATCATAAGGAGCGCTGGCGAACCCAATCATTCCATTCAGAAAGAAGGCGCTGAGCAAGGGGAAAACAACCATGCCGAAAGGAGAACGACGAATGTGCGGGATGGGATTCAGCGATACTTGACCGCCGAGTTCCGCGGTATTGTCGCCGCCGAGTTTCGCCGCAAGGCCATGTGCGGCTTCGTGACATGTGGTGGAGAACAGGAACACGAT
This sequence comes from Verrucomicrobiia bacterium, assembly GCA_035506955.1. Lineage (GTDB taxonomy): Bacteria > Acidobacteriota > Terriglobia > Acidiferrales > UBA7541 > Acidiferrum. The sequence goes on from DATJOO010000003.1 coordinate 3,996, forward strand.
GTAGTACATGAACACATGGACCAGGAACTCTGGATCGAGATTGGGCATAAGTGAGTCAGGTTAGGGTGTCGTGGGGTGAAATGCAAGCGCCGCTATCCCGTGTCGCTGATCCATCGAGAGTAGCGCCTTGTTCTCAGCGATGGGGAGCAGTTCCCACGGCCTTTTTTGCAGCAAGTTTGCGTAAGGATCGAAGTTGAGAGGGACAGAATTCGGGAATGGCCTTTTCCTGCGATGAACTTCGCGTTATCATGTCGACAACGCGTGTGTTGGCCGCCTATTTAGGCGTGCGAGGGAAGCAGGAATTGGGGTTGCTACATGAAGGCCTGTCTGCTCCGCACGCCCGCAAGAATCCAAAACAATCCACTTGAGTTCAGCGAAGTTGCCGATCCCAAACCTGGGGCGGGGCAGGTGCTCGTTCGCGTGCAAGTTTGTGGGGTGTGCCGGACGGATCTGCACGTCATTGAAGGAGAGCTGCCGCCAAAGCTCTCGCCGGTAATCCCGGGCCATCAGGTCGTTGGCCGAATCCACGAAACAGGTCCGA
>DATJOO010000004.1:0-103641 GCA_035506955.1 Verrucomicrobiia bacterium
GGTGGGCGGGATAGGTAGTCCTTGAAGATCAAGCATTTCGAGCAGTAAGTTGATTCTTGTAGGATGCGTTCTATTTTCGCATTCGATGACAGTTGTTGCTTTTATGAGTGTCTTGTAGCAGTATTGCTTCAAGATGAATAAAGAGCCACGAACTCCCCTGGCTTCCCGCTTGCGACAACGCAAGTTTGAACTCATTCGACATCTCCCTCTCCTTGACGATCAACTGCCGGGGACCCTCACACGGAGTTTTACGCGCTGCGGAAAGCCCACCTGTCGTTGTGTGAGCGGTGAAGGACACCCGGCTTGGTCTCTGACCTACACGGTCAATGGGGAGCGACACGTGGAACGCATCCCCGCGAAGTGGGCCCAGCAGGTCCGCCGCCGGGTGCGCGCCGGACGGGAGTTCCAAGATGCCGTTCGCGAAGTGCTCGCGGCCAACGCGAAACTCCTGGTGTTGGCTCGTAAGCAAGAGAAGCAGCAGGAGCAACAGAAAAAGAAGAGATGAGTGGTCCAACGTCGCATCGCCTGTGGAATTTCGTGATGCAGCGTCTGCGACTTCGAGGCTATTTTGAGGACCCAGGAGATGGTCGGCGGCAACCCCAGATTCCGGCATCGACTCTGCTGTGGGCCTTGTTGATCGGACAGATCCTCCGGAAATCCAGTTTTCATGCCATCGAGGCGTTGGTGCATTCCTCGGCGCGACACACGCTGCCCATCGCGACTCCGTTCTGTGACGATACCTTGGGCTATTTCACCGAGCGGCTCGATCCCCAGCCCACCCGGCAAGCCCTGCTCTCCCTCATCCGCGGTGCCAAGCGCAACAAGGCTTTTGATGATTGTCGCTGGATCGGTCTGGCCATCGATGGCACCGGTGCGGGATGGCGGACCCAGCAGGGCTGCGCCCTCTGTCGACCGAGACGCAACGCCGAGAAACAGATTCTGGGCTATCAACATTCTTTGGTGATGATCAGTGTGGTGGGCACTGGCCTGTCTCTGCCTTTCGATGGAGAACCCTACGGGCTCGGTGATAGTGAGTACGCCGCCGGACAGCGCTTGCTGCGGCGAGTGCTCGAGGGCGTGGGAAAACGCTTTGCCCAGTATGTGGTCGTCGATGGAAAATTCGCCACCGCACCGTTCCTGCATACCATGGGTGAACTCGGTCTCCGGGTGGTGGCGCGGCTGAAAGACAACTTACCGGAGTTATTTGCTGCCGCCCAGGAGCGTTTTCCTTCTGGGTCTCCTACCGCGGTTTTCCAGCATGGACCGGATCGTGTGGAATTATGGGATGCGGAGGACTTCGATCCCTGGCAAACGCTCCACTGGGAAACCGTTCGGGTCTTTTTCTATCGCCAACACAAGCCGGACGGCACGGTGGTGCAAGCCTACTGGCTGACGAATTTCCCCTGCTCCACCGTGGGTCCTCAGGCTCTGTTCCACATGGCCAAAAGCCGCTGGGAGATCGAAAATCAGGGCTTCAACGACGCTAAGAGTCGTCATGGCCTCGAGCATATCTGTCATCATCATGCCAACAGTCTGCTGATCGGCTGGCTCCTCACCATGCTGGCCTTGACCATCGAACGACTTTACCGACTCCGGTATCTCCACCGTGGCAAACATCCGGTGCACAGCAGCGCCCAGCTGCTGCTCTTCTTGTGGCTCAGTCTTTCCCGCCCGCGTGCCGCCGACAGCAGCTGACACCCAGTAGATAAAATGGATGTCCCCGCTTCCCGCATACGAGCACGCCCATCGCTAAGCCCATCCAGAGGCGCCACCACCTCGAGCCAGAACAACTGTCTGAAAATAGACCCGTTTCATCACCCTCAATACGTGCGCAAAAAATATTGCCGCCGCCACCCCTTCTCTCTGGGCGGCCTATGAAGTTCCGAAACTGCTGAAGTGGCGCGAATCCACTTTCGCTGCAGTGGAGTTCGGGGTATGATGCGGGCAACACGTGTGTTGGCCGCCTTCTTGGGTGCGCGAGGCAAGCAGGAATCGGGGATGACGCATGAAGGCTTGTCTGCTCCGCGCACCTGCAAGAATCCAAACTAATCCGCTTGAGTTTAGCGAAGTTGCCGATCCCAAACCGGGGCCGGGGCAGGTGCTGGTGCGCGTGCAAGTTTGCGGCGTCTGCCGGACGGATCTGCACGTGATCGAAGGAGAATTGCCGGCCAGGCTCTCGCCGGTAATTCCGGGCCATCAGGTTGTCGGCCGAATCCACGAAGCAGGTCCTAACACGAAGCGTTTTGCCAAGGGCGACCGGATTGGCATCGCCTGGCTCCATCAGACCGATGGCACCTGCGGATATTGCCAGAGAGGCGAAGAGAATCTGTGTGACCATCCGCTTTTCACGGGGTACACCGTGAATGGTGGTTATGCCGAATGGATCGTGGCTCCCGAGGCTTTCATTTATCGTATTCCTGAAGGGTTAGCCGATGAACATGCAGCGCCGCTTTTGTGTGCGGGCATTATTGGATACCGCTGCCTGCGCATGGCGGATATAGATAGCGGGGCGAACCTGGGTTTTTACGGATTCGGAGCCGCGGCCCATGTGGCCATTCAAGTGGCTAATTATTGGGGAGTGAACGTCTACGCTTCGACGCGAGATGCAAAGCACCAGGCCTTAGCCAAAGAGCTTGGAGCGAAATGGGCCGGCGGCACTCTGGATGCGCCGCCGGTACAACTCGATGCGGCGATTGTTTTTGCGCCCGCCGGCGAAATTGTCCCCGCAGCGTTGAAAACGTTGCGCAAAGGCGGCCGACTTATCCTCGGCGGTATTCATATGAGCGACATCCCCTCATTTCCTTACGATTTGTTGTACCAGGAGCGGATGATCCGCAGCGTGGCGAACAACACGCGGCAGGATGGCGAGGAATTCCTGAAACTGGCGGCGGAAATTCCCATTCGAACTCATATCGAGACTTACCCACTCAGCGAAGCCAACCGGGCGCTGAACCGGTTGAAGAACGATGCGATAAGCGGCGCGGCGGTATTGCGAGTACAATCCTGAAATCGTGACGAAACGGAGGGCCCCCGATGGAGAAGCGGATGGCACTGCCTTTGTGGATTGGCCTGTGTGTTGTGGCCTGTTCCAGCGGCAACGTGACCTCTTCGGCCAAGATCGGGAGCACAGCGACGCAGACCCTTTCAGTGCCGCAACCGCTAAGCGCGAACGGCCAAAACCAACTACAAGCCATCGTTGCGAGCGGAAGGCTTGGCGATTTGCAGTGGCCTAATTTTTCATCCGACCAGCCCGCCGTGAAGGAATTCTACGAGGAATCGGGACATCGGCTTGGATGGATCAGCAACGGACGACCGACGCCGCAAGCTCTGGAAATCATCGGGCTTTTGCAGCAGGCGAACGAGAAGGGACTGGATCCGAAGGATTATGACGGGGAACGGTGGGCCGATCGGTTGAAGGCTTTGCAGGTCGCGGCAAGTGCGTCCGAAGAGCAGTTAGTGAAGTTCGACGTGGCCTTGACTGTTTCGGCGGTACGTTACGGCTCTGATTTGCACTTGGGCAAAGTTGACCCGAAGGTGTTGCACAAGGACTTCGATCCCGATCGCGAGAAGCACAATCCTGGCGATTTTCTCTGGAAAAATGTGGTCAGCGCGCCGGATGTGAAGCAAGTAATGGCGTCGATCGAGCCTCCGTTTCCGGGTTACCAACGCACGCTGGCGGCTCTGCAAAGGTATTGGCAGTTGGCAAAAGAGGAGGTGCCCGATCCTTTGCCGCAAGTGCACAAGGCGGTACTTCCGGGACAGCCGTATGAAGCAGTCGGTAAACTAGTGCGCAGGCTACAGTTTTTGGGCGATTTGCCCGCGGGCATACCAGTTCCCGATAACTCGAAGGCTTATGCCGGAGAAGTGGTGGATGGCGTGAAACGCTTCCAAAGCCGCCACGGGTTGGAAGCCGCGGGCAAGTTGGGACCGCAGACGATCGCAGAGCTAAACCGGCCGATGAACGACCGCGAGGAATCCCTGCGACTTACCCTGGAGCGCTGGCGGTGGATTCCAGACAATTTTTCGCAACCGCCCATCATCGTGAATATTCCGGAATTTGTGCTGCGCGCTTACGACGCGCCCGGGAAACCTGCGTTAGTAATGCGTGTGGTGGTAGGGCGCGCGATACGGACGCAAACGCCGCTGCTCGAAGAAGACATGAAGTACGTGGTGTTTTGGCCGTACTGGAATGTGCCGCCCAGCATTTTGCGTGGAGAGATCATCCCAAAAATCGTGAAGGATCCGGCGTACTTACAAAAGAGCGGTTTTGAGGTCGCCACCTATTCTGGGCAGGTCGTAACCGATGGTGTAGTGAGCGAGGACGTGCTGGCGCAGTTGCGAGCCGGAAAACTGATGGTGCGCCAGAAACCTGGGCCTAAGAATGCCCTTGGCCTGATCAAGTTTATTTTCCCAAATGATCAGAACATCTACCTGCATTCAACACCGGCGCAGGCTCTGTTCAGCGAGACGCGGCGAGACTTCAGTCATGGTTGTATTCGCGTGGAGAATCCGCAGGCGCTGGCCGAGTGGGTGCTGAGGAATAATCCGGGATGGACGCCGGAACGAATCGCGGCAGCGTTCAAAGCGCAGAAGGAACAGCAGGTGAATCTGACGAATCAGATTCCCGTGTTCCTGGTGTATGGAACGGCGATCGTCAAAGAAAACGGTGACGTGTTCTTCTTCGACGATATCTATGGCTACGATAAGGCGCTCAAAAAAGCGTTCGATACCGCATATTCAGCGGACCAATGAACAGTTATTGCAGCTTTGCCTGCTGCTCCTGAGGTTGTGGCTGCAACTGCATTACGTCGACGGTGAATCCCGGGCGAAGAGCCAGGATGGAGCCATCCATCGCGCGCGAGACCGTCGTGAAACTCAGAAGGCCGTTCGGGTTGCCTGGTTGGCCGTACGGGATTTTTATGTCGAGGGATGCTAGCGCAGCGTCCTTGGCGTTGGTGACAAGCATTCCACGCGATTCCAAATCGACGTAGTACATGTTGCCGAGCGGGTCAAAGGTAAAGGCGTACGGCAATCGATCGAGGCCGAAAGGCCAAACCGCAACGGATTCTCCCTTCAGATCGAAGATCTGAAATCGTGAGTTGCCACTGTCAAGAACGACGAGATTTCCGTCTCGGAATTCCAAATCACAGGGTGCCGCGAGTTCACCCGGCTCACGACCGGAGTTCGCGATCGTTTGAAGGAGTTGTCCCTCTAGGGAGTAGACCTGAACTTGGTTGAGTGCATGGTCAGCAACATAGAGCTTGCGACTAGCTTGGTCAATGGCCAAGCCAAACGGGGTGCGCAAATGATCGGTCCCAATGGAACGCAGGAAGCGGCCGTCGGGTTGATAAACCAGGACGGCTGACAGAAACGGTTCACTCAAATAAATATTATCGAAGCCATCGACGGCGATGTAGGTGGGGAAGTCGAGGCGATGATCCCGTTCGCCGCGGATTTGTGACCAAGTTCCTTGTTTTGTGTCGAGCACTTGGACCAGAGCGAGAAAGGGTTCGGTGATCAGGATCCGGCTTTGCGAGTCCGCTACCATGCGGAAGGGAAGTTGCTGCTTCAGGCCTCCGGACATGCGGTCACGGAAGGACTCACGGAAAGCAGCGGGATCGAAGGTTTTGACAATTTTTACCTACTGGTTAGCAGCAGGATCTATCGTGGTTTGTTGCGCGGCAGCGAGCGATGCGCAGGTGAGAAAAATGCCAACGAGCAGCGAGAAGAATAGAGACGCTCGTACTGAAAATACACGCATGACGCCGGCCTCCAGTGATCTTCGTTCTCTTAAGAAGTTTAGATACCGGCTGGCCTCTGCGATCCGTTAGGGATCGTAGTTGGGAGCGACCCAGCACGCCTGTTTGATTCGCGGCGATTATTACTTATGGTAGGAGGAAAATCCATAGTACGGATGCGTTTCGGTACACAGAACTGGTTTCTAACGGGGAGTAGTACCGTCAGGCTTCGGCGAAGGCGAGTTCAGTAAGCCCAGCAAGTACAGCGCTTGTGTGTTCGTACGGTCTAGTCGCAATGCCTGCATCGCATCGGCCCGGGCAGACGTGGGCGCGCCTAGACGGTAATTCGCCACGGCCCGGGTAGACCAGGCGAGGGAAAAATTCGGCGATCCATCAATTGCAAGGTTCACGAACTGCAAAGCATCTTCGTCTTCACCCTGTTTCATAAGCGCGACAGCTAAATTAACGATGCGGAAATCGCGCTCGGGAATCCCTTGTGATTGCAGCACCTCTGGAAAATCCGGATAGATAGCGATTGTAGCTTCGGTCTGTGCTTGCGCGGCATCATGTTCGCCCAGTTGCTCGTAGGCACCCGCGAGGGCATCGTGAATACTGGCATTTTCAGGGACGGCTTTTTCCGCGGCAGTGAACAAGGTGAAATTGTCTCGCCAATCGCGATTGCGCAGTAGCGTTCGAGCGGCCAGAGCGACAACAAGAACCCCTAGAACGGTCCGCGCGACAGTTCGCTGACGTTGATAGAGCCAGGCCCACAGCAAAGCGCACATCAGGCAAAACCCTGCGGAAGGAAGGTAGGCTAAGCGCTCGCCCAAGATAGTTCCGGTGGGCACGAAGACGTTGGAAGTGATGGCGAAACCCGCAAGATAGAGCCCTCCCGCAAGGAACCATGCGAATCGTTTGGTCAGAAAGGCCCAGACCCACAGAGCCAGGACGATCAAGGTTGCAAACAGTGCGGGCAGAGTGTGGCCAGGGATGGCGTAGACGGGAATTGAGTTGAAGGAGTAGTCGCAAGAAAGAGTTGCGGGATAGGCCTGGAGCCAGACGTACTTCCAGGCGACGCGCAAGGCGTTCAGGATCCGCAAACCAGCGGGCAAATACGCGAGGGGATTTTCAGTGAAGGGAACCGTTTTTTGCCCGAAGCGATTTCCCTGAATTCGCCAGAGAAGAGCCATATACACGCAGGCGACTCCGGCGATCAGACCGTAGCGATAAAGAGATTTAAACGTTCTGCTTACGTAATCACCAATGAAAACCAGCGGAAGAAAGGCGAGGGCCGACTCTTTCGAGAAGAGCGCCAACCCAAAGCAAACCAAGGAGAGCGCGATCCGGTCGTCCAAGTGAAAAATCCAAGCCGCAAACAAAAATACAGCGGCGAGCAACTCTGAACGACCAATGACAGAAGCTACCGCGTCCGTGTGGATGGGATGTACGGCAAACAATAGGGCCGCGATCCAGGCCAAGTTCTCCCTGTTTGCAAGCGGTTTCAAAAGCTTTCGCAAAACGAGATAGAGCAGCAAAGTTACTACCGCGTGAAGCAGGAGATTGCACAGGTGGTAGACCCAGGCGTGGTGGCCGGCCACACCCCAATTCAGCCAAAGGCTAAGGAAGGTAACCGGACGGAAAACATTGGCCTTGACGTGCGGTTGGAACAGACCGCCCCAGGAAAAATTCGTGACCGCGGGGTTCTGAAAAATATACAGGTTATCATCGAGAGCAAAGTCGTTGGGTAGGGTGTTGGCGTAGACGATCGTCGCGACCAAAAGCAAGAGAGCCACACGGCCTGTTCGGTTCATGGGATCTAAAGAACCCTTTCAGAATTGGCTACGCCGTTGCCCGCCAACATAACACGGCGGCGGTTTGTTCTGCTGATGGCTCACGGACTTATCAGCGCACCATTCAAAGCTATCAACGGTGTGGACGATGAGGTGTGATTTGTGAACATGGCCGTCAGGGCGGCTTGTGGGATACTCGACGAAATTGTGCGGCTTTCGCGGAGGAAGATTTGAACGGAGTTGCAAACACCGAGTGCCTACCCACTGTGCGCAGGTCATCCGGGCTATTTGCGTTGACTATCCTGCTGAGCGCATTTTTGCTATTTCAAGTGCAACTGATCATTAGTAAGCACATCCTGCCATGGTTTGGCGGGACAGCAGAAGTCTGGACCGCGTGCATGCTGGTGTTCCAAATGGTTTTGTTGGCGGGATACGTGTATTCGCACGTGATCGTGGAGAAGCTGACTGCAAAGGCACAGAGGCAAGTGCATTGCGCTTTGCTGTCGGTGGCGTTTCTGGTGGTTTTTGTACTGTCGGTCGCATGGCCATCTGGATAACACCAGGGGCAGCATGGAGACCGGCTGATGCGCTACATCATAGTCATTACGTTGGTGGCAGTAGGTTTTCCTTTTCTTGTGCTTTCGACCACGGGGCCATTGTTGCAGCGCTGGCTTGTGCGGCAAGGGAGTGCGTTAGCGCCTACCGCTTGTACGCGGTTTCCAACATCGGCTCGTTGCTGGGCTTACTCAGCTTCCCGGTTCTGTTTGAGCCTCTCTTCCGAGTGAAGGTATTAGGAATTTTGTGGAGCGTAGGCTTTGAGGTCTTTTGCATCTGTTGTGCTTGGTGTGCATGGCAGAGTACCGGCCTAGAGGAAGCAGATCGGACAAGGAAGCAGATTGAATCGGCGGACCATCCGCAGGGAATCGCGGTCTGGATGGGCTTGCTTTGGGCGACCTTGGCAGGTACTGCTTCGGCTTTGATGCTGGCCACCACGAATCTGCTTTGTCAGGAGATCATTTCCTTGTCGTTGTTGTGGGTAGTACCGCTGGCACTTTATCTGGTGAGTTTTATTTTGTGTTTCGACCACCCGCGGTGGTACCGCCGCGAGGTGTTTCAGCCTTTGTTTGTTCTTGGCGTATTCGTACTTAGCGCCGCGTTGGTGTATGCGGAGAGAACTAGGCAAATTATCGTAATGCCGTTGCTTTTGTTCGTTAGTTGCATGATTTGCCATGGCGAACTGGTGCGGCTGAAACCGGATGTGAGCCGGCTGACCATGTTTTATCTGGCGGTTTCGGCCGGCGGCGCCTGCGGCGGGATTTTTGTGGTCGTGATTGCCCCGCACATCTTTCGGTTCTTCACCGAATTTCAGATGGCTTTAGGCGCCTGTGCGCTTCTTGCGATGATTTGTTTGTTTCTTGATGCCAAATCGTGGATTCATGAACAGAGTTTCTGGTTGACTGCCGGGATTGCGGTGGGAACCGTTGTTGCCATAGTGGCTTTGGGTCAGTGGATTCCACTGTTTGGCAAAACGTTGGAGTTGATGCAGTTCTACGCTTGGGCATTCGTAGCTCTTACGCGCATTTTATGCGTTGCCTACATCCTGCGGGAAAAATCAAGCGGCGCGCAACCGTTTCGTATGGCGCAAGTGGTGAGCAGTTTCGTTGTGCTGCTGATTCTGTTTGCGTTGTTCGAAAGCTCAAAGCCGGAGCAAGGATTAATTCTGGGCGAGCGCAATTTCTATGGCGCGGTTCGAGTGTACGCGCTGCCCCTGGGCGGAAAAGCGCTGTTTTATGCGCAAACGATGCATGGAGCGCAGTTGAACCCGCCCGATGAACGGCTGCCAATCACGTATTACGGTCCGCAGAGTGGTATTGGTGTGCCGCTGCAAAATGATACCAAGCGAAATCAAAACGACGGAAGCATGCGCGTCGGTATCGCGGGGTTGGGAGCGGGCACGCTGGCCGCTTACCACGGTGGATGTGAAGTTGGGCGACGCGCGCCTACTATTGGAGCAGGAAGCAACGAGCGGCAATTTGCAAAAATTCGATGTTCTGGTGCTGGACGCGTTCGCGGGCGATGCTCTGCCCGTGCACTTGCTGACGAAAGAGGCGTTTGAAACTTACTCGAAGCATATGGCCGATGACAACAGCATCATTGCCATCCATGTGAGCAGCCGGCACATCAATTTGTTGCCCGTGATCGAGGGATTGCGCGAGGCAACGAAAAGTTACTCGCTGGGTGCGATTCAATGCCGCATCGTATCCTTTCATCGAAAGTCTTTGGGTATTTCTGGCCAAGAAACCGCAAGCGCTGCAGGTCTTGGGATTGAATCCTGCGCCACCACCCATCAAACCGCCCTTGCCCGAGCCGCGGGTCTGGACCGACGATTACAGCGACATCTTTCGTCTGCTGTATTGAATCAGAAAAGAATGAGACGCAATCGCTGGTTGAGAGTGAAAAAAGAGCTATTCGGCATGGGTGGGTTCTGCGGCACGGCAACCGTAGCACCAGGTGCGGACGCGGCCGGTGTCGACATGGACGAAGCCGGAACGTGGGTAGTAGCCGACGCCGCCACGGGCGAGCGCTAAAGCAGCGTTACGAAGAGTGAGGGTGTCTACGCCGGGGATGCGAATATCGATGGCATGGGCTTGCATGTGCTGACTGTTCTTGGCGACGCCCGCAGAACGCGCACGGAGAAACTCGTTGCTCCAGGGCGTGCGGTAACCACAAATGATGTCGATCTCGGCGTTAGGATGGCCGACGGCGGCGGCCACGTCCGATAAAATATCGAAAACGTGAGGATCGTAGTGCTTCACATCACCGGTGCGATGGTCGCGCAGGAAATAATCTAACTTCGCTTCGGCTTCGGGAAGGAAGGTGTCGCCACGACGATAGATGATGTCGATGCGCTCGCCGGTATGCGTGTGGTAAAGGCGCAGATGATGCTCCACTTGCACCGAAGGAGAGTCAGCCACGGAAGAGGAATCGGCGACGACCGAGGAAGCGGCGGCAAAGACCACGAATAAGGAGAAAATCGGAAAGGCAACAAAAAGCGCTACAACACGTTTCAGAAAACACCTCGTAGTAGAGAGCCCAATAAGGCTCAAACCTTCATTGTACAGGAAAAACCGAATGCGGCGGGTGAGCAAGGCCATGGCAACGCTTGACCGCCGATGCTATTTTTCGGACCTTGCGCCTTGCCGAGTGCTATCGGTGCGATTTTGTTAATCGCCAGCTTGAAGGGGTATCGGTTATGATCTTGGCCAGCAGACGGACCCCTTCACCGCAGGTTCCGTGGCCAGAACTGGCAAGTTTTGGCAACAACGCTCACGCTCAGAGCTGAATTCGCATACAGGGAGTGTCACCATGAATCCCCTCAAATCCACCAGACGCTTCTGGATCGTGCTCGTGTTCATTTCGATTGCATGTTGCGTTTTGGTCGCAAGCGCCGCCAACCCCGCGATAACCGGATCGTATCAGGTGATCCAAACGACCGATCTTGGATCGCAGATCAAGGTGACCCTTCGCTTGGAATTGGCCAGTCACGGTCAAACTCCGGTTAACGTGGTGGGGTTGCTCATTTGTGATTTCGCGCATGCCGCGGTGGGAGGCCGGCAGACCGCCGCGATTACTCTTCGCCCTGGTATCTCAACCGAATTGACGCAGCAGGTCATAATCCCTCGAGCCGAGTATGAGCAATGGCAACGTGGAGTCAGGCCGCGCGTGTTGCTGAAACTGCAAGGTTCCGCGGGTGTCAGTTTTACGCAGGTGGTCAGACCCAGCCATGTGGCTGTAGGCAAAGGGGAATGACCATGTTGAATGCGCGAGGTCTGACGCTCTTATTGGCTTCTGGCGCTCTGCTGGCTACTGGCGGCGCGGCAAGCGCGCAATATGCCATCAACACGGTGGCGGGAGGCGGACCGAACAATCTTGCGGCGCTCTCGTCGAGCATCGGGTATCCGGCAGGAATAGCGCGGGATGCGTCGGAGAATACGTATGTCGCGGATGTGAACTCGCACCGTATTTTCCTGATTAAGGGGACGACGGGCACGCTGACTGTATTTGCCGGGAACGGCTTCGACATCGGCGGGGAAGGTGGCTATTCGGGCGATGGTGGGCCAGCCACCAGCGCCGAACTCGGCCGTCCGGTGGGAATTACTCTCGACGCATCGGGAGATTTGCTGATCGCGGACTCTAACAATTCACGAGTCCGTTGTGTGGTAGGCGCCTCAGGAGGCTGCATGGGTTCGTCTCTGCCGGTCGGCAGCATCACGACGATTGCCGGCAATGGCACAGCGGGATATTCCGGCGATGGCTCGGCGGCGACGGCGGCGCAACTGAACTCCCCCAGCGGCGTGGCCGTGGACAGTCAGGGAGATATTTACATCGCCGATACAGATAACTCGGTGATTCGCTGTGTGGTAGGCGCAGCGGGAGGGTGTTTGGGGTCCGCGGCTGCCGTGGGGAACATCACGACAATCGCGGGCACAGGCACGGGTGGGTATTCTGGCGACGGCGCTGCCGCTACGGCTGCACAACTCAGTTCGCCCAACGGTCTGTTCGTCGATATCGGTGGGAATGTGTTTATCGCCGACACGCAGAATTCCGTGGTGCGCTGTGTGGTGGGCAGCACCGGAGGATGTTTTGGTTCGACGCTGGTCGTAGGGAGTATAACGACCGTGGCGGGAACGTTTTACGATTATGCGACTGGGAATCCCCCAACGTGCCAATTCTCTGGCGACGGTGGCGCAGGTACGAGCGCGTATCTTTGCCTGCCGGCAGATGTGTTTGTCGATTCTTCCGGTAACCTGTTCATCGCCGACACCAACAATTTTGTAATCCGGGAAGTATCCGGCGGCGCCATCCAGACGATCGCGGGAGTAGGCGGAAGTTCTGGCGATACGGGCGACGGAGGCGCGGCTACCAGTGCAACGCTCAATTATCCAAGCACGCTGTTTGTCGACAGCTCCGATAATGTCTTCATCGGAGACACGAACAATTATGTGGTTCGCGAGGTATCGAGCGGCACAATTCAAGCAACCGTTGGAAATCATACCGTCGGTTATTCCGGGGACGGCGGAGCCCCGACCAATGCCTCACTGTATGCGTCGGGCGGAGTTTTTATCGATGCGAAAGGCAATCTGTTCATTGCGGATACCTACAACAACGTGATTCGAGAGATGGCGGCGGGGACGAGCACGATTCAGACCGTGGCCGGTACCGGGAGCGCGTGCGAGCCTCCGGGCAGCACATGTGGAGATGGAGCAGTCGCTACAAGCGCGCAATTGAATCTGCCGAGTGGCGTTTATGTGGACTCGCTGGGCGACATTTTTATTGCGGACACGGAAAACTTCGCGATTCGCTGCGTTGTAGGTACCGCCGGTGGTTGCTTGGGTGCTGCATTGGCGGTCGGCGATATTACGACCATTGCGGGCACGCCGGGCACGTCGGGATCGGGCGGGGATGGCGGCGCAGCCACGAGTTCGCAACTCGACGAACCGACTGGGGTATATGTGGACAGTGCGGGGAATGTGTATATCGCGGATACGGACAACTCGAAAATCCGGTGCGTGGTGGGAGCGACGGGAGGATGTTTAGGTTCGTCCCTGGCGGTGGGAAGCATAACGACGGTGGCCGGCACGGGAGCGGTATGCCAGCCCTCGGGCAGCAAGTGCGGAGACGGAGCTGCCGCGGCGAGCGCGCAATTGAATTTTCCGGTGGGTGTTTTCGGCGATGCGGCTGGAGATTTATTTATCGCGGACACGCTGGATTCGAAAATACGCGAAGTGGCAGCATCGACAGGCAATATCTCGACGGTGGCGGGTAGCAACTCCGCCGGTTATTCCGGGGATGGAGCGGCGGCGACAAACGCACAGTTGAGTGAACCTTACGGCGTGTTTGTCGACAGCCTTGGGAATATTTTTATTGCGGATACCCTGAATTCTGCGGTGCGCGAGGTGGTTGCGGTGAACGGGAATATCCAAACCGTCGCTGGGACGGGTACTGCGGGATATTCCGGAGACGGGGGAGGCGGGAATCTGGCCCAGCTCGCAAACCCTCTGGGGGTTGCCGAAGATGCCACCGGGGATATATTTGTTGCGGACACCGATAACTCTCGCGTGCGAGAACTTACTTCTTCGGTGACCATCAATATAGTGCCCACCATAGCCACGCTGCCAACGGGAGGGACGCAGCAGTTTGCAGCGATCGTGGAAGGAACGAGCAATACGTCAGTGACCTACCAGGTGAATGGCGTAACCGGCGGCAATGCGACGGTGGGGACAATTACCACGTTGGGGTCGTATCAAGCACCCAGTGCGATACCGTCACTGGCGACGGTTACGGTGACGGCGGTGGCGGCTGCGAATGGAACGACGGTGGCGTCATCGGCGGTGACGATTGTTTCCGGGTCGAGCACGGAGACGGTAACGATCACCACGAGCCCGACGGTTGCGGTGGTTTATACGGGCACTACGCAGACATTCACGGCGAATGTCACCGATTCGACCAACGCAGCGGTCACCTGGCAAGTCAACGGAATCGCGGGTGGCAATAGCAGCGTTGGTACGATTTCGAGCCCGGGAGTTTATTTAGCGCCAGGGAGCGTGCCTAGTCCAGCGACAGTCGTGATCAATGCGGTATTGCAGGCGAATCCGAGTGTTTCCGGCTCCTATCCCGTATCGATTGTCACGGCTCCAACGGCCCCTTCCCCGGCATCACAGACAGCGACGGCCGGCGGATCCGTGACTTATTCGCTGTCGCTCAACGCGAAGACAGGCGATTCCAAGCAGGTTCTCACGCTGTCGTGCCTGAAGAGTTCGCTTCCGCAAAATGCGACATGTACATTCAACCCGCCGACGATCACGCCGGGAGCTTCTGCAGTACCGTTTTCCCTGACGATCAATTTGCCCGTTTGCTCGGCCGCTGCGCAGAGACCGCAAGGTACATTTTTGGCGTCGAGCCTGTATGTGTCTTTCCTGCCGATTGCAGTGATGCTGTTTTTGGGATGTAGCGGGAGAAAAAACCGATCACGTTGGTTGACGGCGGTAATTTTGGTGAGCGCGCCCGGTCTGATCTTGACGGGTTGTGGTGGAGGCGGCTCTTCCAACTCTTGCCCGAACTTGGCAGGGACGTACAACGTGGTGGTGCAAGGGACTACCCCGGCGCAGCCCAATCCGGTGACGATCACCACGGTCACGCTCATTGTGAAATGAGCCCGGCAATCAAACTTTGTCTGTGTGATTTGCCCTGAGATTTGAGCTAAATCACCCAGAAAGTGCCCATTTAGGAGCCTGGCGGGTGTCGGGCGTCACAATTCAGCTGAGGGATAAGCTGAGTAGCCAGAAGGGCTTGGATGGACTGTCTTAGATTGAGACCGCGCGGACCGTTTCGGCACGGCAGGTGCATCTACGACCAGCGCATATCGGGTTCCACCCGGTAGCAAGCACGTGGGCGGGATGTGAGCCGCGCGTGTGGCTGAGGCCAGCAGAGAAAATGGGTACAACGGTGAAAACCAAAGATCGCTCCCACCGGATCGCATTCCTAGTCATGCTGTTGTTGTTTGCCGTGGCACTGACCACCGCATTGGTACTGGCAGGCGAGAAAAATCCGGAAGGTAAAAAGAGCAGTTCCCTACAGACGAACACCGTCCCCACGCTGCGCGTCGTTTGCCTGTGGGGGAAGAGCAATGCCTGAAGGCCGGCCCGCTCCTCAACGAAAAATCGCAACGGGTGTCGGCATCCTGGCGGCAATCCTGTTTCTGGCAGTCACCGTTTACGCCGATATCCACCCCGTTCCCCTCGACAAGAACACCGATTCCGCCAAGTGCCTGGAATGCCACGCGGACAAGGGCAAGGGCAAGTTCGTGCATACCGCGGTGTCCACGGGTTGTACCAGTTGCCACGAAGTGCGAGTCAACAAAGACGTTACGCGCGTGAAGCTGATTACCGCGACTCCCTATAGCTTGTGCTTGACTTGCCATGCGGACAAGAACGCCGCGGAAATCAAGGGCACGGTGCACCCTCCGGCAGTGCGCGAGTGCACGAAGTGCCACGATCCACACGAATCGGACAACAAGAATCAGCTGCTTAAACCCACCGCGGGCGATCAGAAAGAAAACCTTTGCCTGAGTTGCCACACGACCGGTTTGAATGTACCGGAGAAGGGCAGCCGGCACGCGGCGCTCGACATGGGATGCGAGACTTGCCACGTGGTGCACAAAACTGGAGAAAAGGGCAATCCGGAGTTTGGTTATCACCTGACGAAGGCTCCGCCAGCGTTGTGCGTCGATTGCCACGATCCCAAGGACGAAGCGCTACAGAAGGCACACCAGAATCAGCCTTTTGCCACTGCTAATTGTGTGGAGTGCCACGACCCGCACGAATCGAAATTGCCGAAGCTCATGGCGCGCTACACGCATCCGCCGTTTGCCGACAAGCAGTGCGACGTGTGCCACGCGGCGCCCAAGGACGGAAAAGTTGTCTTGACGCAAGCGGACGCCAAATCTGTTTGCGTGACTTGCCACGACGAGAAAGCGAAGCAAATTGAAAGCGCGAAGGTGCAGCATCCCGGAGCGGCCGGCGACTGCACGGATTGCCACAGTCCTCATGCCAGTCGTCAGCCCGCCCTGCCGAAGACCAATGGCGTGGACATTTGCCTGGGTTGCCACAGCGATATCGCGGACCTGCAGAAGAAGCCGGTGCACCATCAACCGGCGTTTTCGCAAGCGTGTGGCACGTGCCACGAACCGCATGGCGGTGATCGCGAAAAGCTACTGCGCG
The DNA here is from genome assembly GCA_035506955.1 of Verrucomicrobiia bacterium. Taxonomy (GTDB): domain Bacteria; phylum Acidobacteriota; class Terriglobia; order Acidiferrales; family UBA7541; genus Acidiferrum. Next base: position 16,309 of record DATJOO010000004.1, read on the forward strand.
CCGACCACAACAAACTCTGCCTGGAGTGCCATGGCCCCGATTCCGCTCCGGTGGAGGATAAGGCGGCGGGCGTGTATAAGATTTTCGATGGGAAAGCGGTACTGCCGGATGATTACTTCAAGAAGAATAAAGTTTTCATCCTGCCGTTGCAGTATGGGAAGGGCCACCCCATAGAAGGCCACCCGGTGTCGGATGTAAAGGACCCGACCGACCCGAGCAAAGTCATTCAGAAGATAGACTGCATGACCTGTCACCAGCCGCATGCCTCCGCTTATGCGGGTTTGCTGGCCAATGATCAACAGAACAACACGGCGTTTTGCGCCACCTGCCACAAGGATATGACGAAACGATAGAGCGCGGAGGGGAGGGGCTGCGATGGAAATGAAGAATCACAACAGGCCATGGCCCAAGTGGGTAGGGATGGGGCTGGCGATAGTGTTCGCGCTGGTGCTGCCCTTGGGATTGCGGGCGGATAAGAAGAAAAAGGCGGATGATCAGGCTGCGATCGACGCCAAAATCAAGGCCATCGATTATTCGAACATCGTGTGGCCCAATCCGCCGGCGGTTGCGCGTATTCGCTATCTAAAGTGGTATGCCTCGGACAACGCGGTTCGCAATACCAAAGGCGACGTGCAGAAGAAATCGGCATGGATGGATCGATTGGCGGGAACCCAGTCTTCCGATGAGGTTTTCAAACGGCCTTTCGAGTTGTTGCAACCGTACGGCGTTGCGGTGGACTCGCAAGGCAACTTGTACGTGGCAGATCAGAAAGTCGGCGCTATTTTTATCTTCAGCACCGGGGAAGAGAAGAAAGTCGACTTGATCAAGAACGGACAGCATGCTCATTTTGTCCGCATTATTGGCCTGGCGATGGACGACGACGACCGGTTATTCGTATCCGATCCGGGCTTGCGGCATATTTTGGTGTTTGACAAGGACCACAAGGCGCAGGACGTGATTACGGAAGGGCTGGCTGATCCCGGAGGATTGGCTATCGATACGAAAAACCGCTTCCTCTATGTTGCCGATGTCGAGTTGGACCAGATCCTGGTTTACGACGCGGACACGCTTAAACCGCTCCGCAAGATTGGCACTGCCGGCAAGAACCACACCTTAACCACCCCGGGCGATTTCGCGAGGCCGGGCGGTGTGGCGGTCGATGCCGAAGGCAACCTTTACGTGGCAGACACCTTGAACAACCGGATCGAGATTTTTGACGCCGATGGCCAGTTTGTGAGCCAGTTCGGGAAGGCCGGAGACGGCCCGGGTTACTTTTCGCGGCCCAAAGGCGTGGCTATAGACAGCGACGGGCACATTTGGGTGGCGGATGGCATGCAGGATCGCGTGCAGGTCTTCGACAAGACCGGCCAGTTGCTGATTTCCATTGGTGGCCATGGACTCATGCCAGGGCAGTTTCAAGGCTTGGTTGCGATTACCATCGACAAGAAAGATCGTGTTTTTACTACAGAGATTTATCCTGGCCGGGCGCAAGAGTTCCAGTACGTCACGGATGCGCAAGCCGACCAGGAGCGCGAGAAGCGCGCCGCAGAACGTGCAAAGACTGCGGCCGCAAAGAGTGGGGCCGCAAGCGCTGCTCCCGCTGCGACAACCACAACTCCGGCGGCTCCGACTAAGCCCTAGCAGCTCGCAGACGAGAAACGTAGTGTGGTACAGCCACGCCTGTCTGTGTTCGGGCTTAACTGCAACTTTCTCGGCAAAGGCAGGCGCGCCTGTGCCACAGAAACCAAGTGTAGCTGCTGCACTCAGAACCATGTCAGGCGCGAACGCGCCCAACCCGGTGTTTGTTGAATCCTGCTTTATCCAAAGAGTAACTAGAACGATTTACCAGCGGGGTGATGTGACGGGTGCGTCGGGCGGCGTTCAGATAACCATGCTCGATGTGACGGCTAACACGCTTATTTTCACAACGATGCTCTGTGTGATTTCGCATCACATTGGGGTAAATCACTCAAATTTCTGGCCCGTCGAAGGAGCGAAGAGGGATGTCACCTCGGCACCGCTGGTTGTAGTAACAACAAAACACGGTATTTGGGAGATTGGTCAGAAAACTCTGGGTTTGGACCGATTCGGCACGACGGGTGCACTTTGAGACAACGCATGTCGGGCCCGCTCCAGGCTTCGGCTGGGATTAGAAGTGGTCGTAACGTGTTGCAACACCAACGGAGGAGTTTACTACACATGAAGAAAGCGATTTTAGCAGGGCTCTTTGTTCTGGCCAGCGCCGGCTTGGCGATGGGGCAGACATGGTCGAGCACGGTCGACGTACTCGGCGCACACAACAATGGCGGCCGCGGCTGCGCGGGCTGTCACTCACCACACAGCGGCGCCTTCGGCTCGGGTCATTTGCCGAAGTCCCCGGCGGACACCGGTAGCTATGCTTTGTGGGGTCAAGACGCCAGCCCGTTGTACGGCGTGTCGTTGGGATTCGGCGATAACGGCAAGTACGTTGAAGTTCTGCCGTCGTCGATTTCCACTGGATCCCAGGAAGTCGGCGGCATCCTGTTGTGCCTCAGCTGCCATGACGGCAACCTGACTGCACACAACATGATGACGAATCAGTCTTACGAACAGAAGATGGGCATGCTGACCAACACCGCGTATGGAAGCAACCCGATCCCAACCTTGCTTGGCAATGATGGTAGCGGCGCTGGCAACTATACTAACGACCACCCAGTGGGGCAGAACGCGACGATCAGCGCCAGCACCGCGAACGGTCTGGTCTTTGCGAATAACGCGTTCACCGTGACAGCAGGAAGCAACTACGCGAAGTTCGTTGCCAACTATGGCTGGCCAGCACTGGCTCCCGGCGCCTGGAGCAATCCTTACGCCATCAACGGCGCAGGAAAGCCCTACGTAGTTTGCACCACCTGCCACAACCAGCACGTCATGACCGTGTACACCGCGACCACGTCCAGCCCGATCGCCGGACAGACCACCGGCTACTATGCGACGTACTTCTTCATCAACGGTCCGTATAACCCGAATATCACGGTTGCCAGCGCCCAGACCGCGCCGTCGACCACCCAGTTCTGCCGCCAGTGCCACTTTGGCGAAGCGAACGAAGCCAATAACACGTTCACGATCACCACGCAGTTCCAGTGAGACAACTGATGTATGGGGAGAGAGGAAACTCTCTCCCCCTTTTTTGTAAGAGTCAGAGCTTGAAGCAGGAGGAGTTATGAAGTCTCTGGTAGTTTTCGCTCTACTACTGGTAGCGGCAGTGGCAGTAAACGGTCAGGTTTCCTCTCATGCTCCCACGGGAGCGGCGAAGCAAGTTCCCCCTTCGGCATCCCCCTTCCAAGTCAGCGACAAAGCGGTGGCGCGAGTCAACGGTGCCGTGTTGACAGACCGCGATCTTCTGCGTGAGATGTTGGAGATTTTTCCGTACGCACGCCAGCACAACGGATTTCCCAAGGCGCAAGAGGCGTCGATCCGGCAGGGCGCGCTGCAAATGATCATTTTCGAGGAGTTGGTTTATCAAGAGGCGAAACGGCGCAAACTGACGGTGCCGCCGGAACAACTGAAACGCGCAGAGATTGATTTCAAGAAGCAATTTCACTCGCCCGAAGAATACCAGGAGTATTTGAGGACGGAGATGGGCGGTTCAGACCAAGCGGTGAACGAAAAAATCAAGCGCTCGCTATTGATCGAAGAGGTGCTGAAGAGCGATGTGCAGGATAAATCAGCAGTGACGCTGGCGGAAACACGCGCTTACTACGATAAGAATCCGGGGCGATTCCAAATTCCGGAATCCTATACCTTCCAATCCATTTCTGTGATTCCGCCACAAAATGCGACGGGGGATCAAAAGAAGGAAGGACTCAAAAAGGCGAACGAAGCTCTCGCGGAGGCGAAGAACACAAAAAGCTATGGAGACTTTGGACTGTTGGCAGAGAAGATCTCTGAAGACGATTTCCGCGTGAACATGGGCGACCACCATTCTGTGGAAAAGGACAAGCTACCTCCTCAGGTGCTGCAAGCTTTCGCGAACATGAAACCGGGGCAAGTCAGTGGGCTGATCCAGATTGACCAGGCCTACACCATCGTGCGGTTGAACGCGCACACGCTTGCGGGAAAGCGCAGCTTCGAAGAAGCAAAGAAAGACCTGCGCACACAGTTGCAGAAGGAAAAGTACGAGAAGCTACGCAAAAACCTGGATAAACAACTAAGGGCGAAGGCCAACGTGGAAGTGCTGTAGACGGCTTAAGGACGAGAGTGTGCGGTCTGTTTGCGATGGTGCTCGATACCCAGTGTTTCCGCTGCAAATCGGGCAGAAATATTCAGAGTACTTACCAAAAAATGCACGTTTCGGGTTGGCTCCGCAGACGCAGCCGGCGAGGACTTGTGCGCCAAGTTTGCGCTTGGGGGATAAAGCCAAGGGTGAGTGATATGCCGCACAAAACCGGAGAGGTGGAGGGTTCGAAAGAGTACAACGCACCTAATGTCGCTGATTATGAGGCATTTAAAGTTTCTTGTGATTTATGCACGTTGGCACGGGTTGTGCAGTCACAGAGGCTATCGTAAGGAGGAAAGTTGGTCAGAAGGATCACATGCGTGCTGGGCCTCTTGATCCTCGCAGTGACACCACGTGCACACGCGCAGGTGCAAGTGGGCGATGACCTACGCATGAACCTGAACGGTCTAGTTGACGCGGGCTATGCGGGCGAATACGGGTACGATTTGCCTTCCAACCATGGCTTGACCTTCGGGGGAAGCGGGCAACTGAGTGGTTCGTATTACAACTCGAATTTTCTCAATTTCACGGCGACGCCTTACTATAACCAGTCCAGGGCAGATTCCAACTTTCAGTCCCTCACCAACGCAAGCGGTATCGATGCGAATGTGAATTTATTTACAGGCAGCCGGTTTCCCGGTTTTGTGAACTACGACTACAACCACAACAGCACTGGCACGATCGGTTTAGTCGGACAGCCGAACTTCACGACGATCGGGGACAGTCAAGGTTTCGGTGTTGGGTGGAGCGCGCTCCTGCCAGACTGGCCGACATTTTCGGTTAGCTACTCCCAAGGCGCTGGCAGCGGCAACATCTATGGAACAAATGAGGAAGCCAGTTCCTCGACTAAAACGCTCAATATGAGATCGTCATATCTGTTTGCAGGCTGGAACCTCTATGCCAATTTTATGCACCTGAATGTGGATTCGACCCTTCCTTCCTTTATTTCGGGCCAAGAATCAAACGAAACGTTTAACTCGACTGGCAACAATATGTCCGTCGGCGGCTACCACTCACTGCCTTGGCAGGGTTCCGTTGCTCTAAATTTCAGTCATGCCACATACTCGGGTGATTTTGGCTCTCCCTTGAACGGGAGCGAATCGAACTCGAATTACACGACGAACATCGAATCTGCGGTGGTCAACTTTCACCCCACGAATAGGTGGGGCATTTTCGGTAACGAAACTTACACTAACGATTTGAACGGGTACCTGTATCAGAGCATCGTCAACGGTGGCGGCGGCGTGCCGATTATTCAGCAAAACTCTAGCGGCGGCTCGCTGACGATGAATGGCGGGATGAGTTATTTGATTCTGCCCAATTTGCTTTCACAGGGACAAATTACTTACTTCAATCAGACCTATCTCGGCAGAACATATAGCGGAAGCTACCTGAGCGGGTCACTCGAATACTCCAAGCGCATATGGAACACGTTCGCGCTGAGTGCCACGGTAATCGAAAGCACCAATCAATTTTCCAACAACAATCTGGGGTTCATATTGAATCTCAACGCCTACCGCCGCTTCGGCGACTGGGTTGCTTCCGGCAACGTAAATTATGCGCAAAACGTCCAAACGGTCCTGGTCACGTATAACACGTCCTATTACATTTACAACGGAACTCTTCACCGGAAGTTTGGCAGGGGGAGACAGGTTTCTCTGGCCTACGGCGGAAGCCACAGCGGGCTGACGAATTACGGTTCAGACAATACGAGCAACAGTTTTTCTGCGGCTCTCACGATGCGTTGGTTAACGCTTACGGGTAATTACATCAAATCGTCGGGACAGTCGATATTGACGAGCACCGGGATTCAGCCGATCCCACCGACACCGGGATTGCCGCCGGAAGGAATTATTGTGTACAACGGAGAGAGCTACGGAGGCTCGATCAGCTTGAATCCCACTCCGCGATTGAATATTACGGGTACTTATTCACATGCGACTAGTAATACGCTGAGCGACGTCGTATCTTCAAATAACTTGACCAACATCTTTTATGCGCAGTTGCAATATCGTCTGCGGCAGGTGAGTGTGCTGGGTGGGTTCACGAAATTCACGCAGCAAGTCAGCGCAGTTGGGCTACCGCCGGGAACGCAGAATTCGTATTTCATTGGTGTGACGCGCGCGTTCAACTTCTTCTGATGCGGATTCGAGCAATGGCCATGGAATCGCTCCAATACAAACTGCTCGCTGGGCTCGCCGGCGTGTTGTTGGCCATTAGCCCGGCGTTTGCGTCGAAGGACAAGAAGAAGCAACCGGTCACGACCAACATTCCCGACCTGCTGATGGACGGTGGCCGCAAGTTGAGCTTCGAGCGCATGTTCAGCAACGAGCGCGAGGTCAAACTGAAGCGCGGATTCTGGACCAAGGTTGTGGATGTGGTGATCGGCGCTCCCGACTATCACGGGATGGTGCGCCCTTACAGCATCGCCACGGATTCGAAAGGCCGGATTATCATTACCGACCCGGGCGCGCGCGGGGTGCACATTTTCGATTTCGAGAAACAGAAGTATAAGTTCCTTTCGCGCGTCGACAATGACAAGAATCCCTTGATTGCGCCGCAATGTGTGGCTGTCGACGCCCAGGACAATATCTACGTGACCGACTCCGAGTCGGGGAAAATCTTTGTTTATGACCCCAATGGCAAATACCAGCGGGCCATCGGTGCCCTGAAGTACGGCGAAGGCTTCTTCAAGCGGCCCACCGGGATCGCGATCGATGCCGCGGCCCAACGAATCTACGTGACAGATACCTTGCGAAACCAGATTTTCGTGATGGACATGAAAGGCAGCGTGCTGAAGAAAATTGGCAAGGCCGGCACAGGGAACGGGGAATTCAACTATCCGACGGAACTTCGCCTGAACGGCGACGAAATGGCGGTGGTCGACGCGATGAATTTCCGCGTGCAGGTTTTGGGTAAGGACGGCGAGTTTAAATATTCCATCGGGAAACTCGGCGACGACGTGGGATCGATGTTCCGGCCCAAGGGCGTGGGCTATGACTCCGAAGGCCACCTCTATGTGGTGGATGGTATGTGGAGCGTGGTGCAGGTGTTCAATAGCAGCGGACAACTCCTCTATTACTTTGGACAGATGGGCACTGCGCCGGGCACCTTTCAGTTGCCTACGGGATTGAGCATCGATGGGCAAGACCGGATCTACATTGCCGACTCGTTCAATAAGCGCGTACAGGTTTACCGATATTATGCGAGCAAGAGCGCGCGGGGCCATGCGCCCGGACAAGCGCAGGCGCCTGTCGGCCAAGAAGAAGGAAGTACCCCGTGAAGTGCGCGCGTGCATGGGCGGGTCTCGTTTTACTGCTGCCGCTGGCGGGTGTGGCCTCGGGGCAAACTGCGCCACCGATCAACCAGGACACCCTAGGCATGCACAACATGAGCACGAACACCGGATCTTCGGTGAACACCACGGGCAGTTTGGGATGCACGTTTTGCCACGCGCCGCACAGTGGATTGGGCGGTGTGACGCCGCTGTGGAACCAGACGCTCTCGCAACAAAGCTATGTGCCCTACATCAGCACCACCGACCCGCAAAAGGGCAGCGCCGTGCCGCCAATCCTGGGGAAAGGCAGCAGTTTGTGCTTGAGTTGCCACGACGGCACTGTGGCGGTCGGGCAAACGGCGGTGTACGGGAAAGTTCCAACGACCGGCACGTTGAAGAGCTCGGACGTACTCGGCACGAATCTTACCGGTTCACACCCGTTTAATCTGGTGCTGCCGATTGTGGATTCTCCGAATCTGGTTGCGTCGCTGGCACAGAACGGAGCGACAGCCGATACGACCGGAGCAGTAAAACTGATCAATGGAAACATTGAATGCACCAGTTGCCACGACCCGCATAACCAAGGGATTGATATAGTCGCACAGAACTTCCTGGTTCGTAACAGCTCTAATGGGCAGATGTGCCTGGCGTGCCACGATCCAACACGCGTTGTAACCGGCCAGAACAATCAACTGACGGGTTGGATTGGCAGTATCCACCAAGTTACGACCAATCAAGTCACACTGGGTGCCAATGTCGGTTTGTATCCGACGGTCGCTGCAAATTCCTGCTCGTCATGCCACACAGAGCACAATGCCAGCACCACGGCTACGCGGCTGCTTCGCCCCGCTACCACGCCCACCACGCTCGGGAATATTGATGCGGCCACGCAGGACTGCATCACTTGCCACAATGGCGGCAACTACCTCACGCCATCCGCGCCAAATGTGTACGGCGGGGAGTTTGCCACAAAACCCGGTTCGCATGTCTTGCCGGCCGGGTTGAATACCCACGACGCGGCGGAACCCGCGGTGCTGAACACTAACCGACACGCAACTTGCGTTGACTGCCACTCGGCGCACGCGAGCAATCAGATGACGACGTTCGGTCTCCCGCCGTCGATTCGTCCTCCACAGAATAATGCGGTTGGCGTGAGCGCTGTCGACGGTGTGACGGTGTTGACGCCCGCGGTCAATCAGTATGAGACCTGCTTCCGTTGCCATGGATCGAGCACCGGGAAGCAATCGATGATGATTTATGGTTATATGCCAAGGCGCTTGGTTTCCACGGGCGATCCGCTGAACGTCAGGCAGGAATTCAGTCCGAGCCCGATTTCGAGCCATCCCGTGGTACAGCCCAGTAACAGCGCATTCGCGCAGCCCAGTCTTTTGCCGTACATGTTGAATCAGAACGGAACCGCTTCCAATCGTGCTATGGGCAATCGCCTTTTTTGTACCGACTGCCATAGCAGCGACGATACCCGCGAGTTTGGTGGGACTGGCCCAGCAGGACCGCACGGTTCGATTTATCCACACATCTTGGAGCGGAATTATCAGTTTAGTCAGGCAGCAACGCCTGGCGGGACGGTCACAAATACTTACCCCAATCCCGCAACGAGTCCCCAAGGGCCGTATGCCATGTGCGCCAAATGCCACGACCTAACCAATATTCTCTCCAATGCGAGTTGGGCACAGCACAGCCTGCACATCTCGCAATATGGATTCTCCTGCTCCGTGTGCCACACGGCTCACGGGATCGCGGCGCCGAACGGCGTTGTTACCGGACAGCGATTGATCAACTTCGACTTGAACGTGGTGGGCCCTAACGGCGCGGCGCCTATTTCGTACAACGGCACTACGTGTACATTGACTTGCCATAACGCGGCTCACAATGCGAATGGCAGCGTAACGGCCAGTGGCAGTCCATCGCAAAGTGTGCCCGTCCGTAAGAACTGACAATGAAGAGTGCCGGATGCCAATGCGATATCGAGCAGCCGCGACCTTCACCAGCGCCCACGCCAATTTCTTCGGTGACCGGAATGAGTATTTTCGGGCAACTATTTCTCCGGTCGATCGCGCTGGGTATCGCGTTTAGCGCGGGAGCGGTCGTGGAGGCGTATCGTCTAACTTCTCTGCAAGGCCTGGAGATTTGGCGTCATTTGCAAGTGGGCAGTTGGATCCTGGGAAAAATGGCGCTGCCACGCTTTGGATTGTTTTCTCAATCAGGCAATCTGACCTGGCGTGACGTCAACTGGGGTTATGACCTGCTTACGGCCGCCGGATATCGGATTTTAGATTTACGTGTTTTGCCGGTGCAGTTGATGTTTTTTCGTTTCTCGATTGCGGTAGTTGCCTTTCTTTTGGCGGGTGGACGGAGGCACTTTTGGCGCGGGACATTTTTCTCTCTAGCCGCCCAATACCTGCTGGGCAAGATGGGGCCCGAACCGGCATTTTGCTCGGTCATTCTATTCGGCATCGAACTGCTAGTGTTGGGCGGGATCCATCGCAGGCAAGGCGCGCGTATGGTTTATGCACTGCCTCTGCTGTTCCTGATGTGGGCAAATCTGGATGAAGGTGTGGTATACGGAATTGCCGCATATGCTTTGTTTTTCTCGGCGTTGTGGATTGAACGAAGGACGCGTTGGGCCTATGTATCTAATCCATCAAGCCTTCCTTTTCAAAAACTGGCAATCGCGGGCATCGCTTCAGCAGTTGCCAGCTTGCTGAACCCGTACGGCTATTATCCATATGTTCTATTTTTCGATAACCAAAGAGACGTTCTGAACGTGAATCTGTCCGGGCACGGGGCAATGGGATTTCATAGCCCTCGGGATTATGCGTTTCTCCTGCTGATCATGGCGGCGTTCTTGATTTTGGGGCGGCGGCACTCGTTCTCACTTGTCGCGCTGGGTCTGCTGGTCGGTAGCGCGGCTTTGGCTTTTCGTAGCGAACAGTGCATGTGGGTGGCCGTGATGGCGTCGATCGCCGTCATGGGCGAGAAGACCTGGAGTAAGGCGCCCAATCCGGTAAGTTTGAAGAATCACGTTTGGCCCTGGAATTGGTTTGCCTCGTCGATGGCACTGGCCGGGGTGTTGATGATGTGTGTGTTCTTCCTGCTGCGAGTGCCAGATAGTCACCAGGTACTTATGGGGCGCGTAGCGCGGCAGTTCCCGCAAGCCGCATGTGACTATATCCGCCAGCACAACCTGCCGAAGCCTCTGTTTAACTCGCAGAGGTGGGGAAGTTTCCTGATGTGGTACCTGCCCGAATATCCGGTGTCCATTGACGGCCGCCGCGGGCTGTACTCCGAACAAGACGAGAATAACTACGCAAAGGCCATGAAAGCGGACATTCCTTATCAAAGGTATGCCCCAATGCGACAAGCGCAAACGTTGCTGCTCGAGAAGTCGAGCCTGATGGGAGAGGCAATGCGCGATGTAACCGGATTCCAACTTGTTTACGAAGACGATCTCGCGGTCGTGCTTTTGCACCAGGGAAAAGAAGCGAAGCCAGCTATTTCGCAGTAAGGCCAGACCATGGAGCAGGCGAAAGGCCAATTCGACAAGTGGTGGCGATTGGGAGATGCCGCGGTGCTGCTTGCGTACTCCACCATCGTCCTTTGGACCATCCAGTATCATGAAAAATGGGCGGATGAAGCACAGGCCTGGTTGATCGCCCGAGATTTGGATCTTCGGACGATCTGGTTTCACGAGTTGCGTTACGAAGGTTCGCCGGGGCTGTGGCACACGATCTTGTGGGTGGCACAGCATGTCTTCCATGCGAAGTACGCTGCTTTGAGTTACATCGGCGCGGCATTCGCCATAGCAGGTGCGGCCGTTCTTATTTTCTGGGCGCCATTTCCACGCTTTGTAAGGTGGCCGCTGGCCTTTACCTACGTCATGATTTACCAGTATGCGGTGATTGCCAGGCCTTACACATTGCTGCCGCTTCTCGCGTTCTGCGCTGCGTTGCTTTTTAAAGATCGCCAGCACCCAGAACGGCTCACTGTCGTATTGGTTCTATTGGCGCTGCTAACGTTGCACGGAACTATTCTGGCAGGCTGCCTTGGCCTGGCGTATTTGGCTGAAGCATACAGACATCGTGATGAACTGCAACCGGACGCCAGAAGACGGTATGTGTATTCCACAATAGCGATGGCAGTGGCATTTATCTTTATCGCGGCCATCGTAAAGCCGACACCCGATGTAGAGGAAATTGTTCAAAAAAAAGAACTCGCTCGCGCGTCGCAGTCGGTTACCAGTATGCTTCCTACTTTTTGGCAGAAGCTAACTGCCGTGACAACCGGAGCTTTCATTGACTTTCTGATTCCGTCACTGCTTTTGCTGTTGCTATTCACCGCTTGGAGCATCTGGCGAAAAAAGTCCTTACCGTTTGTATTGCCAGTCGGCACTCTGATTCTATTCTACTGCTTCGTCCACGGCGCGGCGCACCACCATGGCACCGTTTTTGTTGCCGCAATTACCGGCGTTTGGATTGGTTGGCCTTCCTCCGAGGAGCAAGCGTTTTTGGGTAAAAACGGACGTTTAGCGGTGCTTTCAGGAAGTGCCTTGCTGCTATTGCTGTGCTTTTTCAATATCTTGGATGCTGGGGTGGTAATCAAGCACGAATATCTGTATCCATATAGCGGCGCGCCCGATGCGGTCAAATATTTGAAGTCGGTCGGTGCCGAACGCTCACCGATGTTCGGTTTTCTATTTGGTACGGTCGCAGTGCAAGCCTACTTTGACCAGAATATATTTGCGAATAACCCGCACGCCTACTTCCATCACGGGTTGCCACTGACCACGACAGTTCTAAACACAGACGAATTGAATCAAATCAAACCGGAATATGTCGTGGCCTACACTCAAGAGCCAGAACTAATGTTGAAGTATGGTGCTCCGGCATTGACCGCCCGCGGTTACGATCTTGTGCACTTTTCCGATGGCTATTACCTTTATAAACGAGGAGTGTTCGAGCGTGAGGTCTATCTGATTTATCGGCGGACTGAGCGCGCCGACGAACTTGCGCCGCCGGAGTATGGAAGCCCGGCCGAGTGGACCACCGGGAAGCCTTGAATGCGCGACGGAAGGCATCGTGAAATGAACGCAAATGAAAAGGCAAAGCAGGTAGGAATATTCGGTGCTCTATGGCAGCGCAAGGCTTGGTGGTTGCTGCCCCTGGTGGTGCTCGTACTCCTGCTCGGTGCGATTTATGCACTGGTGCACTTATCGGCGTCCGATCCAGAGACCTATCGCACCACTTCGCAGAATTTTACATACGAAACGCGTTTGTGTTGAGACATGCCCGCTTCGAAAAAAGAACTGGTATTAGCCTCGTTGGTATTCTTGGCGATTCCGGTATTCTGCGAAGTCGCGCTGCGACTGGTGCATTACTCCGCCCCGCCCAAGCTGTACATGCCGGATCTGGGTCGCGGTTGGAAACTGCGCGCTGGCGTCGCGGGTTGGAACGCTGGAGAAACCCGTCAGTTCGTGCGCATCAACAGTCATGGGTTTCGGGACGTGGAGCGCAGCTACCAAAAGGCACCCAATACGGTGCGCGTCGCGGTGTTAGGTAACTCGTGGACCGAAGCGTTGCAAGTTCCACAGGAGAAGACCTTTTGTGCGGTACTCGAGAAAAGGCTGTCAGCCAGTCCCTGTTACGCTGGAAAAGAGATCGAAGTTTTGAACTTTGGGGTGGCCGGCTATTCCACGGCACAAGAAGTTTTGACTCTTGAGCAGGAAGTGTGGAAATACGATCCGGATGTGGTGCTCCTTGCGCTTTATCCAGCTCGCGACATCGCCAACAATGTGCGCGAACTAAACAACGCAGTGAACCCCGCGCAGTCTCCCTATTTTGTGTATCGCGGGGGCAAATTAGAGTTAGACGACTCGTATCGTACGTTGCCGGTGATGCAGTCGCGCGAAATCTGGCAGGAAAATGTACGCGACACAGTGAATCAGCATGTGCGGCTTTTGCAAGCGATCGACGCATTACAGCAGGCTGGCCGAATCCACTTGGCCATGGCTGCTATGAAAGAAAAGGCGGAAAAGGCCGGAGTCGATAATCTGGAATTTAGTATTTACGCACCGCCCAGTGACTCCTCGATAGAACAAGGTTGGAAGGTGACCGAAGGATTATTGGTGATGCTCCGAGACGAGGTCAAATCGCACGACACGCAATTTCGGTTGTTATTATTGCCGACACGGCCTCAAGTGCTGCCCGATGAACAGAAACGGGAAGCTTTATTGCAGAAGTTACAGGTGAGGGATTTTGATTATGCAGACAAGCGCCTTCGCAACTTCTGCGAGCGTGAGAACATCTCGGTGATTGAGTTGGCCCCCACGCTTTCGGCGTATGCTACCGAGCACCACGTTTACTTGAACGGCTTCGATCCTTCCAATATCGGCACCGGACATTGGAATGAAACCGGGCACCGCGTGGCGGGGGAAGCCATCGCGGTGGCGCTTAGTTCCGAGGTGAAACCAGAAGCAGCGGCATCGTTGAGCCAATAGAGCGAGTCGGAGCGAACTTGGTGACGCGACAACAATTCTGCGAGCAACTGCGCGACCGAATGCTGAGTGAGCCGGCCAAAGTCTTATTGCATGTGGCTATGGCTTCGCAATTTGAGAAGCCGCATCAGTTCACCGCACAATCGATCGTGGATCGCGCAGAATCGCTCGCCACTGCTGTGCTCTCGTCCGTACCGGTGACTAAGGAGCGTGCGGTGGTTCTTCTGCTCTTGCCGCACTCGCCGGAGCTTTTTTTGCTGCAAGTGGGCCTTGTGCTAAAAGGCCATGTACCGGCGATTCTCGCGTGGCCGACGATGCGTGTCGATACTGAGAAATATCAGCGAAATTTGATACACCAAATCCGACAGCTTCCCGCGGACGCTTTAGCGACTCTTCCGGGTTTGGCACAGAACCTTATCAATACCATTCCTTATCCGGTTGTCGGTTGCGATGTGGAAAACGGCGCGGCATTCGAGAAGCTTTTTCCTGCGACTGGGGTAACCCAGCATTTGGACAGTGGCGCCTTCGCAAAGTCCAAGGCAGAGCTGAGCGACGATGTGCTGTTCCTGCAATTTTCGGGCGGAACCACGGGAACACAAAAAGCAGTTGTGGTTACAGCGGAAATGCTCAACAAGCAATTTGCGCAGTTGCGCCAGGCACTGAAAATGACCCGCGACGATTCGGTGGTTTCCTGGTTGCCGCTGTATCACGACATGGGGCTGATCGCGTGTTTCTGGTTGCCACTTTGGCAAACCATACCATCGCTACAGATGGCAGCGAGCGACTGGGTGATCAATCCAGAGTTGCTGTTTCGCTACGTGCAGCAATATCGAGGCACGCTGTGTTGGCTGCCCAACTTTGCGTTTTCCTACTTGAGCCAGAGGCGTGAGTTCATGCAACGGAGCTACGAACTGAACAGCATGCGCGCATGGATTAATTGTTCCGAGCCGGTACGGCAGAGATCCATTTTGCAATTTGGGCAGACCTTCGCCGACTGGGGCGTGCGCCCCGAAACCGTGTTGGCTTCCTATGCCATGGCGGAGACCGTGTTCGCGATAACGCAATCGGAGCCTGGAAAACAGTTGGCGACCGCGCCACGCAGCGGCCTCAAACGCGGCGCAGATGGATACGGGCAATTGCCGTTCGACCTGATCGATGAAGTGTACGTTTCCTCGGGGAAACCGTTGGCGGAGACCAGTGTTCGCGTTGTTACCCAGAGTGGTTCTTTGTGCCCTGATGGACAAGCGGGCGAAATTCATGTGTGCACGCCATCCCTATTTGCCGGCTATTGGGGCGCGGAAGGATTTCAGCGCCATACGCTGAACGATGGATGGCATGCTACCGGCGATTACGGTTTTTCGCACCAGGGTGAACTGTTTGTGATTGGACGGTTCAAGGACATCATCATTGTTGGAGGGAACAATATATTCCCCGAAGACGTGGAAGCCATGGTGAACACGATCGATGGGGTGTATCCGGGGCGGGCAGTTGCCTTTGGCATCGAGGATGACGAATATGGGACGCAGAGTCTGGCGGTAATCGCTGAGACGAAAGATGTGTACGACGAAAAAGCAGCCGCGGAAATCGAAGCGTCGATTCGCAAGCTGGTCCTGACGACCATCGGTACCGCGCCCAGGCACGTGGCAGTTGTGCCGCAACGATGGATTGTAAAAAGTACGGCGGGAAAAATCTCGAGGCGAGAGACACGGGAAAAGTTCTTGCGCGAGCGAGTGGTTCCGGCATAGAGTCCGCCGGACAAACGGAGGTGAGTTGTGATGCCGGAGGCGGAAGCAATTCGAAAGGCTGCGAAGGAGGCGGCGGCGCAAATTGCCGGCCGGCCGATTAAAGAGCATCAAAAGCTGGTGTCGTCCGGCTTGATCGACTCGCTTTCAGTGTTGAGACTCATTTCCTTGCTCGAGAAAAAGTTGAAGATCTCGATTCCCCCGGAAACTCTTCAGCCAGAAGATTTTGATGACGTGGAAACTATTGTGGAGACCGTTGAGCGGGTAGGGACGCCTCTTTCATGACTGAAGAGGTCGAGATTAGCCATGGCATTTAATTCCGCAACGTATCTGCTAGTGCTGTTGCTGGCGGTCGTTGTTTATTGGGCGTTGCCTGGAAGCGCGCGGCGGATATTTGTATTGTTGGCCGGTCTGGCATTCTACGCGTCATGGGGAATCATTTTCGTATGGCTACCACTGCTGGTTGCCGTGATTGTTTACGTTTGTGGCAAACAGGGCCACGCCGAACCGGCTTGTGCGAAGCGATGGACGTGGCTCGGCATCAGTGGCTTGCTGGTGCTGCTGGCAATTTTCAAATATCGCGGTTTTTTGTTGGGCAATCTCGCTGTTTTCAGTGGCTCGGCGGGTTCGTCGCACTCCTGGGCCACTACAATCGCCTTCCCGATGGGCATTTCGTTTTACACATTTGAGGCGATCGGCTACTTGATCGATGTGCGTCAGCGACGAGTGAAAATACCATCGCTTCTCGATTTGTGCCTGTTTTTTTTCTTTTGGCCAAACGTTCTGTCAGGCCCAATTGTTCGGGCACGGGAGTTGGTTCCTCAACTGAGTTTTCGAAAGGCGTTCGAAGGGCGCTTCATCTTCGAAGGTGCCGACAGAGTAATTTGGGGATTAGTGCAAAAAACGGTGATTGCGAATGTGCTGGGGGTTTGGGTAGATCATGGCTTCGCTCCAGGGCTGAACAGTCGCCCTTCGACGCTCGACGGGTGGTTCCTGGCTATCGCGTTTGGTCTGCAGATTTACTTCGATTTTGCTGGTTACACGAATATGGCGATTGGTACCGCTCGTTTGCTGGGTGTTACGTTGCCGGAGAATTTCCGGCAGCCGTATCATGCGGCGACGCCGCCGGAATTCTGGGCCCGCTGGCATATGACGCTTTCGCGGTGGATTCGCGACTACTTATTTTTTCCGATCAATGCCAAATGGCAAGGCGCACCGTTGCCCCTGTATGTGAGTTTAATTGGGGTGATGGGATTGGTGGGCTTATGGCACGGTGCAGGTTGGACCTTCGTGCTGTGGGGTCTCATGCATGGGACGTACCTGGTGCTCTATCGGATTTATGAGGCATGGAGAAAAATGCCGGCCGGCGCGCCGGCTTCGCCGTTCATTGCTGTTGCTTGGAGAGTGGCTACGCTGGTCGCCGTGTTCGCGGCGTGGGTGGTGTTCCGTTCTAACAATGTGAGCCAAGCCCGTCGCATTTTGTCCGCGATGTTCTATCGATTCGCAGCCGGTTCCAGTTATCCCGTCTTGTTCTATGCATGCACGGCCATTGTCGGGGTCTTGTGTGCGGTAGAACCAATTCTATTGCGGAAATTAGGAGAGATGGAGGAACGCGCTGAAACAGAAACGTTGTCGCCGTTTCGCGTGATGGTACACCCCATCGCTTACCTGTTCGGCTTGCTGTTGTTTCTGCTGTTCGACAGCAACAACGCCCAATTTATCTACTCGCAGTTCTGACCATTCCAATACGAACGTTGAAATCAACGGATTTGCGTGCCATCGGGTAGGAAAACTGGAAACGTATCGTTGGGCCGTGCCAGAATCAATTGTTGCGCCGAGGCATTACGATCGTAGTTGAAGAGAAATAAGCCGAACTTGTAATGCAAAGTAAGATCATTCGGTGCCTGCGCGAGGGCCCATTCGTATTGCGATGCGGTCTCCCGCGGATTCTGGGCAGTGCCTGCAACTCGAAACATCAGATTCTGCACTTGTTCCGCATGGTTCAGTTGACCTGTAAATGGCGGCCTCTGTAAGCGGTCCATCATCTCCGAAGCAACACGAGAACGATCATAAGGGGTAAGCGCAAGCAGAGCTTCGCAATCGGCCTCGGAAGGTGGATCGGTGTGACCATTTGCGAGTGACAGGATCTGCTGGGGAAGGATCTTGACGATGTCAGTGAACGCCGTGCGAGCGAAGAGATAACTACCGAGGGGCGTCAGATGCACATGGTCGTAGAGCAATTCGCTTCCGGCGACACCGTTGCGGCTGTTTTCTGCAAAGAGAGCTTGCGCATCGAGCAGTTGTACGTTGGGTCCGGAAGACCCGGCGACCGACCGGATAATCTCGTTGATACGTGAGTCCGCGCGGAAACGCAGAGTGTCTAAATCACGTGCACGAACGAAATGGTCGTTGGCGGCGGAATAATCGCCTAGCGTCCATAAGCAGTGGGCGAAGCGGAATTGCAGTTCCGCGTATTGGTCGTCGAGCTTGGCGGCAGATTCGTAAGCCTGGCACGCCTCCGCATTTGCGCCTGCGATTTCGGACGAGATCCCTTGGCGAACCAGGGAATCCCACTTTTCCTGAGCGTCCGCGCCCAATCCTTCGCGATGCAGGGAACCGAAAGGCGCGGAGTCTTTGAGATTGGTGGCGACGGTGCTAAGCAAAACATGCGCGCCAGCTTGTTCAGCGGTCTCGATGATGTCCTTTAAATTTGAGGCGAAATTGCGATAAGCGGGCTGCAGGCGCGGAGAGTCTGCAGGCACCTGTTTGTCCAGGAACATTTCCATGCCGCGCCATTCCGAGCGCTGCGAACTGGCATTGGTGAGCAGTTGGCCCAGCCGCGTAGAACGGAGAAAAACACTGGCGCGAATCAGAGCCGGATTCATGGAAGAGGACGTCAGCACCGTCCCTGGGCCATAAGGACCGACCACCTCATTGCTTCCACTGTAAACAATGAAAAGGTCAGGCTGATATTGGGCTAACCCGCGCGCGATATCGCGAATCACGTGGGAATTGATGGCCACCATGCCGGTGTTGATTATTTCAAATTTCGCCCCGGGGAAGCGGCTGCGCAGCATGACTTCCAGATAGCGGCTAAAACCGTATGCGGGGTCGGGATCCCCTTCAGCGGCTGATTCGCCGAGCACGACGATGCGGTAGGTGTTCTTCGGTTTTTCAGCCGGAATCGAGAAAAATTGTGGAGTCTTGATCATGCCCGGCGGGAAATAAGGAGCGGGGAAGAAGAGGTTGTAGCAGGATGCGGAACGGCCGTGAACACTACACGGCTCCATGAGAGCGGTGGAATATCCAACGTGAAACAGCCGCAAAGCGCCTTCCACGAGCAAGAGAAGCAGGACGGGCGCGACCAGAGCGAAGGCAATACGCGGGATCCAGACGCGCCGCAGCGATATTTTGTTGGGTTGAGTTGCACCGGCGCTGACCGACTTCTGCGATGCGGTGATCATTGTCGCGTGTAAACCGTAGCGATGTCGTCGTGATACACAAGTCGAAACCGTGGATCGATTGTGAGAATCTGGGCGAGGGGAAGTTTCGACTCGAGAATCACTACGCCGGCTTCATCCAGGTAGCGGTCGGTTTTGTAGGAGGGCATCGCTGACTGGGAGTTATAGAAGAGTTCGTCGAGTTCATCGCCGTAGAGATCGTTGCGTCCGTCCACGACGACCGGCAATTCCGGTAAATACCACATCAGGAATCCGCCCCAGTTCAGGTTGTTGTAAAGAGGCCCCGAAAAGCCGCTGCGGCGCAGAAAATTGACAGCGTTCACCGGGTAATCTGCACTGATGGCGCGATCCAGCGCTCGGGCATTGAAGTTCACCAGAGGCGCGGCGAGCAATAAAAGTGCGGCGACAGCCACGGTAACAAATGCCACTTCGTGCCAGGAATCGGTCTGATGCTGCGCATGGGCGGGAGCGGGAAAATCCGCGATGCATGCCGCGGCCGAAAAGCAAATGAACCAGGCATCGCGCATGGTCCGAAACGCAACGATACTCGCCACGACCAGCAGTGCCAATTTAAAGAGGTCAATACGCTTGTTCCAGCCGACCGCGTAAAAGCCTGCTGCTGCCAGGAACAACTCGATGAAATTGCTGAAATAGCGAAACGGCAGAGGTTGCAGTTCGAGTATGACCTTATAGCTGAACTTGGCTTTTGTGTACGCCAGCACGACCAAATAAGGGTGGTAGAAATTCGGTCCAACGAGCGTTGCAGCGAAGCACGCGGCAAGAATCAGCATCAGCCGGCCCGCGGGCAGCGACGATGGCATGAAATAGGTCGGAGCAAAATTCAATTTTGCTGAGGCTTGCTGCGCAACATTTATCGCCACAAAAAGTCCTACCGTAAACAAGCCATAAATAAATTGGATATGCAGATTGGCCCAAAGCAGAAAAATCAAGGGGAGCCAATACAGAGTCTGGATCCGCGCACTTCGCTGCGCTTCAAAGAGTAGCGCAAGAACGAAGCAGAAAAGGATATAGGAAAAAAACACAGGTCGTGGGGCGCCATTGAAGAGGAACGCCGCGCAAGTAACGCCGGTCAAAATCCACGCGGACCAAAAGCGGCGGGAAACGCGCCGCAACATCCAGTAGATGGCCCACGTGACGCCTATCGTTAGCAATGTTCCCAGGATGCCGATGCCGACGAGGCCGAACCAGGAATAGAAAACAGAGAGCAGAACTTCGTAGCCCCAACTATAAGCCACCCAGGGAAGGTGAACCGCGGTGCGCGACAGAATGCCTGTGTGAGGCAAGCCGGCATTCTGAAGGATCCAATCTCCCACCTTCAGGTGCCACCAGGTGTCAAAATCGATGACACTAAATTTCTCGCGGAGCGAATAAACCCCGATACCGCCAAGCAATCCGACTAGCGCCGCGAGTTGCACCGACCGATTGTCGGAAAATCTCATGACCCTGCCGTGGTGGCGACTGCTCGATGCAATTCCGGCGTGGACTGCGCTCCAGCTTCTCCGGACTCATGATATTCGCCGTCTTCGTTGACGGCCCAAAGATCATACTTTTGTTCTCCGGAAAGAATGTTGCGGGCCGCAAGCATGGCGGTCATCATCGCGTGGTCCTGGTTGTTGTACTTGTGCATGCCATTGCGGCCAACCAGGTGCAAATTCGGGCAGTACGTTTCAATGGCGCGACGAATCACTTCCACGTGATGCTTATAGTCGTCGTCATAGACGGGATAAGCTTTCGGCTGACGGATGACGCAGCCGTCGACCACGTCGGTAGCCACAGCCAGCTTTACCTGCTCTATCTCTTTCTTGGCCAGAGCAATCAAATCTGGGTCAGGCGAGTTCCAAAGTCCATCACCCTCGAAACAGAAATACTCCATTCCATAACAACAATAGTTCGGGTCGGGCACCATATCTGGCGACCAGGATTTGTAGTTTTGAACGCGGCCGACCTTTACATTGGGATCGTGAATATAGATCCAGTTGTCGGTGAAACGATTGCGCTCCCTCAGGATGAGTCCGACGGTCAAGAAGTCGCGGTAACGCAGCGATCCTGCGGAATCACGGGCATTATCTGGAAGATGTGGCTCCAATTGAGCCACCAATTGCCTAACGGGCATGGACGAAATGACGTGTTCGGCCCGATATTCTTCGATTTGCCCATCCAAAGTGCGTGCGGTGACCGTCCACGTACAGGCGTTCGCTTCATACCGGCAGCCAACCACGCTGCGACCCAGTAAGACCTGGCCGCCCATGTCGCGAACTCTCTGCGCGCAGGTTTCCCACATCATTCCTGGACCTAGACGCGGATAACGAAAAGTGTCGATCAGCGTTTTTACGACCTGCCCGCGATTCTTCGATCCTCGTTTCGGGAAAAGGGCATTCTTGATGGCCGACCCCAGCGACAGGCCTTTGATACGCTGCGCCGCCCAGTCCGCGGAGATTTCGGTACAACTCATACCCCAAACCTTTTCTGTGTAAGTCTTGAAGAAAATACGAAACAGCCGCTGGCCAAACTGATTTACCACCCAGTCTTCGAACGACTTTGGATTGGCGGTCGGGTGCAGCTTCGCCGCAAGGAAGGAAAGCACACAAAGCGTCGACTGCCCTAGCCCCAACTTCGAAAGGGCCTCAAAGGGCTTCAGCGGGTAAGCGTAGAACTGGCCACCATAGTAGATTTTCGAGGAGCGCGGTCGCTGCAGCATGTCGGAGCCGAGAATCTCGGTCCAGAGATCTTCCACCTCATGCGATTTGGAAAAGAAGCGATGCCCTCCGATGTCGAATCGATAGCCGTGATAGTTCACCGTACGAGAGATACCGCCGACATATTCGGGATCACTTTCTAGGACCAGCACAGGTTGCCCGGCCTTGGAGAGTTGGTACGCCGCGGTCAGTCCGGCAGGTCCGGCTCCCACGATGATGGCTCTTGCTGGCGCGTTATTCATAGTTGGAAACCTTGAACGCACTCGCCACGGATACCGAAACTATCCCAGAACCTCGGCATGGCGTCACTGATTTTGCGCCTGGGCAATCAGTTGAAGCACGCCTTCCTTATTATTGTAGTTGGGATTGGTGTTCAACAGCTTCTGCCAGGCGGCTACGGCGGCCTTGTTATCTTTCTTTCCCTGCCATTCGACAATGCCCAGATTGAATAGAGTGTCGGCCTTTGTCGGCGCTATGCTCAGCACCTGGTTGAACTGCTTGATGGCGGTATCTGCGTCACCGCTATACCAGTACGCTGTGCCCAGATCTGTTCCCACCGAGGCATTCGTTGGCTGCATTTTCAAGGACCGCTGGTAGTAGTCAATTGCACTTGGATACTGCTTGGCGTCGTAATAGAGATTGCCCACCTGCGCGAGCAAAGCCGCATTATTAGGATCGGTCTTCAGTTTCTCCAGCAGTGGAGCAGCTTGGGTATCGGCCGCTTGCTTCAACTCGGTGGCACCCGGCACGGCGGGCACAGAACTGAAGTTGGGACTGGCCGCTGTGGCTGGCATGGAAGTGGGCACCGCAGGCGAAGCAGCTTGGGTGCTTTCTGCCGGAGCCGGAGCGGCCTGAAGCGAGCGGCGAATCAGCCATCCACCGCACACACCGAGCAACAGGGCGAATACCGCGAGTGCGAAAGCCTGGGGTGCGCTCCACGACTTACTGGTCGTTGTAGTTAATTCGGTCACGTTCTGTCACTCCTTCAGGTAGAGGGCCGCTAGTTCTTGGTTTCAGTGCTCGACTTGGCTTCCGCAATCATCTGTTCCACCACGGGTTTGCGGTCAAGATCCGGATGGTCCCTTAGAAGCTGCTGCCAAGCCGCGATGGCGCCCTTTGCATCATTCTTACCGCGGTACTTGATCATGCCGAGATTGAACAGGGCATTGACGTTTTTGGGGTCGTACTTCAGTGCTTGATTTAGCTGGGCCAAGGCGCCATCCACATCTTCGGTATAAAAGAGGCAGGAAGCCAATTGTGTACGGGCCGAGACGTCTTTGGGATCGATCTTTAAGGCTTTCTGAAGATACTCTGCAGCTTCCTTGAATTGGTGGCCGGATTGATAAATTCCAGCGATTTGAACTAACAGTGCGGCATTGTTCGGATCGGACTTCGCCTTTTCCACCAGCGAGGATGCTTGCACAGTTGCCATCTGTTTCATCTGATCGACGGTGATTTGTGGATGCGTGCTGGGCATGGCGCCCGATGCGGAACTCGGCGGCGGGACCGGAACTACTCGAGCAGCCCGGCCACTAGGCAATAGGAAGTAGCCAATCACTAAGCCAACCACGAGGCAGATAGCCGCGATTCCGTATACTTGGTTCGCTGGCAAGCTGGATCCGGGCGGGGCCGGAGCGGTTTCTGGGGTTGATGTGCTGGACATCCTTTTAATCTCCGTTCGTCTTGAAATGCCTAACGCATTTAGCTTCAATTGGTTATGGTTCCAATCAAAGCCGAGGCCGAAAGCTAAATCACAGAGGCCCGAATGGGACCTTGTGACCATCGTTGACAACAAGAAAAAGGTTAGGTGCTAAGAGCAAGAGGGGCCGCGCCACCCGTCACAGGGCTTTGTGATGTGCGTCACAACGACCCTCGCTTTGCATTCATCTGTTCGCCGTGTATCCTGTCAGGGTTTGCATTCCGACCACGTTTTGACCGACGATCTGAGGGCGTAATGGTGAGAATTGCCAACAGGTTTGCGTTGTTCCCTCAATTCGTCTTGGTGTGTCTGCTGCTCTTCGGAATCGGTCGAAGCAGCGTAGCTTCCGCGGGGCAGCAAAGTGCGGCGGTGCCGCATTCTGGCCTAAATGGGCCGCGCTTTCTATTTGCTGATTTTGACGGCGACCGCATACCGGATTTGGCACAAGTCGAATCGCAGAATCAGCGGTCTGCCAGAAACAACTATAGGATTCACGTAAAACTGAGCGCCGGAGTTGAGTCGGCGATAGGTGTGAGTGGCCCCGACGGCGGATTACGGGTAGCGGCGCGAGATGTAAACGGAGATGAGGCGCTGGATTTAATCGTAACTTCCAACTTGGACGCGAGTTTTGTCGAGGTTCTGCTGAACGATGGTCATGGTAATTTCACTGTCGCGGAAGGTAACGAATTCGCGCGCTTGGAAGCCAAATTCGGAGACATTGGCCTGAAGAGCCCGAACGCCGCGCCGGCGGACCGGGTGTCATTGGCTGGCGCGCGTTATTCCTCAGATCTGGGAGCTGCCGAGCATGGGCACAGGACTCCCTTAATTCTGTCTCGCGGGTACTCCAAGACGGCAGCACAAGTGGTACTTCGCCGACCTGTAGGCCGTTACGGTAGTCGTTCTCCGCCCGCTTCGATTGCAAGTTCGTAATCAATCATTCACAAGGCTGTTATAGATTCTTAGACCGCTGTGGATATTGTCCCCACAGCCAATGCGACGGGGTAGCCGCCACTCGGCCCCAATCCTGACACTTGAACCAGATTCCGGCACAATGCATTGTCTGCATTTCACCGTAGTTCATTCGATATGAGGGTAGAGTTATGCGGCATTTTATTCGGGGTGTATGCCTCGCCAGCGCGTTGGCTTGGGCGGTAACGAGCCTCGCTCAGGCCCCCAAGGGACTGACGTGGGACGAAGTGAAAGCCCGATTCGAGGCAAACAATCCCACTCTGGCAGCAGGTTCACTCGGCATCGATCAGTCCAAGGCTGAAGAAATCACCGCGTATCTCCGGCCAAATCCTCAGGCGACGTTGGGCATAGATCAAATTGGCAGTAGATCTCCGCTGTCCCAGACGGTCCTGCTGGCCTCGGCGAGCTACCTTCACGAGCGCCAGCACAAACGGGAACTACGCCTAGAAAGTGCACAAAAAGCAACCAACATTGCCGTCTCTGGCCAAGCGGACTTGGAGAGAAACCTGCTGTTTACTTTGCGCAGCACCTTTATCGGGGTTTTGCAGGCCAAAGCCGTTCTGCGTGTCGCGACGGACAATCTCGATTACTGGGACAAGGTACTCAAGATCAGCCGCGACCGGTTCGATGCCGGCGACATTGCGCAGATCGATCTCGATCGGTTGGAACTCCAGCGCGTCCAGTTTGAAGCGGACGTACAAGCGGCCGACGTCAACCTGCGCACCTCCAAGATTGAACTCCTCATGCTGTTGGACGATCGCACCCCCATCGACCAATTCGATGTGCTGGGTTTATTCGAGTTTAGTGATCAACTAGCGCCTCTGGATCAGTATCGTCAGACTGCGGTGGAAAACCGCCCGGATTTGAAAGAGGCGGTGCAGAGTGTGGAAAAGTCCAAAACGGATCATCAGCTCGCGGTTGCAAACGGATCGACCGACCCGACCCTCAATGTGGACGCGGGCTTTCCTGGAATTTCCTCAGACTACTTAAGCTATGCGCGGCCGCTGAACGAATACTTGGGATTTGGCTTCAGCGTCCCTCTGCGGATTTTCGATCGCAACCAAGGAGAGAAACAGCGCACACAAATTGACATCAGCCGCAATCAGAAGTTGCTCGATGCAACTCAGGCTCAGGTCTTCAACGACGTGGATTCCGCTTTCGCCATGGTTAACAGCAACTTGATCCTGCTTCGCCCGTATAAAGCCAGGTATCTGGACCAGGCCGTGCGCGTACGCGAAACGGTGCGTTTTTCTTATGAACATGGAGGGGCCGCGTTGCTCGATTTTTTGAATGCGGAAAGTGACTATCGAAGCGTGCAACTGAATTACGTAAATCTGGTTGGTGCTTATTTGACAGCGTCCGCCCAATTGAATTTAGCGGTGGGGCGCGAGGTGCTTCCGTGAAAGCAAAATTCGCAGGGGTAATCCTGCTGAGCGCTGCTTGCCTGTCGTTGTGTGTAACGTTGCAGAGCTGTAAGGAAAACAAGCCGAACCCCGCAGCAGAAGGGCCGGCGCAGGTGACCGTTGTTCCACAGATGAACATCAACGATTTTAAAGTGGACCATCCAGAGCAGTTTCCGATTGTGACCGCAGCGGCGTATCAGGCTCCCATGGCGCTGAATGTTACTGGCGTCGTTAACCCCGATATTGCGCGAGCGGTACCGGTAATTTCGTTGGCGGCGGGGCGCGTGGTAGAGATCAAGGCGCGTCTCGGCGATCAGGTTAAGAAAGGGCAAGTTCTTCTGAAAGTGCAAAGCAACGATGTGTCCACGGCTTATCAGACCTATCTGAAAGCTGTGAACGATGAACGCTTGGCTCGCGTGCAATACGAGCGTGCCCAGATCCTTTACGAGAAAGGCGCCATCGCCAAAAGCGCATTGGAACAGGCCGAAGACGCGGAGAAGGACGCCAAGGTGGATCTCGATACCGCTGTTGAGCAGTTAAGGCTGCTGGGAGTCGACAAAGACCACCCGACGGGTATCGTCGACATTGTTGCGCCCATCTCTGGCGTCATCACTGACCAGCAGGTGACCAACAACGCGGGCGCACAAGGACTCGGCGGTCCCAACCCCTTCACAATCTCCGACCTCTCGTATGTCTGGGTTATGTGTGACGTTTATGAAAACGATTTGGACGCCGTCAAGCTGGGGGAAACTGCTGATATTCATCTGAACGCTTACCCAAACCGCGTGCTCAAGGGCCGCATCGATAATATCTTTCCGATTCTTGACCCGAACATTCATACCGCCAAGGTGCGCGTCGAAGTGCCCAATCCCGAGCGACTCATGAGCGTTGGCATGTTTGTAACCGCCACGTTCTACGGTAAGAAGCCCGAGCTCCACGCGTCGGTTCCAGCAAGCGCGGTATTGCATTTGCACGACCGGGATTGGATTTACACGCCCCTAGAAGGGAATAGCTTCCGCCGCATTCCAGTAGTTGGCGGAAAAATGCTGCCGGGGAACATGCAGGAAGTCGTCTCCGGCATTCAACCGGGCGCGAAGGTCGTGCAATCCGCGCTCGTCTTCCAGAATACGGTGGAGCAATAGATGATCCAGGCGATCGTGGATTTCGCGCTGGAAAATCGCATTCTGGTGATTGCGATTGCCGTGGGTCTGCTCATTTGGGGCGGGGTCTCTTTTCACCTGCTGCCGGTGGAAGCGTATCCCGACGTGGCCAACAACTATGTGGAGATCATTACGCAGTGGCCGGGGATTTCCGCGGAGCAGATTGAGCAGCAAGTGACCATCCCCCTGGAAACCGCAATGAACGGTATCCCGCACGTGATGCACCTGCGTTCCTTTTCTCTGTTCGGCCTCTCCGATCTCAAACTGATCTTCGATGACGACGAATCTAATGCGTGGAATCGCGAACGGGTGCTGGAACGCTTGACGCAAGTCTCTTTGCCTCCAGGAGTCAATCCGCAGATGGGGACGGATTGGAGTCCTGTAGGGCAAATCTATTTTTTCACGCTGGAAACCACCAATCCGAATTTGGATCCCATGGAGTTGAAATCCATTGAAGACTGGGTGGTGGAGAAGAATCTGAAAGCTGTTCCTGACATTGTGGACGTTTCCAGCTTCGGTGGCCCCACGAAGGAGTATCAGGTCCGCGTCGATCCGAACAAACTGGTGGCCTACGGCTTAAGTCTGGCGCAAGTCGAACAGCAAGTGGCCAATAGCAACAGCAATGCGGGCGGAAGCTTTATCGAGGAAGGCCTGCAGCAGGTCAATGTGCGCATGGTGGGTCTGGTTACCAACGTCCATGACATCGAACAGACCGTGCTGATCACCAAGAACGGCACGCCCATCCGAGTAAAAGACATTGCAGTTGTGGAGCAGGGTCCCAAGATTAGACTTGGCCAGTTTGCGCGCGCCACGCATACCAATGACGGGAAGATCATCGACAATGACGACGTGGTTTCCGGCATCGCCTTGTTGCGGAAAGGCGCAAATACCGATGATGCCCTGAAGGCACTTCATACCAAGGTCGAGGAACTCAACGACCGCATTCTTCCGTCCGGTGTGAAACTCGTTCCATTTATCGACCGGAGCGAACTGACGCACCTGACCACCGAAACGGTGCTGCATAACTTGACGCACGGCATCATTTTGGTGGTAATTGTGCTGTTTTTGTTTCTAGGGAATGTGCGCGGTGCCCTGATTGTGGCGCTGACGATCCCATTTTCTTTACTATTCGCAGCAACGTGCCTGAAGCTGAAAGGGATTCCGGCAAATCTTTTGTCCTTGGGCGCACTTGACTTCGGCATGGTGGTCGATGGTGCCGTGGTTATGGTGGAGAATATCGTCCGTCACCTGAGCCATCACAACGCAGGAAGCCTCGATCGCACTCCCTTAGAGAAAATTCGCGACGCTGCGCACGAGGTGCAGCGGCCCGTTTTTTACGCGATCGCCATCATCATCACAGCTTACCTACCGATTTTCACCTTGCAGCGCGTCGAAGGGCGTTTGTTCAAGCCCATGGCTTGGACGGTGGCTTTTGCGCTGTTGGGCGCATTGGTCTTTTCCATGACGATTGCACCCGTGCTAGCCTCCATCTTTTTCAAGAAGGGCGTCAAGGAGTGGCAAAACCCAGTGATGGGTTTTCTGCGGGAACACTATCGCACCTCAGTTCGCTGGGCCATCGAACACCGGAAACTCACGCTTACGCTTGGCGCTTTGGTTCCGGTCCTTTCGTTTCTGATTGTTTATAGCGGCGTGGTGGGATCTGAGTTTCTTCCTCATCTCGACGAAGGCGCATTGTGGGTTCGCGGGACCCTTGCGCCAAGCACCGGCCCCACCGAAGGCATTCGCTTGGCGAACCAGGCGAGAATCTTGCTTTGCTCTTTTCCCGAAGTTCCCCAGTGTACCAGCCAGGTCGGGCGACCTGACGATGGGACGGATACAACCGGCTTTTTTAATACGGAATATTTCGTCGACTTGAAACCCAAAGAACAGTGGCGTCCTGTGTTTCATCAAGATAAGGAAGCGCTGATTTCAGCGATGGATCGGGAACTGGAGAAAATCCCGGGCGTCCTTTGGAATTTCTCTCAGCCCATCGCTGACAACATGGAGGAAGCCGTCAGCGGCGTGAAGGGGGAATTGGCCACCAAGGTCTATGGCGACGACCTGAAGGTCCTGGAGGATAAGGCGGACCAAATCGTGGGACAAATGCGC
Source organism: Verrucomicrobiia bacterium (assembly GCA_035506955.1). Classification (GTDB taxonomy): domain Bacteria; phylum Acidobacteriota; class Terriglobia; order Acidiferrales; family UBA7541; genus Acidiferrum. Next base: position 45,612 of record DATJOO010000004.1, read on the forward strand.
CAGGTACACGGAATCGAAGACCTCGGGGTGTTTCGCGTGCTGGGCCAGCCCAATCTGGAAATTCATGTGGACCGCGAACAGGCGGCGCGCTATCAGATCAATGTGTCCGACGTGCAAGATGCCGTGCAAACAGCGATCGGCGGAAATGCGCTGACCCAAGTCTTACAAGGTGAAAAGCGCTTCGACCTGGTGGTCCGTTATCTACCACGTTACCGGGACACCAAACAGGCCATTGAGAATATCCGCCTGCTCTCGTCCACAGGCGAGCGCGTTTCGCTTGCGCAACTGTGCAGAATCGACGAGCGGGACGGGGCATCGGAAATCTATCGCGAAGGCAATCAGCGCTACATCGCCATTAAATACAGCGTGCGCGGCCGTGCGTTGGGTGATGCTGTCGAAGAGGCCATCCAGCGTGTCGACGCCAATGTGCAACTTCCCCGCGGTTATCACATCGATTGGGAAGGAGAATACGCGAGCCAGAAACGTGCGCAAGCGCGGCTGATGATCATCGTTCCGCTAACCATCCTGCTCATCTTCTTGATCCTCTATTCCATGTTCCGTTCTCTGAAATGGTCTTTGCTGGTGCTTGCGAACGTGGCGATCGCTCCGATCGGTGGGATTCTTGCGCTCCTCTTGACTGGTACGCACTTTAGCGTCTCCAGCGGTGTCGGCTTCCTGGCGCTGTTTGGCGTTTCCGTGCAAACGGGCGTCATTATGCTCGAATATATCAATCACTTGCGTGCTGCCGGCAGTTCGGTGGAAGATGCCGCGGTGCAAGGCGCAGTTTTGCGTCTTCGTCCTATATTGATGACCATGTTGGTGGCCACCCTGGGATTGCTCCCCGCAGCCACGTCTCACGGGATTGGTTCGGACTCGCAGCGTCCGTTCGCCATCGTGATTGTGGGTGGATTATTGGGTGCGTTGCTCATCAGTATTTATTTGCTCCCCACGCTTTATGTGACGGTAGCCAGAGACACCGACAAACTGCCAACGGCGGACGCGGAGTGGGAAGAATCGGTCTAACTAATAGGTTTCAATCAATTTACGAACTAGGGTGACGCACGTCACATGCGAGCGTTCATCCCTAATTTAATCTGGTTCCGTTGATTCCAATTCACCGCAGCCTACAGTTCTGCGTTATGTGTCTGCTTAACGGAGAAGCCAATGAGTCGAAAGATGTCGATTGTCGACGGCAATGAAGCCGCCGCGTCGGTCGCATTCCGGCTGAACGAGGTTATAGCGATTTATCCTATTACCCCCTCGTCGCCTATGGGGGAGTGGTCGGACCAATGGAATTCCGAGCGCAAAAAGAACATCTGGGGTGCAATTCCAGACGTCATTGAAATGCAAAGCGAAGGCGGCGCTGCGGGAGCCTTGCACGGCGCACTGCAGGCCGGGGCGTTGGGCACAACCTTCACCGCTTCGCAGGGCCTGCTGCTGATGATCCCGAATATGTACAAGATTGCCGGCGAGCTGACCCCCGCCGTGATCCATGTGGCCGCACGCACGCTGGCCACTCACGCCCTTTCGATCTTCGGCGACCACAGCGATGTAATGTCCACGCGCAGCACCGGCTTTGCGCTTCTCGCTTCGAACTCGGTTCAGGAAGCCAGTGACTTTGCCTGCATTGCGCAAGCGGCAACGCTGGAATCGCGGGTACCCTTCGTGCATTTTTTCGATGGTTTCCGCACTTCTCACGAAGTGAACATGATTCACCCCCTAAGCGATGACGACCTACGCGCGCTAATCGACGACAAGTTCGTTCGCCAACATCGGGAACGCGCCATGACACCTGATCGGCCGGTCCTGCGCGGAACCGCACAGAACCCTGACGTGTTTTTCCAGGCGCGTGAAGCATGCAATCCTTATTACCGCGCTTGCCCAACGATCGTGCAGGACGTGATGGATCGTTTCGCTAAGCACACCGGCCGCAAATACCGCCTATTCGATTATTACGGCCCTGGCGATGCCGAACGACTGGTGGTGCTCATGGGTTCTGGTGTGGGCGCTGCCGAAGAAGCGATCGAAAAGCTCAGCAAAGCGGGGGAAAAAGTTGGCCTGCTGAAGGTGCGTTTGTTCCGGCCTTTCGCGGGTGACCTGCTGTTGAAAGCCATCCCGCCTACCGTGAAGTCCATCGCCGTGTTGGACCGAACGAAAGAGCCTGGAGCACTGGGCGAGCCGCTTTATCAGGATGTTCTGACCGCATACATGGAACGCTATTCGGCGAATCCGTCAGCAGGCATCCCACGGATTATCGGCGGGCGCTATGGATTGTCGTCCAAAGAGTTCACTCCTTCGATGGTCAAATCGGTTTTGGACGAACTGAAGAAAGCGGAACCCAAGAATCACTTCACGGTTGGCATCGTGGATGATGTCACTCACACCAGTCTGAGCTACGATCCGGATTTCTCCACGGAAGATCCGCGCACCGTCCGCGCATTGTTCTATGGCCTTGGATCAGATGGCACGGTAGGCGCCAATAAGAATTCCATCAAGATTATCGGGAAGGGCACTGACAACTTCGCGCAGGGTTATTTCGTGTACGACTCTAAGAAAGCGGGCGCGGTTACCGTCTCACACTTGCGCTTTGGTCCAGATCCGATTCGTTCGACGTACCTTATTACAAAAGCAAATTTTGTGGCTTGCCATCAGTTCCAGTTCCTCGACCGCATCGATGTTCTCGGCTGCGCGGAACCTGGAGCCACATTCTTGCTAAATGCGCCATTCGGACCTGACGAAATCTGGCAGCACATTCCGCGCCAGGCGCAGGAAACTATCATCAAGAAGAAACTGCGCTTCTTCGTGATCGACGGCTATACCGTGGCACGCGCCGCTGGGATGGGCAGCCGTATCAACACCATCATGCAGACTTGCTTCTTCGCGATTAGCGGCGTGCTGCCTCGCGACGCGGCCATCGCCGCAATTAAGAAGGCCATCCTGGAGACCTACGGCAAGCGCGGTGAGGCGGTGGTTCAGAAAAACTACGCTGCCGTTGACCAGACCTTGGCCCATCTCTTTGAGGTGAAGGTTCCCGACGGGGTTTCCGCGACGTTCGACATGCTGCCGGCGGTCGCGCCACAAGCACCACAGTTCGTTCGCAACGTTCTCGGCACCATTATCACCGGCAATGGAGATTCCCTGCCGGTCAGCGCCATGCCCATCGACGGGACCTTCCCTACGGGCACGGCCATGTGGGAAAAACGCAATATCGCCAAGGAAATACCGGTCTGGGATGAAGACTTGTGTATCCAGTGCGGGAAATGCGTGCTGGTTTGCCCGCACGCTGTTATTCGCGCCAAGGTCTACGATTCTGCGCTGCTGAATAGCAAACCCGAAACATTCAAATCCGCAAAGCCGCGTTGGCGGGAGTTCGAAACCTTGCGTTATTCACTGCAAGTCGCACCGGAAGATTGCACTGGGTGCAAATTGTGCGTCGAGGTTTGCCCAGCCAAGAGTAAGGCCGAAGTGAAGCACAAGGCGCTGAACATGGGGCCCCAGGCCCCGTTGCGTCAGCCGGAAAGCGCCAATTGGGAGTTCTTCCTCACTCTGCCGGACTTCGAGCGTGAACGCATTTCTCATTCGCAGGTAAAGGACTCGCAACTCCTCGAGCCGCTCTTCGAGTTTTCGGGCGCGTGTGCCGGATGCGGGGAGACTCCCTACATCAAGCTGCTGACTCAGTTGTTCGGCGATCGCCTGATGATCGGCAACGCCACCGGTTGCTCCTCCATCTACGGCGGGAATCTGCCGACCACTCCTTACGCGAAGAACAAAGATGGCCGTGGTCCCACGTGGTCCAACTCCTTGTTTGAGGACAATGCGGAATTCGGCCTGGGCATGCGGCTCGCCGTAGATGAACAGAATCATTATGCCCGTGAGTTGGTGACACGCCTAAGCGGTCAACTCGGCGACGAACTGGTCAAAGGCTTGCTCGAAGCAGATCAGTCCAAGGAATCCGGCATTGCGGAGCAACGCCGTCGCGTTGTCGAACTGAAGAAAAAGCTAACTGGTCTGCAATCGGTTGAAGCGCTGGCTCTGCAATCCATCGCGGATTCACTGGTGAAGAAGAGCGTCTGGCTGGTTGGTGGGGATGGCTGGGCCTACGACATTGGCTTTGGAGGACTCGATCACGTACTCGGCTCCGGGCGCAATGTGAATGTGCTTGTGCTGGATACCGAGGTGTATTCCAACACCGGCGGCCAAATGTCCAAGGCCACGCCTCGCGCCGCCGTTGCGAAATTTGCCACCGGCGGGAAGCACACCGCCAAGAAAGACCTGGCCATGGAAGCCGTCAGCTACGGTTATGTTTACGTAGCGCGCGTAGCTATGGGGGCAAACGATACGCATACCATCAAGGCGTTTCTGGAAGCCGAAGCGCACGATGGACCGTCGCTCATCATTGCTTACAGCCACTGCATTGCGCACGGGTACGATATGGTGCTCGGTCTGGATCAACAAAAGAAGGCGGTGCAGAGCGCGTATTGGCCTCTGATGCGCTATAACCCCTCGCTACGCCTCGAAGGCAAGAATCCCTTTATTCTCGACTCCAAGCCACCCAGCATTCCTCTGAAACAATACGCCTATCAGGAAGCTCGCTATACCATGCTGGTCCGGAGCGATCCCGACGCTGCGCGGGAACTGTTGAAGGTCGCTCAAGATGACGTAGAACGCCAGTGGCGCGTCTACGCGAACCGTGCCGCCATGGCTGGCCGCTCAGAAACACCGCACATCGCTCCAGAAGAACCGGCGGGTACGCCCGAACTGGTGAAGAAGGGAGGGGAAGAGGAATGAGCGACATTTCCACGAAATATCTCGGCATGAATCTGCGCTCTCCCTTGTTGGCTTCGGCTTCGCCTTTGAGCGAGTCGTTGGAAAATATCAAGCGACTCGAAGACCAAAATCTGGGCGCGGTGGTTCTGCCCTCGCTTTTTGAGGAGCAATTGCAACTGGAGAGCTTCAGCGTCGATTCCGATCTCGCTCGTGGCGCCGAAAGCTTCCCGGAGTCCGCCAACTTTCTGCCAGACCTGCAAACCTACAACCTTGGGCCGGACGGCTATCTTGAGCTGATTCGCCACGCGAAAGAGAGCGTCGACATTCCGATCATCGCCAGTCTTAACGGGGTGTCCAAAGGTGGCTGGTTGCAATATGCCAAGCTGATGGAAGAAGCTGGCGCGGACGCGATTGAGATGAACATTTATTCCATCGCTACCGATCCCGCGATCAAAGGCAGCGAACTTGAGCAAGACTATATTGACCTGGTGCACCAGCTCAAGCGCACCATTCGCATTCCCGTTGCGGTGAAACTCTCCCCGTTTTTTACCGCGCCGGCTAATATGGGCGTTCGTCTCGATGAAGCTCGCGTGGACGGAATTGTGCTCTTCAACCGCTTCTACCAACCCGAGTTTGATATTGAGCACCTGGAAATTACTCCAAACCTGTCGCTCAGCCGGCCCGAAGAGTTGCTGCTACGGCTGCATTGGACTGCCATACTTTGTGGCCATGTTCGTGCCGACCTGGCCATCACGGGCGGCGTTCACAGTTCTCGGGATCTGGTGAAGTGCATTCTGGCCGGGGCGAAGGTGGCTTTCATGACTTCGGCGCTGCTGCGCAATGGAGTCCACCATGCAGCGCATGTATTAACCGAGTTGGATCGCTGGTTGGAAGAACACGAATACAACTCCGTGCAGCAAATGTGCGGAAGCATGAGCCAGGGCTCCGTTCCAGATCCCGGCGCGTTCGAGCGCGGAAACTACATGAAGGTGCTCAGCTCTTATACCCTGCGCGCCAACGTGTTCAACGATTAAAGGCCCTCGCTACACTAGCTAGAGCCGGTTCGCTGCGAGCGTGGTGTTCCAAGGTGGCACGATCGCCTCTCCTTCGATGCAAACTTGGACACTCTCCATGCTAATGCTGGAGATCCTGCCCTTGGTTCCTTTAACGAATGAAGCTGCTGGCTTAGGTTTACCGCCTGCACTGGCGTTTTCGGGCACAGCCGTGGAGAACGGCGAGTGGCCATCGGCATGCTCCTGAACGTTGTTACGTGCAGAGCGCGTTGGCGCACTTGCTCTTATGTCTGAAGCGGGAACCTTCAATCGATTCTTGGCTCGTCAGCCTATCCTCACGAGAGATCGCAAGTTTTTCGCTTACGAAATTTTGTCGCGTTACGGACCCGAGAATTACTGTGCTCCCGCGCCAGGAAGTCCCATCGCCGAAAAGGCCATGGATGAACTGTTCTTGATGGGAGTGAGGACGATCACAGAAGGCCTGCCGGCGTTCATGAATGCACAAGGAACTGGTCGTCGGCGAAATTCTGGAAACGGTCATGCCGGATAAGGAAGTTGTCGCGGCTTGCCGCCGCCTGCCATGCGTAAGTGGATCTCATTGGTAAGCGTGGCGGGACTGGGAGATGAAGTTGCCGATGGCTTGCTTCGTTTGCCGCTGTTGCGCGCGATGTTCTGCGAGTTAATCGGCAAAAACATTGGCATGTTCCGCGAAACCAACCAACTGTTTCTGCTTGGACTGTTGTCCGTGATGGACGCGCTGCTGAATGTCCGAATGGTGGACGTGCTTGCGGAAATTCCCGTCGACGACGAACTAAAAAAGCCCTGCTCGGAAGGCTCAGTCGCTACCGGCCAGTCTTCGAAGTTGTACTCGATTATGAGTCGGGCACATGGGAAAAGTTGGCGCACTCCGCTCGTCACATCGGTTTGCATGAAGAGTTTTTGCCGGATTTATATCTGCATTCGGTCCGTTGGGTAACGGAAGTACTCGCCGATGCGCCGGTGCTGGTCTAGGGATTTGCGCTAACGTCGCCCCTCTTGAAAGACTTCCTCTGCAATATGAAAGGCTTGATTTGCTGCTGGAACGCCGCAATAAATCGCGGTTTGCAACAAAACTTCTTGGATATCCCTTTGTGTTGCGCCGTCATTCTTAGCCGCACGCAAATGCATCCGCAATTCCTGTGGGCGGTTCAGCGCCACCATCATCGCTATGGTAATCAGGCTGCGCGTTTTTCTCGGCAGTCCCGGACGCGCCCAAATTTCTCCCCAGGCATAGCGTGTAATCAGGTCTTGAAATGGTGCGTTAAAGCTATTTTCCTGTGCTTGGGCTCGGTCCACATAGGCGTCGCCCAGCACCGCGCGCCTAACCTTCATGCCTTTGGCGTGGCGCTTTCGTTCATCCATGTTCGGCTCCTTATGCCAAAAGAAACTGCAGCACCTGCCGGTTAAACTCGTCTTTCGCTTCAACATTCGAGAGATGTGAGGCGGTTAACTCCACGTACGATGCGCCTGGGATTACGTGGGCCAACTCTTGCCCCACCGCGGGCGTCGCCGCCGGATCGAATGTTCCGGCCACGATTAGTGAAGGAACCGCGACGTTCTTCAACTGTTTTTGCATGTCAGCGTCCCGCACCGCAGCGCAGGAGGCCACATAACCTTCCGGATTCGTGGACTCCAGCATCGCCAATACGGACTGCGTTTCTTCCGGATGCGCGGAGCGATACTCGCGCGTGAGCCAGCGCTCCAGAACCATGCTGGCCACCGCTTTCATCCCGCCAGCCTTCACTTTCTCAATGCGGGTGTTCCAAGCATCCGCAGGGCCGAATTTTGCCGATGTATTGCACAGCACGAGCTTCTGGAATCGTTTCGCCGCATTGGCGCCCAGGAACATGCCGGTCGTCCCGCCCATTGAAAGGCCGCAAAAATACACGCGATCCAACTTCAGCGCATCCAACAAATGAAGCACGTCCCAGCTCAACTGCTCCATGTTGTAGGGGCCAGGAAGCACATCCGATTGGCCGTGTCCACGCGTGTCATACCGCAAAATGCGGAAATATCGCGCAAAGGTCTCCAGTTGCCCGTTCCACATGCTCAGATTCGTTCCCAGGCTACTGGAGAACATCAACACGGGGAAGGTTTCAGCGCCCGCCAACTCGTAATGAATCTTCACGTCCGGCAAATTCGCAAATGGCATGTGACGTTGTCCTCGTCGCTAACTTCTCCGCGTAAATTCGAGCGCCTGCGCTGTGACGCGCTCCACGAAGTCGTTGGCGCTGCCCAAATAATTCCTGGCGTCAAACAAAGCCTCTAGATCGGCCGCTGTCAAGTGTCCGTGCAGCCCAGGCTCCGCAAGCAAAACCGCTTTTAGTGGCCGGTTTTCGGCGAGCGATTTCTTGCACGACGCCTCAACCAGCAAATGAGCAGGCATTTTTCCCATGCGATCGGCAAGCGCCATGGTGACGGCCTCGGCAAAAATCAGACCTTTCGTCGCATCCATGTTCATCAGCATTCTTTGCGGATCGACTTGCAACTCCGGCATCATTTCAGACAAATGATGCAACGCGCCGCCACTCAAACGGAGAATTTGCGGCAGGGTTTCCCACTCCGCCTGCCATCCACCCAGCGCGCGCTGTCCTTCCTGGGGCATAGCAGCGAGAATGGTGCCGACTAAACCTGGCACACGCGCCGCCGCGGCCAGCACAATCGAGCATGTCACTGGATTGCGTTTGTGCGGCAAGGTCGAAGATCCACCGCGACCCACGCTGGCCGGCTCAGACAATTCTCCAATTTCCGTTTGTGCCTGCAAGGAAATATCTCGAGCAATTTTTCCGAGAATTCCCGTCAAAGTCCCGCAAAAGTCCGCCACTTCGGCCATGCGATCGCGTTGTGTGTGCCAGGGGACTGTTGGCAGAGTCAAATGCAATTCGTCAGCGAGAAAGTTGGCGATTTTTGGCCCATCGCCTCGCAGTGCCGCCAGAGTGCCCACCGCGCCACCAAATTGCAGCGCCAAAACGCGGGGCCTCAACTCTCGCAGTCGAGCAAGTTGCCGCAGAAGCGCGTCGAGCCAGCCCGCCACAACAAATCCGAATGTCGTCGGCAGTGCCTGCTGCATCCAAGTGCGCGCCACCATAACGGTTCCGCGATGAGCATTAGCAAGCTCCGCCAGGGTGCCACTCAAGCGCGCCAGGTCCTTTTCGACCAGTTCCAACGCCACTCGCAACTGCAGGGCTGAGCCGGTATCAATGGCATCCTGGCTGGTTGCTCCCCAGTGCACGAATTGCGCCGCATCTTTGTCCTGGCGGGCAACGGCGTCCGTCAATATTTTGATTAGTGGGATTGCAATATTCCCGGCGAGCGCGGCGTCCTTTGCAATGAAGCGCAGATCAAACTGCGCAGCGTGACATTGTTCCGCGATTTTCCGGGCGGCACCCTCGGGAATTACGCCTGCGCGGGCTTCCGCGTTTGCCAACGCTGCTTCAAATCGCAGCACGCCTTTCACCCGCGCTTCATCGGAAAGCACGTCTTGCATCGCCTCATAACTGAACAGATTGTCGTAGAGGGTCATCTACTGGAAGAGCTCCGCGCTTTCAGCAATCAAAGAAGACTGTCTCTTCAGCGCCCTGCAAGTGTACATCCCACACCAGTATTTTTCCTTGCGAGTCTTTAGCGCGGGCAATCAAGGTCTGGCGGCGCGACTCCGGCACCTGCGCCAGCACCGGGTCCAATCCATTCCCAGAATCCCCAGCAAAGTAAATGCGTGTCACCAAGCGCTTCAGCAATCCACGCATGAACACGGATACCGCCAAGTGCGGAGCCTGCCGCGTCCCTGTAGGTCCCGCAAGGAGGCCCGGTTTTATCGTCTGGAAACAAAACTCGCCCATATCATTCACGGGCACGCGCCCGAATCCCCAGAACGCTTCTGAACCGACGAGCTCTGCCGCGTCTTCGGGATGGGCATACTTCCCGTTGGAATTCGCCTGCCAGATTTCCAGCACAGCATCGGGTACCGGTTGACCATCTCCATCGAGAACTCGGCCGCGAATGGTGATCGTGTTTTCCGGCGCTGCCCCTTCCGTCAGGTCCACGCGATTCAGCCAGGTGAACCCGATACTGAAGAAAGGCCCCACCGTTTGTGAAGGTGTCGTCCGTCCGCTCATGAGTTCTCCGTCGGCGTGGCGTCCCGCCCGCACAAGATAATATCGAACCGGAACCCCAACGCGACGTCGGCGATCGTTGTGGCCCAATCGAATTTCGAAATGAGACTATTCCGAGCGGCTTCGTCGGCCACACTGTGAAAAATCGGATCAACATCCAGCAGCGGATCGCCCGGAAAATACATTTGTGTCACCAGGCGCGTGGCAAATGCCGGACCAAATAACGAAAAGTGGATGTGCTGCGGACGCCAAGCATTCGGATGATTGCGCCAAGGATATGCACCGGGCCGAATGGTTACAAAGCGGTAGCGGCCATCCTCATCCGTGAACGTCTGGCCTACTCCGGTGAAATTCGGGTCAAGTGGTGCGTCGTGCTGGTCCCGCTTGTGCAGGTAGCGCCCCGCGGCATTCGCCTGCCAAATCTCCACAAGAGAATCGCGCACTGGGCGGCCATCCTGGTCGGTAACCCGGCCGCTCACCACGATCCGTTCACCGATTGGCTCGCCTTTGTGCTGGCGTGTCAGATCAAACGCTTGCGGCGCCACAATGTTCTTCGGAAAAATTGGCCCGGTGATCTCCGACAAGGTATGAGGAAAGGACACTAGCGCCTGCGTCGGTGCGCGCTTTACCGAGGAGACATAAGGCGGATGCAGATATTCTGGCTGTGTTCCTGGAGCAGGCTTTCGGTATCCCTGCAGTGGCTTCACGCGATGCTCCTTAGCTAAACGCGTTCCAGTATGACCGAAATTCCCTGGCCGACTCCAATGCACATTGTGCACAGCGCGAAGCGGCTAGTTGTGCGCATCAACTGGTAGACCGCTGCAGTCGCCAGGCGGGCACCACTGGCACCCAGTGGATGTCCGATCGCAATGGCACCGCCATTCGGATTTACGTGCGGCGCATCTTCGGGCAAACCCAGTTCTCGCAGCACCGCAAGCGCCTGCGCGGCAAACGCTTCATTCAATTCGATCACGTCCATCTGTCCAATGGTCATCCCCGCCTTTACCAGTACCTTTTGACTTGCTGGCACCGGTCCCATGCCCATAATCCGCGGAGCCACTCCTGCCGCCGCTGCCGCAATCACGCGCGCTCTTGGTGTAAGGCCAAACTTCTTCACGGCTGCATCTGAGGCGAGTAGCAGGGCACAAGCCCCGTCATTCACGCCCGAGGCATTTCCTGCGGTTACGGTGCCCTCCGGCTTCACGATGCCTTTTAACTTCGCCAAGCCTTCCAAAGTCGAATCCGGCCGCGGCTGCTCATCCGCGCTGACTACAATGGGGTCCCCTTTTTTCTGCGGGATGCTCACGCTGACAATCTCTTCCGCCAACCTGCCCGACTTTACGGCAGCGGCGGTGCGCTGTTGGCTGCGGAACGCAAACGCGTCCTGATCGCCCCGCGAGATCTTGTATTCCTCGGCGACAATCTCGGCGGTTTCGGGCATCGCATCGGTCCCGTACTTTGCCTTCAACGCGGGATTCACAAAGCGCCAACCGATGGTGGTGTCCTCGATCTTCATCGCTCGCGAGAACGCGCCATCCGCCTTGCCCATCACAAACGGCGCGCGCGACATGCTCTCCACGCCGCCGGCGATCACCAGATCCAGTTCACCGCTCTTGATTCCTCGCGAGGCGACGGCCAGCGCATCCAGGCTGGAGCCGCACAACCGATTGACAGTGCTTCCTGAAATTTCCTTTGGTAGCCCGGCAAGCAGCAGGGCCATTCGCGCCACGTTACGGTTATCTTCACCGGCTTGGTTGGCACAACCGTAGACCACGTCGTCGAGGGCGTTCCAATCAATTGTCGGATTGCGCTCCACCAATGTTCTGATCGGAATTGCGGCGAGATCATCGGTCCTGACGCTGGAAAGGCCACCCGCGTAGCGGCCGAACGGGGTACGAATCGCATCACAAATGTAGGCGTTAGTCATGGCGTAAGAGGCAGTCCTCCCTTTAGTCTACCGTAAACGCACAGGCGAAAACCAAATCCCATGCAATGGCCTGCACGGTTACGATAGACTCGCTCAGTGCCACTTTGGCCGATACTCACTCATCGACTATGCTCATCCATCGCACAGAAATTCAGATTGAATGGGGAGATTGCGATCCTTTTGGTATCGTATTTTTCCCGCGCTATTTCGAGTATTTTGACGCTTGCACCAATGCTTTGTTCCACCACGCTCTTGGGCTGAAAAAAGCAGAAATGCTGCGGCATTACAAAATCGCCGGCATTCCACTGGTGCAGGCCAGCTGTAATTTCTTCGTTCCTTCTTCCTTTGGGGACGTAGTGCACGTCGATTCGTGTGTTACGAACTGGGGTAGCAGTAGCTTTTCTGTTCAGCATAAGCTGTTTCGCGGTGAAACCCTCGCCGTGGAAGGCCTCGAGAAACGCGTGTGGACGATTCGATTGGCCGGCGATCCGCAGAAAGCGAAAGGCCAAGCCATTCCCAAAGAAGTGATCGAGAAGTTTGGTGAACTTTAGAGCCCCAGCCTGTCTTTTATGACGAAATTGCGTACGCAAGTTGGAATCATTGGTGCGGGGCCCGCTGGGTTGACGCTCGCTCATTTGCTTCATCTGCAAGGGATCGAATCCCTGGTCCTAGAACGCCACACGCGGGAATATGTGGAGACGCGCGTTCGCGCCGGTGTGCTGGAACAGGGCACGGTCGACATTTTGTGCGGATCCGGCGTCGGCGAACGTTTGAAGAGGGAAGGACTGCTTCATCAGGGTATCGAACTGCGCTTTGCTGGCAAAGGGCACCGTATCGATTTCGAGGACTTAGTCGGCAAGTCCATTACCGTTTATGCGCAACAGGAAGTTGTTAAGGATTTGATTGCCGCCCGCCTCGCCGATCGCGCGCCGATCTTCTTCGAAGCCGAAGCAATGCGTATTGACGACTATGATTCCGCTCCGGTGATTCATTATCAGCATCAAGGCACAAGCCACGAAATCGCCTGTGATTTCATCGCTGGATGCGATGGCTTCCACGGCATCTGTCGCCCAGCCGTTCCCGAAGAGCAACTTCAAATCCACGAGCGCCACTACCCGTTTGCGTGGCTGGGCATTCTTGCCCAAGTGCCGCCCGCGTCGCACGAACTGATTTACACCTATCACGAGCGGGGATTCTCCTTGCTAAGCATGCGCTCCCCTGAAATCTCGCGATTGTATCTGCAATGTGCGCCCGACGAAGATATCCAAAATTGGCCCGATGATCGCATCTGGGAGGAGCTACGCACCCGCATGGCCACCCTTAATGGATTTCTGCTTCAAGACGGCCCCATCCTCCAGAAGGGCATTACGCCCATGCGCAGTTTCGTGGCGGCGCCGATGCAATTTGGCCGCCTGTTCTTGTTGGGCGATGCCGCGCATATTGTGCCACCCACCGGCGCTAAGGGACTGAATCTCGCCGTGGCCGACGTCCGCGTGCTGACGCGCGGTTTCATCGAATTCTATAAACGCGGCGACCGCGAGCCACTTCGGCAGTTTTCCGACCGTTGCCTGCGCCGCGTCTGGAAATGCCAGCGCTTCTCGTGGTGGATGACCTCGATGCTCCACCGGTTTCCTGGAGAGGATAGTTTTTCTCACCATCTGCATCTTGCCGAACTCGGCTATGTTACGGGTTCGCGGGCCGCATCTACCACTCTTGCCGAAAACTATGTGGGTCTTCCGTTCGATATGCCGGATCTTTTTTGATTTTTCCTGATGGTTTCTTTGTGTGATAAAACAGGGAGACCGCTGCATTCGGTGAACCGCACCATCGCATCGCTTGGCAGTAGCTGGACCCTGGGGAGGCGATCCAACATGAAGAAACTTTGTTTTGCTGTTCTGACGCTGTTTGTTTTGGCAGTTACCGCCGCGGTTGCACAAGATGTGACTTACAACTTCGACCAGAGTGCCGATTTTTCGAAATTTAAGACCTATAAGTGGGTCAGCATCAAAAATGCGCAACAGGTCGACGACATCACCGCAAGACAACTCACTGCCGCTATCGACGCTGCATTGGCCAAGAAGGGTCTGACCAAGACGGATGCCGATAACGCCGACCTATACGTCGCCTACCAGACTGCCATTGGCTCTCAAACTCAGTGGAACGCTTACAGTACCGGCTGGGGTTATGGCCCTTATTGGGGCGGCATGGGGCGAACCGGTATGGCCACGGCCACTTCGGAGACCATTTACGTGGGACAGCTCGACCTCGACATGTACGATTCAGCGAACAAGCACCTCGTTTGGCGAGGGAAGGTGTCCAAAACTTTGGACACCAATGCCAAACCGGACAAGCGCCAGAAGAACATCAATAAATCGGTAGATAAGCTGCTGAAGAATTATCCGCCCCAAAAGAAGTGACTGTCCGGAATCTCGGTGATGGGGGTACCGGGATACTGCTGGAGGGTACCTTTTTTGCCCCTCGGGTCTTGACGCGGCTTGACCGAACTTGCAGAACGGGTTAAGGTTACCCCAGCACCGAAAAGCAAAAGCACCGAAAACAACTGAGGTTCCTTTTTGCCCCAAAATCTTGTACGGGTTTTCTGCCTGGCCGTTCTGCTGACGTGTGTTTCTGGCGCTCCAGTGGTCAAGGCGCAGGACACCCTTGCCCTTTCAGTCCCTACCCATACTGCGATCGTCAGCCAGCCTTCCCCAAGCTGCCGAATTATCTATCTGGGATTTGTCGGCGCCTTGGAAACTTCCGATGACAAATACTCGGGAATCGTTCAAATCCGCCAAACCTTGCAGGATAAGGATTACTCGGACGTGTGCGCCAAGTCGTTCACACCGTACACGTGGACCGAAGGGCGCGACTGGTTGTTGAAGCATTTTCCCGCGCATTCCGGAGTTTTGGCCGCTCAGGAATTGGGAAATGCTCCTCGCGTGATTCTCCTGGGTCACAGTATGGGCGGTTGGGCGATGTTGGCCGTGGCTCGCGAACTGTCCAGCCGGGACATTCCAGTGGAACTCACCATTCAAGTGGATAGCGTCGGGATTACCGACCACACCATTCCGCGCAACGTGAAATCTGCCGCGATCTTTCACGCCAACGATGTTCTGATGTTCATGACCACCAAACATGTTCGCCGGGAAGACCCTCAGCACACCAAAATTGTGGCCGATGTGTTGGTGCCCGGCGCGGGACATATCTCCGTTACCCGCGACCCGCAGATCCGGGAATTGGTGATGGAGACGGTGCAGGATCTGCGCAGCGGATTCGCAGCGCAGGCTACTTCAACCGGAACACCGGTCGTTTCCGAAAGCACCCGCGGCATTCAGCAGAAATAGCGACCCCTAAAAAGAACTGTATTGGGTCTAGGGCGCAGCGATCTGCGCCCCCACAATGAGATTTTACCAGCCCTGGCGATACTGGCGGCTCAGGTATTGGTTCGCTGCGGGAACGTTGGTCACCTGCATGTTGGCCCCGTCATAAGCGATCTTCTGGCCAGCTTTCAGAGCGACTACGCCCAGCAGCATCACTTCGGTCAGCTTGGCGGCATACTCGAAGGGCGAATCGGTTTGCGTTTTTCCCTTGGCCGCATCGACCCAGTTCATTTCGTGCGACTCGTCGGGAATCCTCGCCAACTTCTCCGGCGGTTTGCCCGCGGAATCCTGCAACGACTGAGGCAGCAACCGCGGATGCGCTCCGTAGGTGTTGTGCATTAGCTTGCCCTTGCTACCCACCAGGATGGCGCCGCCTTCCTTGATGAGTTCCTCGCTGCCGAGTTCTTCTGGCTTGGGCGGCATCAACCCGCCGTCATACCAAGTCAGTTTTACCGGCGGCATCGATCCGCGTGCCGGGAACTCATAGAAGATCAAGCTGCCACTCGGGAAAGACGCGCCGTTGAAAGGTGTGGAGACCGTTTCAATGGCAGTCGGCAGGCCCAGGTTCAATGCCCACATCGAAACGTCCAAGAGATGCGCGCCCATATCGCCTATCGGGCCGCAACCCCAGTCCACCCAGCCGCGCCAGTTGAATGGGTGATAAATCGGATGGTAGGGAACCACCGGGCCGACGCCGAGGAACAGGTCCCACGACAACGTTTCCGGTATCGGATAATTTCCGGCCATAGCCGCGGCAAGCCGCGCGTCGACGCCGGACTGATCCCACTTCAATGTGTCCAAGGGTTCGACCGCCGCTTTCGGGCGCGGCACGCCCTGTGGCCAGAAACCTACAGGCCGGTCCGTCCAAACGTGAATCTCCCGCACTTCGCCAATCGCGCCAGACCAGACCCATTCCACTGCGGTGCGCGTATCATCGAGCGAGCGCCCCTGGTTGCCCATTTGCGTGGCCACTTTCGTTTCTTGCGCCTTCTTGGCCAGTTTGCGCGCCTCGTCCACCGACCAGCACAGCGGTTTCTGCACGTAAACGTGCTTCTTCAGATCCATGGAAGCCAACGCGATTGGCGCATGCATATGGTCTGGAGTGGCCACCACGACCGCGTCGATATCCTTTTGCTGGTCGAGCATCTTCCGGTAATCGGAATAGCGCTTGGCCTTGGGAATCAAATCGTTCTTCAGGTGCAGGATCTCCGCCATCCGGGCCTTAGCTTTCTCCGGATCGATCTTTGGTGCCGGCTTGCCATTCGCTCCTGTAGCATCCGGATGATCGATGTGTTGCTGCAGATTGGCAATGTCCGTGTCCAGTCGCGAGAGGTTCTTATCCGTATAGCCCCAATCCACATCGCAGAGGGCCACCAGATTCTGGCTCGCCAGATTGATCAGGTTGCTCCGCCCCATCCCGCCCACGCCGACGCACGCAATGTTCAGCATGTCACTCGGCGGCGTAAAGCCTCTTCCCAGCACGTGACGCGGTACGATGGTCACCGCTGCCCCGGCTACCGCGGCATTGCGGATAAAGCTACGGCGTGAGATCTCATCTTTTTCGTTCATTGTGGCGGATTCCTCCATTCCTCGACATGACTGCGTGATGCGAAACGCGATTGCGACCCTCAAGTTTCAAGAAAACAGGGAAAAAATAAGTCCTGAATCGATCGGGAAGTCTGTGGCGAGTCGGATAAACCGGCGGAACCTCGAACAAGAGCGACAGGCCCCCTGAAAAGAAATGATCAGTCAGACAGTAGCGAGTTTGTGCGAGAACGTCAACGGCAGCTAACCATAATGAGCACGATTTGAAACGTCAGGAGTGTCCCATTTTGGTGAATCTCTTCCGGGATGAACAAACCGCTGGTGTCCAGGCCAGTTTTTAAATTTCACACACAGTGTTCCGTCCGATTCTTTACCACAGAAAAGGCTGGACTTGTCGGTAACTTTCCGTCGTCTAACTGTACCGCCTGCGGTCATCCCGCGTGCCGAACCAGTTGCGCAGCCGCGAACGGAGCAATGGGAAACCGTACCTCACTTTAGAAAGACGGCACGCCAGGGAAACTCAACCGCTTGTTCTGGGTGTGTTGTAAAATTGTCTCCCCACCTCTGCCGCATCTCAATGCGGAGTTCCACATGACCGAAGAACGCAAATACGCGATCTTGTTCGCGGCAACACTCTTGTGTGCACGGAAATTAATGGATATGGAATCAGACAAACGCAGTCCCACGAAGGTGTACATCGTGGAACGAGCAATTTCGCAAGCCGCTTTTATTATGGAGAGAATCGATGCGAAGTGGCCCAAAGCGGAATGAATTCTCGAATCGAAACTGGCGCGTGCTACTACGAAGTTGTGGCGGTTCTCCGGAATATGCGGTTTACCGGGGGTAATGAACTCGGGTCACTGATCGGGGTCAATGCTGTTGCGGCGTAACGTCCAATTTGTGAAGTCGTTAGCGATGGCCACTAAGCCGCGTACCAACAACAGCGCAAACACTGTGCAACCGACAATCCGACCGCCCGTGGTGATGACCAGATCCATGTAGACTCCCTTACCCGTTTCGCCGGTAAGTAGTGCAATTGCGCTGCCAGCAAAATTTACGACGATCCGAATCCTTCCAGGATTCACCCGGGTAAGGCCAGTCTGCCGTTCTCGCCGTCGGAGCGTCCTTTTTACTTTTACTGCAGGCGCACTGTCCCGATGTGATGCAAATCACGTTTGATTTCACGGCGCCCGCCTCGTTGTGATTTTGTAGCGGCCGCCTTCTGTGCGCCGGAGAGGTGCGGATCGATCGAAGAGAGATTTCTCACTTCGTTCGAAATGACGTAGTTTCTTGGGTGGCGCAAAAGAATTAAGTTGCCCGAGTGCAAAAGAAAAATGGGCGCTGCAATTGCTCGCAGCGCCCGGAAAGGAACGGTTTTTTTCGGGGCTATTATGTCGGAGCTAAAGCTCCGACCCCCGGTGGCTTCATTTGAGTTCTAGCGCATGCCGGTGCCGCCAGTTGCGCTAGCGGACTTGGCGTTTGGGTCCAGGCTCAGCAAACCTTCCGTCGCGGAGATGGCCACGATCGATCCATCGTGACGCGTCCACACCGCGGGAAAGTAGCTCTGCGAGAGCGGATCATCCATCTTCTGCCAGGTCTTGCCGCCGTCGAAGGAAGCTACCAGCCCATGCTTCTGCAGCGCGGCCACCAACGCGGTGCCGTTGCCGGCGACAGACTGGAAGGAAAGTTCGCGCACATCCTGGCGAGCCCAGGTCTTGCCACCATCGTGAGTGCCATAAAGGCCGAGGTTCGTGGTGATGAAGAGCGAAGTATCGTCAACGCGGTGAATGCGCAGATTGCCCGCAGTGGCGAACGACAGTTCCTGTGCATCCCAAGTGGTGCCCTTATCGGCGGAATAGATCAGGTCCTTGTCCACGATGGCCCAAACTGCAGTGCCATCGGCGGAAACTTCCACGGACTGCGCCAGTTTGTGCACCAGGGGATCCTTGCCGTCGAGCTTCCAGGTTTTGCCCTGATCGGTCGAAATCAGCAGGCCGCCGGTGGTGGCGGCATACCAGGCGTCATGACCAAAGGCCATATCATTGACGAGGAAGGCGCAGAGCGCCGGGACAGGCTTCTTCGCTACGGGCTTTCTTGCCGCCGCGGCGGTCTTCGTGCCCTTAGTGGTGGTGGTGGTTTTCGCCGCTGCCGGTGCGACTGCATCGGCCTCGAATAAGCCGGCGCGCTCCCACTTTTTGGTGGTTTCGTCATACTTGGACCAGCCGCCGTTGATGCGGGTAGCCCACCAGCCGTTCGGGGTTGCGTAAACGTGGCGCACTTCCGCGCGCTTCAAGCCAGGGCCGAGGGTGGTCCAGGATTCGCCGCCATCTTTGGTGGAGATAAAGGCGTTCTCGTCGAAGGTCAGGAGCACCAGCGCGGTGCCCGGATGATCGCGGTCGACCGCGACATCTTCGATGTGCATGTGGTGGAAGCCCACGTTGGCGGAAACGAAGGTTTCGCCCGCGTCGTTGCTGACCTGCACGCCTTCACGTTCCGTGCCGATAATCAGCTTCTTGGGGTTCTTTTTGTCGATGATCATCGCGTTGATGATCCAATCGCCCGGGGTGATGCGACGAAAGTCTTTCTCGTTCACGGTCTTCCACAAGCCGCTGGTGGTTCCTGCATACAGCGTGTTGGGATCGGTGGGATCCATGCGGATCAGTTGCGTGCGGCGGAACACGTTCGGGATGCTCTTGTACTTCACCCAATCGGTGCCGGCGTCCAAGCTGTGGTAAATGCCGGAGCACGCCACTGCGTGCACGTTATCGGAATTTGCCGGATCGACGATGATGTTCATCACGTCGGAGTCATCGATCATGCCCTTCACGACGGGGAACCAGTTCTTGCCCCCATCGGTCGTCTTCCAGGGCAAGTGATACGTGCCGGCGTAAATGACATTATTGTCCTTGGGATCGAAGGCCAGGGAGTCAAAGCGGTTCAAGTCCGGATGGTGCTCGGGGGTGATGCGGGTCCAACTGGCGCCTTCGTCGGTGGAACGGTAAACACCGGTGAGAGAGCCAGCAAGCAGCAGCTTCGGATCTGTTGGCGACTGGGTCAGGGCGCGCACGGTTTCGTGGGCCAAACCGATGATGTTCCAGGTGCGTCCGGCGTCGTCGCTGCGGTACACGCCTCCGCCACCGGAATACAAGGTCCAGGTGCTGGCATACAGGCGATTGGAATCGCGCGGGTCCACGATGATGTGGGTAATGATGTCATCCTGGCCCGTGCCAATCCGGCTGACCATCTGCCAGTGGCCGCCTTCATCCGTAGAAGTGAAGACGTGGCCATCGGACGTACCCATAAAGAGATGGCTGGTGTTATTGGGGTCGGCGGCCAGAGAGATCACGGTACCGCCCGGAGGCCCGGCTTGGCGCCAAACCTGAGCCGTAATGGAACTCGCGGAGACTGCGGCGACAAAGGTCGCCAGTCCCAAACTGAGAAGTGCTCGTTTCATATGCATCCGATTCTCCCTTAAAGGGCAGTAGGCCCACAAGAAGGAAGTCTACGCACTGAGGATAAACAAAGGGCCTGACCAAAGGGCCAGAATGGGTGCAAGTAGGTTCCGTACTAGTACTTTGTTAGTACCCCAGGCTGACAAAACCCCACTAACAATTCTATGGCAACTTCTTTCCTTTTGCGGTGTTCTATTTGTGGGTAGCCTGAATGGCAACTTTCGCCAGCGGCTTTCCGGAGCCGGACCTGCAATTGGCTCCCTCAGGGGAAACAGTAATGAACGCACTTGGGAAAAAGTCGACGGCAGGTGCTGCAGTATCGGCATTTGCAACGCTCCTGTTTTTGGTGGCACCTTCGCTTCATGCTCAAGACCAGCCGGTCCGGGTCGAACAACCGGAGGCCGCGCCCCAGGGGCAAATGCAGACCGATCCGAATGCCTCGAATTTGCCAGCGGTTGACGACAATATTACCGATGACGAATCGCATAATCCTCCCTCGCGCGTGGCGCGCATCAGCTTCACGGACGGATCTGTTTCTTTGCAGCCGGGGGGCGCCGGCGATTGGGGTTTGGCGCAACGCAACCGTCCGGTGACGATTGGCGACAAGATTTGGGTCGATAAAGATTCTCGTGCGGAACTGCAAGCTGGGCAGATCGCCATTCATCTGGGCAGCATGACTGCTCTTTCCTTCCTCAACCTGGATCAGAACGTTACACAGATTCGCATGCCCGAAGGCCGCATGAATTTTCGCGTGCGCGAAATTCGCCAGGGCGAAAACTATGAAGTCGACACTCCGAACATGGCCTTCACCGTGAAGGAAGCCGGAGCGTTCCGCATTGATGTGAACGAAAATGGCGATTTCACGAGCGTCACAGCGATTCGTGGCGCGGGCGAAATTGCCGCTTCCGGCCAGATTTACCCGGTGAAAGCGGGCGAACGTGTGGATGTGACCGGTGCGGAAGGTACCGTGAAAGTGTCCACGGGTGCTGCTCCTGCGCCGGATACCCTCGATCAATGGGCGCAGCAACGCGATCTCAGCGAAGAAAATTCGGCTTCCTCAAAATATGTGAATCGGGACACGGTCGGCTATAGCGACCTGGACGATTACGGCACCTGGAAGCAAGACGACACCTACGGCAACGTGTGGTATCCGAATAACGTTGGCCCCGACTGGGCGCCTTACAGTAACGGCAATTGGGCGTACGTTGCGCCTTGGGGCTGGAGTTGGGTTGGGTATGAACCTTGGGGCTTTGCTCCGTATCACTACGGCCGCTGGGTTTATGGGGGCGGTTACTGGGGCTGGGCACCCGGTCCTATCTACGCATCACCGTTCTACGGCCCCGCGTTTGTTGGCTGGCTGGGAGGCGGATTCGGATTCGGTTTTGGCTTTGGAATCGGCTTGGGCGTTGGTTGGTTCCCGCTAGGTTGGGGCGAGCCTTTCCATCCCTGGTATCACTGCGGGTATGGCTACTGGCGGGGAATCAACGTACATAATGCCTACTTCCATAACAATGTGGCGTTCGACCATTACAACGCGAATCGCAATTTCAACTACGCGTACGCCCACAACACTCACGCGGTGACAACAGCATCACGCAATTCGATCGTGAACGGTCAAGCGATTAACCGGAGTTCACAACACCTGACCGAAGCATCGTTGCGCGGCGCGCAAGTAAGTAATGGCTTTCACGCTACTCCGACGCGCGCGAGCACGCTCGGTGCTGCCAACATGGGAAGCCACGTGGCCACTCCTTCGCACAATGTAGATAGCCGCTCGGTGATGGCGCGCACGACACCGTCCACATCGGCTTCTCATTCCGCTTATCACAGCATGAATAGTTCGGGCTTTGCGGGACGAAGTAACAGCACATCCATGGCACATTCCATGTCCGGCAGTGAGAGCGGCCTGAGCGCAAGCCGCAGGTCGGAGCTGTCGAACAGCCGGCCCTCTTACGCGACACAACCCGGCGCGCGCTCCAACGGAAGCAATTCCGTTCGTTCCTGGAGCGCCCAAGGCAACCAGACTGATTCCGGACATGCACCCCAAGGCTTCGGCAGCGCTAACGTGAATCATCCGACAAATTCATGGAGCGCCGCGGCGCGCAACGCGAATCGGCCGCCCTATGCTGGAAACGGAAATTATTCCGGGAATCGTGGAAATTATTCCGCCAACCGGCCCTCTTCTTATAATGGCGGCCGCTCCTACTCTCCTCCGTCTTACAACGGCAATCGCGGATACTCCGCTCCCCGCTCCTACAATTCTGCCCCGCGTTCTTACTCCGCGGCTCCTCGCAGCTCCTCTGCTCCCCATTATTCGGCTCCTCACTATTCCGCACCTCACTACTCGGCGCCCCATAGCTCGGGTGGCAGTGGTGGTGGCTTCCATGGCGGAAGCAGCGGTGGAGGCTCCCATGGTGGAGGCGGAGGCGGCGGTCATCACTAATTCGTTTTTCTGATCATCCCCTGGCCCGCTCCTGCAGTTTGGGAGCGGGCTTTTTTTCGCCGCGGTGCTTCTTTCGCGACTCGCTCGTGGCTTCGCAGAACTCTTTAGCGTTCCCCGTGTTACACATAATGATGGCGGTCCACCAGGTCATTTCCCAACCAGCGGGAAGCATTGTTAGCAAGGAAAAACAAATCGTGACCAGGCGCCGCTTGTGTTTCTGTCATTGTCTTCGCGTTCCGTATTCAATCTCTGCGCGAACGCGATGAGTGTCATCAGGAGAGATGAGGTATGAAGACTCGTGTACCGCACTGGCTCGTTTTGTGCCCTGCTTTTGTTGCTGTGGTGATGCTTGCTCCCAACCGTGCGCTCGCGGATGGCGATGATCCACCGTCGCGCGTGGCGCGCCTCAGTTTGGCTGAAGGCCAGGTGTCCTTCAGCCCTGCAGGCACCGATGATTGGGTTGGCGCGGAAGCGAATCGGCCAGTGACGACCGGCGACAAGTTGTGGACCGATCAGAACAGTCGCGCCGAGTTGCACGTTGGCTCTGCTGCCATTCGTCTTGCGGACCAGACCGGTTTTTCGTTCCTGAATCTCGATGACCACATGATGCAGATTCGTCTGACTGAAGGAACCATCAACGTTCGTGTGCGCCGCATGGACGACCAGAGTTCCATTGAGGTGGACACGCCCAATCTTGCCTTCACAATCCTTCGTCCCGGTCGTTACCGCGTCAACGTGAACGAAGCGGGCGACACTACGATCATTAACGTTCGGGATGGCGACGGCGAAATCACCGGCGGCGGTTCCTCGTATAATGTTCACCCCGACCAGCAGGGCATTTTCACTGGCACCGACCAGGTGAACGCCGACATCGAACCGCTTCCCGATCCGGACAACTTCGACTCCTGGTGCGATGAGCGTGATCTTCGTGAAGATCACTCTGTGGCGCGCCGCTACGTTTCCGACGACGTGATTGGCTACGAAGACCTCGACGATTACGGTGGTTGGCGTCCGGTGGCCGACTATGGCACGGTGTGGTTCCCGCACGTTACTGTGGTCGGCTGGGCTCCTTACCGGTTCGGCCATTGGATCTGGGTCTCCCCATGGGGTTGGACCTGGGTGGACGATGCGCCGTGGGGATTTGCCCCGTTTCACTATGGGCGCTGGGTATTTGTCGGGGGCGCGTGGGGCTGGGTACCTTGTCCGCCTCCGGTGGTCGCCGTAGCGTACGTACGACCGGTGTACGCGCCGGCACTCGTTGCGTGGGTTGGCGGACCCCATTTTGCCGCGGGTGTTGGCTTCGCTGCGGGCGGCGTGGCCGTGGGAGTGAATGTGGGCTGGTTCCCCTTGGGACCGCGTGAGGTGTTTGTGCCCTCCTATCCAGTCAGCCGCACGTACGTCAACAATGTGAACATCTCCAATACGACCGTGAATCAGACGGTAATCAACAACTATTACAACACCACAGTGGTGAACAAGAACGCTACGGTGAACAACGTTCATTATATGAATCAGAGCGTGCCCGGGGCGGTGACGGCTACTTCACCGCATGCCTTCACTTCGGCGCAGCCCGTGGGTCACAATCTGGTCGCGGTGAATGCGCATGAGGTGGCCACTGCGCCAGCCGCGGTACAGGGGCCCGCGGTAGTTCCTCCCAAGCAGGCCGTGATTGGGGCCGGTGCTCCGAGCAATGTGCATCCTCCCGCCACGATTCAAAACCGTGCAGTGGTTGCCAAGACCACGCCGCCGCCACCGCCACCCACGTTTGCAGCACGTCAGGCGGCGATTGAGAAAAATCAAGGTCGTCCGCTTTCCACAACGCAGGTTCAGCAATTACAAGCGGCGCAGCCGCACGCCGCCGTGTCGCAGCAGGTACGCGTTGCTCCTCCGGCGAGGGCGGGCGTTCCTCGCTACACTGCAGTGGGAAGCAAGCCCTCGAACGAGCCGGGCCCATTGAATGCCAATCGACCAACGAACAATGGCTCGGGGGTTAACAACGCAGGCGGCCAGCCCTCGAATAATCGGCCGTATAATGATCGTCCACCGACCTCGCGGCCCAACACCAGCAACGTGAACCAGCAGCTCGAACAGAAACACCAACAGCAGATTCAGCAGCTGCAGCAAAAACAAGACCAGGAATACCAGAAGTTGCAGCAGAAGCAGAATCAAGAACAGCAGAAAGTACAAAGCCATCCCGAAGACCAAACGCAGGTTCAACAGAAGCAGCAACAAGAACTGCAACAGATGCAAGACAAGCATCAGCAGCAGCAGCAAAACCTGAAGCAAAAGCAGGAAGCGGACCACGCCAAGGCGTACAAAGAACCGGCTAAGCCCAAGAGCGACGAAAAGTCACACAAGTAGACGGATGAGACGACAGTTGATAGCCGACAGTTGACGGCCGATAGCCGGTAGCCAATGCTGCTTTGCTCCAGAGGCATTGCAGAGATTCCTCGCAACCGCGATTTTCGCAAATGGAGAAAGCGCAGGTTCCTCTGGCGTTTCGCCCTCGGAATAGCAAGCTTACTACGCTGACAAAAACCGCACCCATACTGCTCTGCGGCGATGTGGGGCCTGTGATAATCTGAAACAAATCACTATGTCGACAGCGTCCGTTTCTTGCGAACTTTTTCGCCGTGTAATGGGCAGTTTTCCTACCGGCATCACTATTATCACGGCTGAGCGCGAGCCGGGCCAGGTTCACGGCATGACCGCCAATACGCTCACCTCGGTATCGCTCGAGCCCTTGTTGATTTCGGTTTGTGTCGATCAGAACGCGCGTCTTTTGAGCTACCTGAAAGAGCAGCGGCGCTTTGGTGTGAACATTTTAAGAGATACGCAGCAGCAAATCTCCGAACTCTTCGCCAAACCGCAACAGGATCCCGCAGAGGAAGCGCAACTAGGTGTTCGTTTCCGATGGACCGACAGCGGCATCCCTCTGCTCGAAGAGGCGTTGGCGCACATGGCCTGCAACGTCGTGGCGCAATATATGTCGGGCGACCACACCATTTTTGTGGCGGAAGTGGAGAGTTTAGAGCTGAAAGACGGGGAACCACTCGTGTATCACAGGGGGAAATACCGCACCCTGCATGTATGAGAGGCCTAGGTGCGCCAGTGGCTTTGTGTGGTTGCGGAAAATTCCGAAAAACAGGCCCTCCGCGGTTGAGGCCGTGCCCTGACGAGGGACACGCGTTCCCACACAGACTCCCGGCGCCCCACTCATTTTCCTGCGAGTATTTAAGCTAATTAGCGCTCGGAGCTGCCACTGGGGCGTGCGGGTTCGGCGGAATCGCCGAGTTCCTTGCGATGGCTTCTCACTTCGCGGAGAGCATAGATGGGCTTGTTCTGGGATTCATAATAAGTGCGGGAACTGATCTCGCCCAGCAGACCCATGGAAATGAATTGAATTCCGCTGAGGAACAGCACGGTGGCCAGTAACATTAAAGGGCCATGTTCCGCGATGATGTCGACGTGGTAGAGCAACTTTCTCGCCACCAGGAAGCCGCCCACTAATAAACCCGTTCCCGTCCCCGCCAATCCCAGGAGCCCGAAGAACTGCAGCGGTCTCGTGGAATAATCCAGCAGGAATTTCACCATGATCAGATCGAAGAATACGCGGATGGTTCGTCCAATGCCGTAATTCGACTTTCCACTCTTGCGTTCCGGGTTGGAAATGGGTACTTCCGCGATGCGCGCTCCGGTCGAGCTAGCCAAGGCGGGAATGAACCGGTGCAACTCGCCGTACAGCTGAATTTCTTGCAGAATCTCTTTGCGGTAAGCCTTAAAAGTGGTGCCGAAGTCATGCAGATCGATTCCGGAAAGTTTGGCCATCATCCAGTTGGCCACACGGCTGGGCAAACGGCGCATCAGCCAATGGTCGCGACGTTGCGCGCGCCAGCCACTGACCAAGTCGAAGCCTTCCTCGATCTTCTCCAAAAAACGCGGTATTTCCTCCGGGTCATGCTGCAGATCGCCGTCCATCGAAATTATGACTTCGCCGCGGGCGAAATCGAAGCCGGCTTTCAGAGCGGGTGTCTGGCCAAAATTGCGGCGCAGGCGCACCACGTTGACGCGCCGATCGTGTTCGTAAATCTCGCAAAGCACGCGGTAGGAATTGTCCTTGCTGCCGTCATCCACAAAGACCATTTCGTAGGGCTCGCCGATCGAGTCCATTACTTCGGTAACCTTCATGTACAACGTCGGGATGTTTTCCTGCTCGTTGTAGAAGGGCACAACGATGGAATATCGGATGGGAGTGTCGCTTCGCATACTGCTTATTTGCCACGCCTTTCTACTGCGTTACCAGTAGCAATAGCATATAGATGCCAGAATCGGATGCTACGGTTGACCTGTTTGGAGGCCGGTCGCGCGCCCCATTCGCGTTTCAGGCCAGTTCCCCTATCAATTGATAGCTTATCAGGCGGATACCCCGCGTGGCGACAAGTTTTCTCACGCCCGGGTCCGTCAAAATAGCCAATTCCGCTTGCCGGGATTGTTGTAGTCGGGTATCGGAGCGCCTCAGGTTTTCGTCCACATAACCCGGGTGGCACATCAATTCGGTGGTGCCGTCCGGCAGGTTTTTCAGTAAGGTCTCCACGCCTTGGCGCGTCAATGCGCCGGTCTGCGCAATGCCGCAGAAGTAATCACAGGTTACCAGCCCGGCATGGTCCGCCATCTCCCGAGCATCGCGGGCCAAGAGCTTCAATCCTCGCGCCTGCACCCCTTGCTTGAGCACCACCGTAGCTTTTTGCTCTCCTCCCGAGGACAAATGCGCTCGCAACTTGGACGCCTCGTGCGAAACGCGGATCGCGCGAATGCCGTGTTTCCTGGCGAGCCGTAAGGCGATCTGAAACAAACCGGGCAGCATCTGTACGTGTTTATGTCCGTCAAGGTGGGTCGGTGTGATTCCCGAATCACGAATTTTACGGATCTGGGCATCCCACTCGGTTTCCACCTCTTCGAGCTTCAAGCTGCGACGGGCGATCCGCAGAAGCAAGCTCTCGGGCCCGTCTTCCATTTCACCGGAAGCGTTTCGTAGCCCGGGTACGTCGCTTGGTTTAGCCGTGGGCGGTCCGTTGCTTAAATTCAAGTGGACGCCCACGCCCAGTTCGGGGTTGGCGCAGGCCACGTCGAGAGCGGAGGCAAACGCGGCCCCGTTGGCGAGCAGGGAAGTGCTGGTCACCAAGCCTTTGCGGTGAGCGTCGGCAATGCCTTGGTTGACCCCCTCGGTCCAGCCCAAGTCGTCTGCGTTGACAATCAAATTCTTCACGTGTGTGGCTTGTCCTGTCCGTTGGGACAGATACTCTTTCGTTGAAGTTGCGGCGATCGTACCATTGACCGCTTTTCCTTCTAACTCTAGCATGGCCTGTTAGAGGCCAGGATGACTGTTAACTTGCGCGAATTGAAGCAAGTAGGGGCGAAATATCGCGAAAAGCGCCGCGGAAGGCGGATGAATTCGCGGGTGCAGATTCGTCTGGAATGGGAAGGCGAAGGCGGCAAGCGTCATTCCATCGAGACTTGCACGCGCATCGTCAACCCATACGGCTGTATGGTCGTGCTTTTTGATTCTCTGCCCATCGAACAGCGACTTGCCCTCACCAATCTCGCAACGGAGGCCAGCAATGCCGCAGTGGTCGTCTGGAAAGGGAACGAACAGCCGGAAGGCTGGGAATACGGCGTAGAACTGATCGCGCCGGATATGGATTTCTGGGGGCTGGAACTGTGACCATTCTGCCAAAACCGAATCTGCCGGCCGCTCCGGCAAAACCGGCTGCCAGCGCTGCCACGCAAGTGAAGCGTGCCGCGAATACGGCTCGTCCTCAGACCAACGAGGAACGCCGCCGCGCGCAACGTGTGTTGCTGCGCATGCCGATTCTGATCCATCTGCCTGGCAAGGCCAACCCGCTCCAAGGGTTCACGCATACCGTCAGCGCCAGTGGCGCGATGATCATCCTGCCTGAGGGCTTATCTCAGGGGACCAAGCTCTCCATCGAAAATCCGAAAACGCAGAAGAAGGTGGAGGCGCACGTCGTTCGGCCGCCGCAGATGAACCCGGAAGGCTCGCTGATCCCGATTGAATTTACGGCGCCTTCGCCGCAATTCTGGAATATCTTCTTCCCACCCACCACTGCTTAGCGGGCCGGTGTGGCTCCCGCGCTACTGTATGCCGACAGTAAGTGGGATGCTGTGCGTATCGTCTCCAGTATTTCCGAAAAGTGTCGCTGTAATCGTCCCGGTTATCGCTTGTGCCAATGGCGCAGTTGTATTCGAGGCTTGATTCTTTGCGTCGCCACTGTAGGAAGCCGTAATTTGATAGACGCCGAT
Source organism: Verrucomicrobiia bacterium (assembly GCA_035506955.1). Taxonomy (GTDB): domain Bacteria; phylum Acidobacteriota; class Terriglobia; order Acidiferrales; family UBA7541; genus Acidiferrum. The sequence continues at coordinate 74,611 of DATJOO010000004.1, forward strand.
GTCGCTGAATAACTGCGGCATCTGGGCTTGGCCGTTCGCGACAGTGACCACACCCAACTGCGCGTTGTCCGTAGCGTCGTAAATAATCACATTTCCCGACGGAGAGTTTCCGGTTACCGTCGCTGTAATTGTAACGCTGGTTCCCAGCGGAACCTTCGCGTTTGACGTGCTCAGGGTTACGGTTGTCGCTTGAGGGCCACCTCCGCCTCCACCACCTCCGCCTCCGCCAGTGCCTCCCCCACCTCCGCAACCCAGAGCCAAAAGTAGCAACGAAAGTGCGCTCAGACCCAGGGCTATTCTGTACCGCTTTCGGCGCCCAGGAAGCGTCAGAACGAAAATTACCCCAATCGCTATGACCAAACCCGATAAAAACCAACTATCTCGATCAACGACGAGCAGCCCTGCGTGATGGGTCCGCGCTTTGCCGACAGTCGATGGTCTGGCGTTCGTCGAACTCGTATTTGGTACAACCGTCACCGTTGCTGTGGCCGCCGCTCCGTTTAAGCTCACCTGCTGTGGACTGAGGGTTACACTGTATCCAACGATGATCGGTAGCGAAGGCTCGCTCACGATCGTTACCGAACTGGGAGTCTGAGTTGCCGGTGTGACCGTAATTTGTCCGCTTGCCGATTGACCCACGGGTGCGACTACCGTTAGCCCAGCCGGTGGACTTAATGAAAAATCTGGAATATTCACGCTCACGTTGATCGTGTTTGAAATGGAGTATGCATAATTTGAATCGCCCCCGTAGGTCGCGTACGCACTGAAATTACCCTGCGGGGTTGTCGTTGCAGCAGTCGTCAGCATTTGATTCCCGTTAGAGTCGACTCCTGTAGTGGTCGAGGTGGTAGTAATAGGCGCATTAGTTTGATTGAACGTGATGTTGCCCGTCATCGGGGCGCCCTTTGTGTTGCTGGTTGTAACCGCAGTCAACGTAATGCTTTGACCGTAGTTAATCGCCGTTGCCGAACTGCTGAGGGTGATGGTCGTAGGGATTAGCACAGGCACAGATAGAGCGCTGCTGGTGCTCGATGGTGCATAGTTCTGGTCCCCACCGTATTGCGCGGTGATTTTATGATCCCCAGGCGCCGAGAAAGTTGTATTGATCGACGCATAACTTTCAGCGTTGCCGTATTGGCCGAACTGCACCGTTCCTGGCAGGACCGTAGTGCCGTCGTAGAATGTTATGGTTCCGCCTGGGTAGGCAGAGACTCTAGGTCCCTGACCGGCGATCGTCGCGGACACCGTGACTGACTGACCGACTAGCCCATTCCCTCCGAAAGGCTCCATCTGTGTCTGCGTTGGAGCCGGTGTCACCGTTAGGTTCGTGCTCGCTGATGTGTTCCCTTGGTAGCTGTTATCCCCGCTGTACGTCGCTACCAGTGTGTGCGTCCCGCCGGTTAGGCTGAGGTTCAGATTCTCGGTATGTCCTGCGCTGTTCAGGTAGTAGCTGCCGGATCCTCCGCGACCTGTACCCAACGGGATCCCACCGTCGGTTAGCGAAACCGTTCCTGTGGGGCAAGTCAAAATATTTTCTTGGTAACAAGCCGGCGTCGGCGGCCCTGACGTGCTGGCCACGGCATTCTTATCTGTGACATACATCGACAGCAGGTACAGCGAGCCGTACGTTACCGTGCTGGCGTTGCCGTTCACGAGATTGCCGTTCGCGTTGTACGTCGGCACAACAATAAACGTCTGGCTGCTTTCTGTACCCACGGTCACTGTAACCGGGGTGGAATCGCTTGGCGCATTGGTGCCATCTCCGGCGTAGTGCGCGTGTACCTGATAGCTCGTTCCGCCAGGGAGGCTGTTGGTTGTGGCGTTGACCACTTTTCCGCTGGACAGCGTGAACTGGTCCAACCCTTGTGTCGTGGCGCCGTTCGGACCCGCAATGGTTGCGATCAACGAAACGTCCCCGGTCGCGGTGCCGGTTGTCGGCGTCACCGCAATATTTACGGTTACATCTTCGCCGGTTCCATGGGTAATTCCGGTTATGGGACTCAGAGTCAGGGTCGTGGCGGTCGCCACGGTATTGACCGTGCTCCAATTCGTTGCCAAATTTCCGATGTTCACGGAGCCCAAGCCCGTCACGAGGTCGTACCCAGCAGTCACCGTATAGGCTTCGATCTTCGCGTTCGCCGGCTCCACCAGAACGCCACTTTCCGACGCAACCGTTTCACTGCAGTTCGGCGTGCCTCCGGTGCACGGGACACTGTTGGTTCCTACCCCCGCGGTCAGTGCGCTATTGCCATGTGTGATGTCATTAAAGATGCATTCCGCCGCTTCATTCGCCGTCGATGCACAACTCGCTCCCGCTTTCTTTGCCAGCGCATACAGCACATGATTCGCGTTTCCTTGACGAGGCGCAGGATTTTGCGTGGTGGATTGCTTTTGATTCACCAGCGCCATCACTCCCGCAAAAGCCGGTGTTGATGCGGATGTGCCTCCGACAAGCGTCATGGTGACGTCGCCGGCAACGGCACTGCAAGATGACGGGCCCGTGATCGTTGTCCCATCTCCCGCGCAGATTACATACGCGCTGTTATCGAATCCGGCGCTCGCGAACAACGAAACGTCGGGCAAATCACGGTGACTGTCGTTGGGCATGCCGGCGACGCCCACTTGCCAAGTCGGTTTGCCGTAAGTGCTGCTCGCACCGCCGCTTCCCGCCACAATATTGAGCCAATTGTAGCTACCTGTGGGCGGCGAGGCGCATCCTGTCAAGCTGATTTGCGCGCAGTTTTGATTCCACGGAATTTCCGGAATATAGCTGAGCACCGACTCCCCGGTCGTCGAATTATTGCTCGCGCTCCAATACGTGCTCCAGTGATTGACATCGTCAAAATCGGTTCCACCCACGGCCACGTTGTAGGGGGTCGACGCGAGTCCGCTGACCGCCAATCCATCTTGCGCGGTGCTTTGAGTGTCGAAGTTGTCGCATCCAGCCGACCCACCATCTCCGGCTGACAACACCACCGTGATCCCTTGTGCCGCGGCCTGCTCCCACATCGCGTTGTAAAACGCATTGCCTGCACTGCCGAGCGCGCTCTCGCAATCTCCGTAGCTCTCGCTCATCACTCCGGCCAGGTTGTATTCAATAATGTACAGTGCCGAAAGATCGATGCCCGCCGATGCTGGTGTGGATTCCGACACCACATAGTCAATCGTCGCGCCCGGAGCCACCGCTCCGGACCACTGCACATCCAGGTCCGCTTCCGCCTCTTCTCCCTGGGACGTGATGCCCGGATCCTCGCCGTTCAAAATTATGTTCGAAGTCGTGAAATTTGCCGGCAAGCCGAAGCTCTGCCGAAACGCCTGCACGTCCGCCACGTTAATATCGGTCTCGCCCACGACCGCAATGGTCTGCCCACTCCCGTTGTTGCCCGCACTGATCAGGCCCTTGGAGTTATAAATGGTCGCGAAATCGGCCGGCCCTACCCCGTAAGCCTCTGTGCCTTCAAACGGAAATGTAAACAACGGTTGCAGCCCGGGTTTGCCCGCGATTTTTCGCACCTGCCCCGCGATTCGCATGTGCGACTGGTGCGGAAAATCGTTGAGGGAAACGATGCCGGCAATCACTGGAGCCAGGGCGGCGGGAATCTGCGGGTCAGTGGCGTTGGCCACGTAGGTTTTGTCGTTCACTTGGAAATTGTGGATGGCGGTTCCGAAGGCGGCTTGCACTTGCGCGACGGTGCCGGAAAATTCGATCACGGTTTTGCCGCTGTAGACCTTGTTCACGGTGAAGCCCTGGCTGGCGAGCCACTGCGTTACTGCTTGTATGTCGCTGTCCGCTGGGCCGTACAGGCCGCCGAATTGTGCTGGGGTGAGCCACACGTGATAATTCGCGGAGCTTTTGTCCTGCTGCTGCTCCATGTACGTTTGCAGCGCGGCTTCCTGCGCATCGCTTCGTTTCAGCAGCAGCAAAATGCGGTTCATGGGCAGGCCGCTGTCCGTAGCTCCTCGGTCGAATTCCGCGCGTGCCAAGGGATGCACGTTTCCGCTCAGCGTGACCCGCTGAGCATTGTCGACTGGCGGGACCACCTGCGGCACCGCCTGCCCGAAGGCACAATGCGCCATCAATAAGAGGAAGAAACCGACAGATAGACAAGGCTTTCGCACACCACCCCAAATAGCGTTCATAGCCCATCCGGCTTGCATTAGATTTTTTGTGCTAAGGACGTAACCACCGAATCGCGCAGAGCTTAGCAGGTTCAATCGGCGATGTCTATAGAGCCACGTTATGGAGGCGTTATAATTGGACCTGATGTGTCCACTATCACGCCAACAAACAAGAGGAAGCATCCGCCTCGGAAGGTGCCTGCTACTGATGCAAGCAGGAGAGGAAAGAGCGCAGGCAGGAGTGCCTGTGCCACAACCTTAAAAGAAAAAGGGCGCCGCGATTTTCGATCGCGGCGCCCTTTGGGAATGAATTGCTTCTATTGCGCGGCCGTAATCGTAATGGTGGTTGTGCCGCTGGATTTAGTGTAGTTCGTATCGCCGGGATAAGTCGCCGTGATGGTGCGGGTGCTTCCACCGCCGCCTCCACCGCCGCCTCCACCGCCGCAGCCGGCCGCCACCACGCCGATCATCAATACGATGGCGACTAGCCCGGCATAAGCGTAAGCGCGCCGGCGCGTCTGCGGAATCCAGCGCAGACCCAACGCGAAGAGCACGATGGTCAGAAGTGCGAGCAAGGCGGGAACGCGTGGGATATTTGGTGTGCCGGGCTCGCCCGTTGGGGGCGGATACACCGACGAAATGGCCGCCGCGAGGGAAGCCGTGCAGTAGGACGGCGTCGTGGCTGTAGAGGCCGTGCCCGTGCAGGTTGCGGATCCAAGAGTGTTGCCGTTGCTGCTGGTAAAGGTCACGCTACCTGTGGGTGGATTCCCTCCACCTTGCGTGGCCACCGTGGCTGTCAATGTGACGGATTGCCCCGAGGTAATCGAAGAGAGACTCGAGACTAGTTGAGTGGTCGTCGGAGCTTGCGTAAGGGTAATGGACATCGTATTGCTCGAAGTGGTGGCCCCGTAATTCGCGTCGCCGCCGTAGGTCGCGGTGATGCTGTGCTTACCCACGGCAACGTTGATCGGCTGATCCTCCACGAATCCTTGGTTGTTCAAGACGCCCACATTGCTGGCTTGCCCGTTGACGATGAAATCAGTCAATGGGTTGCCATTGTCGAACAGCTTGATTGAGCCTGTGGGGCAGGGAACCGCGGGTTTCGTGTTGGGATAAGCAAAGCTGCAGCCGGCGCTCGAGTATTTCGAGCCGGTCACTGTAATGCGCAGAATATAGCCGGCCGTACCGTACTGGAAATTCTGCCCACTCGTTGTTGGTGCGCTCCAGCCGTTGCCGTTGTTGCTGAGGAAGGACACCGTTACCGTGCTTGAGTTGTTCGCCGCGGTGCCAGTCACCGGTCCGACTGCTACGGGGGTGGAAGTGCTGGCGGCAAGAGAAGTGTCGCCGCCATAGCTGCCTTCGATATAGCTGGTGGTCGGAGGCAATAAATTTGTGGTGATGGTGGCGCTGCCACTGGTCAACGTAAACGGGCCGTAGGAGCCGAGTACGGTAGTCTGGTCGCTGGCCAAGGCAATCAAGGACACATACTCGGTGCTGCTTGGCGCCGGCGATACCTTCACAGTGGCGGTGAACGCGGTTCCCGAGGGCGAGCCACCGCTCGAGCTTGTCAGTGTCGTCGTGGTTGCGGTACGAATGCTCGAAGTCCAGGCATTCATGAGATTCGTTATGTTAAGCGACCCGATACCTGTAGCCAGGTCATATTTTGTTGTGGACTGAAATGCTGGACTGCCGTTGTCGCTTGGCGAGCAAATCTGCCACGCCGGAGTCGTTGAACTGCTGGCTGCGCAGATCACCACGCCAAAGCCGTTGGTGGTCGTACTGGTGTTATTGCAATTGGGCGTGCCCGATTCGCAAGCTACCGCATTGTTGCCTTCGTTCACGTCGTTAAACACGCATGCGGAATTAGGGGCAACGGGAGTACCACTGGAACCGCCGGTTGATGTGAGGCACTTGCCGCCGGTATAGTTCGCATCTTTCGAAGCCAGGTTGTAGAGCACGAAGTTGGCGTTGCCTTGCCGCTGGTTTGTTTGCGCGTTCACCAGGGCCATCACAGCGGCGAAAGTGGGGGTTGCCGCCGAAGTGCCACCGACCATCAGGAAGTCGGCGTACGGAGTACTCAGGTTACATGAGGCACCCGAGGGATTCGCGTCCGATTGGCAAATGACATAAGCGACGCCCGCGCCGCCATTGCCGGCGAAGAAGGAGACGTCGGGAATGTCGCGCACGCTGTCGGCCGGGGTCAAACTGGTTTGGAACGACGGCTTGGCGTAGCCGTAAAGATTGTTGGTCTTACTACAAGTAACGTTGCCGTTGCTGTCTGTCGACGACGCAAGGCAGTTGCTTGGACCGCCCGCTCCCGCCGTCAGATCCGTGTTGTTGGTGGTATCCACGGTGTTGCAGGGCGATGGATACGTTGCAGCGCATGCGGAATCGTTCCAGGTGGTTTCTGGGATATATTGTTGCGCAGAGTTGATTGTGTCGCTGGTGGTAATCCAATACGGCGCGGTACCCGTGGTGCTGGAAGCAAAATCGGTTCCGCCGACCGCCACGTTATATGGGGTTGACGCTAGCCCGCTGACCGCAATCCCGAACGTTGCCGCAGATTCGCTAGCGTTGGAATCGCAGCCTGCAGAGCCAGTATCGCCAGCGGCCACTGCCACGGTAATGCCTTGTGCCGCGGCCTGTTGCCACAGCGCGTTGTAGAACTGATTTCCGGTGGTGCCCAAACCGGCTTCGCAGTTCCCATAACTGTCGCTGATCACCGGCGAAAGGTTATTGTCGACGGCATAGACTGCCGACAGGTCCACGCCTTGGGAAACCTGGGTAGGATTCGACAGAGTCGATTCCGAAACTACCAAGTTGATGTTCGCGCACGGTGCAACCGACCCTGCCCACTGAGTATCCAAGTCTGCCTCGACTTCGTCGTCGGTTGCCGAATCCGGTCCCAAAATGCCGGGGTCAGTGCCGTTGATCACTACCTTAAGCGCGGGCGCCGTTGGGCAGGTGGCCGATGCGGAACCATATGGGGGCAGGCCGAACATGGAACGAAACGCCGTGATGTCATTCGTGTTGATGTTGGTCTGCGCGATCACCGCGATGGACTGACCCGCTCCTGTGGCACCTGCGGGAATGTTGTAAATCTTTGCAAAGTCACCCGGACCTATGGCGTAAGTGGCGGGATTGCCGAAGGTGAACAGCGGCTGCAGTTGGCTGGACCCTTTGTAACGACGGTACAGTCCGCTTCGGACGACCTGAGGGTGCTTCGGGAAATTGTGAAGTGCGGCCACACCTGCCACCACGGGCGCGAGAGCCGCCGGAATCGAGGGGTCGCTGACATTGGCGAAATGCTCCTCGCCATTCACGACAAACCGGTGAATCTCGGTGTGGAACGCGTTACGCACCTGGGCGACGTTTCCGTTAAATTCGATGACTGTTTTTCCCTTGGCTACATTGGCCACTTGAAATCCCTGTTTGGTCAGCCAGTCGGTCACTGCTTGCACGTCCGCATCCGACGGTCCAAACTGCTGGCCAAACTGTTCGGGTGTCAGCCAGGCATGATAGCTGCCCGACGATTTTGTCTGTTGCGCGTCGAGCAATTGCTGCAAGGTCTGTTCCTGCGTCCCGCTGCGCTGCAATACCAACATCATGCGCGACATCGGCTGCGAATCCGCGAGCGCGCCCTGATCATAGGCGGTGCGTGCCAAGGGGTGGACGTTCCCTGTTAACTTCACCAATTGCGTATCGTCCACGGCTTCGGTCACGCGCGAAGGTACCACTGACTTCTGGGTCTGCGCCGGTAGTGCTGCTGCCACTGCGAACAGCAGAACTGCACACGTCAGCGCACGCCAGAGTTTTCTTGCTCCGTTCATGTTGACCTCATCCTTACTGGTATTCTGCAAGCTTATTGTTTCGAACACGCCCTCAACCTGGCAGGAACCGCGTCTCGGCCCCCATGACGCGGCGTCGGTCCATGCACCTTTTACTGATGCTTCTGCGAAGCAAGGGGTTTGCTGCCCCTTCGCCTCCGCAAAAGCCTCTTCACTATACTCTGAAAACTCACGGCTCAAATCACACTAATATTAACCGTTAGTGTTTGCGTTAACCCGCTCGTTCCTGTGATCTGCACGCTTGTTTGCCCGGTAATCGCTTGTTGGATCGGCGCCGACTGCGAAGGCAGCGTGTGCGCGTCTCCCAAATAAGACGCCGACAAATTGTGCACACCAATTGGGAGCGAAGCGGCCAGGAACGTAGCTACACCCGCGGTGACACTGACCGGGCTGAGATACGCCTGGCCGTTGTCGTACAACTGAACCATCCCGTTCGGGGTTACCGCACCATTTGGTTTCACCGTTACGCTAAATGTAACCGGCGTACCGAATGGCGCTTTAATCGCGTTCGACACGATGGTGGTAGTTGTGCTGAACTGGCTACCGCCGCCACCTCCTCCGCCGCCACCGCAGCCCCACACCACGGCCGCGCCACCCACCACTAACCCGACCGCGAGCAAATAGTTTCGCGCTTTGCTGCCACCTGCCAGCGCCAGCCCAAGCAGGCACACCGAAAACAACAAGCCCGTAGCTGCGGCGTTGTTCCGCGATACTTCGGCTTCGAGTGCCACCGACCCGGCCGCGGTCTTGGCGGCGGACGTTGCCGAACCGCTCGAAGATAACGTAAACGCAATACTCGTGGTGGCCACCGCGTTGTTCACCGGGACGTTGCTTTGCCCGAAGCTACACGTGTATCCCGCGGGTGCGTTGGTTCCTCCAGTAGCACAAGCGAGCGCGACCGTTCCGGTGAAGCCGCCACTCGGCGTAATGGTTACAGTGCCGCTGCCAGGACTTCCCGCAACCAACGCGATCGGATTCGGCGCAACGTTCAACGTGAAAGACGGCGTGCCGGCCTGCAGCGGAGCGGAAGTCGCCGCCTGCCAGTTGGTATCTCCCAGGTAGCGCACTGATAAACCGTGCGAACCAGATCCTAATGTAACGCGCGTTGCCGAGACGCTTACACCGCCTGGGCCAGCGGTCAGCACTTGCGTCGCAATGATTTTCGCTACGGCCCCGTTCACCGAATCCCAAAACTGCACCGTGCCCGTCGGATAGGCAATCTGGGGATTGGCCGGGGCTCCGCTCACGCTTACGTTCAGGCTGATCTGGCCGGTGTTCGGCAAATTACTTGGGCCACTGATCGCCACCTGGGATGCACCCTTTTGCACCGAGAACGAAACGGGTGCGCTCGCCGAACTCGCATCGTTCGCATCCCCCGAGTACACCGCGTACAGCGACGTGCTTCCAGCTTGTGGCCATGCAAACTGCACTGTGGCGGTGCCGCCGCCAATCGCCGTTGCTGCGGTGCGCGGCCCGACAGCATCCCACAAGGTTACCGTGCCTGTCGCCGTCGACGGGCTCACCGTAACCGTGAACACCCCGGTGTCGCCCAGATTCACCGGAGCAGTTTTCATCAGGAGAGCTGTGGTTGTTGCTGTGCCGGCCGCCGCTCCTACCTGCACGGTTTGCGTCAACTCGTTGGCCGAATCGCCGCTGGCCACACTGTTGTAGTTGGCGTCTGCGTTTCCGTTATACGCCGCCCCAATCACGTGCACTCCTTGCGTGAGGTTGGAAATCAGCAGGGAAGCTTGTGCTTGCGGCCCGAAGAATCCGCCGGTCTGCAGCGGCACGGGCGTTCCAAACGGGTTTCCATCCACGGTGAATTGTACGGTCCCTGTGGCCATGGCAGTTCCTTGGCCCGCGACCACGGCGTGCACGCCCAGTGTTTGCCCAACCGTCAGATGCCTCTGGTTGATCCCTAGGACGACGAACGGCGTTCCCTTCGCCACCGTAAAATTCACTGCGCTCGACGTGCTGGCGTTGAAGCTGTTGTCGCCCGAATATGCCGCCGTCAACGCGTGTGTTCCTGGCGCAAACGCGTAAGCCGCACCACCCCCGGTCAGCAAGTATGCCGCGCCGTCGGCCGCCAAGTTCGATGTGCCCACCACATTCGCGCCGTCCTGAATGGTCACCGTGCCGGTTGCGACGCCTTGTCCGGACAAGCCTGCAGCGGTCACCTTAATCTGCAACGGGGCTCCATAGCTTGCAGTGGCATTTTGCGGACCATTGATCGCCACGGTGGTCGTGCTGTTTTCGGGCGTAACATTCAGCGTCACCGCCGGTGACTCGCTTGAAGCATACGTCGCATTTCCGGCGTAGTACGCATACAGGGTGTATTGTCCGCCCGGGAGGTCCGTCACCGGCGCGGAAAACGCACCCGCATTCAGTGTCACCGGTTGCGCATCTCCATAAAGGTTCGTTTTCAGCGCCACAGATCCGCTGAGCGAACCCGTTCCCGATGCGGGTATCACGTTGCCGCTCAATACCACTGCTGTGCCGTGCACAAAACTGGTGCTAGAAGCCTGCAGCGTAGTTTGCGAGGCGAGTAGCGGAGCATCCTTCCACGCCAGCGCCAGATTGGTGGCGTTCACCGAGCCGAGTCCGGTCACCATGTCGTAGCCAACACCCGCCACTTGGCCGGTGGTGAATCCGTCCACTCCATTCTGCGTGGAGGAACATCCGGGCGAACCGCCCGCGCATGGGACCTGGTTGTTGCCGGCGGTCACGTCATAGAACACGCAGGCGCTTTGAGCCGTCGGGCTGGTTTCATTTGTGGAGTTGCAACTATTGCCGGGAACTTGCGCCAGTGGATACAGCACATAATTGATCTGGCCTTGGAGCCCGCCGTTTTTCTGTTCGATCAAGGCCAGAATTCCGGCCATGGCGGGCGTGGAAACACTGGTTCCGCCAATGAGCGTAAGCCCGACGACATTCTGTTGTGAATCAATCTGGCAGGGCCTGCCGCCGAGGCTGGTGCAATAGACGGTTTCGTCGTGGCCCGTTGCCGCAGCTAAGGCTACGTCCGGCAAATCACGCGCGCTGTCCGCGGGAACGCCTGTGCCGGTTTGCCACGCCGGTTTCCCGTACCATGTGCTCGCTCCGCCGGCGCTTGCCAGCAATGTGAAATTCCAATTGCCCAAGACACAATTGGTTGTGCTCGTGGGTTGCGCAGGATCGCAGCTCTCGTTCCACGCGGCTTCGGGGATGTACCCAACCGCCGAGGAGTACGTGGAGGAATTGTCGTCGCTCCAGTAGGTGGTTTGCTGGCCGGCATCGGCAAACTCGGTTCCACCCACGGCCACGTTAAAGGGTGTGGAGGCGACGCCATTCACAGCCAGTCCTTGTGTAGCCGCCACGCCTGCGGTCGCGTTATCGCATCCCGCGGCCCCGTTGTCTCCGGAAGCGACGAATACGGTGATGCCTTCGGCGGCCGCTTGCTGCCACAACGCGTTGTAAAAGGCATTGCCCGCTGGTCCCAAAGCTTGCTCGCAACTCCCGTAGGTGTAAGTGAGGATAGGAGCCACTGCGTTGTCGATGGCGTAGGCCGCGGACAAATCCACGCCGCTAGTGGTATCGGTGCTGCCCGCGATCACCAGATTGATGGTCGCGCCCGGCGCCGCCGCACCCGCCCATTCCACATCCAGCAAAGCCTCCTGGGCATCCGTGGGGTTTGTCACTCCAGGGTCCGGCCCGCTCCAAACAAAATTGGGATCATTTTCCTTGAGCCCGAAAATCTGGCGGAATTGCTGCACGTCGGTCAGAGTAATATCCGACTGCGCCGTTACGGCGATCGAAATCCCCGTTCCGTCGATCCCGCTCTTCAGCAATCCGCTGGTGTCGTAAATCGTGGCGAAATCTCCGGGTGCCACGTAGTAGGTATTTGTGGGTCCGCCGGAGGCGGTCAGATTTGCTGTCAGCGATGCCTTACGGCCCTGCGCAGTTCGTCCGGCTGTGCCGCGCACAGGATGAACCGGCGCCGTGCGCCCAAAACTATTCAAGGAAACAACCCCGCGCACGATCCCGTTCAACGCCACCGGAATCGAAAGATCCATGGAATTGGCCACATGAATTTTTCCATTCACGTGGTAATACTGCATCACCGTTTGAAATGCGTTTTCCACTTGCGCCGCAGTGCCGGAAAATTCCACCCACCGCTTGCTCGCGGCGATTCTCTCCACAGTGAAGCCCGCACTCTGTAGCCAGCCCACGGCGCTTTGCACATCGGCGTCAGCGGCTCCAAATTGCGCGCCAAATTGCGCGGGGGTCAGCCAGTGGTGATAGTTGGGAGACTGGCGATTCTGCTGGTCATCCAGCAATTGCGGAAGTTGCGCGTCCTGCCTTGCCGGGGGCGCTAGTATCAGCAGCATACGCGACATGGCGTGGCTGCCTTCTACGTGGCCTGCGGCGTTGGCATCGATCGCCAGAGGGTGCCGCGTGTGCTCCAGGCGCACAAAACCCTGGTGCACTGCGGTGATTTGTTGCGCGTCTTGGGATCGTGCTGGGGAATTGAGGAGAGAGAAGTACAGGAGCCCACACAAAATTGTCATTCGACAAAAAACCAACGCTTACACCCCTTCGGCAGCACACGAATTTCCGGAGCACAACTCGGGATCACACCGTTTGCATACAGTTGCTTCTAGCGAACCACGATTCCTGAGCTTCTGGAATTCCCCTACTTTCAGTCTACACACCGCCCGCTTTCGTTACAATTCCCGCACTCGCGCGTTACGTCACTGTCTCGCTTAATGCGATTTGCAGCAAAGTACCGGCGACTTACCCTGTAACCGGCCCCTCACACCTTTAACTCCACGTTGCCCCCGGAGACAATAATGCCGACCTTGGGCTTGGCGGTTGCTGCCATCCCAATTTCCGTGTGTCCACTACTGCGCAGCAATGGCGCGAGGGCAACTGCGCTGGAAGGTTCGATCACGATTTTCATGCGTTCCCAGACCAGCTTCATTGCCGCCACAATCTCTTGTTCGCTCACCAGCAGAATCCCATCCACGTTTTTTTTCAGAATCGCAAACGTGCGCGGAGCGAGCGATGCCCGCAATCCATCCGCCATGGTGTCGCTGGTGTCCAGCGCTTGGAGCTTCCCGCTGGCCAACGAACGGTAGGCGTCGTCGGCTCGTTCCGGTTCGCAGCCGTAAACGCGGACAACACTCCCACGTGTTCCCTTTGCCCCTAAACATGTGCCGCTCAACAGTCCGCCCCCACTTACCGGGGCAAGCACCGCGTCCAATTCCGGCAATTCTTCCAATAATTCTTTCGCCGCGGTCGCCTGACCGGCAATGATTCGGTCATCGTCGTAAGGGTGGACCATCACGGCGCCAGTTTCAGCCTGAATCTTGGCTGCCGTTTCGGCTCGCGATTTTACGTTGGGTTCGCAAAAGGTGATTTTGCCGCCGTAATTCTCCACCGCGCGGCATTTTACCGGCGGCGCATTCTTGGGCATCACGATAAATGCCGCGATCCGGCGCCATCGCGCCGCACAGGCCACCGCTGCGGCGTGGTTTCCGCTGGAATGTGTTACCACGCCACGGCGCGCCTCTTCCTCGCTCAATGACAGAATTGCGTTGGCTGCTCCGCGAATCTTGAACGACCCGGTCTTTTGCAGGTTTTCGCACTTGAAAAACAGCTGTGCGTCCGCCAGCTTGTTCAACGATTCGCTGGTCAGAACTGGTGTGCGATGAATACGCGGGCGCACCCGTTCGTGCGCTTCGACAATCGCGCTCCAGGTAATCGGGGAAGTACTCAAGTTTGCTGCGGGTTCCGTGGTGGCCATGAACTCATCTTAATGCACGCGGGGCGGCCCGGCCAATGCACCGCGCGGTTACGGCGTGGGTTCGGTCTTCGGGACGTTCGATGTAAATTTCCTGATTACGAATTCCTGGAGCACATTCACCGCTGCCGTTTCGCCCAACCCTATAGCCAGATTCTCAAATGTCATCGCGACGTCACTTTTGTTGCCTTCCGGATAATACAAATTCGAAATGCCGGCAGAAGCCATACCGCCCAGAATCCCCGAGTAGTTTGGCTGCCACTGCCCATTGTCGCCCTTGCAAATCACGGCATTGGCGATGGCGTAGAGAAACCGCGAGCGGTTGGTTCCGGTTCCCTTGTAGAAGTAGCGCGGATCCTGTTTCAGCAGCGACGGCAGAATCGCACCGCCGATAAATGTCCCCGTCACCAAGTCTCCATAGGCCGCGCCGTAGCGCCGTGCATAGCCAGCCGCGCCACCGCCGTATCCGCTAAAGCCTCCGGTGGCCTGCTCCACCCCGGCGACAACTCCGGTGACGCCGAACGATACCGGGTCAATCGTGGATTTCCATGCCAACTGGAACTTCTGCCTGGGGCTCAAGGGCGCCGCATTCGGGACGTAACTGACGTAGAAGTTGGGGATCACTCCCAGGACTCGCTGTTTCTCTTGTTCCTTCAGCTGCTCTTGCGCGATTTCAATGGTCGTCAGTTCTACTCGCACTTCCGTTACATTCGTTGCCACCGCGAGAGTCATCTGCGGCATGACGCAGCTTTCGCCCGACGCCAGATTTCCCGCCGCGGTTTGCGGCGCGAATCCCTCCGAGTTTGCCGTGAGATGAAACGGACCGGATGGCACGTTGGTGAAAGAGAATTGGCCATCGTCATCGGCGAGCGCTTCCTGACCGGATGTCTGGTTATCCAGCGCCAACGTCACACGAGCACCAGCCACTGCGTTCCCGGTCTTGTCGACCAGCGTTCCGGTAACACTTCCCGGCTGTCCTTCGCCATGGGATTGTCCGGTGCCATTGCACGCGATGCTGGCGGGCCCAGCCGAAAACGTTTGTTCTACTTTCGGTGTCGGAGTGCCGGGAATTTCCTGGCCGTAGGCATGCAGGGAAGCAACACAGCAGAAGACCGTTGCACTAATAAAAAAGATCAGTGTCCGGAGGCGGCGTAAGCTTGTACCACGCCGCGGCGAGATCTGCTCTGAGGCCGTGTTTCTTGTAGGGTGCACGTCGGTAGTTTACAGCTTTGACCCTTTCTCCCCGTAAGGTTTGACTCTTCCCCGTAACCTAAGGTTGGCCTGTACTTGCGCACAGGTCCCCTACAGAAAGAACCGTACTTTGCCGAATGTTCCTACTCCGTGCGCCCCACACGCCCTTTTCGAGAATAGCTTCGGCTCCCAAATATTAGCGAAGTTTTTCGTTCGGTTGAAGCAAATTTCGGCCGTTCTGGGCCATCGATGGTTCTGCGCTACCCAGGCGGTTTCGCCCCTTTTCGCTGGTGATGGTTTGGCGGGTTTGCGGCAGGATGTGCAACGCTTCCAGATATCCGGTGATTCCCCGGTACAAGCCTTCGGCGATGCGCTGCCGTTGTTCACCCTGCAACAGCAGATTCTCGTCGCTGGCATTGCTGACGAACGAAATCTCGGAAAGCACCGCGGGCATGTTCGCCCCGATCAATACGAGAAATGGCGCCTGTTTTACGCCGCGGTCTTTCTCGCGCCGGCTCACCAGCTGGAGTCTCTGCGAGAGCGTCGTTTGAATTTGCTCCGCCAGTTGCTTGGACTCCTCTTTTTTTTCATTGCTGGTAATTTTCTGGACCAAATTCGGCAAGTCATGTAAAGAAGACTGCGTCAGTGCGTTTTCTCGAATCGCCAGCTCCTTTGCTTCCTTCGAGCTCGCCAGGCTCAGGTAGTACGTTTCTACGCCGCGCACTTCACGACTGTCGCTCGAATTCGCGTGAATCGAAATGAATAGGTCTGCGTCTGCCCGGTTTGCTATGTTCGTGCGCTCTTCCAATGGAACGTAGCTGTCATCCTTGCGGGTGTACACCACCTCCGCACCCGGAAGGGTCTCTTCGATCATCTGCCCCAATCGCAGTGCCACATCCAGGCAAAGATCCTTTTCCAACAGCCCCTGCGGGCCCTTTGCTCCGGTGTCGAAACCTCCGTGGCCGGGATCGATCACGATGCGGTTGATTTTCAACCCCAATTCCCGGGTCAAGGACGGTTGGCCTGCAGTTGTGGTGGACGCTTCCAATGGCACCTGCGCATCCATCACCGGCAGATGCTTCGATGGAACCGGCGCTGTAACTGCGGACCCCGACGCTGCAACGGAGTTCATGGCCGACTGTGCTGGCTTAGCAACACGCACTTCCGTGGTTCCCGCGGTCCTGCCAGCCATGATGTGGCTCATTCCTCGCAACATGCCATGTGGCAATGCCAAACCCGCTGTAAGCAGCAGAGCAACCGCCGCTCCTACACGCAGCGCCGCCCCCGCCAATTTGTGTTGCCGGCCGGTTCGATAGCTCAGTGGAGATGACTCCGCCGCCACTTCTTGCTGCTCCAGTTCCAGCGCATCATCCGCTGCCGGGCCTGGTGCGCCGTGAGCAATCGCTGTCAGATGACGCTGCGCCTTTTCCACAATTTCCCCGGACACACTCGACAATCCACGGGCATACGCCTCGAGGAGTGAGCGTGAGCAAATCTTATTGATGTTCCTAGGGATGCCCTCGCTGAAATCCATGATGAGCGCCAATGCTTCTGCGGCGAACAAGCCCTCACCGGCGAGGCCGGCCGCTTTCAGCCGATGCCGGATATAACCGGCGGTCTCCAGTGGGCTCAACGGTTCTAACGTCTCGAATTCCGCGAAGCGTTTCCGCAGTGGCGCTAGCTTGTCACTCGCGAGTTTTTCGACAAGTTTCGGCTGACCGCAGAGCAGGAATTGCAGCAGGCGCGTGCTCGAGGTTTCCAATCGCGACAAATATTGCAACGTCTCCAACACTGATTCATCCAAATCCTCGGCATTGTCGAAAATCAAAATAAATCGGCGGCCTTGCAGCATTTCCGCGAACCAGATTTGGTTCAACTTCGCGCGCATGGCCTCTGTTTCCATGCCGGCGCAATTCACCCCGAATTCCATCAGTAGCGATTCCAAAATCTCTCGAGCGGTGCAGCCCTTCTGAAACACAAGGGTCGCCCGTGAGTTTTCTCGCAATCCCCCAAGGACTTGCTGCAACAAGGTGGTCTTGCCCATCCCCGATTCGGCGATCAGCACCAAATGTCCGCCATCGCCGAGAATCATTTCGCTTAACCGCTCCAGCGCCTCACAATGGGTTTCGCTCGGGTAAAGATGCGCCGGATTGCCGGCCGGCCCAAAGGGTTGCTCCCTTAATCGGTAGTAATCCAGAAACATGGAACGGGACCTCCAGACCCGGAGGGCAGGCGTGTCGCCGGTTTTCCCCCTCACTCCGGGTTACCACTCACATAGAATCGCAGAATTCCGTTTCCAGCGTTAGCGCTAGAAGCGCAGCCCTAGTTTTCCGTACGTCTTTAGATGGGACAAGCAAAACCGCATGCGCTGTTGGCGCTACTTTACTTCCCGGCGCTGCCCCTTGCAACCCTTTCGGCGGGCCCTGGCGGAAGCGCCACAGTGCGATACCGGGAGTACCCCCCCATTCGAGCTACGAATCCTATCTTGACCCCTGCGGCGTCTCTGCTAACCTAATGAGCCAAGCTACCTTTTTCCGGGTGTCTGTCCCCTTTCAGCCCGGCCTTGGAGACCAGTCGTGGCGTACTCAGAACGTCGACAACGCGAACGTTTTCGTATTCGTGTCCCGTTGCGTTTCCGCCCTCTGGGAGTTGCGGCCTCCTCCATCGATCATTTCGCGGAAACCACGAATGTTTCCCGTGGCGGCTTCTTCTTTGTTAGTTCTGCTCCGCTGCAGGTCGGCATGCCCATCGAAGCTACGCTCACCATGCCCACAGAAGTTACCGGGGGTGCCCCCGACGAAACGCACTGCCGCGCCCGTTTGGTTCATGCCAAACCCGACGCTTATAGCGACGGCCGTATGGGTTTTGGCGCCGAAATCGAAATGTTCATCGAACCGAAGAAGCCCACCCCGGCTCCCGCCGCTCGCGTTCCTGCGCCAATTCCACCAGGCACGCTCAAGCCCTGACTGTCGGTTCCTACTGCACCTGAATTGTGGTCTTGGCCGCACCGACATTATCGAACCGGTCGTACGCTCGCACTGCAATGGTGTGCTCGCCCGGCATAAGCCCTCGCACCGTAAACGAGTACGTCTCGGTCTTATAGTCGCTGATGCCTTTCACCGGCCGCGCCAACACCCACTCTGCGCCATCCACGCTGTACTGTGCCTTCTCGATGCTGTTCGTCGGATGGCTGGCCGTGAATTGGAAATCGTATGAAACGCCTTTGGAACGGTCGGCGTTCATGCCCGCCGGGTTGGCCTCGATCTTGCCGATGGTCGGTGTGCTGTTGTCCACCTCAAATCGTTCGCTCTCGCGTTCCGCTTGCAGCGCCAGTTCCGGCGGATTCGACGGGGAATCGCTGGCCACAATCTTGAGGTAATACGCTCCGTCGGGCATCGATGAGGTGTCCCACGAATAAAACCTTTGATCCAGATTGTCTTTCAGCAGCAGCCACTCTTTCTGATTCTCACCGCGGAAATAAACGGCGTACTTCAATTCGTCATCGTTATCGTCATGGGCCGCCCACAACACCGATTGAAAACCCTTCTGCAACGATCCTTGCGGCTGGGGTTCGAATTTCGGTGCCGGCGTGGGGTTAGCATTGATGACCACTCCGTTTGGATTTGGATTCGGCGCCGGTGGCTGCTTCAGGGTTACATTTCCCGGCATGGTTATCCCCACGGGCGTTTGCACCCGCACGCCCGGATCCTGCATGGCAATTCCATCGATCACCGGCGCGACGTTCCGCGGTTCGTATGCCACGCTGACCCAATCAATGCCGTCTCCGGGACGTCCGTCGTGGATTACCGCTTTCCATTGCAGAAATCGCGCCGCTGGTGCCTCAATCGGTGCATCTGTTGACGTGTACGGCCCAAACCATGGTGACCATTCTTTCGCCGGATCCTCGGTGTTGCCGCTCCTCACGTAAAATTCCAGTCGCGGGTCCTTGTTGTCCTTGGCCGACTTACCCGCGCCTGTTGTTGCCGGCGGGCCCCACCATTCAATGCGTCCCCATTGAGAGAACAGCTTCGCGTCCAAAGATTGCGATTCAAATGTGCCCTCGCCTTCGTAATCCGGCCCGAGCGAGAATAATTTCCCAGGATTCGCCGTGCACAAATACACTTTGCCGTTTGCCGCTTTGGAAATTCCGGTGATCTGTGCCGACCCCGCCTTCGCCAGTTGTGCGTACACGCCGTTTCCGTCAATCACCAGCAGCGAGCCAGTGTTTCCCGTTCCCGCCAACACGCGCCCATCGGGATTCATCCCCAGCGCGTAAACGACCTCCTCGCGCGAAGTCCACAACTCTTCTGGCACACCTTCCGGGGTGATCCGGTAAATGCTGCTGGAGATGGCCTGGGGAAACGCGATAAAGGGCTGGGCGATTCCTCCGGTCTGCACGCCCCCACCGGTGATTATAGCTCCGCCCTGCCCGGCGTTGATGATCGTCGTTTGACCCGGCGCTCCGGGCTTGGGCTTTTCCCCGATTGCTGCTACGTAAATCGCGTCGTTTGCTGCCACGGCCAGGGAAGTCACTTCGCGTTTCGCGGTTTCATAGAGTACGAAACCGTGTGCCGCGCCGGCCGACGGTTTGCCGACGCCTTTTTCCATTGCTCGGTTGATCCGCAACACCCGGCCATTCGGCTCGGTGCCCGCTAACAGATTGCCCTTGGAATCAAACGCCAGCACCTTGATGTGCGCTTCGTCGCTGGCGTAGTACAACTCGCCTTTGCCGTCGGGCGACACCGCGTAGATCTGCCCTTTATCGCCCGTGGCCACATACAGCGTGCCATCCGGACCGAAGGTTAAGTCCCAGATGTATTTCGTTTTGGGCTCGAAGAAAACCGTCTTCTCGCCGTTCGCGGCAATCTTGTAGACCTTACCATCCGGCGAAGTACCCACATACAGCACGCCCTTGGCGTCGAACGCTAGGCATTGCGCCAGAAGGTCGCTCGATTCAAACACGGATTTCAGTTTTCCATCCGCTTCCACGCGAAAAACCTTCGCCGGTGAACCGCCACCCGCATAAAGCGCTCCCGAAGGGTCTGTGCGCAAGGACCACAAATAGGAGGCATCGGCATCCGCAAGCAACGTGAATTTTGGCGCTAGCTCCAGGTGGCCATCACTGCGCACTGCCACACCTTTTGCGGTGCCCTTCAGGAACTCTTCGTAGGTGGACTGTCTCCACCGTCGCGTATGATCCGCTACGCCGGAACTCGTTACCGCGCACACCAGCAAGGCCAGCAGCAAAAACTGTTTCCATAGTCTCGACATAGATTCGATCACCGGATTTGTAGATTCAGAGAAATGAGCCCGGATACGGGGCCACCGAGTTCGACAGAGGACTCATTAGCCAACGATTCCCGAAGCACCTGCACGCTTCCTGGCGCAGGCCTTCCATCGATCACACTGATAGCCGAAAGCGGTACGTTGGGTAATTCTTTATCGTCCCAGACCATCATCGGAGCTGGCACGAGAATGCCGACATACAGCCGGTCGTTATGCCGCTCGCGATTGATGAGTGCAATCAACTGATCCAGTCCCGCGGGACCAGCAGCAGCGCTCCCCGGCACACCACCGAAATTGAAACCGCGCGATGCCCGGCTCATCCATTCGGCGTCGCTGACCAGCACATGCAACGTGCTGCCGCGCGCGATCTGATCCGGCACGTGCACAGTCGTTTCTTCCACGCGAGGCGCCCCGCGGTAGGGCTGGAGGAGCACACGCACCTTGAGACTCTCTCCGGGCGCCGCTTCGCCGGTTTCCAGCCATGCACTTTCGATGGTGTAGGAATTCCTGCCCGGCATCGTTTCCACTCGCAACGAAACGTGCTGTACATCCGGAATCTCAAAATTGTTGGTAAACAGCCGCCCAAACACGTTTTGCACTGACAAAGCCACAGGCATCCCGTCGGGCAACAGGGAATCCGAAGGTGCAAACGTGTTTTCCAGCTTCACCGGAACATGGCCCTTCAATTGAATCTCGCCGGTCAGGTGCAGCGTGCGTCCTTCGCCGTACAGCGAGTTCTGCGTTACGCCGTTGAACGTCGTCATCGCCACCAGCAGAGGCGTTAGCTTCGCGTGATTCACCATCTCGAAATGCAGCTTCTTTTCGTTTGTCCCGTTCACGAAGGTTAAATCCACCGGAATCATTTGCGGTGGCGCGCCCAGTTTCCCTGTTACCGCAGTCAAATGATCGCTTGTAATTGTTCCAATGCTTCCGCCCACATTCACGATCTTCGTCGAGGCCAGTGACGACGAAAGTGTGGTCACCACTTGGCTCTTTGCCATGGGCATCTGGATATCGCCCAAGTTCAAGAATGGATGACCGCACAGGAATACCCGGTCTCCCTGTACCGCGGTCACCGTGCACGCGGAATTCACGGACATATCGCCACGCACGAGCACCATTCCCGCCATGTCGCCCGGGGCCAAACGCGCGTGGGCGTCATCTTTTTGGTCTGGCGAACTGCCGCCCGGTGTGGCCACCAAACCATAGCTTTGCAATTGACCCGCGAATTGTTGCATCGTCGTTGCTTGGAAGCCGGAAAACACCAGGGGCGTTTCGATGGGCTCGAGGGTGGACCCGGTTGGCAGGGTATTCTGTGCCGTGGGCTGCTTCGGTAATTGGAACTCTTGCGCCAAGGTTGGCGGCGGATTCGGTTGTGCCGGAGGCGGCCGGAGAACATCTTCAATCGGAGTCACGCCGGCGATCGCTTCTTTCGTGAAAATCCCTAGCTTTAACGAGAGAGCCCCTGCCAGCTTGCCCTCGATATAGACCGGGCTGCCACTCATACCCGCGACCACTCCGGTGTGTTCGACTTTCGGACCTTTTAGTTCCACCAGAATGATGGATTGTTTCGGCCCCAGGAAATTTGGCATCACTCCCAAGACTTCCAGGTCGAACTTTTCCACCTGATCGCCACTGAAAACGGTGTACGCATAGCCCTGCATTCCCGCACGGACTTGGTCGACCGGTAATAGGTCGTTGGATTGTTGTGCTTTGCCCGGGCAGGCGAAAATCCCCAAGAAAAGAAGCGCGCCATAGATTGTGATACGTCGCAAGTATTGGCTCATGGCCGGTTAGACGCGCCCCCAACAGAAGGGAGCATGATACCGGGCGGGGAGGCGTAGAGCAATTGAACCTCCAGTCAGACCGGGCTAGTCCCTTTGTCTTAGAGGTCCTAGACCCGCTTTAGGTTGTCGTCCTGTGCCGCGGAGTCATGGAAGGCTGGTGAAGTCCTAACTCTTCTTCCAGCAGCGCCAGTAGCGCGCAATCTCAGTCTGTGCGAGGATATGCCCCATCCTCCTCAGGAGAGCTGACATGGCGGAACCGACTAGAGAAGAGTTATTAGCGCGAATTGCCGAGCTGGAGAAGAAGTCCGAACGGCCCAAGAAAGGCTCGCTGGAATTTCGTGTGGGTGAAAAAGGCGGAGTCAGCGTCTACGGCCTTGGCCGCTTTCCGGTGACGCTGTATTACGAACAGTGGATCCGTCTGCTGGACGTCTCCAACGACTTGCGTGCATTCCTGGAGGAGAATAAGTCCCGGCTGAAGTTGAAGGATGCGAACGGATAGGCAGTAATCACTGATCAGTAACCAGAGACCAGAGATCAGGCATCGAAACTTTAGTTGCGAACGTAGGTTACCACTATTGCCAACCGCTCTGGACTGTCGGCGGTAGCTGTGAGCTGTTGACTGCCTTACTCCTGATGATGCATCGCAAAAATCTTCGCGTTGCCGTCTTCGTATGGGTACACATGCACCATCCACCCGAAGATTACTGGGTAGAACTTGCCGCCGGCCGCGCTGCATGCGGCCTGGGTGGTGATGGAGCCGTGCAATCCAAATTTCATCCAGTCCGCGTGGCGGCGATCGCCCTTCGGGGGCATGCACAGATTGGTGTGCTGGTGCCAGGTGGCTACGCTCAGGGGCACGCGATCGTTTAGCTGGTCTTCGGTCGCCCACTTCGGCATCGTGTACATTGCGCCCACGAGTTCGTACCCGTTTGCTGTTTTCTTGTAGAGCAGGGAAGTGGGCCGTGCCGGGTCGAAGGTGAACGCTTCCAAGAAACCGTTCTCGTAATTCGTGAAGTGATATTCCGGCTGCGGCACATTTGGCAGGAAAATCTTGTAGCCCTCGTTCAGCGCAACCTGATAATCCCGGTACTTTTCAATGCCCGCTCGAAGTTGATCTACAATTTCGTCGGCCCGCCTCTGATCGTCGGCGTTTGCCGGACGCGGCTTGGTCATATGCATATGCGCGGTGTCGCCCATGTGCATATGCTGCATCTCGACCATGGCGTTGTGTTCGCCCATCGACGCATCGTCGGCATCCATCTTCATGTCCGGCATCGAACTGCTGGTCTGTTGCAGTTGCTGAGTCATTTCCGGGCTGGTCATCGCCACATTGGGCGTGCGATGAGCGGGCATCGCCGCCAGCAATACCCCCACCACAAACAGCGCGCCGATGCCGATCGCGGCGTTCGTCCAAAGTTGTCTGAGCGTCTTACGGGCAAACATACGTCCTCTTTTCCTTACTGAAGCGCTTAAGGCGAGACTTCAATCTGCAGACAGCGGCATAAAGCCGCTGCGACACGTTCCATTCGTCGTATTCGTTACATCTCTCCTTTCATAATACGAAGCTGCCTCTCTATAACTTACGCAGGATTTGGCGCGAAGTTCCCAAGGCAAACTGTCCAGGCGTACAGGGAATTCATTGGCACTTTTGTCCTGACAAATTTTCAAAACGAAATCGCAAGGAAGTCCGTCTCGCCCGTCCTCCGTCAACTCCCTTAAGCCGCATGCTAAACTGACATTCACCGTGAAATCCGAAATCATTCAACCTGTCAAAGCTTTGTCCGGCGGTCTCGAACTCCCGGGGGACAAATCCATCTCGCATCGTTACGCGATGCTCGCCGCGCTCGCCGACGGCACCAGCGAACTCCGCAACTTTGCCGCCGCTCGCGATTGCCACAGCACGCTTGGCTGCGTGAAAGCGCTGGGCGCTGGTGTCAAAGTGCAAGGTTCCACGGTCCACGTCACGGGGCACGGTCTTCACGGCTTGAAAAGTTCGTGGCGCACGCTCGACGCGGAAAATTCCGGCACTACCATCCGGTTGCTCTCGGGCATCCTTAGCGGCCAAGCCTTCGCCACCAAAATTACCGGCGACTCCTCTTTGCAGAAGCGGCCCATGAAGCGCGTGATCACTCCCCTCCGCGAAATGGGCGCCGACATTCGCGGCCGCGAGGAAAATTTTCCTCCCCTTGAAATACGCGGTGGAAAGCTCCACGGTATTCGCTACGAAATGCCGATGGCCAGCGCGCAGGTGAAGTCGGCGGTGTTGCTCGCTGGGCTCTACGCTGACGGTGAAACGTCAGTTATCGAGCCTGCGGCGACGCGCGATCACACGGAATTGGCTCTTCACGAATTTGGCGCACCGGTGCACAAATCCGGGCGCACCGTTTCCATCGAAGGCATCGCTGCCGCCAATGGCGACGCCGCACTGCGCCCTGTTTCCGTCGACGTGCCCGGGGACCTTTCTTCCGCCGTTTTTTTAATTGCAGCTGCTTCGTTGTTGCCCGAGTCCAACCTGTACATCGCCAATGTCGGGCTGAATCCCACGCGCGCTGCGATTCTGGATTTCTTCAAGCAGATGGGTGCGCAAGTCAGCGCGCTCAATCTGCAGACCAAGCAAGGCGAACTGGTCGGCGATCTCGCGGTGAAAGGCGCATCACTGAAGGGCGGGCTCATTTCCGGAGATCTTGTGGCGCTGCTGATCGACGAACTGCCGATGCTTGCCGCCCTCGGCCCCTACACCGAGCAGGGAATTGAGATTCGCGATGCCGCAGAATTGCGCGTCAAGGAAAGCGATCGCATCGCGGCACTCGCACAGAATCTCCTGCGCATGGGCGCTAAAGTCGAGGAGCGTCCAGACGGTTTACTCGTGCAGGGGCGTTCCGCCGGGCCGCTGCTCGGAGCCAACATCGACCCGCGTGGCGATCATCGCATCGCTATGGCGTTTGCCGTCGCCGGTCTGGCCGCTTCCGGCGAAACGCGCATCCTCGATTCCGCCTGCGCTGGCGTGTCGTATCCGACGTTCTTTTCCGAACTCCGCCGGCTGGCGGAATAAGAAGCAACCAGTAATCGGTAATCAGCAATCGCACTCAGTGTTTAATTCTATTACTATATATTAGGATATAATCTGTGGTAATAAGTTACGGCACAAACGAGCATTCAGCGGATTACCGATTACCGATTACTGATTACAGCTCACTGCTCGGTGTCGGGTGGGACTTCGGGCGATGGCGGCCGCGGCACATGCGGGGCGGGGACATGGGGAGGAGCCGGCACAGCCATGGGTGCAGGTGCTGGCACCGGTCTGGGGGTAATCGACGTACGCTGCAGCGAGATGTTCCCGTAACTGGTCTTTAATGTGATTTTGGGGCCTTTGCCGGAACCGTATTTGCCGACGAGGTGCGAATCGCCTGACTCGGTTTTGGTTTGATCTAACCCGGAAAATTCCGAATCAATGTCGCAGTTCCGGCAATCGGCCTGAATCTCAAAGCTCGAGCTGCCCGGCAGCGTCAACGAAATTCCCGATGAGGAGTTGGTCACAATCACATCGTCTTTAGGCATGCTGATGAAACGCACGGAAGTTTGCGCGTTGCGATTGTCGATCTCCACCTTGCCGCCAACGTTCTCTACATTCACTTCCGTGTCCCGAGTCCGCAGGATCACGTTTCCCGGCGTGTCCACCAGATCCAGATTCCCGATGCCTGCTTCCAGATGCCCCGTCAGCGCGGATATCGTCAAATCGGTTTTCGGCGACACCAGTCGCACGCCCTTGGTCACTTTTTCGGCGCGTACCGGCCCGTAAAAATCTCCCTGCACCGTCAGGCTTCCGGTGATGTTAGTAGCCTCAATTTCGCCGCCCTTGCCGGAAACCCTCACGTCACCCGTGGTATCGGAGACTTTCACGTCTCCCTTGCGCGCCTCGATTTGCACTCCTCCATTGGTTCCGCGCACCTCGATGTCTCCGTTCGAGTCGTTCACACTGACGTCCGCTTTAAAGTCCGAAACTTGCACGTCACCCTTATCCGTTTTTACCGTCAGCGCCGATTTCTCCGGCACCGTCACATCCAGATCCACGCTGATATGCGGATCTGAAGTGTCATAGCCCGTCGGACGCACCTCATAACTGTTTCCGTTCTGGACAATCTCCACGTTCACCGATTTACTCAGGCGATCCGCCTCACTCTCGCTCCAGCTCTTCACTTTTCGATTTGCGGACACTTCAATCTGCGAGGTGTCCGCCGCGCGCACCGTAATGTCGCCACGAATGTTTCTTACGGTTACCGGTGCATTTGCGGGAATCGCCTTCGGAGAAACATCCAGATCATAGGAGTAATTGTCTCCACTGACGTCAGCCAAATCCACGCCCATTCGCGTCTTACCCCAATCCACCGCCACGACAATTCCCATGAGTGCCAACATGCCGAGGACCAGCAAGATTTCACCCGCGGTGATTCCGCCGCCGCTGCCGCCGAATCGCCGGCCCACAGTGCGCTCGTACAATTTGATCACGCCCCAGAAAATGATCAGCAGGGGCCACCAGCGGGTGAAAAATTCGCTCAGGTCCAAATGTCCATAGTTATGCAGAAGCAGGAGGGTTCCCACCGAAATCAGCACGAAACCCGAGAAGAGACCGCTGGTGCGCGACCGGGTGCCCGCCATAGTTTTGTTTATTGCCCCTGACCGCTATACGGCGCTTGCGGAGGAACGCTGGCAGGAGGAACCGCCGGTGGTGGTACCGGTCGCGTTACTGGCGGAGGCGGTTCGATATGCCCATCGCGCGGAGCCACGGCCGAAGCCAGCAAGAGCAGCCCAATCACCATCAACAACACCGGCCAGGTATTCCCAAAATCAAATCGTCCGCCCTGCACCTGATGCAGCAGAAACAAAAGGCCCAGGGTGATCAGGATCGCGGGACCCATCATTCCACGAATCGTGCAACTCTGACAGCGGCATCGAATTTGCGCGCTCATGCCGTTCCTTCCTTCAATTCGCCCCGCCGACGCGGTTCTTCAGCAGCAACACACCGATGCCGATCAGGATCAGCGGAAAAAATATTTCGCGTATCCGGAAAAAATCGAATACACCGAAATTCTTCAGCAGGAACAGCGCGCCCAGGGCGATCAGCAGAATCGGCCCTATGGCTTTCTGCTTGGTCCAGTTCTCGACCGGGTCCTGGTATTGCACTCCGGTCTGTTTCGATTTCAGGGTGCGAACGGCATCGATGGCCATGTAGAAGGGGAAGACAATCAGCGCGCAGATGAACACGGCTTGCGCGCCATCTCCCAAATCCAAATTGATGCCGAGGATAATGCCCGCGAAAATGACGATATGCAGCAGCGCTTTATTGTATTCCCCGTTGTAGATGGCACCGAGTCCAGGAATCAATCCAAGGATGAAGGCCAGCACCGCGCCGCCCGAGTGAGCGGGCGGCGCCGGAACTCCCACCGGAGGCGTTGCCGTCGCATCCGCCAAATTTGCTGCTCCGGCTGCTGGAGCGGTGGGCAGTCCCGCCATGTTTGCCAGGCAATCCTCGCAATAAAAAACATCCTTGACTGGTCTTACGCATGCCGGACACAGCGGCTTACCGCAGTTCCGGCAAAACCCCGATGCCTCCACATCTGGATGCACCGCACATTTCATCGAATACTCCTCTGCAACATCAGGGGGCCTTCGGCCGCCAGCATTTCTACCTCTCGGCTCAGTTCGTTCGCGCGGTTCTGCTGCTTTGGTTGCACGCCCGTATGATCAGGGTCTTTCTCGGGCGCGGACTTCGGCGCACTGTCGTCCGGCGTAACTTGCAATTCGTTCTGATCCTGCCGCAACCGCGACTGAATTTCATACACCACGCGCAGATCGCTTACGTAGCGGACGCTATTCGAGTACACGAGGTGCAACTGCCGGTTCGTATTCCGGTACACGTTGGCGGGCTGCAGGTCCGCCAGCTTGGCCTTACGCAGTGAAGTTCCCGAAGCGGTCAACAGGATCACGAAAGTCGCCACTACACTGGCCACGCCATACGCGAACTTCGGTGTCGCGAACCCGGCCAGAAATTTCCGGAAGGCTTCCCAACCACTCACCCGCTCCCGCGGACCCACGGTCTGATCCAGAATCGAGCGAATCATCTGCGGTGGCATTTCCACTTCGCCCATCGCATGCAGGTCTGTCATCAACCCGCGCACGCTCTCCACGAGCGGCGCGCATTCTGCGCAACTGTGCACGTGCGCTTCAAACTCCGCACGCTCTGGTGCAGCCAGCAAGCCTTCCAAGTAGTCGCTGAGCTGCGTCTCGATTTGGTCACACGTCCAGGTCATGACTCGACCCCCAGCGGCAAAGTTGCCCTTGCCGTTACAGATCCAGAACTCTTACTAGTCCCACCCGTCCTCATGACGGCCTCACTCCCATTTGCTGCAAAATCTTTGCCAACTCGATGCGGCCTCGGTTGATTCGTGATTTTACCGTTCCTTCGGGTACGGCCAGCACCTGCTGGATTTCGGCATATTCCAGTTGCTGCAAATCTCTTAAAATCACTGCCTCGCGCAACTCCGGCGACAGCCTGGTCAGGGCACTTTGCACCTGCCCGCTCAGCTCATTCAGCAACGCCTGCTGGTCCGGCCGCCGCGCCGAGGACTCCTTGTTCTCTACCACCGGCATCTTGTCGTCCAAGGCGTCCGTCTGCCGGTCCCTCTTCGTTCGACGGTAGTGGTCAATCAGCAGGTTTCGAGTGACGCTGGTCATCCACGTTGCAAATCCTCCGTGCGCCGAGCGGTAACTCCCCAAGGTCTTGTACACCCGCAAGAAGACTTCTTGCGAGATATCTTCGGCCTCGGTTCGATTACCAACGAACCGGTAACACACGTTGTAAATGCGACGCGAGTGGCGACGCACAAGTTCCTCCCAGGCCGAGCCATCGCCCTGGAGGCATCGTTGGACCAGTTGAGCATCCTGCTCCAAGCCTTCTTAGCCCCATTCTCCAGTAACCTGCTCAGGCATAACCCTTTAACAGGGCTACTCGGCCTGTCAT
>DATJOO010000005.1:0-4533 GCA_035506955.1 Verrucomicrobiia bacterium
GAGAAGAAACTCCCGGTCATGGAGATCGTCACGCACCGGTTCCCATTAGCTAGAATTCAGGAAGGCTTGGAATTGGCTAATCGGCCCACGCAAGAGTCGTTGAAGGTTCTAATAACACACGGATGAGAGTAACGTCCACAAAGAAGGCAGAGGCCGGGCTGGAAGAAATTCCCGCTCCGGCGCGGATTACCGTCCCTTCCAAAATGACCGCGGCGGTCTTGTACGGCAGTGAGGATCTGCGGATCGAACAGATCGAAGTGCCGGCACTGGCGCCCGACGAGGTATTGCTGCGGGTACGCCTTGCGCTGACCGACGGCACGGACCTGAAAGTTTGGAAGCGTGGCTATCACGCAAAAATGATCCAGCCGCCCGCGGTGTTCGGGCATGAGGTCGTCGGCGAAATCGTGGCCATGGGCAAGCGCGTGGACCCGAAATGGCGTTTGGGGACCCGGGTGATTGCCGCCAATTCCGCGCCCTGCTTCCGTTGTTACCACTGCCGCCGCGGCCAGGAAAATCTGTGCGACGATTTGCTGTTCAATAATGGCGCCTATGCCGAATACATGCGCATTCCAGGACGCATCGTCCGAGAAAACATGCTGGAAGTGCCGTATTCGGTGGACGATCACAGCGCGGCTTTCGTGGAGCCGCTGGCCTGCGTGATGCGCGGCATTCATGAGATGGAAGTGCGCACCGGCGACACCACCGCGGTGATTGGCTGCGGGCCCATCGGCTTGAAATATGTGCGCATGCTCTCGCGGCGGGGAGTACGCGTGATCGCACTGGCCAGACGCGAAGGCCCCTTGGCCATCGCCCGGAAACTGGGCGCAGCCGTGACCATTAACGTCACGGAAACTCCCGACGTGGTCGCTGCCGTCAGAGATTTGACCGAAGATCGCCGCGGACCGGACTCCGTAGTGGAAGCAGCGGGAAACCCCGCCACGTGGCAGCAGGCGTTGAAGATGGTCTGCCGCGGCGGGGTGGTGAATTTCTTCAGCGGTTTGCCCTCGGGAACGCGCGTGGAAATTGAGCCGGCTGCCATCCACTATTCCGAAATTAGGATGATTTCGCCGTTCCACCACACCCCGCGCTTTTTCCGCGAAGCCTTGGAAGCCGTGCGTCGTGGTGACGTTTCCGCCGAAGAATTCGTCACCGAAGAGATTCGATTGGAAGATCTGCCGCAGGCGTTCGAACGCATGAAGGCGCGCAGTGGCGAAATCAAGCTGGCCGTGCGGCCATAAGATCGCAGTTGCTGCTGTGGTTGGCGAATCGTGAAGCGCAGACCTGTTAGCGGTCCAGTCCACTTGAAACGAAGGAATTGGATACTCTTCTACTAATGCTGCGCCCGGGTGAATTGTCACTGATGGAGAAGCTGCCGGAGAACAGGTGTACTCCGAAGATCGCGCAGGACTACACCAAGTGGCTGGCGACTCACCACTACGAGAATTTCAACGTCGTTTCCTGGCTGCTGCCCAAGGAGCTGCACCAGCATTTCTACAACGTGTATGCCTACTGCCGCTGGGCCGACGATTTGGGGGACGAGATTCCCGACAAACCGCGCGCTCTGGAGTTGCTCGGCTGGTGGGAAACGGAACTGGACGCTTGCTACGAAGGACGCCCATCTCATCCCGTGTTTGTGGCCTTGCGCGAGACGGTCATCGCGAAGGATATACCCAAGCAGCCGTTTGCGGACTTGCTGAAGGCCTTTCGTCAGGACCAGGTGATAAAGCGATACCCGACCTGGGAGGCCGTGCTTGATTATTGCGTTTACTCGGCAAATCCCGTGGGCCGGTTGGTGCTGTATTTGTGTGGCTACCGGGATGAAGAGCGGCAGCGTCTGTCCGATGCGACGTGCACCGCGTTGCAGTTGGCAAACTTCTGGCAGGACGTGTCCCGCGACTTGGAAAAAGGCAGGATCTATATCCCACTGGATCGCGCCGCGGCCCATGGTCTCAGCGATAAAGACATCGTCGACAAGAAATTCGATCAGCGCTACGTGGCTCTGATGAAGGAACTGATCGATTACACCCGCCAACTTTTTCACAAGGGCATGCCGCTATCCACGATGGTCGCAGGCAAATTGAGCGTGGACCTGGCGATGTTCAGCCGCGGGGGCCTGGCGGTGCTGGACGCGATTGAGGCGATAGGCTACGACACCCTGCACCAGAGGCCGGAGGTGAGTAAAGGGAAGCAGGTGAGGCTGCTTGGCCGAGCCATCGTCGCCTACATGTGGGGGGCAACACCAACCCCGATTACCGTGGCGCAGACATCGCATGCGGAAAGCGACACCCAAGCCGTAGAGTTGTTGGATATCCCGCAGTCCTACGAAGAATGCCATCGCATCGCGCGGGAAGCGCACAGCAGCTTTTATCCGGCTTTCTTCTTGCTGCCCAAAGCGAAGCGCGACGGCATTGTCGCGTTATACGCCTTTATGCGCCGCATTGACGACGTTTCCGATCAAGGCGCGGATCTGGCCGCGAAGCAGCGCGGGTTGGCAAAGTGGCGCGCGGCTTTGGACCAGGCCATTACCAAGCAGCAACAGGTGGTCGATGGTTCGGCGGCGATTGCTTCGCCGTTCGTGGGCTTGAAGGGTGGGGCGGAAATCCTGCCGGCGCTCGTGGATACGATTGAACGCTACAAAATGCCGCCGCGCTATCTGCACGATTTGATTTCCGGTGCGGAGATGGACCTCACGATTCAGACCTACCCGACCTTCGAGCGCCTCAAAGAATATTGTTACCGCGTGGCCGGGACCGTGGGACTCACCTGCACGCACATCTTTGGATTTCACGATTTCCGCGCGCAGGAAATGGCGGAAAAACTGGGGCTGGCGTTTCAGCTCACGAACATCATTCGCGATGTGAAAGAAGATTACACCCTCGGCCGCGTTTATCTCCCCGAGGAAGACTTGGCGCATTATCGCGTGCTCCGCGAAGATCTCGGGCGCAAGGAAGAAAGTCTGGGCGTCCGCGAATTGTTGCGGTTTGAAGGGGATCGTGCCTGGAAGCTGTACGAAGAAGGCGCGCAGTTGCTGGGCATGATCGACGAAGATAGCCGCGCAACGTTGTGGCTGCTGGTGCATACCTACAGCGCCCTCCTGGCGCGCATCGAGTCTACGGATTTTGCCGTGTTTGGCGGGCGCGTGCGGCTGACCAAGGCGGAAAAACTAAAGCTAGTGGCAAAGGCGCGATTTGGGCGCCACACGAAAGAGAATATTCTTGCGAAACGTGATCGTGATCGGCGGCGGGCTAGCGGGGCTGTCAGCGGGCGTGTCGCTGGCTGAAGCCGGCTGGCGCGTTCGGCTCTTCGAGCAGCGTCCCTTTCTCGGTGGCCGCGCCACTTCTTATGTCTTGCCGGATGGCGAGCACGTGGACAACTGCCAGCACGTCACGCTGGGCTGCTGCACCAATTTGGAAGACTTTTATCGCCGCGTTGGCGCGCAAGACAAGATCAAGTACTTCGACCGGCTTCTCTTTCAGGACCCGCAAGGGCGCACGGGAAGCATGCAGGCGGGTCTATTGCCAGCACCACTGCACATGACCGGATCGTTTCTGACCTTTGCGCCGCTCCGCCATGCGGACAAGAAGTGCATTGCCAGCGCCCTGCTCGATATTCTTCGCGCGAAGGGGCACACCGCGGACCTGGACACGCCCGGCGGCCTTTCGATGCTGGATTGGCTGCAAAAGCGAAAGCAGACCCCGGGAGCGATCGAACGTTTTTGGCGCGTAGTGCTGGTCAGCGCGCTGGACGAAGAACTGGACAAGACGGACGCCCGGTTTGGCGTGGATGTTTTCTGGAAGGGTTTTTTGTCCAACCGCAGCGGTTACCGCTTGGGCGTCCCGGCCGTGCCTTTGGCAGAGCTTTACGATGGCTGCAAGGGCGAGATCGAGCGGCGGGCCGGGGACGTGAACCTGCGGACGCCCGTGCGAGCGCTGCATTTCGACCAGAGCGGTTTGACCAGCGTCGAGTTTGACGAAGGCCGTCACGAGTCCGCCGATGCCTTCGTTTTGGCGGTGCCCCACGAAACCTTGTCCGATTTGCTACCGGCAAACATCAAAGTACAGGAGCCGGCGCTGGCCCATTTAGAGAACATCCAAACCTCGCCGATTACCGGGGTACATTTCTGGTTTGACCGCCAGGTGATGCAGGAGCCGTTCGTCACCCTTTTGGAGACGACCACTCAATGGATTTTCAACAAAAGCGCGTTGTACTCGGGCAGAAACGGTAGCACCTCGACGAAAGGGCAGTATCTGCAATTAGTCATTAGCGCCTCTTATGAATTGCTGCAGAAACCACGCCAAGAGATTATCGATCTTTGTCTGGCGGAAGTGCGCCAAGCCCTCCCCGCTGCACGCGAGGCCAAACTGCTAAAGGCCACAGTGATAAAAGAAACCGCAGCCACATTTTCTCCGCAACCTGGAGTCGATCGCTGGCGTCCAACACAACAGACTTCCTTGCAGCGCATGTTTTTGGCCGGCGATTGGACCAACACCGGTTGGCCTGCCACGATGGAAGGCGCAGTGCGCAGTGGCTATT
>DATJOO010000006.1:0-11840 GCA_035506955.1 Verrucomicrobiia bacterium
GCCAATAGTGATAACGGCGCCAGTAGGAAGACCGGTCCCAGCAGCCCTTGGAGTTGTCCCGAAACCATCGCAGCCCTGGGAATCTGCCAACGGCTGGCGAGATCATAAAGCTTGAAATAATTCGTGTATTCCTTTTCAAAAGCTATGGTTACATATGCATTACGGAAGTATTCGTTAAAGAATGGCGCGACTGGATTCTGCACCCACAGCCAGTTCTTGATCATCCACGGCGCAATCAGCGGCACGGCGCAGCCGGCCACCAGCGCGGCGTCGCGCCAGTTCCGCCGCTTCCAAAGAACGAACGCCACGGCGTAAACTACCGCCGGCCATCCGGTATATTTCACGCCATAGCAGAAGCCGGCCACGATTCCGATAGCCACCAGCAACCGCTTGCTGCCGCTTTCCGCCCAGAGCTGCAACAGGTAGAAGAGCGTAAATGCCACGGCGGCCAGCGCCACGTCATTGTAAGCGCTGGTACCGTCGTAACCCACAATCGGGCTGGCAAACACCAGCACGGATGCGCAGCCGCCTGCGATTGGAAATCCAGCGCGCCGGCCGAGCGAAAAAACCTGCCAGGCCAGTGCCAGCAGGAATGCGAAATGCACCATGGCCGCGGCCGAATTCCGGCCGAAAGCGAATGCGAACAGGAAGAGCATCTCAACGCCTTCCGAAAGGCTGGCGTAGAGGTTCCAGGTAATCGGACGGAAGCCATGGCTGCGCAGGTAGAACGCCACAAAGCTCAAGTGGTAGGCGCTGCCGTCGGGCGAAACTTCCGGCGCCATCGCATTGATCAAGTAGATGACAAAATATGCCGCAACTATAGGCCCAAACACATATTTAGCGATCACGGGAATTGGAGCGGCTTGCTTTCCCTCCACTTGGCGCCGGCGCGTGACAACCGCGCTCGCCAGCGCCCCGGCGCCTACCAGGAGGAACACCGCGGGATACGCCAATCCCACCGAGGAGAGGAAGAAGACCAGCAGGCTAAGGAGGGCCGCACCGGAGACAAAGCGCATCGCGTAGTCGCGGCACCGATCACCCAGGAGCACGCTCCCCAGCGCAGTCGCGGTCGCCACCGTGAAGGTGGCGCCAAAGAGGATGGCCAGCGGTTCCATGCCGCGCTACTCCGCGAACCCGGCGCTGGTCAGTACGAAGCCGAGCCTTTCCCCGCCCGGACGCAACGCGGTTCTGTCCGGCGTGACAGCCACCAGGTTCACCGCATTCTGATGGAGCAGATCGAGCGGAACCGGGCGGTCATAGTGCTGGGCACCGGGATGGTCGTAGCGCACCCGATCGAAAACCCTGCCGTTCGCCGCGAAGGCCACGGTTACCGGACCGGTTTCGCGGAAACGGTCTTCCGGAAACGAGAAGTCCATCTGAAAGCGGATGCGCCCCACTTCGGGCAGATAAAAACGCAGCACCGGTCTGTCGTGCGTCCAGCGCCACGGCCCTTCGCTTTGCGGCCGCATGCCCTGAACGATGTAGATATCGGCATCCGGTTGGCTCATGTAAACGAAGTGGCCCAGGCTTCCGGGCGCGCCTTCGCCCAGTGGGGGCCGCTGTGCCGGCACGGGGTACCAGGGTTGTGCGCCTCCACAACCGGCGGCCGGCAGGAGAGCGAGCAAAACTGTTTGCGCAATCACTTGCGACAGTTTGTCTAAACCCGGCGTGGACACGAACGTAAATTATAGCGAGGCAGGGCGGCCGGAGGGGACTCCTCCGGCTGCCTCCGGTTGGCGGGGTTCCTGAG
This sequence comes from Verrucomicrobiia bacterium, assembly GCA_035506955.1. Classification (GTDB taxonomy): domain Bacteria; phylum Acidobacteriota; class Terriglobia; order Acidiferrales; family UBA7541; genus Acidiferrum. The sequence continues at coordinate 1,751 of DATJOO010000006.1, forward strand.
GTCAACTTCTCTTGGCGGGATTCTCGACTACGAGGTTGTTTGTGACGGGTCCAAAGCTCAGTCCTTGATTCGCTGCCATACCCGCAACCTGCTTTTCCATATCGGTTGCAACCGTGCCGGCAAGAGTCACGTGCCCGTTGTTCACGATGATGTGGATGGGGGGCACGGGCTCGTTCGCATAGCGGGAAAGCACCGGGTTGCCGTAGACGGCGCGCGCAATCTGCATGCGCAGGCGGTTGTCGAAATCGGAAAGCGGCAGCACCTGAATATTGTTGGTCAGGCTGGTCACGCCCGGCACCTTCTGCACAAGCCGCCCGAGGTCGCTCTTCTGCACCGGCTGGACGACATCGCCGGTCAGTATCACCTGGCCTTGAACCACGGTGAAAGAGACGTCATCGAAAATGCCGTAATAGGGATACATGGCAATCTGATGGCGCACCGCTTCGGCGATTTGCCGGTCGGTCTGCGGTTGGCCGGGTGCGGTCTTGGACGCAGCCATGGCGCCGCTCACCAGAACTACCGCCATCAGGATTCTTCCCAGGAAACTCGCCTTCATTTCTCTTCCCCTCCCGCCTATATAGAGGGTGCATGCCGGCAGATCGTTGCGTAACGCTTAGTAAATTCCTGGTAAATGAGATTGGAGGCGGGCCGCGGGACGTTTAGGCGGTTTTGTCCTTCGCGTAGCAAATGTCGTTGAGCAGGCACTCGCTGCATTTGGGACTCCGCGCCAGGCACAGCGCGCGGCCGTGCAAAATGACCTGGTGGGAAAAGAGAATCCAACGGTCCTGCGGGATGATCTTCATGAGGTCCTGCTCGATCTTCTTCGGGTCGGTGGCCTGCGTAAGATCGAGCCGCCGCGCGATGCGTTGTACGTGAGTATCCACCACCACGCCGGCAGCGATGCCGTAAGCGGTCCCCAGCACAACGTTGGCGGTTTTGCGGGCGGCGCCGGGGATCGTTAACATCTCGTCCATGGTGCGCGGCACCTGCCCGCCGAATTCCGAGGTAATCTTCTTCGCCGCTCCCACAATCGACTTAGCCTTGTTATTGAAGAAGCCGGTACTGCGGATATCTTCCGCCAGCACCTGCGGCCGCACCGCGGCGAAATCGGCGGGCGTGGGATATTTGGCGAACAGCCCCGGCGTGACCTGGTTGACGCGCTTGTCGGTGCACTGGGCGGAAAGAATAGTGGCGACCAGCAGTTCCCAAGGATTGCTGTGGTGCAGGGCGCAGGTGGCGTTGGGGTACATAATATCCAGGCGGCGCAGGATCTCGGCGACCCGTTCCTTGCGCTCGGCTGCGGTCTTGGGCCGCTTCACGGTGGCCTGTAATTTGTCGTGCGGGCGCGGCTTCTTCTGCTCGCCGCGGCGTTGGCTGCTTTTGGGGCTTCGCTCGGTTCGGGCTTTCACTTAGACGATTATGCCATCGAATCTACATCAGACGGCACGCTCCCAAATGCCTCAAGCGCATCCAGGACCGGGTGGCGAAAGGCGAAAATTCAACCGCCCACTGACCACGACCTTATGGACTACCGCTACAAAAAGGAACATACTCACCGACGCCAACCGCGTTCAAACCAACCACACAGCCATCTGCGTCAGTCGTGGCTTGGCGAAGACGGTATCGGCGGCACCGAAACCGTCAACTCCAGCTTCGTGCGCTCGAGATCGAGGCTTGCATCCGAATCTATAGGGTTGTCATGCAGGCACTGCCACAACGCATCCGTGGGAGATCGGTTTGCGTTTGGCACCCGGTGCGGCTCTCGCCACGATCCTCGCGCAGATGCGTGCCGTCCCGGGGGACCTCCGCGCTTGGCCTACCCATTGGGCTACTTCTGTGAGTGACCGTTTTTCGAAAGGTGCCGTCGTGCTCCACGTGTAGGATGCGTCGGTTATTTGGGAAGTTTTGCCGCCACTTGGGCAATGGTCGCCAAAAGCGAATTCCACTCGTAGGGTTTAATCAGGATGGAGGCGACCAATGCCCGGGCATTCGGCTCCAATTGACTGAGGAACGTCTCCTCCTCGCCCTGGGCCAGGTGGCCGGTGATGATAACGATTTTGAGCCCGGAAGAACGAGGATCCAGGGCTAACTCGCGAATGATTTCAGAACCAAAGGCATCAGGCAACGCCAGATCCAATAGAAGAATGTCAAAAGGCAATCGCATGGCCTGTTTCGGTATAAACTCACGCATGGCCTTGCGCGTCATGCACCAGCCAACGCCGTAGCCCTGGCTTCGCAACTTTTCCGTGATTGCGGGACCAAAGACGTTGTCATCTTCCACAACCAGCATGCGAACGGCGCCGTCAGAAATCGGCATGCTCGGGGGCGGCGTCTCGTCCGCTTCATCGAGAAATGAGGCCGCGGCGGGCCGCGCGGGCGTTCCTAGCGCTGCATGTATAGCCTTGGCGAGCATTGGGCCATCGCAAGGCTTCTGCACGCAGCCCTTGACAATGGAGCGCATCGATTCTCCCAGTCGGTCCCACCACTCCTGCTGATCGGGCAACGCACCCGAACACAAAATGACCTTGATGTCGTGCATCTCCGGATTTTGGCTGACACGCTCTAAAAATTGCAGCCCGTCCAACTTGGGCATCATGTAATCCAATACAATCGCGTCGATTTTCGTTTTTCCGGAAAGAGCCTCGATGGCCGCCTCACCGTCGTTAGCCGCCGTGACATCGAAACCTTCAGAGCCCAGGGCCACCGTCATCAGGTCGGTAATCTGTTTTTCGTCGTCAACGTACAACACGTGCGGTCGCTCTGCCATACCTCTGCCTCCTTATGCCGCCTTCCTAGCCAGCGTTTCCGGATCTACCATCGCCGCATCAAACTCTCGAACTCGGGAGATGGAAGGCAACTCGATGACGAACGTTGTTCCATGCTCCAATTCCGAATCGACGCGGAGCGAACCCTTGTGCAGGGTGACAAATTCCTTGACGTTGGACAAGCCGATACCCGTGCCCTGAACTAGCCCAGGATGATTGGACCCTTGAAAAAATGGATCGAAGATCCGCGGAAGATCCTCGGCGGGAATGCCGGCTCCCGTATCGATCACCGTCAGTCGCAAATTTGCTCCGGCTGGCTGGACCTGCACCAGAATCCGGCCGCCGGTTGGGGTGAATTTCAAAGCATTGATCACTAAGTTATCGATGATGCGGCGAATCGAGCGAGGGTCCCCAATGCCGTCCGGGCAAGGCGAGAGAGAGGCCTCCAGAACCACGCCCCGGCCCTCGGCCTTGGCCTGATAGGCGGCGATGGACGCCTGAACGAGCTCACCGAGGTGATACTCGCGCATGCGCCATTTGCCCTCCATTCGCAACTGGACCAGGCGCTCCAACTCCAGCAGGTCACGAATGCTCTCTTCAATCAGGTCCTTCTGCTTCCAGAGCGTCTTCAAATGCTTTTTCTGGTCAGCGCTTACAGGGCCGCAACGCTGAGCCAATTCCTGGATCGCCAATGTCTGGGGATTGATGAAATTCAGGATGTCGTGGGACAACTTGGCCAACATCTGGGCCTGTTGATAGAGCATGTAGGCTTGCGCGATCGCGCGCTCGGCCTTGCGACCGAGGTCGGACAGCGTGGTGATATCGGCGCGGTGGAAAGCCTCCTGACGGAGTTTGGGCCCGAACCCGATGAATCCGACAAGTTTGTCGCCCGAATACATCGGCAACGCAGCCGCGATGCTCCAGCGAGCCAGTTCCTGCGCCGCGTCCCGTTCCTCATCCTGAGCTGTTTCATCCGAAAGTAAAAGCGTTTTGTCGAACTCAAGGCGTTTGATCAGCGGGCTTACAGCGCCAAAAGACGTAGTCCATAAATGATGAGGTACGTCGTTTTCACTGGCAAATCCGGATGCTCGCTGGAGATGAAAGGCCCCGGCTGTGATGTCCATGAGCCATACCCCGACCCAGGACATACGGGCCCTTTCCGCCAGGTCGCGCGCCAAGCCGCGCAAAAGCTCGGAAAGATTGGTGCGTCGGTAAATGTCTTCACCGAGGCGTTCGATTTCTACGAGGTAGCGAAATTTGTCCTTGAAGAGCCGATCGACAACGGCCTGGATAGAGTCCTCGCTCTCTTTCACGATGGTAGCGGCAAACACAGCCAGCAGAAAGGCAGCGAGGCCTCGCGCCACCAGGGAATAGGTCAGCATCGCACCCGCCGCGAACGGTACGACCAGAATAATCGCCCCGAGACGAAAATCGATCGGCTGAGCAGTCCTTTTCATCCGGTGAGACAAGGCGGCCGTGAGGCAAACACACATGGCGGCCACCATGGGCGCATAGTAATGCCAGCTGATCTGGTTCATGACAAAGAGAAAATAGCTCACCGCCGCGCCCGTAGCGGAGATCCATGATGCCATAATCCACGTTTTCTGGGATCGGGACGTTTCCCCCGGGAGTCGGCGGATCGCTTGAATGGACCACACACCCATGCAGACCAGAGACACTACAAACCATATGCCAAAGATGCCATAAAGCGGCCCCGGCGTCTCCCTGGCGGCCAGACGATGGCTGGGATCAAATGCGAGGCCGCGGATGATCCAAGGCGTCAACACCGAAAATGCCGCCATCGCCAAAACGGTCCACTCTAAGCCGCGGCGCACAATCGTGGCAAATCGATCCTTGGCGTTTTGAAAGAACTCCTCCCAGAATGAAAAAAGCGCCGGCAACAGAAACGCTCCAATAGCGTAACCGCTCCGGTAGACGACCGGAGACCAGCTGTGGGGCGGCCCGGTTAACAGCAGTACGGTCAACTCCCACGTACCTAAAAGCGTGAACACCAGGCGCAGCCGGTCGCACAGCGGGTCCTTGTAGTTGCGCAGGAGCGTTAATGCCAACGAATAATTAAGGGCGACGAGGAGCAAGTCCCAGGGCGCACGGTCATAGAGAAATGCAGGACGGCTGCTTAGCAAATGACCCATGATCATGCCGATGACAAACGGAAGTCCAATTACGCCCCAGGCGAGCAATTTCGTTAAAATATGGCGCGCCACCAATTCGATGTCCATCAAACGATGCTTTACGATGGCGACCGACATGATCAGCGGATAAAGTACGATGCCAAAATTCCCCCATGGGTAAATATCAATACCAAAGGCGGGAAAATAGGCGATGCTCCCTCCCGAATATGCAATCGCTGTAGCGAAGAAAAAATACTTGATTTGATTTTTTCTGCCCGGCGAGGCTGTGTGGTACGCCCGAATCAATTCATAATGGCTAAACAGAACTAGGCCGATCCACCAGGCGAAATAGACCGGGTATAAGGCACCGCCAAGGACATAGTAGAGCGAATGGAAGACCCATCTGACGCGAGAGAAAAACAGAGAGGTTGGGATAGTCAAAAGGAAAACGACTGCTATGAGATAGTGAACCACAATGGATCGGCTCCGCCGAAGGTCAAGGAAGGTGCAAACGAAATGGTAAAAAAGAGGAGCAATCCATACGACTCCGAAAGCATATGCCAATCGCCAGGCCAATAAGCCTTCGGTTGCGGTTTTTGTCCGACTGATCCACATCCCCCCAAAGCCCCAGACACCGACCGCCAGAGACAATAAAAACCAGATTCTGCCAATCTTGCGATTCGCGCTCATCGATAGGACGAAGAGCCCGAAACTAACGGAGGTGATTCCGGCCAGCAGGCCGGAGAGACCAAACGGAGTCATGGTAAGCCGTTAGGACATCGATCGGTTCGCGGTAAATGTCTCCGCTGAGCCGACCCGATCCTTAGAAAGCTTTTAGCTCGTAAAAACATGTGTTATGGCTTTGTGAATATATAAGCGGCATAACGCGATTGACCCAACACTCTTTGTGACAATCGAAGCTCGTCAAGCAACAATTTCCACTCGTGTTCAGTAATGGCGGAGTATCCTGACCGAGCGATTTGCAATGCTTTCCGGGTCACTGGATGCTGCCCCATGAAGATTGCCAAAGCGGCAACATCCAAAATTCGCATGACGGGCTTGGTCCAGTCCAGAATCTGTCGCTCGACAAAACCAATCGCCCTTGCGTTTTTCGTGTACCTTTCGAACGGTTCAAATAGCTCCATTTGCCATGTTTCTCGAAAGGCGTTACCGGGGTCAATATCATCAATTTGTTCCGGGCAATTCGTTCTCCAGGTAATATCGACTAGAACAAACGTCCCACCAGGTTTAAGTACATGGAAAGCACTGTTTAATAGCGCTTTTCTTCCCTCCGGGCCAAAATGAAAAGCGGCTTCGAGACAATGAATCTTATCGATGCTATTAGGAGTAGCGACATTTTCAAGATGTGTCGCGTCACCTTGAACGAAGCTGATATTTCCCCCTTTGCCGAAGTTACTTCGTGCAGACTTAATATGCGGTTCGCACAGATCTAGTCCAGTGGTTTTAGAGCCATGTTGAGCGATAAATTGCGTCGTCCAGCCGTTCCCGCATGCGAGATCGAGGATCGATTCATTGGGTTGGGGATTCAACAATCCAACCGATTTCTTGACCAGATATCGTTGAAAATGGTTTAAGCCGCCGATCAAAAACGGTAATTGCTTTAATTCAAAGTAGCCCAGATTCAAGAGAGGGCCCCATCCGGAAGCGGTCAGGAATTTCACCGGCAGTTTGGAGCCGTTGTAGGTGTCAGCAAGATGGTTACTTCTCAATTCATTCCTTTTGGGATCTGGCGCATTGCGGTAAAGGTCAAGGAATCGCCGGACGCGTACTCGCCTTTCGAAGTCGCAAGATTGATTAGTTTTTCTACGTTCTTCTTTGCGCCGGGATAGTCCTTCGATCGTCCCATTGTCCATGTCAGATTCCCTCTCCCACGGGTTCGCCTTCACTGGGGTGGCCTGTTTCTCCCAAATGTCTCCTGGGCATAAATATAGGTACCGTTGACGATAGAAGTCATGAGGCTAATTTCTCCAGCCATTGCCGTGGCCGCGATGATCTCCGCGAATCGTTTGGATTTGCCGTTTCCATAACACCCGAGTATTTCGAGGCATTCACGCGCCGTGCCGAAGGAAGTTCCTCCTCCGACGGTCGCGGCGAACATACTGGGAAAATATGCGCTGAAATATAAATCGCCATTTTTGGTCGCTTCGCACGTGACATTGGCGCAGTGGGTATTGGCAACGAGCGCCGCATCCTGTCCACAGGCAATGGCTATGGCGGTCATTGCGTTCGCTATATGAGCGCTGATTCCGAACAATACCCCTTGAGCCGAACCTAACAGCGTCCGGAGAAAACATCGCTCCATTTGTTCAGGGGTTGTGTTGAGCCGTTCAACCAACTTTCGGGGAATCGTGACATCCGCCATCGCCGACTTCCCATATCCGTTCACAAAGTTCTCAGCCGTAGTTTTCTTGATCGTTGTGAAATTCGAATGCAGCCAGAACTCCTCCGGGTCTACGGAATCCCGAATCATTTTACAGGCGACCTCAGTCGCCTTGTAAGCCATGTTCATTCCGATGGCATCTCCGGTCTGGAAGTGGAAACACAGGATCACGCGACGACCATTCATCATCGGAACGGCCTTATCCAAGCGTAGATGACCGCTTGTCTTTTCAGCGATCTCTTTAATCCTGCCAAAGTTGTTTTCGATCCAGGTGACAAAGGACTGTGCTTGAGCCGAGGACTTAAAAACAAATGTAGGATCCGATTTTAGAGCATCCTTCAGAATTTTGACGGTGACTCCCCCAGATCGCGTGATAATGTTCGAACCGAAGGTATAAGAGGTGATGAGTGCCCCCTCAGTGGTTGCCATAGGGATGAAAAAAACGCCTCGGGCGTGTTCACCATTAATTCGAAGGGGACCAGCAATCCCCACAGGCACATGAGCGACACCGATGGGGTATTCAATTTTCCCCTTAAAATCTTCGGGGTCTTCCGAAAAATACGCCAAATGCTTCAACGGGGTCTGTGTAAGCTCCGCTAGCCATTCCCGGCGGCTCTGTATCATTTCGGCCGTATAGGTAGTCGCTTTGTTACGGAGGAACTTCTTTACCTTTACCTTTTGAGTCTCGTCATCTGACATTGCTGCGGTGAGCTCTTGGAATCTGCGCTCCGAGTTCCTTTTATCGGCGTCCATCGGAAGATTGGTTTGCCTGCGGTTCAGCGTGCGACGATCTGAAGAGAGCGAGGTTCGCGCGTCGTTTAGAGTGGCCAGGATGAATTGTTTCCAATCGGGGTTCGCGTTTTCAACCTTTACTCCGCATTCATTGCCTAAGCTATTAATCCACATGATGCGCCCCGATACGGCGTACTGCTTTTGACCGGTTACCACGGAAAGGTACGCGTAGGAAGCGGTCGCGGGAATAGGTTCACAAAGTCGGCATGCGACCCCTTCCTCGTGCAAATTGTTAGTGATCCCTTGAACGATCTGAAAGTTCCCGCCGTCGGGCCTAAACCGAAATTCCACTGGAAATTGAGCAATAATTCGAGGCTGCTTCCTGCGACCGCTTTTCAAGGGCGTTTTTCCAGCTGTCATTTTTCCCCTCCCGGCCGGCGGTAACGGCTGTACCCTTCTTAGTACGTACGATAACACGAACCCTACCTGGTCGACCCGAGACGCATGGATCGGCGGCCGGTGGATCTTAACCCTGAAGGCCAAGGCCAGGTTCCTGACCCACTTCTTGATCTGCTTGGGCGCATGCGTGGGGCCGTTGTCCAGGATCAGGCAGAACGCGGATCTCCTTGCACCAGGGACTCGGTTTCGAGACTGACGGAGGCGCGTTTTCCGCCGGTGAGAAAATCGATGCTGGGTGCCGCGTACTGTGGATGATAGGCCGTTAATCAATTCAACTTCCGTCTTTGCGTCCGTTTCTTCCTAGACCCCCCGCTGCGAAACCGCAAATAATCGCCAGTGGGAGGGTTGTGATGAAGGGGCAATCTTTGGTCGCTATTCTCACCATGTGCGCCGCTCCCGCCGTCAGCCAGCAGACGTACGTCACCCGCTACGACTTTTCCGCCGGCTACACCTTTTTGGACAGCCCGCACCTCGGACTCTTTGAAAACGGCTTCAACCTGCAGGCGGCGGTGCATCCAAGCACTTGGTATGCGGTGGGCTTCGATTACACGAATACGCGAGGCGACACGACGCTCAACGCCGGTCTGCTGCCCATCGCGCTCCAGCAGGAGCTCGCTGCCCTGCTCACCCAGCTTGCCGCGGAAGGCCTCGTGCCGCCGGGCTATGTGCTCGCGCTGCCGACGCATTCGTTCACCCAGACGTTCGCCATGGGGCCGTTGCTGACCTTCCGGCACTTCCAGCACGTCACGCTCTTCGCCCGCCCCTCTCTTGGCGCCGTACGCGAGACGGCCACGCCGAAGCCCCAGGATCCGGTCACGGCCGCGATCGTGCAGTTCCTCCTGCCCGCCGGGAAAAAGATGGATTGGACGGGCTTCTACGGAGTCGGTGGTGGTGCGGATTTTATCCTGAGCCGCCACTTCGCCATCCGCCTGCAGGGCGACGTGGTCTATGACCATCTCTTCAACGACATCCTGAGAGACGGCCGCTGGACGTTTCGGTTCTCCATCGGACCCGCATTCTTCTTCGGCCCGAACATCCTACACTAAATGCTGATGGCCGGCGAGCGTTGCCGGCGCCAACAGGCGACAACAATGCCGGCGTCGAAAGAATCACCCCGATTGCACGCATATTGAATCGCATTTGTAGACCATCTCGCAGGAGATTCCGTTCTTTCCGGTAACCGCGTAAAAGCGGCTTCCGGAAACTGACCCGGCGGTGGCCGATGCGGAAAATCTCACAGGGTACTTGGGCGATATCTTCAAGACCACAGCGCTCAGCTTAATGTGAGCTGGGGTTAGACCGCGCGCAGATTGCATCTTCTGGGAATCTCGTTGCAGACGGTCCACTTACACCTCGGTGACGAGCGTAATCGCGTCGCGTGCTACCGTAACCGTTAACCAATGAGGCACCGTACTCTCCTCGTCTGCGCAACCCTCGTCGCTTTCGGCGGCTCCCTGTTATCGAGCTTTCACTTTGACGACTACGCGATCTTCGGTGGCCACCCGGAACCCGAAATTGTAAAGGATTTGCAAAAGCCCGCCGGAGATCTGGGACTTCTTGGAAATTTGGGAAATTCTGGAAGCACCAAGGAAATCAGCAAT
>DATJOO010000007.1:0-36259 GCA_035506955.1 Verrucomicrobiia bacterium
TTCGCTGCCAGGTTTGAAATAAGGTCATCCAAATGTTTAGTCCTAGCTGCAACCATAGGTTGGATTTGAGGAGCGACCGCGCAGAATCGTTTCGCAAGGATTATTCCGTGTTTGCCCGCAATAAATTCCGCTGTTGCATCCTCAAAGAGTCGATCATCCCTATGGCGTTCTTGTTCCAGCGCACGAAGACCCGCAATCAGGTTAGCGGAAGTCTTTTGGCGATGATCGTATAAAACATGCAACTTAGTTTCGTCGAAAGCGTTCTTGCGGAGTGCGTACGTGTCTTGCACCCAATACGATATGTTCGCTTCTGCCACTAGTTCGCCTCGATTAGTCATCTCCACGCGGACAGTCTCAAGAACACGGCGACCCCCGAAGAATCTCTTCACGATCTGTTCGTGCCGTTCCTCAGGAATACGAGCTCTGCAGACCAAATCCTCTACGCTGGGCCGAATCCACCGAATATCCGCTCTCGCCCCCCACAGATAGGCGCCATAGTCGGTTTTCTGGGGGGTTATACCAACTAGGGGCACTTTGTGCAGTAGGGTGCCAAGAGCTATACCTCCGGTGTAATCTGCGGCAATCAGGATGACAGCTGCTTGGTGTGTAATATGTTGATTTGTCGAACTGATGTTGAGGGGAAGGATCGTTTCCGCGAATCCTCTCTCCGTTTCAGTAACCTTCCAATCGAGGTACTTCAAGACAGGAACCGACGAATGAAACATTTCTGTTAACCTGTCAGGCCGTGCCCTTTCTTCCTTGTCTACGGGCCAGTTCCCTTGGAGATCATCAAGGTCGACCGATTCCTGCAGATTCTCTGATGTGTTCATCTGTCTCCAGTACACAGAAACTAGAAGTTCCTCAGCTGCGAATTGCTCAAAGATTCCGCATATTCCCGTATCGATTGATGAAACGCTAAAAGTTGTTGATGCATTTCATAGTAGGTGCAGAGGCCAGCCAGGAGGATAATGGCAAGCAAGAGAAATAAGTGGTTGTCGACTTTGGTCGTTTTATACATTTCGGTTATGACAGCCCACAAGGCCTTCCGCCAGCGATCTCCATTACTACCTTCGAAAATTGCTAGAGATGCAGAGCCAGGACAGTACAGCTCGGTGTTGTCCGTGTCATACCTCAAATGGATGAAATCCGGTTGCAGACCGGGCTAGTTTCAGATACCATCCCACTCCCTTAGCTCGGAGGTAAATTCGAATCAGGTTACCTTTATGAGGTAAGTAAATGCTTCCAAATGCGGAAGTTCTATCTGGATTACTGGGTAGTCTTTACAGTGCTGCAGCTGACGCAAATCTCTGGACCCCATTTCTCGCTCAGGTAGCCCAGAGTACCAACGCACGTTCGGCATTGCTACTGATGCACAATGCCAGTCAAGGTGGATATACCATTTCCAGTTCATGGGGAGTCGATCCTCTCTCGGCTCGCCTGTACCATGAACATTATTCCTCGATGGATGTGTGGGCTACGAGAGGACTTTGCAAGCCTGCGGGGGTTGTTTGTAATTCCGAGGAGCTCTGTTCACGCGAGGAACTCAAGACTACTGAGATCTATAACGACTTCATGCGCCGATTCGGCATGGAATACGGAATGTTTAGCGTAATCGAGAATGCCCAATCTCGATGGGCTTCCATCAGTCTCTTTCGCGAGGATGCTTCTAATTCTTTTGAAACATCGGAACTGGAACTTCTTCAATTTCTCGATCCCCATTTGCGTCGAGCGTTTGGTTTGCACTTTCAACTTTCCAACCTGAAGGCGCGTTCTAATGGGTTTGAAAAAGCTCTCGAGATGCTCCAGACAGGAATTGTGTTCTTCGGGAATAAAGGTGAAGTAGTATTCAGAAATAGGAGCGCCGCAAGTGTGTTTTCTCAGCGTGACGGTTTGCTTGAAACGCGCGAAGGGCTAAAGGCTGAACGCTCTAACGAGTCATCATTATTGTGTAAGGCAATTCTTGAGGCTGTCTCTCATTCGGTCGGTGTAGGTCTGTCGAGAGAGTCAACTCTGCGAATTACCCGTCGGACCCGTCCCGCCCTACAAGTCGCGATCAGTCCGCTTCGCGATAATGCTGTAAACGCTCAGCGACCGGTTGCTGCCGTTGCATTCATAACTGATCCCTTACTCCGTCAGCGACCCACCCACGATATTTTGCACGCTTTATTTGGGCTTACACCCGCGGAGTGCCGGGTAGCGTTACTCTTGGGGGAAGGGCGATCTCCCAGAGAAACTTCACAAATTCTCGGAGTTACCTTTAGTACAGTCCGAACCCAAATCAGAAGTATCTTTTCAAAGATGAACGTGAAGCGGCAAGGTGAATTGGTTAGGATCCTCCTTAGTTATGGCGGCGCGACCGTCTCAACAAACACAGATCGCTAGGAACAATTTTGAGCTGTACGCGATTGCAGCTCCCACTGGTGTATCACTTTTCCCCTCCCTATACGCTATCCCCGGGTTTTGTTGACGGTGTGGATGGGCGGAACGTACACTAGAGGATTGAGATAGAGGCGGCGCGAGCGGCGCGGAATGTGTGTGCAAAAGAGCCGGCTAGGGAGATGCGGCGCTATCGAATCGAAGGGGGAGAGCTTTGCCAAAGCGTACATTTCAACCGCGGCGTCGTCGCCGCTCGAAGACCCACGGGTTCCGTACACGCATGAAGACGAAGGGCGGGCGCAAAGTGCTTGCGGCACGCCGTAAGAAGGGACGTCATCGGCTTACCCCCGAGTAGCGCGGAAGGGCCCGCACGGGGTCTGAGTTTTCCGCGGGAGGCGCGGTTGGTGCGCCGGGGCGATTTTGACGCCGTATACCGCGCCGGAAAACGCTTCTCGAGTTCCCACTTTACCGTGTTCGTTCGCCGCAATGAACTTGCCGTGAACCGCTTCGGCTTCAGCATCAAGAAGGCGTTAGGAGGAGCGGTGGTGCGCAACCGCATGCGGCGGCGATTGCGGGAAATTGTCCGCGGCCGCCGGCTGGAGATAGCCCCAGGATGGGACATCGTCATTCATCCGAAGAGTTCCGTGGCGAAGGCGCCGTTTGCGGCGATCGCCGAGGATCTGGCGCAGATGTTGAAGAAGTTGTGAGCGAGATGGACAAAGTCGGAGCCCCGCGAGGCTCGGACAGCAAGCACATTGTTTCGCAAGCCGGAGTAGACCGGTCTAAAGAGCGGCCGCTACACGGGCTGATGGATGAAGCTACGAGCTACGACACAAGCCACAGGCGGAAGCCTGTGCTACAGGTGCGGTTGGCTTTGTTGGCGCTGGATTTTTATAAGGTGTGGTTGTCGCCGCTGTTGGCGGGAAGTTGCCGGTACGAGCCCACGTGCTCGCGGTATGCGTATGAGGCCATCGAGCGATTTGGATTGGCGCGCGGCGTGTGGCTGGGAACGAAACGATTGCTGCGGTGCCACCCGTTCACGAAGAGATTTGGATACGACCCGGTTCCGGAGAAATGGGAAGAGATGCGACGCGAAACGTGGGAGAAGCAGGTAGAAGCAGGCCGGTGCCTTCCAGGGCAAGCTGAAGAACCGCCCGTGAAGGGCGGGGTGCGCTCGTGAGCAATTCGCCGTACGGGCAGCTTCCGCCGCTGGGGCCGAATAAGGACAAGTTTTCGCCAGAGTTGCGCATTCTGGTGGCGTCGCTACTTTCCATGGTGGTGATTCTGCTGTGGGCGAAATTTTTCGCGCCGAAGCCACCCGCGCGTCCTGTACAACCAAACAGTCCATCGGCGACGGCTCCCGCAAATCCGGGAGCGCCTGGCGCTGCGGTTTCGCCGGTCTCGCCGGTCTCGCCGGCGTCTTCAGGCAGGAAGGCAGCAGCGGCGGCGTCCGCGCCGACACCGGCAGTGGGGGATGCGCAGGAACACACGCTGGTGGTGGAAAACGCGTTGTATCGCGTGGAATTTTCGAATCGCGGCGCGGTGGTGAAGAGCTGGCAGCTGAAGAACTATAAGGATGACTCGAAGCCGCCGCGGATGTTGGACCTGGTGCATACGCAGTCGGCGCAACTGACCGGAGGCTGGCCGTTTGCGGTGGTGCTGGAGAACGCGGACCAGGAGAAAGCGGCGAACGGCGCGTTGTACAAAGTTTCTACGGATAGCACTTCGTTAAATGCGCCAGCGGACGTGACGTTCAGCTGGAGCGACGGGCACCTGGAAGTGACGAAGAAGTTTCACTTCGATCATTCGTATGTGGTGAACGTTGAAACGTCGGCGAGCTACAACGGGGCACCGATCACCGCGGGGCTGGCATGGCTCGGAGGATTCGGGGACGAGACGGTGCAGAATCCCGCGCCGATCACGCGGGTGCAGACGTTCTACAACGAAAATGGAAAGCTGACCACGGTTGGATACAAGAAGCTGCAAAATCTGGACGAGTTGGGAAATGCGTGGCTTGGCGGAAAGAATTTTGCGGGGATCCAGGACAATTACTTTGCGGTGGCGTGTTTGCCGCCCACGGACGCGCCGAACACCCCGCTGCAGACGCGTTATTGGAAGGCATACGACACGGTAACGACGAACGGCAAGCAAGAACAGGAAACCGTACCGGAAGTGGCGTGCGCGACGGCATCGCGCCCGATGGCGATGCGCGTGTTTGTAGGGCCGAAAGATTACGACATGTTGAAGGCGATGCACCCGCCGCTGCAGTCGCTGGTGAATTTCGGGATGTTGGAATTTATCGCGGACCCGCTGTTCCACCTGCTGAAGTGGATCCACGGGTATGTACCGAACTGGGGATGGGCGATTGTCCTGCTGACGCTGCTGATCAACATGGTGCTGTTCCCGCTGCGTATATCAAGTTACAAGAGCACGATGAAAATGCAGCGCGTGGCGCCGGAGATCAAGCAGATTCAGGAGAAGTATAAGAAGTACAAGCTGAATGACCCGCGCAAGGCCGAACAGAACAAAGAAATCATGGCGATTTACCAGCGGGAAGGTGTGAATCCCGTGGGCGGGTGTATTCCGCAACTGCTGCAATTTCCGATTTGGTTTGGACTGTACCGCGCACTGCAGGGCACGATCGAGTTGCGGCACGCGCATTTTCTGGGCTGGATCAGCGATCTTTCAGCCAAGGATCCTTATTATATTTTGCCGGTGCTGATGGGCGTGACGATGTATTTGTCGTCGAAGATGACGCCAATTCCCACGACGGACGCACAGCAACAACAAATGATGAAGATCATGCCGATCGGCATGGCCGCGATGTTTATGATTATTCCGTATCCCAGCGGCCTGGCGTTGTATATTCTAACCAGCAGCTTAATTGGCATTCTGCAGCAGTGGTACTTGAATCGGACTCACCCCCTGCCCGCCCCAGCCAAGCCCACACGCGCGAAGAAGTAGCGTAGGCTGGTTGCCAGAGGGACTCTGGCCGACCGCCGGGAGTCACATGAGCAAGCAACTTGTGCGCGAGGGCAAACTGGACCGTCTGGCTACGGCGGAAGCGCTGCGCGATTTCCTACAACAAATTATTTCGGCCGCGAAATTCGAGCTGACCGTGAAAGTGCGCGCGGCGGAACCGGAAAGCGGGAGCGAAGAGGGGCAGGCCGAAGTGTTTGCCGATATGGACGGCAAAGATAAAGAGATTCTGATCGCACGGAGTGGCGAAGTGCTGAAGGCCTTGGAGCACTTGGCGTTTCGCGCGCTACGCCTGGAGCCTGCGTTTCACGAAAAAATACATTTGGATTGCGGCGGGTATCGGGCGCTTCGGTTTGAGGAATTGCGGATGACCGCGCGGGTGGCGGCGGAACGGGTGTTGGCGTCGAAGCAGCCGTTTCAGCTGAATGCGATGTCGTCGCGGGAGCGGCGGATCGTGCATCTGGCGCTGAAGGATATGCCGGGGGTGCGCACGGAAAGCGCGGGGACCGGGGAAGAGCGGCACATCGTGATCCATCCGGCAAAGTAGGGAGTGCTAGCGGCTGAGCCAGCCTTGGCTAAGCAGTTTGCCGGAGGAGGAGAAGCGGACCTGGTAGGTGAAGCTGGCAGGGCGATTGCGGTTGAGCTGCGGGAAGCGCTTGTCGGAAATTTCCACGACGGCTACGTCGCCTTCTTTGTGGAATTGGATAACCGGAAAGCGAGCGAACCATAACACTTCCTGGACCTGGGGAAGTTGGCGAGCCGCTTCGGTGAATTGGCTAGCAAGAGCATCGGGATAGAAGGTGCGGGTGATGGTATCCGAGTTGGCCGGATCGCTCTTCTGGAAAAGGTTGTCAGTGAGATCGAGGCGGGTTTCGTAAACACCGTCGGGGGCGCGCACCAGACCATCCCAATGCCAGAGCGAGGGAGGAAGAGGGAGCGCGCCGATCGCCTGAACATTGATCTTTTGCGCTGCGGTGAATTGTTTCACGCGCTGGAGCGCCGCGTCATGGGCCACTGCGGCGGCAATGATGTAGGCCACCGCCAAGGCGAGACCGATACGGTTCCATTTTTGGTAAGGGACGTGAATGCCCCAACCGCGAGCGGCCGGCAAAAGAAACAACACCGTAAACAACACAGTTGCGAGCAGCACAGCGGGAAGGGAAATTTCGACGCCTACGGCAAGCGCAAGCCGCGAGATGAGCAGAGGAGTGGGAGTAAAGATGGCCCACATGATGATGGTGCGCCGCTGGACGTGGTCGGGATCCTCGAAGGTCCAGGCCATCAACTGCGGGATCAGAAGAATGCCGGTGAGAGTGAAATCAATGATAAAGAGAACGTCCCAAGCGGGGCGTGACCAACGAAGCGGCGACCAGATCATGGTGCCGAAGCTGGTAAGCAAGTCGAGAACAATGTGGCTGAGAATGCCGACGGCGAATAGCAAAGTCAGCATCGCGAAACCCGGCGCTGACCATTTGCGCCAGCGTGCCACCGCTGCGGTGAGCGCGGCGAGAAGGAGCGACCAGACCGGCAGGAGCAGCAGCGAATGGGTGATGCTGCGATGCCAGGTGATAATGAGCATCGCATTGTGGTCGAAAAATTGGCGCAGGACGTCAATGTCGGGGAACATGGCGCCGATGACGAGGACCCAGGTGGTCAGGCGTTTTTTCTCCATCTCCTTGGCGGAGATGAAATCGCGACCGCCAAAAACCGCTTTGCTGAGAATGGCTCCGGCAATTCCGTGAGTGATGGTGTCCATAGAGCGGCAGGAAGTCTCTCAGAGAACGTGGAGCAGAGGCGAAGTTTTTTTCAGGACGCGGCCGACGCGTACGGCATGGACTTCGAACTTCTGCAGGGCTTTCAGGGCGGATTTTTCCATGTCCTCGGCGAGAGCGATGAGCAGGCCGCCAGAAGTTTGCGGATCAAAAAGGAGCTCGCGAAGGTCTTCAGGAACGCCATTGTCGAAACCGACGCAATCGCCTACAAAATCGCGATTGTTTTTCAAACCGCCGGGGATCAGTCCGGCGCGGACGGCGTCCAGCGCTCCGGGCAATAACGCAAAGGCGCGGTGATCGAGTTCGAGTGAAACTTGCGGAACGTTGTTGGCGGGATCGCCGAGAGCCATTTCGCGCGCGTGGCCGAGCAATCCGAAGCCAGTGATGTCGGTAACGGCATGGATGAGGCGTTTTTTGGCGTCGCGTTCCAATTCCCGCAGCGCTTCGGAAGCGGCGCGGTTCAACTGAGCCATCGAGGCGATCGCGGCAGCGATGGAAGCGCTGGAGGCCCGATCATTTTTGACGGCAGTGGAGATCACACCGGTGCCGAGGGATTTGGTCAGAAGAAGGACGTCGTTGGTCTGCGCGCCGACATTTCTCCAAACTCGCTTGGGATCGATCAACCCGGTAACCGCGTAACCGAACTGAATATCGTCATTGCGAATGGAGTGCCCGCCGACCACGCTGCATTGGGCTTCGAGCATTTTGCTCAAACCACCGCGAAGGATTTGTTCGAGGATGGCGGGATCGCCTTTTTCCGGGAAACCCACGATGGAAAGAGCGGAGATCGGGCGTCCACCCATGGCGTAAACATCACTGAGCGAATTGGCGGCGGCAATCTGGCCGAAGGTGAAGGGATCGTCAACGATGGGAGTGAAGAAGTCGACGGTTTGGACGAGGGCCATATCTTCAGAGATCAGATACACCCCGGCGTCGTCGTTGGTGGTGAAGCCAACGAGCACTTTCGGATCATTGGGCACCGGCAGACGGCGTAAGATTGAGTCCAGAATCCCGGGACTCAGCTTAGCCGCTCAACCAGCTGCCTTGACCATAGCCGTAAGCTTCACGGACGGAGTCAAGCCACACCTCGCTGTACTGCGCTTCCGATTATAACGATGCGAGAGGTTTCGTGCTCGTTGCGGGATGGGAAAGCGCGCTAGGGCACGATCGAGAGGAAGATAAAGACGGAAAAGATCACTAGATGCACAATGCCCTGGAGCACCGTAGTGCGCCCCGTGCCCAAAGTGAGGACACTGACGAGGAGAGTGAGGGCGAGCAAAATCTGTTCTTTGGGCGTGATACCGAGAGTCAGCGGCTTGTGCAAAAGGATGGAAACGGCGGCAACCGAGGGAATGGTCAGGCCGATGCTGGCCAAGACGGAGCCTAAGGCTAAATTCATGCTGGTCTGCAGGCGGTTGGCGCTGGCGGCGCGGTAGGCCGCCAGTCCTTCGGGCAGCAGCACCAGTCCGGCGATGATGATGCCCACGACGGACTTCGGGGCTCCCGCTTTGTCGATGGCAAACTCCATGATGGGCGTGAGGGCTTTGGCCAGGGCCACCACACTGACGAGAGAAACTAACAGCAGACCGGAGCTGAGCAAAGCCACCTTGTTCGATGGGGGAGGCGCGTGGGTACCTTCCGAACCTCCATCTGCGGGGAGGAAATAGTCGCGGTGGCGGACGGTTTGTACGAAGAGAAACGAGGCGTATAAAACCAAAGATACGACAGCGGCAAAAATGAGTTGCGGTTCACTGAAGGTGGGCCCGGCGGTCGTGGTAGTGAAATTGGGAAAAACCAGGGTGAGTGTGGTGAGGGCGATGAGAACGACGAGTGCGGCGTTTGCTCCTTGTAATTGGAAAGCCTGCTCGCGATGACGCATGCCGCCGGCAAGCAGACACAAGCCGACAATACCATTGCAGACAATCATGACGGCGGCAAAGACGGTGTCGCGTGCCAGGCCGGCCTTGTCGGGTCCTCCGGTGATCATCATAGAAACGATGAGAGCGACTTCGATGATGGTGACCGCCAGCGCGAGAACGAGAGTGCCAAAGGGTTCGCCGACACGACAGGCCACCACTTCCGCGTGGTAGACCGCGGCGAAGACCGTGGCAATGAGCGCGAAGACTTCCAGCGCGGCGAGAATTCCACCAGAGCCCAAGAACAGCTGCAGAGCGAGAACGATGCAAGCAACGAGCGGCCAGGTCCAGGCCCACCACGGAATGCGATTTGGGGTTCCCGTCATGTAAAGTGGCCCGTTCCTCTCGAGCAGGCAAGATAACACATCCGATGCACTGGCTGGCCATCGCAGTAGGTGCGGTCAGGAAGAACAGCGGCGTAAAGCCGCTGCTACGACGAGCTGACGAATGGCCGCATACGGTACCTGCATCAGCGCACATGGACTTGAGGACAACTTGCGCGAATGGAGGGGAAAATGTTCTCATCGGCTAATGCCTTGGGACTTTTGGTTGATCTTTCTGATTCTCAGCGTGGTGCTTCCGTGGAGAGGCCGGCTGCGTTTGCGGCAACTGCTGGCGCGACCAGCGGGAGGCAGCAAAGAGAAGTTGGTGCTTTACGGGTCGACGATCGCCTTCCAGTGGTTGCTTGCGGGAGTAGTGGCGTGGCGAGCGATCGCGCGCGGTTTGAGCATGGCCGACCTGGGATTGGTTCGCCCGTTCACGTCAGGACTGTTTCTTGTGACGCTGGCAGGTGCGGCGCTGGTCGGGACTTTTCAGTGGTTCAACTTGCGCCGAGTCGGCGGAATGAGCGGGCCGATCCCTGACTTTATGCGAAAACTGACGGAGCGGGTGCTCCCGGTTTCAATGATGGAGTACGGACCGTACGCCGCTCTGGCGATCACTGCGGGCGTATGCGAAGAATTTCTGTATCGAGGATTTGCGATGGCGGCGTTGAGCCGGTTGGGATGGGCGGCTTGGATGGTGGTGCTGGTCACGTCGGTTCTGTTTGGTTTGGCACATACTTATCAAGGACGAAGCGGTATTTTGGGAACTGCGTTGATGGGTGTCGTGTTTGGAATTGGACGGATTTGGCTGCAAAGTTTGGTCCCGGTGTCGGCCTGGCATGCCACGGTGGATCTTGTAGCCGGAGTGGCCGCGCCAAAGTTCCTTTTGCAGCGGCCGACAGAACATTAAACTATTTATTATCAGCAGTTTACAGGAATAATTACTGAAATGACAACAACTGCAGACAAGCCGCTCTCCGAAGAGACGATCCGGCACGCGATGAACGAGTTCCGGATCCCTGTTGAGGACAAGCAAATCCTTTTGATTCAGAAATATATGCGGATTTTGCGGCAGTGGAATGAGAAGCTGAATTTGACCGCGATTCGCGATCCGCTGGAAATACTATATCGTCACTTCTGTGAGTGTATGTATGCCGCAGTCGCCGTGCCTGGCGATTTTGGTCGGCTCGCCGACATTGGATCAGGCGCGGGGTTCCCAGGGATTCCACTGAAGATCGCACGGCCAGAAGTGCAGCTTTTCCTGGTGGAATCGAACATCAAGAAGGGGACGTTTTTGGCGGAAGTGGTTCGGGAGCTGGAGCTTACGGACGCTCGAGTCCTGATCAGCCGCTACGAGGAGCTTTCCGAGGAGCTGGCGCCGCTGGATTATGTGTGCTCGCGGGCGGTGGGGGAGTTTGGGCCGTTTCTGGAATGGGCGGCGTCCGATCGATTGTCGGCGCGCCGAACTTTGCTGTGGATTGGTGGGCGGGACCTTGATGAAGTGCGTAAATCGCCACGGTGGGATTGGCAGGAACCGGTTTCGGTGCCGCAGTCGCTGAGAAGGTATCTGTTGGTCGGCACAAAGAAGGTAGAAACGTCGGCGTAACGACAAACCACAATCCGCAATCTCCGCAATTTGAAATTCGCCAAGTTGAAGCTCGCTTATTTCGTTCCTTTGGAGAAAAACACACACTGGCCTACGCGTGAAGGTTCCACGTGGAACCCTGAGAGTACGGATATGGCACGACGCGCCGATGAAATGTTCCATGTGGAACCATTTGGACCGTGATGCGATCGACTGAGCATTCAATCTTTCTGTTCCACATGGAACAAACGGGGCAAAGCGCAAGGTGGCGATCGTTGAAGTTCCACGTGGAACACCGGCCTTTTGAAACCGTCGTTTCTCATCATGTCCCTAGGATAGGGGAATCGAGACGTTTCCCATGAAACCATTCGAGATATTGCAATCCGGAAAGAGCGAACACCGAGAGCGCAACTGACGAAGAGAATTGTTCCTTGTGGAACGCTGTGGATGACGGGGTTTTCAGGCGCGAGCCTGTAACCGTCGTCACAAGAAGGAGCTACAGGCGCTGTTCCACGTGGAACAAAGTAGAATCCACAGAAAATCCGCAAGGCTGGTACTTCGTTTCACGTGAAACATCTTGCGCCCCAGTCTGGGCCTCTGCTATTTTTTGTATGTTTGGGGGAGTGCCTTGGCCCGGGTCATTGCGGTCGCCAACCAAAAAGGCGGAGTGGGAAAGACAACGACAGCGGTCAACCTTGCGGCTTGCCTGGCCGCAGCGGAACAGCCCACCTTACTCATCGATTGCGATTCTCAAGCGAATGCCACGGCGGCGATCGGGTTTCCGAAGGATCCTTCGCGGCGAACCATGTATCACGCCTTGATTATGGGTGAACCATTCGAACGAATCGTGCAGAGATCCCAAGTGGATGGGCTGGATGTTCTGCCGGCTGACAAGAACCTGGCCGGCGCAGCGGTTGAGCTCGTGGTAGCCGAAAGCCGCGAATACAAATTGCAGACTTTTCTGCAGCCGCTACGCGAAAAATACAAATTTATCGTGCTGGATTGCCCACCAGCCTTGGATTTGTTGACCCTGAACGCTTTGGTTGCCGCAGATTCGGTGATGGTGCCCATTCAATGCGAGTATTTGGCTCTGGAGGGAGTTTCCGAGCTTTTGGATACGTTGATGCGTATTCGAAGAACGCTGAATCCAAGCTTGGAGATCGAAGGTATCTTGTTGACGATGTATGACGAGAGGACGACGCTATCTCGCCAAGTGGCCACGGACTTGAGAAGCTTCTTTGGTGGCCAGGTGTTTCAGAGCCTAATCCCGCGGAACGTGCGGCTCGCGGAGGCTCCGAGTTTCGGTAAGCCTATTATTTTCTATGACATTCATAGTAAGGGTGCAGAGGGATACACACAGCTTGCGCAGGAGGTAATTGCCAATGCCGAGAAACGCGTTGGGGCGGGGGCTCGGAGCGCTCATACGGGAGCCTGAACCACAGGTTCCAGCAAAACCACCGGAGAACACGGCGGCAACGCCGCCTGTAGGTGGATCTACCTCCGGAGGTGCGGCGGCTGCGGCGGCGCCAGCACTGAGTCCGATGACATCAGGGCCAATGCAGATCGATATTGATCTGATTGAGCCAAGTCCGTATCAACCTCGGACGCGCTTCCGGGAAGAAGCGCTGGACGAGTTGGCGCGGTCGATTCAATCGAGCGGAATCATTCAGCCGCTGGTGGTTCGCTCTGTCGGAAATCGCTACCAACTGATTGCCGGGGAACGGCGCTGGCGGGCTGCGCAGCGGGCCGGGTTGAATAGCGTGGCCGCCATTGTGCGACAGGTGCCGGACGAATTGGCGCTGGAAATGACGCTGGTCGAGAATATCCAGCGCGAAGATCTAAACGCGATGGAGCAGGCGCGGGCCTTCGAGCGGCTGATGGATGAATTCAACGCGACGCAAGAAGCGGTGGCAGAACGCACCGGGAAAGACCGCGCGACGGTGGCGAATGCCATCCGCTTGTTGAAGCTCGAGCCGACAATTCAAGACTGGATCGAAGAAGGAAAGCTGACGGCGGGACACGGGCGAGCGCTGCTGGCGGTGATTGATCCACAAATGCGCATGCGCTACGCGCAGCGGGCGGCACGTGGCGGATTAACGGTGCGACAAATCGAACGACTGGCTTCGCGGCGGGCACGTAGCGCGAGAACGCTGACGGAAACGCAAGTGGATCCGAATATTCGTGAAGCTCTGGAAGAATTGCAAAGGCATCTCGGAACCAAAGTGTTGTTGCGGCAGAAGACGCGTGTGCGGCCGGGACAATTGGTGTTGGAGTATTACGACGAAGCGCAGTTGATGGGCATCTACGATAGACTGATGAAGTAGGGTAGCGCGGGGATGCGCGGGCTACTGCACTAAAGTTCAGGAATTGCATTCGACAACTTGGCGGCGACGCGGCGTTGACTTCTCTTTGCTCCAAGCTAAATTGGGGATGGAATCATCCTCTGGGGGTACGTACATGGCATGGAAGTGGCCCGGCTCGGACAACAACGGAATCAGTGAACAGTGGACAGGCTTCATCGATCAAGGTGTGTCGCTGGAAGGCACGCTGACGGTAACAGGAACGTTTCGGATTGATGGACATGTGAAAGGCAACATCATCTCCGAGCAGACAGTGGTGCTCGGGGAAAATGCGAAAGTCGAAGGACAGATTGAAGGCAATCGCGTGGTCATCTCCGGGCGTTTCGATGGGGTCATCTTCGCGAAGGGCCGCGTGGAGATTCAGGCGAAGGGAGTGGTGACGGGCGAGGTCCATTCGCCGTGCATGGTGATCGATCCTGGAGGAATCTTTGATGGACGATGCCACATGCTGGCATCGTCAGATGCCGCTGCAGGAGTGACGATCCCGATTCATGCGGTAACGCAGATGGGTTGAGCGGTCTTCCGGAGTTCGAAGACATAACTCCACAACTAACCGTTAAATTTCTTTAAGCAGGTTATATAGTCCGCGGCGGGCAGGGGTCTGCCGAAAACAGTTCTGGGAGCAAGACGAACCCAGGCAGGAGTGCCTGTGCCACTTGGTTGACAGTGGTGGTGGTGGCGACTATCGTTCGAAGAGATGGGGTGCGAGGCGAAAAATCGATGAAAATTCTGGTGATTGGCGGCGGTGGACGCGAACATGCGCTGGTGTGGAAGCTGAAAGAAAGCCGCGGCGTAGAAAAGATTTGGTGCGTTCCCGGCAATGGGGGAATTGCGGCGGAGGCGGACTGCGTCGTTGGGGATTCTGGGGATGTAGCAGGGATTGTCGCGTTGGCGGAAAAATGTGAGCCGGATTTGACCGTGGTGGGGCCGGAGTTGCCGCTGGTGAATGGGCTTGTGGATGCGTTCGAAGAGAGGAAGTGGGCGATTGTCGGGCCGCCGAAGAAGGCGGCACAGTTGGAAGGCAGCAAAGTTTTCACGAAGGAGTTTCTCCAGCGGCACAAGATTCCGACGGCAGGGATGTATGGCGCGTACGATTCGCCGGGAAACGCGTATGGGGCGCTGTGCGAGGTGGATTGGCCGGTGGTGATTAAGGCGGACGGACTGTGCGCGGGCAAGGGCGTGTTGGTGGCGAAGGGTCCCGACGAAGCGACGGAGTTCCTCGAAAGGGTGATGGAGAAGAACGAGTTGGGCGCGGGCGGCAAGCGGGTGATGTTTGAAGAAGCGATGGAGGGAGACGAGCTGTCGTTCATCTTGCTGACCGATGGGGAACGATATGCGCCGCTAGTGCCGACGCGGGACCACAAAAGAATTTTTGACAATAACGAAGGGCCCAATACAGGAGGCATGGGGGCGTATTCATCGGACGAATTGTTACCGGAAGAATTGCGGCGGGAAATTACGGCGCGGATCGTGGAACCGACGATGAAAGGGTTGGTGGCGGATGGGATCCGTTACCAAGGATTTCTCTACGTGGGATTGATGCTGACAAAAGAAGGCCCGAAGGTGCTGGAGTTTAATTGCCGGCTAGGCGACCCGGAAACGCAGGCGATTGCGGCACGGATGGATTTTGATCTAGCAGAAGTGCTGGGCGGCGTGGCTGCGGGAAAGCTGCAAACAGAAAAGCTGAGATGGAAGGCGGGAGCGAGTGCTTGCGTGGTGCTGGCTTCGGGTGGCTACCCGGGAAAGTTCGAAAGTGGCAAAGAGATTCGCGGGCTGGAAGACGCGGCAAAGATTCCGGATGTAAAGGTGTTGCACGCGGGAACGAAACGCGATGGGGAGAAGATTGTGACGAGCGGCGGGCGCGTGTTGGGCGTAACCGCTACCGGCAGATCACTGGATGCGGCGCTGGAAAAGGCTTATCAAGCTGCGGCGAAAATTCGTTTTGAGGGAATGCACTACCGGCGCGATATCGGGCGGCACGGCCGACAGGTTTCGGCGGCTGGAGACTGAGGGCCTAGGTAAAGGTGGGGAGTGACGTGCAGCACCATACGAAATGCGGATCGAAAGAACCCGTGAGTTATTCAGCCTGCTGCGGTGCAAAGCACTGGGCGAGCGAGGGGTTCTAAGAGGGATTCCTCGCGACGCTCGGAATGACGGGTTTGCTTTCTGTGATGCAAAGCGTACGCCCACCTCAGGAGGCGGCCGCTACAAAACCTTCCAAACAGCGATGTAAAGCCGTTGCCACCGGAGACACGGGCCCCGAGAGCCCAGTTCATTCGTAAGCACTCGTGTCCTAGCTAGCCGAAGCTCCGGAACCTCTGCGCTGCGCAGATGCGCACAGGCTGAAGCCTGTGCTACATCGCTTGGCGTCAGGATTCTTGGGGTTGTGGGGGAATATCGGGCGTCGGGGGTGGCGGTACCGGTGGAACGGGTTGGACGAAGACGGGTTCGGGTGCCGGCGCGGTGACGGCAGCGGGAAGCCGCATGTGCTGCTGCCAGTAGGAAACGGCCATGGCGCGCTGCCAGAAACGCGGGATCAGCAACAAGAAGAGGATGAATTGCGCTAGCAGAAATGCGCCAAGGATGCTTTCCGGGCCGACGGCTCGATTCCAGAACCACAGGCCGGCGGCGAGGATGATGGCGGCGAGGATGGCGGCCACGACGTAACCAGTGACCAGGCGAGGCAGGCTGCGGAAGGTGTGGCGAAACGCGAGGCGGATGGCTTTGCGTACGGCGTTTCGATCGTTCAAGACCGTTTCGACTTCGGCGAGATCGAACCAAATGCGCAGGATGGTCATGATGAGAAAAATGACCGCGAGGGTGACCATTCGTGTTTCAAAGGGCAGGATTTCATTGGTACTTTCTCCCGCCTTCTTCACGAGGAAGCCCTGCAACGCGAAGAGAGCGCCCGCGACGATGCCCATAATGATGGCGGCGATGATCAAAATGCGAATGAAGCGCCACAAATTTCGGCCGCAAGCGCGGAAGAAATCCTGACGGGGCAAGCGGAAGGTGGCGGCATAGCCTTCGAAGACGCCCGGGAGCAATAGCGCGGTGGCCAGGAAAAAGAGGAAGGCGAAGTAGAAGGCGGGCATGGTCATCGCGGACATCTGGCCGAAGTCGGGCCGGGCGAGCAGTTCGCTGAAAGTGGCCATATCGAAACCGTGAACGAGGCGACCGGAGGCGAGACTGTGATCGAGAATGGCGTGGGCGCTGCGACGAAACGCACCGGTGCCGAACTCGGCGAGGGTGAGATTGAGGAGCCAGAACCAGAAGATGTAGCGCTTGTTGCGCATCAGCATTGCCCAGCCAGAACTTAGTAGTCCGTTGTTTTCATTCATCGGTGTTCATCCCTAATTGCCGCACGAATCGAAGCACCCAGGAGTAGGGAGTGGGAGGAGTCTTCAGGGGCTAAAGCCCGACTTGTTTTGTGCGACCTGCATGGGGGCTGAAAGCCCCGACCTCCTACAGAAACTCCCACCAAGGGCAGAGTCGCGATCAGTTGTAAAGGTTGGATTGGCATCGCTAGACGCCCCACCAGGCTAAGGCTTGGGCTAGCCATTGGGTGACGAAGAGCCAATAGGTGGAAATTTTGAAGGTGGCTTTGGGGTTGGACTTATCCGTATAGCTGTTGTTGAAATTGTTCCGATCGATGTAGATGGTGTGATCGGGATCGATTTCGGCGGAGAGCACCTTGGCTTTTTTCTGATAGCTGAAACGGGTCCAGCGGCTTTGTCCGTCCCAGTGTTCGCGAACGGTTTCGCCGTTGTCGAATTTAATTTCGACGGTGACGGGCATGACAAAATCATCTTTGCGGTGCAGCGAGACGTAGGACTGATAGACGATGTCACTCTTCTTCTCGTGTTTCCTTTGCTTTTCGTCGACGTACCAGTTGACAGGGAAGGAATCGATTTTGCGGACTTCGTAATCGAGGACGGGCGAACCGTAGACGGCCTGATTGAAATACCAGCGGAGATCCTTACCGGAAACTTCTTCGATGGTTTTGAGAAAATCTTCCTTGGTGGGGTGAGTGAAACGGTACTTCATGAAGTAGGTGTGCATGACCTTCTGCATGGTGTCGGCGCCGACGATGCCCTCGAGGGTGTAGAGCACGCTGGCGGTTTTGCCGTAGGTGATGCCGCCGTAGGACCCGTAGCTGTAATAGTCATAGGCCTTCTGGGCCATGGGATCGAGGTCGGCGACGCCGATGTAACTGAGGCGTTGCAGACCGGGCTCGCCCATGGAAATGCCTGCAATCTGCAAGATCGAGGTGTTTTTCCCGAAGATGTCGTCCATGACCTTGAGTTCGGTATAGCTGTTGATGCCCTCGTCCATCCAGGCATCTTCGAACTCGTTGGTGGCGACCATGCCGTACCAATATTGGTGGCCGAATTCGTGTTCGACGACCAGCTCGATGAGGCGAAGACCTTCGGGCTCAAACCAACTGCTGTCACCGGTGATGAAAGTGGGATATTCCATGCCGCCGGCCGCGGAATCGGGCTCGGGATCAACGACGGTCAGGGATTTGTAGGGATAAGGGCCGTACCATTTTTCGAAACGATCGAGGGTTTCGCGAGTGATGCGTTCGTGGCGGGCAGCCTGACTCCAATGCGCGGGCTGCATGAGGAAGCGCAGCTTGACCAGCCCCATTTGCGATTGGTAAGTGGCCTCGTGAACTTTGAAGCGGGGGCAGGCGGTCCAGGCGAAATCGTGGATATCGTCGCCGTGGTAGGCGACGGTCTTGGTGCCGTCGGGATTGTTGACGCTGGAGAGTTCGACGCCACTGGCGCCGACGACCTGGTTTTGTGGGACGGTGAGCTTGACGTCGAAGACGCCGAAGTCCGCGAAGAATTCGGTGGTGGCGTGGTATTGATGGCAGTTCCAGGCGCCGTGCCACCATACACCGACTTTCGGAAACCACTGTCCGCCAAGAACGAAATCGCGTTTCCAGCCAGAGCGGGCTTGGGTTTCGGGCATTTGGTCGTGGAAGACAATTTTGAATTGGACGATGGCGCCTGCGGGAATGGGTTTGGGCACGGGCAAATCGATGACGGTCTTGTCGTCCTTATTGCCGTCGTCTGGGGCGATGTAATGGAGCTGGGGAGTAAGATCGCCCTGGCCGACGACTTCGATGCTTTTGATTTCTTCGGAGCCGAATTCTTTGGGATCCCACTTGTCGTAGGAGGTGTCGCGATTGCCGTCGCGCTTGGCTTCGCGGATGAAGGTGGAGCTGGGCTGAAAGGCGTTTTGATAAAGATGGAAAGGAAAGTGGTCGAGGGCTTGGCCGGTGAGGTTGTGGTAGGTGAGCGTTTCCGTGGCGTCTATGGTGTGCTTGACGGGATCGTACTTGGCATCGATTTGATAGTGGACGATGCGCTGAGACATGGGAGTGGGAGAGTTGATGGCGATGACGGTGTCGGGAATTGCGGAGGAATCGGGGGCGGGAGCGGCGGATACCGGCGCTGCGGGAGGGGCGGTCTGCGGTGCGGCGATCGGGGAAGACTTGTGGCCGACGAGGAGGTTGACTGCTACTGCAGAAACGGAAACCAGGACGAGCGTCTGCCATCGAGTGTGCATGAAGAACCTCATCTGGATGGGGATACGGGTTGCATCATATCCCAGTCGCGGAAATTCGCGAAGTGAGTTCCACGCGGGGCGGGAGGAGAGACGGAGAGGCAGCGGGAATTGTTTCGTGGGACGGCGTCATGCTGGATTTTAAATCGAAGAGGGATTTCTCCGCTGCGGGACGGCAATGGAAGCCGTCCCTCCGGAGGAAATGACAGACATCTAAAAAGGGCTATTGATCGGGGTTGGGTTTTTTATACAAGGTGGGTGCGTCGGGGGGGCGATTCTCATCGCGCTTCGCTTTTTCCCTTGGTTCTTCTGGAGGAACGATCCAATCGAAGCCACCATTTTCGCCCAATTGACCCTCGATGAAGTGGGCACTACCGGCAAGGAAGGGCAAAGTGGCGCGGAGGAAATCCGCGGCGTCCTGCATGGAGACTTTGTTGGCCTGGCCGCGCTCGATAAATTCCGCGACCTTATCCATGCGCTTGTCAGCGCGCACTTGAGCGATGCGGGGATCATTTTGCTGGAGCAAACCGGTGAGAGGCACAGCCTGGAGATCAGGGGGAAAACGTGTTTCGACGATGGTTTTGGCTTCGTGCTTTCCCGGGGGATAGATCTGGGTGAAGCGCGGACGGAGGAGGTGGGTCTGCCAGAAATCCGCGCTGACGGACTGTTGCTCCGCACCATAATCGATCACCCAAGCCTCGGGCCCGTAGTCGCTGGGCCCATAACCGATCAAGACAATTTCGAGGAGAGGCTCGTCAGGCTTGAGGTCGTATTTGTGGTGGAGCTGCGAAGCGAGCGGACGAAGCTTCTCGAGGAAGCCGACACCGATGAGCTCAAGGTCGGGGTCACCAGCGCCTTCGGGGCGATAGGTCTGCTTGGTGTTCACGGTAGAACGAAGATCAGCAACATTTCTGTCGAGGCGAATGGGCATGGGCTGCGCGGGGACCTGCCACTCGGAAGCGCCGAAAAAGATGCCAACGTGCGTGGAGCCAATGGTAGCGACGCGGGGCGGTACGGATTTGGCTTCCAAGGGATGATCGATGGCGCCGAAGATGATGCCGTTGGCAGCGACGTGAATGATCACGCGGCCACCGGCGAGGTTGGCCACGATTTCGTCTTCTTGCGCGAGGGCGGGAAGGGCCGAGAAGGCGAGTGCGACAAGAAGCGTCAGGAGCGTCCGCATGTGTCCCCACAACCAGGCCAAGGGGTTCCTGGCCCAAGAGGTAGCATACTCCCTTGCGGGGGCCGGATGCAGCCGGTGCGGGTTCTTTCGGGGGTAGAATAGAGGACTGGATTTTTGGGGGGAAGACTGTATGGGACTGCGAAAATTGAATGGACTACGGCATAAGGGCAAGAAACTAACGGAAATTCTGGAAGAGCATGAGAAGTTTTGGAGAGGGGCCGGGGTCCGCGCGGATTTGAGCGGGGCGGATCTTTCGGGCGCCGACTTGAGCAAAGTGAATCTGGCAGGCGCGGTTCTGAAGAACGCGAACCTGGAAGGCAGCGATCTGCGCGGGGCGCGATTGCCGGGCGCCGACTTTGGGGGAGCGCGGTTGCGCAAAGCGGACCTGCGGAATACGGACATGACCGAAGCGAGCCTGACAGGTGCGGACTTGACGGAAGCACAAGCGAGCGGAGTGGAATTTTTCCGATGCGATCTGACAAACGCTAATTTTCATAAGGCGCTACTGCGCAACGCGAACTTCCGCGACGCGCAAGTAGATGGGGCCAATTTCACCGGAGCGGATATGGGCATCGCGATTCTGCGCGAGACCGACATCAGCAAGGCGGATTTGAGCGGAGTGGACCTATCCACGACATTGCTGCCGCCAGGATATGCAAAGAAGCAGACCGCGTAGCACTGTCGTAACACAGAGCTGGGCGGGTTAGCGAGGAGCGGCCATGGACAGCTTTCCGGAGTTTATGAAGAAGCCGGCCAATCGCATTGCCAGCGCACAGCAGGCTACACGCGGCGTGGAAGGCTATGTATTCGATGGAGCGGACGGCAGCCAGATGGCGTTCTGGACGTGCGGGGAAAACGCGAAGTCGGCGGGTCACCAGCATGAGTATGACGAATACATGCTGGTAGTGCAGGGCTGCTACACGCTGCTCATGGAAGGCCAGCTGATTCAGGTGAAGGCCGGGGAGGAGTGCGTGATTCCACGGGGCGTTTGGCATAGTGGAGAGGTGGTCGCGGGGACTCGGACGATTCATGCATTTGGGGGAAGGCGAGCGGAGCGGGTAGGAGAGGTTGGCGGCGGGAGCTGAGGCGAGACTCCTTGATCGAAGATCGAGGAGATTCATCGCTGCGCTTGCTTGGCGCAGGCAGACTCGGGATGACGTGGATTTAGGGCGTTGGAGGCGAGACGCCCATACGCGAAAGCGGCATGTAGGGCACCCACCCTACATAAGCAGCGACTCGCAAACCAGTGCTTTGTAATGTGCTGAGTGCATGTTAGCCTCACGCAAAGTCCTCGACTGAAGGAAAAACTTGGCGACAACTACGACACAGCTGGACCTGCCCGGGCTGCGCGAGCGCGTGATGAGCGTGCTGCGAGGGCTGCTGGAAGAATTGGGCAGCCACGGGGCGATCGAAACTCTTTCCGTAAATTCAAATCTGGACCGCGATCTGGGATTGGGAAGCCTGGAGCGCGTGGAGCTGCTGAACCGTCTGGAGGCGGCGTTCGAAGTGAGGTTGCCGGATACGCTGGCAGCCCAAGCGAATACGCCCGAGGAATTGATCGAGGCGATCCTGAAGGCTCCGGGAACCGGTGTGGGCGAAGAAGAAACGCCAGCGCTGCGCGCGGGGCTAACTGCCCAACAACTTCAGAAAGACGCGGCGGAGTCGATCGCGCAGCGCGCCGAGACGCTGGTGGAAGTGATTCGCCACCGAGGCGTGCACGATGCCGCGCGCACGCACCTGATCATCATGGAAGATGGCGGCGGCGAGCACCCAAGCACGCTGACGTTTGGCGAGCTGGCGAGCGCCGCGCAGAAATGCGCGGAAGAATTGGCGAGACGAGGGGTGCCGGCGAATGGGTGTGTGGCGTTGATGCTACCGACTTCGCGCCAGTTTTTTGTTTGTTACGCCGGGATTTTGCTGGCCGGGGCGATTCCTGTACCGATTTACCCGCCATTTCGCGCCGACCGGATTGAAGAATATGCAGAGAGACAGTCAGCGATCCTGAACAACGCGGGTGTGTGCGTACTGTTGACATTTCGGAGGGCGGAGGCAGTCGCGAAATTGCTGAAGCCGCGGGTGAAATCACTGCTGGAGGTGGTGGACGCGGAAAAGCTGCTGGAAGTTGCGGAAAACGAGCCGCCTCCGGCGCCCGGGGCGTTGCCCGCATTTATCAGCGGAAGCCGCGTGCGCAAAGGCGGTGATATCGCGCTGCTACAGTACACATCGGGATCCACGGGCGATCCAAAGGGAGTGACGCTAACGCACGCGAATCTGCTGGCAAACATGCGCGCGATTGTGGAAGCGTTGCAACTGACGGCGGATGATGTGGGGGTGAGTTGGTTGCCGCTATATCACGACATGGGGTTGATTGGGGCGTGGCTGACGCTGCTGCTGCAGGGTACACCACTTGTGGTGATGTCGCCGCTGGCGTTTTTGACGCGGCCAGAGCGCTGGCTGCAGGCGGTGTCGAAATATAAAGGAACGATTGCGGCGGCGCCGAATTTTGCATACGAATTGTGCGTGCGAAAAGTAACGGAAAAAGCCATGGAAGGTGTGGACCTGAGTTCGTGGAGGGCGGCGTTGAACGGCGCGGAACCAGTAAATCCGGAAACCTTGCAGCGCTTCGCGAATCGCTTTGCGAAGAACGGATTTCGTCCGGAAGCGATGCTGCCGGTGTATGGGTTGGCAGAAGCGTCGTTGGGCGTAACGTTTCCACCGTTGTCTCGCGGACCGAAAGTAGATCGCGTGGAGCGCGAGACGTTCACGACACAGGGGCGTGCGGTGCCGGCGGGCATTGAGGATGAAAATGCCATAGCGTTTGTGTCGTCGGGTGTGGCATTGCCGCGGCACGAAGTGGTGATTGCAGACGCAACTGGATTGCCGGTGGCGGAGCGGGTAGAAGGATTTTTGTGGTTTCGTGGGGCATCGGCGACGAGCGGGTATTTCCGGAATGAAGAAGCGACAGAGAAATTGTTCGCGGGCGGCCCTGCGGTTGAAGAAGGCGAAGACCGATGGGTGAACTCGGGCGACCGTGCGTATCAGGCGTATGGCGAGATTTACATTACGGGCCGGGTGAAGGACATCATCATCAAAGGCGGGCGGAATCTGTATCCGCATGAAGTGGAAGAGTTGGCGTCGCGCGTGGAAGGGATCCGCAAGGGCTGCGTGGTGGCGTTCGGGTTGAAAGGCGTAGAAACAGGCACGGAAAAACTGGTGATTGTGGCGGAGTCGCGGGAGGAGGACAGGGCGAAGCGCGCGTCGGTGGTGGCGGCGATCAACGATGAAGTGACGCGCGGTTTGGGTATGCCCCCGGATCGAGTGGAGCTAATTCCACCGGGGAGCATACCAAAGACGTCAAGCGGGAAATTGCGGCGAGACGAAACGAAGCAACTTTATCTGGCGGGGACGCTTTCCGCGGCGAAGGCACCGGCATGGGTGCAGATGGCACGACTGGGAACCGGTTCGTTCCTGCAAAGTGCGGTGAAAGCGGTGTGGAGCGGCATTCGCACAGTGCTGGAAAAGATTTACGGCGCCTATTTCCTGGTTGTATTTGTGCTGTGGATCATTCCGACGTGCAACCTTGTGCGGCTGTATAAGGATCATCGCGCGGCGGGGCGGTTTACGTCGGCGGCGTTAAAACTGCTGTTCGCGCTGACGGGGATTCGGGTGAAAGTGGTCGGGAAAGAATACATGGATACGCCGGGCGCGAAGGTGTATGCGTCGAACCACGCGAGTTATTTCGACGTGTTGCCGCTGATGGGTGCGCTGGGCGTGTCGTACCGGTTCGTGGCCAAGGGCGAAGTGAACGAGATGATTTTCATTGGCACTTTTTTGAATCAGATGGGGCACTTGTCGTTTGACCGGCACGATGCGAATTCGCGCCTGCGACAAGTGGATGAGATTGAGGAGTGCTTGCAGCAGGGTGATTCCGTGTTTGTGTTTCCGGAAGGGACGTTTACGCCGGACGATGGCGTGCGGCCGTTTCAGTTGGGGGCGTTTCGCGGCGCGGTGGCGACGGGAGCGCCGGTGATTCCGGTGTCGCTGGCAGGGACACGGCGATTCTTGCGCGACCGGACGATTTTGCCCAGGCCGACGCATGTGACGATCACGCTATCGGCGCCGATTTATCCGGAGCGCGTTGTGAATGGCGATGCGAACCAGTTGCAAGCGATCGTGCGGTTACGGGACCAGGCACGCCAGGTGATTGCGAAGTATTCGGGGGAACCGCTGCTGTAGCGTGCGGCGTCGAGAAGCAATTCCTCAAAGGCTGAAGCGCAAACCCCAAGAGCAGAAGCACATTCTTGGTTGGGAAACCCCACACACAAAGTCGGTGTGTGGGGCACCCGCAAACCCAAGAGCACCGACAGGAGTGCCTGTGCCACTTAGCGGTTCAGGGAGTAGATTACGGTGATTTGGGTTTCGACCTCGATGGGTTGGCCATTGAGAATGGTGGGCTGATAGCGCCACTGGCGAACGGCGGCGAGCGCGGATTGGATGAACAGCGGATCGCCATATTCCACTTCGAGGGATTGAACGGTGCCGTCGGTGGAAATAATGGCGTGGAGTTCGACGCGACCGTCGCGGCGAAGCTGCAGCGCTAGCGGAGGATAAGTGGGTTCGATGCGGCGAACGATGCGGGCGTTTATGACGGGCTCGCTGACGAGGAGGCGTTCCGTGCGATGCGGAGTTGGCGGCACAGGAGCGTCGCGGCGCGTATCGAAACCGGTTGGCGCGCCAGGAATGTACGGGGCTTCCGGAGCACCGGGTATCTCATCGAGGCCGCCCGTTACGTTATTGTCGACGCCTGAATTGTTATCGCGAGAGACGATCGTCGGAGATATGGACGTAGGCGCACAGAAGCGACACACCTGCCGAGTGTCACCATGACGGCGGTTGGCAGGCTTGCCGGAAGTGTGCGGGCGTCCCGGTGAGAACGGAACCGTGGGAACAATCACGCGGTTGGCGATGTTTTCGCCTTTGCCAAACAAGGGAAAGACCACGAGCGCGGCGAGAATCAGAAGCTGAACGATAATGGAGAGGAAAAGAGCACGCTGCTTGCTGCGACGAGCGCGCTTTTCCTGCAGAGAATCACCTTCGACCAGACAGCTGCGCAAAGAGCCAATCGAGTCTTCGAGAACAGGGCTGACGGGCATCACACACCTCCAATAGTGTTTGCGAGGTTGTCTTTCACGACGCCAGC
Source organism: Verrucomicrobiia bacterium (assembly GCA_035506955.1). Lineage (GTDB taxonomy): Bacteria > Acidobacteriota > Terriglobia > Acidiferrales > UBA7541 > Acidiferrum. Next base: position 25,269 of record DATJOO010000007.1, read on the forward strand.
CTCCTGGGTTGCCGTCAGGAGACTGGCGCCGCTCTCGCAGGGATGTGAGGTGCGCGCGTCCTCTGCAGCGTTTGACACCAATGGGGGCTGCAAGTTCCCAGGGATAGTAGAAAGGGATTAGAGGGTGTGTCAGCGGCTGACATGTGGATGAGGCAAGAAACGGAGAAAAACGCCGGCCTCCCTTCCTGCGTCAGGGGAAGCAGAAAGCGGCCGCTACAAAGCAAGAAGATTGGGAGGCAAGACGCATGGATCCCACATGCGAAAGCGGCATGTGGGCACCCGCGCGCAAGCACGAGTCTAAAGACCCGCCGCTACACCTAAGGCTGCTGCCGTGGTGACTACTGCTAAGGCTAGTGAATTGAACTAACGAAGAAGGGACGAATGAAACGACCGTTTGGTACATCTATGGGAAGTTGGGGAGCATCTAATGGGTGAGCGGAGGGGGAGGAGGTACGATGGAAAGGCTAGACAGGCATATTCCGGAGGTTGTCGGGGTACGCCGCACGGGCTGGGCAGCTCTGGACCGTGATCCGCAACAAGACGTGGTGGAATTTCAATGTCCGAATTGCGGAGCAAAGTTACAGAAGAAAGCAAGGCACGAGCGAGCGGAGTACCGGTTTACAGATGGATTCTTGCAAGATCTGCAGGGCGAAGGAGTGCAGTGCCACCACTGCAAACAGTCGATGAGAGTGGTGCCGGTGGTGATGCTGCACGATCAAGATGAAATAAAGCGGTTCGAGGCGGTGTTTTCGCAGGAGCCCGAGGGGGAGATGCAGGAACCGGAGGTAGTGGCAGGGACATAAAATAAACCGGAATCATAAGAAGCGGGGCGCTGAAGGTCGGCGCCCCGTTTTTATTTTTGAAGGCGCCCGAAAGGCAGAAGGCTCGCCCTACGTTGGAGCGGTTGGGCCGATCTAAAGCTCGGCTACTACACGAACAACACCTCGGCAAAAGCAGCGGTACAGCGTGATCGACTGAGGTCGAGACTAAAAAGAGATCGCAGATTGCAGCCTGAGGATCGGGATGACAAATGTTTTGGAAAACAAAAAAGGTAGGAGAGGGTGCAGTGGTGTGAGGCTGCACCCTCTGTGGGGGAGTTGTCAGGGGGAAAGCAGAAGATCAATGGTTGTAGTCGTGGTCATGGTCATCCCAATCACGGTCGGTGTGCCACTTGTGATTATCCTCATCCCACCAGCGATGATCATGCTGATAACAATAGGAACGGGCTTCGGCAAGTTCCTCGCGCCAGTGTTGCGCGTCGGGACTATCCGGGCCGTGCTTCTGGATGGCTTCATGAAGCTTGTGATCGGCGTTGATGGTGCGCTTCTGGCAATCGTCATCCGCGGGTAGAAGCGGCGAACTGGCAAAAAGCAAAGCGCCCGCGAGTGCGACCGGGGCCAAAACGAAACGAAGCGTCATCTGTGCGCTCCTACACAATTCCCATTAAGTTTGCGCGGAGAGAATGGCAGGGCGAGAGCCGCGCAGCATCCAAAGCAACCAGCGCAAAAGAAAGGTGCACGGGATACGCCAGAAAGTGCAGATTGATAAAAAAGTACTTAGAGGGAGTTTTAGAACGAAGAAAATTCAGTAGGCTTGTAAGAAAGGGTCCACTTCCATGTGGTATTTTTCGAGCCCGGAACGAATTTGCTCGAAAGCTTCCTCGACGTTGTCGGCAAATTGAAGTTGATCAAATTCGTCCTGGTTGATGGTACCCCAGCGAACCATAGCCTTTAGATTTAAAACGTCATTCCAGTATTTTCGGCCGTAAATCAGGATCAACGTGTGTTTGGGCATTTTGCCGGTCTGCGAGAGCGTCATCATTTCCCAGAGTTCATCCATGGTGCCGAAGCCGCCGGGAAAAACGATAAGAGCTTTGGCGATTTGCGCGAACCAAAGTTTGCGCATAAAGAAATAATGGAAATTGAAACTGAGTTCGTGGCTGATGTAGGGGTTAGCGAATTGTTCGTGAGGCAGTTCAATAGAAAGGCCGATGGATTTGCCACCGGCTTCGTAGGCGCCGCGATTGGCAGCTTCCATGATGCCGGGGCCACCACCGGAGCAAACAACAAAGCGGCGAGGGCGCGCACCGAGCGAAAGGGCCCAAGAGGTGAGCTTGTGGGATAGCTGACGGGCTTCTTCATAATAGCGTGACATTTCGAGGGAGCTTTTGGCGCGGCGGAGCGCGAGGTGATGTTGCTTGAACTTATTTTTGTTCATGCGCGAGGTATTCATTTCTTTGAGGCGAGTGTAGCGGCCCGCGGCGGTTTCGTGGGAGTCGATGCGGGCAGAGCCGAACATAACGATGGTGTCGCCAATGCCCTCTTTTTTGAGCTGTGCGAGGGGGTGGATATATTCGGCGAGGATGCGAATGGGACGCGCCGGGGTGCTCTGCATGAAGGATTGGTTTTCGTGGGGAGCTTTGGGGGCGTGTTGGGGCTTGAGGCGCTTGCCGTCGGGCATGGGCTATCTCCAAATGAAGCGAGTTACGATTGTAGGCAGAGCGCGGAGTTCCGGCAACGCCTTTGGGTCCGGATGCGTCGAAAGAAGTACACGGGGAGTAGACAAGTCTGTGAGACGGGTTGAAAAGATCGGCGAGAATTTTGTGCGAGAGATCGGTTTGACGATGCTTGTGTGTCTGATCCCCTTCACCGCGCACGCGCAGGCTCCGGAAGGACCACTGACGCCGCAACAGGGAGTGACGGCACAGAGAGCGCCGCAGAATATTCGCGTACGGACGCTGCTGGTGAATACGCCAGTGACGGTGCGGAATGACAAAGGAGAGATGGTAAACACGCTGGAGAAATCGGATTTTCACGTGACGGATAACGGTGTGCCACAGATCATCACGCACTTCACACTGGGCGGAGATCCGGTTTCGCTAGTGGTGGTGGTGGAAACAAGCTCGCGTATTGCGCCGGTTTTGGCGCACATCCGGAAGACGGGGATTTTGATTTCGCAAACGGTGATGGGACCGACGGGCGAAGGCGCGGTAGTCAGCTACGACGATGAAGTGAAAGTTTTGCAAAACTTCAGCAGCAGTCCGGATGCGATGGAACGAACGATGGGTGGATTGAAGGAGGGTTATTCGGGCGCAAAGTTGTTTGACGCGATGTCGAAGGCGGTGGAATTGTTGCGTTCGCGGCCGGAAGTATCCGCGACGGATCTAGGAAAACGGCGGGTGATGCTGGTGATTGGCGAAGCGCACGATAAAGGCAGCGAAGATAAATTGGGAGAAGTGTTGCGGCAAGCGCAACTGGCGAATGTGACGATTTATACCGTGGGCATTTCCGGGTTGCGCGCGGATCTCACTAAGAAGCCGGACCCCCAACCGGTGCCACGGGCCACACCAGATGGCATTTTTGGAATGCCGGGGCCGCCAGGAACGGTACAGACGCCGGATAACGATGCAAGTGCGGCGGGAGGGCCGAATCTGATCGGGCTGGCGGTGTGGGTGGTGACGCACGTGAAGGATAAGGTGACGTCGCACCAGTTGGAGATTGCGTCGGCAGCGACGGGCGGGGAGCACGTTTCGACGTGGAAGAACTACTCGATCGAGAATGCGATCGACGAGATTGGCGGGGAGTTGCACTCGCAATACACGCTGTCGTATACGCCTTCGGGTGACGCAAGCGATGGCTATCACGAAATCAGTGTGACCGTGGATCGCAAGGGCTTGTTCGTGCGAGCGCGGCCCGGGTACTACGTAGAGGCGCCGGAGAGTTGAGGCGGGGGCGTGGCAGACGATTGTGGATGGAAGCTACTACGTGGTGGAAACCGCGAACGAGTCGAAGGACAAATTTATCGTGGCGTGCGGAGGCTGGTGTAAACGCAGGACCCTGTTCGGCAGCGACGAAGGACCGAATCGCGATAGCTCCCTGCTGGATCCGGAGCGGGATGCCGCGAAGATACGGCCGTTTTTCGTGCATCCGGATTGGGTGCGGCGGGGATTGGCGAGACGCATTTTGCGGGCGTGTGAAGAGGCGGCGCGCGGATACTCGAAGGAGGAAACGTTGGAGACGCCGTTGGGGAAAGGGTTGGCGTTGAACGTGGCGCGAATGTCGAAGCGGGTGGGTTAGGCGATTTTATTTAGTCGCTAAGAGCCGGTGTGCCAAAAGCGACACGCGGTGAGAAAAGCAGATCCCTCGCTGCGCTCGGGATGACAATTTCTTTTCTGGCCGGCGTGCAGAGAGGCGGAAAACTGGTACGGGTTAGGCGATTTGCTGCCAGAAAGCGGATTCTTTCGAGGCTAGCAGGGAATCCTTGCGGGCGTTCCAGCGAAGGAAATGGGGAGTGCGGGTGTGGGCGGTGTGATGCTCGCGAGTCTCCCAGACTTCGTGAAAGAGATAGGTTCCAGGATGTTCGGCGCTGCGGTGCAGGTCGTATTGCAGGCAACCTTCCTCCTTGCGGGTCGGCGAGATGAGAGCGCGTAATTCGGCTTCGAGGAGCAGGTGCTGTCCTTCCTTGGCCCGGAGCATGACCACGAGAGTGAGGGCACCTTTGGGAAGCTTGGTGACTTTGGCACCGCGGGAATTGCGGCGGGGACGCCGTTTGGCGGGTTTCTTCGATTTTCGCTTGGGCATATCGCAGGGGATTGTAATCCAAATGGCGATAAGCGCAAGTGCGTTGTCGCAGTGGCGGGAGTCAACCCTCTACAGTTAATTGTTTGAGGGTGGGTCTTGTCCTTGCTCATCACCGGGGGTGGGGCCACCCGCAAAGGAGTTGGGTCGAAGATTGTGTAAGACAGCGGATGAGAAAGAAAAGGCCTCAGCCCTGGAAAGGGTGAGCTACATGATGCTGGTTAACAGTGGGTCGGCGACAACGCACAGAACGAAGAGGGGTTCATTTGTCTTCGTTCTTGCGGCCGGCGTTGAGGTTATCGAAGTTGAGCAGGGTGTTTAGGACGAGGGAGTAGGTGTTTTCGGTTTCGCCGCGGTAAATGGGGTTGATGGAGAAGAGGACAACGTGCCCATTGCCACTGGGGACGTCGACAACGGCGGGATGCTGGGCGATCTCGCCGCCATTTTCGACCAGGCCGGAGATGAGCAGATCCTTGGAATCGGCGTAGCGGAGCACGATGCGGGCGCGGTCGGTGGGCGGAATTACGCGAGGGTTATTGTCGCGCTGCTCGTCGGTGGGAATGGGGACTTCCCACTGCTGGTGCTCGGGTTGCTCGGGAATTTCTGTGGCGATGCGCCCAACGACGTAATCGGGATCGTCCTTGGTGCCGCGGCCGGTGGGGCGATTGTTGGAATCGCTATCCAAGCGACGGCGGTGGGACCAGAGCAGGCTGTTGACGGAGAAGATGGGGTCGTTATCGCAGTAGGCGGAGACCTTTTCGTCGTAACCGTACACGATGGGGCTGGCGGGATCGACGAGGCGGGTGCCGACGATGGCGCCAACGATTTTCATTTTGTCGGATTTCGTGGCGGTGACGCCATTGCCGAGACCAATGGCGAGGGCGAATTGGGAAGTGTCGGTGGAGGTAAGAAGGACGCCGCCTTTGGCGACGAAGTCTTGCAACTTGGCAACGCCTTCCCAACCGAGGCCCGGGCGCATGTCCGGAGTGGAGTCGACCTTGCCGAGATTAGGCGTTTGCGGTGTGTTCAACCAAGGGAGCGGATTGCCCCAGTTGGTGGGCAGGCCATCGATGATGGTGGTAGAACTGCTGTTCCAACCGACGGGCGGAAAGAGGATCACATCGTACTTGGCGTTGAGGTCGGGGATTTTGGCCAGCGCCTGGGTGCTTGCGTAGTCGTACGGAATTTGAAGATCGTCGAGGGCGAGGCGCCACCAGCCTTCCATTTGTGTGCTGATCCAAGTGTGGATGTACAAGATGCGGGGCGCGCGAACTGGATGGGTCTTCACGTTGGGCGCTGAGGAAAGAGCGACGACGCGTAGGCCGAGGGATTTTGCGGCGGCGTCCAAGTCGGCACGATTGGCACTGCGAATCAAGAAAGTGCCGCGGTTGAACTTACGGTCGGCAACCCGGAAGGGCTCTTCAGCGGCGTCGATGCTGGCGCCTTTCAGGCGATAACGCAGAGTGGCGAGGGCGGGTTCGGCGTGATTGTCGATAGCAAACAGACTGCCGTCGCCCTGGATACCGCCTGCGGCGGGCAGTTCGGTGACACGCTCCATGGGCACGTTGAGGACTTTGGAGTCGGTAACGCGCGCGACTTGCACACCGAACATTTCGCCGAAGGTCCAGGCAGTGTCGTCGTAGGGCGTTTTCTGCGGGTCGTCGGGACTCCAATATTGGTAATCGAGCAGCGCGTCGGCAACGCGGGAGTAAGGCTGGTCCATGCGAATGACGTAACTGCCGGCGGGGAAGCTGCGGGAAGTGGGAGCCGCAGCCTTTGGCTTCTCTTCGGATTCGCCGGGCTTGGGCTTCTTTTCTTTCTTCGGAGGCAGCGCGACGGTGAAAGCGGAGGTGGCACGAGAAATTTCGACGTGCTGCTTGAGCATGACGCGCAGCAGGTCGGCTTGCACGGTGGAGCGCGGGTCATCGGAAGGTAGTACGTAGGCGGCGGGGCCTTCAGTGGTTGGTTTTTCGATGGAGCGCTTGCTCTTGAGGTAGAAATTCTTGAGGAACATGCGGCGGTTGTCGCTGAAATAGTGGAGTGTGGTCAGCAGGCCGGTTTCCTCGTAATTGTTGTTATTGCGCTGCGACCAGAGCGCTTTCGGCAGTGGAGGATTGGCGCGATACCAGGTGCGCGCATATTCGTCGGGCTCGAGAGTGCGCTCCCGCGTGTCGGCGCCATCGTTGCCAAAGGTTTCGTAAAGGCGGCTGATGCCGTTGTGCATGGCGGCGATGAACATGAGATAGCCCGGGGACCAGGTGTCAAAGTCGCCGTGAGTGAAGACCCCGGGCATGCCGAACTTGGTCATGTCCGCGACATTGCGGGCGCCGACCATTTGCCATTCGTCAACGAGAATGGGATCGACCCAGGCGTTATAAGGACCGTCGCCGACGGTATTGTCGTAGAGATAAGGCACGGACTCGTGGAGGTCGTGTAGGACCTGAGCGTCCCAGCCAACGTAGGTGTTGAGGACGTTTTCGGTCAGCTTGAGCTTGACGGCCATGGAGTCACGATTGTTGTCGTGGGCAACGTATTTACCCCAGTAGATGAGCGGGGGATAGAAATCTTTGGGGTGAGCGAGGTGCCATTTGTAGATGTCGACCTCGCGGTCGCGGCCGTCGACTTCGACGACCGGAGTGATGAGAGTGATGACATTGTCGCGTATATCGCGGACGTAGGGGCTGTCGTCGACAGCGAGGCGATAGGCGAGTTCCATCAGGGCGGTGGGCGCGCCGGTTTCCGGGGAGTGGATGGTGCCGGTGATGTAGTAGACGGGCACGGATTCAGCGACGAGTTTATCGGCTTCGGCGTCGTTGAGTTGGAAGGTGCGAGGATCGGCCAGCTTTGCGAGACGCTGGTGGTTCTGCTCGAGATTTTTCAGGTTCGATTCGGAGGAAACGGCCACGGCGATCATCTGGCGGCCTTCTTCGGTGGTGCCGATGGAGAAAACCTTCACGCGCGGCGTGGCCTTTTCGAGGAGGCGCATGTATTTGTAGACGTCTTCCGCGTAGGGGAGGATGCCGGGCGCGCCGGCAATGTCGCCGAGGACGACTTCGGGAGTGGGAACGTTTTTGCTGGCGGGGAGATAGTCAACGAGGGGAGAGGAAAAGTAAGGCGCGGTAGTGTATTTCTGGATTTTGGCGGTGTAGGCCTCGTCGACGGGCTGCTTGGGATCGCGGGCGGGCTGCGTGTCGCCGTCGGCAAAAGCGGTGGCACTGGAGAACAATGCAGCGCAGGCGAACAGCGCGAAGCTCAAGCGAGACGGGCGGGCCATGGGGCTCCTTGTATTTAAGCCAAAGGCGATTTTAGCGCAGAATTGAGCGGAGCGCAGGGCGCACAAAGGGATTCCTGGCTCCGAAGACTCCGCTGGGAACGACAAATTTAATTTGCCACGAAAGACCGTTGTCAAAGACCGACACAGGCTGAAAGCCTGTGTTACGGGTGCGATTAGTGCAAGAAGGTCAGGCAGACCGGAGACGGAATGTCGTTTTCGATCGAGACTTGTTTTAGGGAGCCGGTGGTTTGGTCGATTTGGAACGTGGCAATGGAGTTGGAGTTTTGATTCTCGGCTAGCAAGTACTGGCCGGTAGGATCGATGGCGAAATGGCGAGGCTCTTTGCCGCCGGTGGGAAATTCGCCGATGTGGGTGAGAGAGCCGTCGGCGGAACTGATGGAGAAGACTGTAATGGTGTCGCGGCCACGATTGGAGGCGTAGAGCCACTTGCCATTGGGATGAACGACGACTTCGGCGTCGTCATTGCGGGCGCTGAAATCGGTGGGGAGCGTGGAGAGAATCTGGAACTCGAAGAGCGTGCCCTGCGCGGCGTTGTAGTTGAAGGAGGTAACGGTGTTGCTGAGCTCGCTGATAACGTAGACGTATTTGCCGTTGGGCGCGAAGGCGACGTGACGTGGACCGGAGCCGGGGTTGAGTTTCGCGGAAGGAGGATTGTTCGGGGTAAGCGTGCCCTTGCTGGGATCGAAGCGGTAGCTGAGGATGGCGTCGAGGCCAAGATCGGCAACGAGAATGTAGCGATTGTCGGGAGCGACCTGGATCCAATGTGCGTGCGGAGCTTCCTGGCGCTGCTTATTGGGGCCGAGAGGGCCAGCATTTTTCACGTTAGCGGTAGCATCGCCAAGGGTGCCGTCGGTGGAGATGGGAAAGACGACGACGTTGCCGGAACTGTAGTTGGCGACGAGGAGATATTTTCCAGTTTTATCGAAGGAGAGATAGCAGGGATCCTGGCCGAGGGCGGGCTTTTGATTGAGTTGGGTGAGCTTAGCGGATTTGGCATCGACGGAAAATGAAGTGATGGTGCTATTCTGGCCGGCTTCGTTGGCGGCGTAAGCAAACTTGCCGTTGGGATGAATCACGAACCAAGAAGGGCTTTCGGTTTCGGCAGCGACGCCGCGTCGCTTGAGCTTGCCGTTTTTCTCGTCGAAATCGTAGGCGTAAATGCCCTTGCTGCCGGTTTTGCCGGTGTAGGTGCCGACGAAAGCGAGATAACCGGAGTCCATAGAGGGCTTAGATGCGGCTGGTGGAAAAGCGAAAACGACGAAAGAGGCACAAAGAAGCAGGAAGGCAAACGCGAAGACACGATGTGTTATTTTCATGGAAGTACTTTAGCGCAGGGTTGACGTGGTTGGCGAGTGCTGCGAAGCCGCGGGATAAGATTTCACCACAGAGGCTATTTGACGGCGCGAGAGTCTTCAGGGAGGAAAGCCCGACAGTACGTGTGGCGTTACGCAGCCGCTGAAGCGCCGCCTCCTCAGCAAGTATTTTTCGCAGATGTACAGCGATTACTTCTTTTCTTCTTCGTCTTCGTCCTGGAGAACGGCGGCGGCGGCGACGGAATCTTGTTCGTCGAGGCGGAGGAGGCGCACACCCTGGGTGGAGCGACCGGCTTCGCGAATCTCGTTGGCGTGGACGCGGATAACCTTGCCATGCTCGGTGATGATCATGACGTCGGACTCCTCGGTGACCTGCAGGGTGGCGACGACCGCACCGTTGCGGTCGGTAGTCTTCATGTTGACGACGCCCTTGCCACCGCGAGAAGTGATGCGGTACTCGGCGAGGGCAGTGCGCTTGCCGTAACCCTTCTCGGCGACGGTGAGCATGAGCGTGGTGAGGGAATCCTTGATGTGCTCGTTCTCGAGTTCTTCGAGGTTCTGGGTGGTCTGCTTGTGTTCCTTGGCGATGATCTCGAAGTCCGGCTGAACGGCGTCCATGCTGACGACGTAGTCTTCCTTGTCGAGATCCATGCCGTTGACGCCGCCAGCGTTGCGGCCCATGGGGCGCACTTCGGTTTCGCGGAAGAGGATGGCCTGGCCCTCGTGGCTGGCGAGGAAGATCATTTGCTTGCCGTCGGTGAGCTTGGCGCCGATGAGTTCGTCTTTGGCTTCGAGAGTGATGGCGATGATGCCGGTGGACCGCGGGTTCGAGAATTCCGTGAGCGTAGACTTTTTTACGGTGCCAAATTTTGTAGCGAGGAAGACGAAGCGGCCTTCTTCCTCGAGGTTGGTGGCGGCGACGAGAGCGGTAAGCTTTTCGTCTTCCTGGAACTTCACGAGGCTGGAGATGGCTTTGCCGCGAGTGGCGGCGGCGGCTTCGGGTAATTCGTAGACCTTGAGCCAATAAACGCGGCCCTTAGACGTAAAGAGCAGGATGTAGCTGTGGGCGGAAGCTACGAAGAGATGCTCGACGAAATCTTCTTCCTTGGTTTTAGCGCCGATGCGACCTTTGCCGCCGCGGGACTGATGGCGGTAAGTTTCGGTAGGAGTGCGCTTGATGTAGCCGGCATGGCTGACGGTGATGAGCTGGTCAGTGTCGGCGATCAGGTCTTCGAGCTTGATTTCGTCGACCTTGTCGACGATTTGGGTGCGGCGGTCGTCGCCGTAGGCTTTGTGGACCTCGCGCAATTCGCCGGTAATCACCTGCTTGAGTTTCTTGTCGCTGGCCAGGATTTCACGCAATTCGGTGATGAGGTCGCGGATGGACTTCAACTCTTTGAGGATTTCATCGATGGAAAGTTGGGTCAGGCGGTGGAGTTGCAGTTCGAGGATAGCGTCGATCTGAATGTACGAGAGACCGAGACCGGCGCCGCGGCCGGCGGCCTCGATTTCGGCAGCACCGAGGAAGCGGTACTTGCGTCCATCCAGCTTAACGCCTTCGAGTTTCCTGGGCTTGCCATTCTCGGTGATGGTGACGTCCTGCTCGGTAAAATACTTGAACAGGTTTTCCTTGGCATCGGCGCGGCTGGTGGATCCGCGGATGATGCGGATGACATTGTCCAGGTGATCGAGAGCGATCTGGTAGCCGACCAGGATGTGCTCGCGCTCTTCGGCTTTGCGCAATTCAAAAATGGTGCGCCGGCGAACCACTTCCATGCGGTGTTCGATAAACAGCTTGATCAGCGG
>DATJOO010000008.1:0-94057 GCA_035506955.1 Verrucomicrobiia bacterium
AATGGCCGACAATCTTGTTGGGAGTGGGAATTATCTTGTGGTTCTTGGACCGTCGCACCCGAAAAAGCTAGGATGCTTTCTGTTCGCTCTATTCCTGCCACGCCGACGACAGGACAACTCCTGGTTTGTTCGGGTATCGGAGAAGTTGCTGCCAGTATCATTGCCTTAGTGGCTGATGGCCTGGTTTGCCTTCGGGTGCTGAGTCAGCACCCGAAACAAAAAGACGGAGCATCTTTTTCTTCACAAGATGAAGATGTAGCGGTGTAAGAAACACCCAGTTCAGCTTCACAAGCTGGACTGCCTGGTGCATATCCGGATCGCGGCGATCGACGCGGGACTTTTGCCGCGGGCCTCGTGCACCATAATTGTGCAAATTCGACTGCACCAAAATAGTGCATTTGGCACCACAATTTGCACCAAACTCTCCAAAAACACCCTAATTTAGCCTAACGAAACCGAACTCAGTGCCTTTGTTTTCAGTGCGTACTACAACTGTGCATGTAATCCTAAGTCTTGCGCGTCTGCCAGTTCCGCCACTCCCGCACGCTCAGGACATTTTAGCCCATTCTTCAGCGAAATCTCTAACGGCATGCGACTCGTTTCCGGGCTCCCCAAACAAAATCAGCTCCTGCATGTTTCCCACGCTTCACGCAAGGTGCATCCCTCGTTCATTCCGCTGTAACTTTCGGCGAATAGCCTCTCCTAACTTTTCTGACTGCCTCCAGGTCCGGCGTCAGACACAACTTCATGGAGGTAGTTCAGTATGCGCAGGCTTTTCATTGTTCTGCTCGCAGCACTCTTGCTCAACCCCGGGGTGATTTTCGGTGTCCCCACTCCCGGCGGCGATGGTTCTGGTTCGACAGCTACTCCGATCAAACACATTGTCATCATCTTTGGCGAAAACATCTCGTTCGATCATTATTTCGGCACATATCCGACGGCGACTAACCCGAAGGGCGAGCCTCGTTTCATTGGCGCCGCAGATACGCCGGCCGTGAATGGATTGTTCTCTGGTGGCCTGCTCACCAATAACCCCAATTTGAACCCGGCGAACGCCGCGGGCGCAGGCAATCCGTTCCGCCTGGACCGCTCGCAAGCTTCTACCAATGACCAAGACCACGACTACACTCCCGAACAACTGGCTTTCGATCACGGCGTGATGGATTTGTTTCCCGCGAACACCGGCGTTGCCGGGCCACCGCCCACTGCGCCTCCCGCTCTCGTCGACACCACTGGCCTGGTGCTGGGCTACTACGACGGCAATACTGTCACCGCGCTCTGGAACTATGCGCAGCATTTCGCTCTGAACGACAACTCCTATGACACCAACTTCGGGCCGTCCACTCCGGGCGCTCTGAACCTCATTTCCGGGCAAACCAACGGCGCCATCAATAACGTTAACGGCACCGGCGCCATCATCAGCGACGGCGGCAATGGTTTCACGGTAATTAGCGACGCTGACCCGAATGGCGACGTTTGCTCCACCTCCACTGGCGAGAAGTTCAGCATGGGCGGCAAGAACATCGGCGACCTGCTCACTGCGGCGCACGTTTCTTGGGGCTTCTTCGAAGGCGGCTTCGACCTGACCATCACCAATTCAAACGGCACCAGCGGCTGCAAGCGCACCACCACCTCCGCAATCACCGGGCAGACCAAAGCCGATTACATTCCGCACCACCAGCCGTTTCAGTATTACGCTTCGACCGCCAACCCAACTCACGCCCGTCCGTCGAACGTTTGGGAAATTGGCAACAACGGTCCGGCTAACCACCAGTACGACACCCACGACTTCTTCGACGCCGTGAAAGCCGGGAACTTCCCCGAAGTCGTCTTCTTGAAGGCTCCTGGTTACCAGGATGCGCATGCCGGCTATTCTGACCCTCTCGATGAACAGACCTTCGTCGTCAACACCATCAATTTCCTGATGAAGAGCCCGGAATGGAAGAACACCGCGGTCATCATCAATTACGACGATTCCGACGGCTGGTACGATCATCAGATGAGCCCCATCGTCAACCAATCCCAGACGTCCGCCGACGCTCTGACGGGCACGGGCCAGTGCGGGAGCAGCACTGCCACCATTCTGCCTGGTGTGAACGGTTATCCGGCACAGGGCCGTTGCGGCTATGGCCCACGCCTGCCTTACATGGTGATTTCGCCGTACGCGAAATCCAACTATGTCGATCACACCACCACGGATCAAAGCTCCACGATTCGCTTCATCGAGGACAACTGGCTGGGCGGCGAACGCATTGGCGACGGTTCCACCGACGCAATCGCTGGCACCATCAGTAACATGTTTGATTTCAGCCACTGCCGTGAGGAAGACGGAGTCCTGATTCTCAATCCGAGCACGGGCGAAGCCCAGGGACACAACTGGTAGTCAGGCTGGTTCTTCGATCACCGAGGCAGCCGCTCAAGTTGCAGCGGCTAGGAATGATAAAATGGGGCGGGCGAGCGGATTTCGATTCGTTCGCCCGCTGTTTTTTGCGCGAACGATCTCGTCGTTGATTCGCATCGCGAAAGGCCTGAACTATGCCCATCAGTAGGCGAGACTTTCTGCGCCGCAGCGCCTTCGCTGCTGGAGCAACGCTCGCGCGTCAATCCGGACACCAACACGCCGCCCCCATTCAGGCGCGTCCGGCTCTCGATCCCAATTCGCTTGCAAAATTCGTCGATCCCCTTCCGATTCCCGCGCTCGCCCACAGCATGACCACGCGGCCCAGCCCGACAGATCCCAAAATCAAAATTCCCTTCTATCGCGTGAGCATGCAAGCCTTCGACACCCACGTTCACCGCGACTTGAAGCCCACACGCATGTGGGGATTCGGCGGCAGCTTTCCCGGACCGACGTTCGATGTAGCCAGCACACAGGAAATACTGGTGGAGTGGGCCAACGAACTACCGCACCAACATTTCTTGCCCATTGACCACACCCTGCACGGCGCGGAAAAGGATCAGCCGGAAGTTCGCTCCGTCGCCCATGTCCACGGCGCCAAAGTTCCGCCCGAAAGCGATGGCTATCCGGAAAACTGGCTCGTGCCGGGAAAATCGGCGGTGTATCACTATCCGAACCAGCAGGACGCGGCCATGCTCTGGTATCACGACCACGCCATGGGCATTAACCGCCTAAATATTTTTGCGGGTCTTGCCGGAGCTTATATCGTTCGCGACAAGGTCGAAGACGCGCTGCACTTGCCCCCCGCCAAATACGAAGTTCCTCTGGTGATTTGCGACCGCATGTTCGATAAGGATGGCCAGCTCTACTATCCGGTCTCAGACAAGCCGGATACACCTTGGATTCCGGAGTTTTTTGGCGACGCGCACCTGGTCAACGGCAAACTGTTCCCTTTTCTTGAGGTTGAGCCGCGCAAATACCGCTTCCGCGTTCTGAATGCCGGCAACGGCCGCTTCTATCATCTTGGTCTTTCCAACAAATTGCCCTTACACCAGATTGGCACCGATCAGGGTTTGCTGGCCGCTCCCGTGGCCGCGCAGCAGATTATGATCGCTCCCGGCGAGCGCTTGGATCTGGTGGTGGATTTCAAGGAATGCGCCGGCACACAAATCCTTCTCACTGACGACTTCGTCCCACTGATGCAATTCCGCGTTTCGGCGACAAGCGTCAAGGACGATAGTGCCCTTCCGCTCGCACTGCGCCCCATGCAAAAGCTGCAGGAATCCGCCGCAGCGAAGACGCGGTTTCTATCGCTCGATGAAATCGACGATAAGGTCCAGAATCCGGTCAGAATGTTGCTGAATGGCAAGGCCTGGCACGATCCGGTCACCGAAAATCCCACTCTCAATTCCACAGAGATCTGGGCGTTCGTGAATCCCACAGATGATTCCCACCCCATCCACCTCCACCTGGTCAAATTTCAGATTCTCGACCGGCGCAAAATCGAAAACTTCGCCTACCTCAGCCGGCAAGAACTGCACTTCACCGGACCCGTTGTGCCTCCCGACCCAGACGAAGCCGGATGGAAAGATACCGTGCGCGCTCATCCAGGAATGCTGACGCGGATTATCGCGCGGTTCGAGGGCTATCCTGGCCGGTACGTCTGGCACTGCCACATCCTGGAACACGAAGACAACGAGATGATGCGGCCGTTCGATGTACTGCAGACCAGGTGAAATTCCGGTTTCACTGGAAAGTAATGCCGTCTGTGGCGATAATGTCACCGCACAACGATTTGCCAGAAAAGGTCGACTTTGATTCTCCAACAGACTGACCCGATCATCGTGATTCGCCAAACCGACCACGCCTTCCTTTCGGGATTCTTTGCGCGCGAACTGGGCAATGATCGCTTCGAACGACCCGAACCGTTTTCTTCCTTTTGTTTGGCGGCAGCCGAACACGATAACGGATGGCAAGAATGGGAATTGGCGCCGGGAGTCGATCCCAAAACCTTCAGTGCCTATAGTTTCATGACCGTTCCGACCGAGGAGCATATTTCCCTGTATCAACGTGGCATTGAGCGCATATTGAAAGCAGATCTGTACGCCGGCCTGTTGGTCATTTCCCACTGCATGGGTTTATACGACCGCGCGCACGCCACCATTCCGGGGTATTCCGCAAAGTACGTCAAATCGCAAGAGCAGCACCTCGCCAACGATTTCGTTCAGCGCCTGCGCTTGCAGCAACTTCGCCTGAAAGTCGACCTGCGCAACGACCTCGCCACGAGGCCCTTCACAGACGAGAAGCTGATTAAGGCGAATGCCCAGCGCTTGGATGCGCTCGATCGGCTGTCGCTTTATTTCTGCCTGGGCACGGGCGAGGACTCGTCGATCGAAGGTGTGCCGGTAAATGATGACGGCAGAGAGGTAGACTGGGAGATTCGCGCCGCCGCACCCGGCCAGTTCACTATCAATCCCTACCCGTTTCGGCGCGATCCCCTGAATTTCGCGATTCTTGCTCGCCGCATACCCAAACGGCGCTATATCGATGACGGAGACCTTCAATCCGTGGTAGCTGCGGCGCCCTTCTTCAATATCCAATACTCCGTTCGCTCGCACTTTGCCGGCAGTGGCCAGCAGGCCGCCGGATTCTAAGCGCTCCTGCAGTATTCGCTGGATATTCACAGGCGGTTCTCTGACTCCCGGTGTTCCTCTGGTATGATTCCAGCCAGGGACCCATGCGGCCAGATCGCATTTCGCTCTTCCCTCTCAACGTCGTACTTTTCCCCGGCGAACTTCTGCCCCTGCACATTTTTGAGCCGCGCTACCGCCGCATGGTACGCGAATGCCTGGATGAGAAGGCCCCGTTCGGGATGCTTCTGGCGCTGCCGAACGGATTAGCGCATGTCGGGTGCACCGCGGAAATACTGGAAGTAACGAAGAGGTACGACGATGGCCGTATGGACATCATCACCGTGGGGCGGCAACCTTACCGAATCCTGGACCTTTTCAGTGATGATCCATTGCTGCAAGGAACCATCGATTACCTTGAAGACGACGACTGCCTCCTGAAACACGAGAATTGCGAGAAACTCGTGGAGTTGTACGAAGTTTGTTACACCTTGCTTTTCTCCGGAATGCCCCCCAATTTTGACGCCACACCTCCGGAGCGCCTTTCCTATGCGGTCGCGGGCGCTCTTCCGCTGGACCTTTTGTGGAAGCAGCAAGTTCTGGAATTGCGTTCTGAAGCAGAGCGCCAGGACCGCATGCTGAGGTATCTTCGCGAATGGGCGCTGCATCTACACAAGATAGACCGGCGCCAAGGTGGAGAAGGTATCGGACACGGTTTGAATTAGTGGTAGGGCGGGATCCTGAACCAGGCCCGCGGATAGGGGCTTCATGACAGCAAGCAATACGCCACACCCGGCAGGTCATTCCAAACCACGCACAATCGGCGAGTTGAAGAGCATTCCAGATTTTGACGCCCGCTCCAGCACGTTACCGGTCAAAAACGAAATTCGCCGTAACCTGCTGTGTGCCATCGAACGCGGCGACTCCCTGTTTCCCGGCGTGCATGGCTATGAAGACAGCGTGATTCCGCAAATCGTGAATGCCGTGCTTTCGCGCCATAACTTCATTCTGCTGGGTCTACGCGGGCAGGCCAAAAGCCGCATTCTGCGCGGCCTGATTCAGCTGCTCGATCCGGAAATTCCGGTTATCGCAGGATGCGAAATCAACGACAATCCCTTGCGCCCCATCTGCCGCTCTTGCCGGGAACGCATCGCCGCTGAGGGTGATAACACGCCGATTGCGTGGCTACCCCGCGATCAACGCTATGTCGAAAAACTGGCCACACCCGACGTGACCATTGCCGACATCATCGGCGACGTCGATCCGATTCGTGCGGCGCGCGGCGGCCGAGACCTTTCCGACGAATTGACTATCCACTATGGGTTGCTGCCCCGCGCCAATCGCGGTATTTTCGCCATCAACGAATTGCCTGACTTGGCGGGAAAAATCCAGGTTGGCTTGTTCAACATCATGCAGGAAGGCGATATCCAGATTAAGGGTTACCCGCTGCGCTTGCCTCTCGACGTGCTCTTAGTTTTTACCGCAAATCCCGAAGATTACACCGCGCGCGGCAAAATCATCACTCCCCTGAAGGATCGCATTGGCGCGGAAATCCGCACACACTACCCCACGACCATCGACGAAGGGATGACCATCACCCATCAGGAAGCCTGGACCAAGCGAGATTCGCACCTCCGGGTCGACGTGCCGGATTATCTGCGCCAGGTCGTGGAAGAAATCGCGTTTCAAGCACGGGAAGATAAGCGGGTAGACCGGCGTTCCGGAGTCAGCCAGCGGCTCCCCATCACCACGTTGGAGAGCGTCGTCAGCAGTGCGGAGCAGCACGCGGCCCGCGCCCGCGAAAGCCACGCGGTTGCGCGAGTTGGCGATGTGTACGCCGCGTTACCCGCGATCACCGGAAAGCTCGAACTCGAGTATGAGGGAGAGCTGAAGGGCGCCGAAAGCCTCGCACGCGAGCTGATTCGCGCTGCAATTGGCCGCGTGTTCAGCAAGCATTTTGCGGACGTAAGCTTCCAACCGGTGGTGCAGTGGTTTGAATCGGGGAATGAATTGAAGATTCCGGAAGATGTTTCGACGACCCAGCGCTTTCAGCAGCTTTGCCAGGTACAGACGCTGATGGACCACATCGGGAATCTCGGTGTTGCAAACCGCAAAAATGAAGCCGCTGCTGCCGCGGCCGCTGAAATGATTCTGGAAGGTTTGTGGGCGCATCGACGCGTGGGCCGCAGCGAAGAACGCGGCTTCTACGCCGAGAAACCGCAGCGCGTGCCGGAAGCACGCGAACGCGACAATCCGAACCGCTCACGGCGCAGCTACAACTGATAGCCAGGCCCTGAACCGGTTACGAGGAACCTGCGATGAAGATCGTCAAATACCGTAAGTACACCGGCGAACCAGCCGACGAAGTCGATCTCGACGAGTTAATGAAGCGACTGGGCGATTTCCTGCTGCAAAGTGGCTTTGAATCGCAATACTACGGACTTTCCGAATTTGACGCCGCGCAATCGATGGAAGCCCTGCGAGACGCAATTCTCCGCGCTCTTCAGGAAGGCGAACTGATTCCCGAAGACATGATGAGCGAAGAGTTGCAGCGCATGTTGCAAGATCCGGGCGCGCTTAACAACCAGGACGTGCGCGATTTGATCGAAAAGATTATCCAG
Source organism: Verrucomicrobiia bacterium (assembly GCA_035506955.1). Taxonomy (GTDB): domain Bacteria; phylum Acidobacteriota; class Terriglobia; order Acidiferrales; family UBA7541; genus Acidiferrum. The sequence continues at coordinate 7,650 of DATJOO010000008.1, forward strand.
CGCCTCACCCAGGAAGGTTTTATAAATCCGCAGCAACCACCGCAGGTCACGCCGCCTCCACAAACGACCCCGGGAGGCCAGTTAGGGCATCCTGCGGAGCGAAACCTGGAGGCGCGGTTCGAGATCACCGATAAAGCGATCGATTTTCTCGGCTTCAAAACGCTTCGCGATCTTCTCGGCTCCCTCGGCCGCAGCAGCTTTGGGCGTCACGATACGCGCGACCTTTCCACGGGCGTGGAGTCTGGCGGCGTTTCGCGGCTGTATGAGTTCGGCGATGTGCTCAATCTGGATATTAGCCAAACGCTTTCTAACGCGATCCAGCGCGAAGGCCTGAAAGTGCCGATCGACATGCAGTATCGCGACTTGATGGTGCACCAGTGCGAATACCAAAGCTCTTGCGCCACAGTGGTGTTGCTGGACTGTAGCCACAGCATGATTCTCTATGGTGAAGATCGGTTTACTCCGGCCAAGCGTGTGGCGCTCGCGCTTTCGCACTTGATCCGCACGCAATATCCGGGCGACACCTTGAGTCTCGTTTTGTTCCACGATTCCGCCGAAGAGGTTCCGCTCGCACAACTCGCTCGCGTGCAGGTAGGACCGTATTACACCAACACGCGCGAGGGCCTGCGCATGGCGCAGCGCATTTTGCTCCGCCAGCGCAAAGATATGCGCCAGATCATTATGATCACTGATGGCAAGCCCTCGGCCTTGACGCTGGAAGACGGTCGCATCTACAAAAATGCTTTCGGGCTGGATCCATTTGTGGTGAGCGAGACGCTCGAAGAAGTAAATAAATGCAAACGCGCAGGCATCATGATTAATACCTTCATGCTTGCTAGCGATTACAGCCTGGTGCAGTTCGTGCAAAAGATCACGCAGATGTGCAAAGGCAAAGCGTACTTCACCACACCCTACACCCTGGGCCAATATCTGCTCATGGATTATATGCAGCGCAAAACACGCACGATTCACTGAGCGCCACAAACGCTTTAGTATCCGTTGTTTAGTGGCGATGTAATCCTCGTGGCTTTGGATACATGAAATTATTGACTCATTTAAAAACGTAAATTTAACCTCCTTCTCCGTATCCCGCCTCGCAGTGCCAACGTCTAATTACTTAACAAACAAACTAAATGCATTCCGCGGCGCGGGCATGCCGTGTCCTCCATAGCACCGTAGCGGAACTTATGAAAAAGGAGCTGTCAATGAAGAAATTGTCGAGAATTTCAGTCGCGATATTAGGCGCTGCGCTGCTGTGCGTGTCAGGCGCGGTAGCCGCCAGCGTTAACAAGGCCAACTTGAGTCTCTCCGAGAAGGTGAACGTGGCTGGCAAGACCCTGAACGCAGGCAACTATAAGGTCGAATGGACCGGCAATGGACCAAACGTGCAAGTCACTCTGCTTCGCGGAAAAGAAACGGTTGCCACCTTCCCCGCTCAGGTGACCGAAAGCACCACACAAAATGCGGACAGCGCGTATGGCGCGGTGCAGGCTCCGGATGGCTCGCGCTCACTGACGGCCATTTACGTTGGCGGCAAGCACACCATTCTTCAGTTGGACCAGAGTTCCTCGACTGCCCAACGGTCCGGCAATCAGGAGTCTAAGTAAGCAAAAAAATCCGACGCCCATTCCTTGCTCTCTGCGCCATGGGGAAGGAATGGGCATTTTCTTTTGCACAGAACGCGTCTTGCGGGCGGCCCTTCTTTCGCCGCTATACGTTAAAATAAAGTATGCCGCTGTGGAACAAATTGGCTCGCAAGCTGGGCTGGGAGGCTGCTTTGACGAACATTGACGTTGGCAAGAATGCTCCAGGCTTTTCCCTCAAGGCGCTTGACGAAAAAGAATATTCCCTCGATTCCCTACTGGCGCGTGGGCCGGCGGTCCTCGCCTTTTTTAAGATTTCGTGTCCGGTGTGCCAGTTCACCTTCCCTTTCTTGCAGAGAATCTCGGAACGGTTTGCGGGCAAAGGGGCATCGGTGATTGGGATTTCGCAAGACGACGCCCGCAGCACCAAGCAATTCAACCAGGAGTACGGAGTCACGTTCACGACTCTGCTGGATGCTCCGGGTTATGCCGCCTCCAACGCCTACGGTCTTACCAACGTTCCCACGATCTTTCTTGTCGCACCCGATCGAACGGTGAAAGTCAGTTGCATGGGCTTCGACAAAGCCGGGCTGGAGAAAATCGCTGCGGAACTTGCCCAGCACCAGAAGATGGCTGCCGCCACGTTGTTCCGGCCAGACGAGATTGTTCCCGCTTACAAACCTGGATGAGGCTCAAAAAATTAGGTCCGGTCCGGATCTAACGAAACCTAAATATCCGAAAGATCCCGCAGTGGATCGATTTTGTGTTTTGGCGGCTTCTGGCGCTTGTCGTCAATTACGCGCGTTGCGCCCGCTTTCAGGCCAGACTTTCGCGCCACTCGTCGCGCTTCGCTCCCCTTATCGAGCTGCTTTTTCCTGCGCTTCATTTCAACTCTTGTGGCTCCGATCGAAATAGGCCAATTCGATTTCTTGCACGGCGCGATACCCCTGATCGATGGCTTCGTTGGTGTAGGCGAAAGCCCCCGCATCGGAGTTCGCGATGTGAATATTCCCGAACGGCTTGCGGCCAATTTCGTTCGGCGCTTGGCCCGGCGCCCAAACGGGATCGTACAGTGAATTGTATTCATACGCGTAACCGTGCGGCCAACGGTTTACCGTGATGGCCTCAATGTCCGTCGCCGGATCAAATCCGCCGCTGCCCAGAATGCGAGCCAACTGATCCCGAATGTTGCGCTCGAACGTACTGAAATCCGTGGTCAGCAGCTTCATGCGACCGGTGCGCTGTTTGTCGCGCGCCGTTTCGCCCGGCCCCACCGGCACATATTGCATGTGAACCACGCAGGATTCTGATGGTTTTTGCGTGAATTCATAGCCGCCCATGCTCACCGGGAAATCCATCTCCACGCCGGTAAAGAACGCTCCAGGACAATGCACTTCGTGAATCTTCAGCTTGTCGAATGCCTGCCAATTCCGTAACTGCACATTCGTATAAACCAGCGGCACCTTCACGTTGTACGCCAGCGCTTCTTTCTGCGTCTGCGACATCTCCGGACACATATACGGAATTACCATGTTCCAGCAAGCCAAAACGCATGCTCCTCCGACCACCGTATGTGCCTGTCCTCCTCTCACGTACGTGACAAGCACGCCCCCGTGTACAAAGTTGTCGTCACGCACTCCTTGCTGATTCGCCACATGCACCACCGTCGAATTCAAGCGCACGCGCACCGGAGAGTGTTCCTCATCCAGCTTGGCGTAGTTGAATTTTGCGAGCACCACATCTTCCATGGTATTGCCGGGCGCAACGCCAGGAATCATCGCGCGCACCAGCAGTCGTGGCACCGACCCGATGCCATCCGGGAAGTGATAAATGTAGGGTTCGTGGTCTTGCCGGGTGACTTCCAGTCCGATCCCGGGCCCATCGTTATCCTTTATTCCCAATCCCTGAAATCCTGGTAGATAGCCAAGGCCCGCCATGTCGCCGGCCGGCACTGCATCGATTCCGACTCCGTATAGTCCATACATCGAAGCGAAGAAAAACGGGATGACATCGGGCGCGACTTTCGCGTTCTTCAGCAGATAATCCTGATAACTGGTTTTGGCCAGATAATTCTTTTTTTCCTGGGCACTCATTCCGGCCAGGTAATCCACTTTTTCGCTGAACAGTCTGGCTATGTCCTTTTGAGCGGCAGGCGAAACTGGCGTCTTGGCCAAAAATTCTGGCCAAGGCTTATCGTAATATCCTGTGGCCAAACAATCGGTGCCGAAGGTTTCTTTGTCGAAGAACACCGCCTGGCCCATTTTGCGCGAGTCGTAAAATTTCTGATCGTAGTAAGTCTCAAATTTCTTCACCTGAATGCCCAGGTCCTTGAATAACTGCTTGGCTTGCGGGCTGTAGAGGTTCGGACAAGTGATGGTTTGCGCGCCGCCGTAGCCGATGATCAGCCGCTCGCCGCTGTGGAACTCATTTCGCTTGGCGTGCCCGCCGAAATCGTCGTGATTATCGAGCACCAGGATTTTTGCTTTTGGTCCCGCATATTCCCGGTAAAAATAAGCCGCCGAGAGCCCGCTGATTCCCGCGCCGACTACGATCAGGTCATAAGCTTCTTCATCCAACGTGGGTTTCGGCCAGGTCTTTCCGTCGCGCATCGCGTGCGCCACTTCCCACGACCCATCATGGCTGCCGCGCATGCCAGTTTTAGCTGGAGGATAGTAGCCGGGCTCCTTCTCCGGGGCATAAGGCTTGTCGGAATCGGCCAGAACACGGGCCCAGAAACTGCCGGGCTCGACCAGCGAACCCCCAACTGCGACGCCTACGCCATTGAGGAAATCCCGGCGCGGAATTCGCCGGTTCATGCCTAATTCGCGATCGTTCTTTTCGTCACTCATCCGGTTTTCCCCGCAGGGTCAATGTATTTTTTGGATTTGCGTACAAAAGCTTAGCCCACTTTTTGGCGATTCGAAAGCCGCGTACCATAAACAACAAGGGCCTCCCTATACCCGTGGGAGGCCCCCCTCTTTTCCGATTTTGCCGTCTTACTGCAACCCCGCCTCGGCCAGCATTCCCAGGAATTGCTGCTTGGTTCGCATATCCATCGACTGCGCCACTAACTTCCCTTCCCGGTTGTACACAAAGCTTTTTGGAATCCCTTCGATGTTGTACTCCGCGTTCACTTTTCGACCCGGATCCAAAAGAATCGTATACGTGTAGTGATTTTCGTCGATATACTTCTTCACCTTGTCGGCGTCTTCATCGGAAATAGCCAAGACGACGAAGCCCTGGTCCTTATATTGGCTGTAGAGCGCTTCCAGATCCGGCATTTCGCTGCGGCACGGCGGGCACCACGTGGCCCAGAAATTCACTAGCACCACTTTTCCTCGCAGATCGCCCAGCGTCCATGCTTTCCCTTGTAAATCCGTCAGGGTGAAATTGGCCCGCTGGTGGCGCGCATCATCCGCCTCTAATTCCGCGACAGCCACGGCATACTGGGGATCATTGAGGGCTCCGTCCATATGCTCATAGCGCACGAGTTGGGCCAGTTCGACATATTCCATCGGCGGCCCTTTTGGTGTGGCGGGTAGAGGGTGCTCGCGCAAAGCTTGCGCTAGCGTGGTGGTCACGTCTTGCAGCGTCTCCCGACCAAAATCCCCTTCCGTGGCCAGATTGGCCAGACCGTTTGCCAAGCGCAATTTGTTTAGTCCAGCGGGCAGCTCACGAATTTGCAGAGCCAGCGCTTTGGTAGTTTGCGCACGCTCGTCGTGTGGAAGTTTACGCAGGGTCCTAAGCTTGTCGACCATGGGCTTTTCCTGTTCCGTCCAGACCATCTGCTGTTGCTGCGTGACCGCTTTCGTGCTGCCCAAAGAAACCAAGGAGAGCGCCCCCAGGATCACCACCAGCGTAAGCGGACTGCGAAGGGTCAAGAGTTTCTTAGAATTGAGGAGTTTCATAGTTTCAAGTTACCACTCGCGCCCAACCCGTGCAGTGACGTTCGGCAATGCCTCAGAAACTGAACGTGACCTGTAAGTCGATGCGCCGGTTCGAAGTGGGATCGCTATACGGCCGCCCCACCAAACCGTTGGCTTCGCCGAAGAGCGGAGAGCCGAGGTTGCCGATCAGCGGCAGCGTATTTACGTTGTTAAACACGTTCCGCGCCACGACTCCGAAGGTTAATGCGTAACGGTGGTTGGTATTTCCCGAATCAAAGAAGCCCCCGCGGCCACCACCGCCTCCGCGGGTCGGGCGCCCAAACGTGCCGCCGCCCGGTCCGCCACCCACGTTTTTATTACTGGCTCCCTCGATCACCGGGCCGAAACCGATGGTCTTGCTCAGGCGCAGCATCAACGCAAAGCGCCCCGGCCCCATCCCGTAGTACGTGGGTATGGGCGTATACACGTTGTATTCCGCCGCAGTCGGCGTTGTGAAACAGCCGAAGCTAGTCTTATATTGCGCAGTGGCGCACGGCGCAAATGCCGGGCGAACGTTATATTCCGAATCACCGTACGGGTCGGTGCCAGTCGTGATGTTAAACGGAATTCCAGAACTGTAGATCAGAAACGGACTCAAGCGGAACGACCAGGGCATGGCGTACGTGCCACCAAGGAAAATACGGTTGCGAATGTCGTACACGGATGGGCCGTAATCCTTCCACGGCTGGCCGGGAATGGAAATCAAGCTGGTTGGCCCGGAGGTGTCGGAATTCGAATAGTTCAGCGTGTAGTAGCCGAACAAGGAGAGCTTTGCTCCCATATTGATACGGCCATTTACGATGAACTGGTTCTGCTTGAAGATGCCTTCTGATTCATATTGCAGAACCGGGCTCGGCGGGTTAATCACCGGTGCAGCTGGATTGATCGGATTGATATTGTCCGTGTAGAACTGATGCACGCCGCGGGAATTCAGATACGTGAAAGCGATATTCGCGATGCGGGAGAGTTGGCGTTCCAGCGTAATACCAGTCTGAATCGTGTAGGGAGCGTGAAGGTTGGGATTGTATTGGTAAGTGATGGTTCCGCCTGTACCTGCACCGCCGCAAGCCGGTGGAATGGGCGCGGTGAGTGGCGGCACGCAATTCGGATTGCCGAGGAAAAATTGTGGGTTCTGTACCAGAAACTGCTGCTGCAGTGGATCGGCGATATTGTAGCGGTCTTGTGGCAAGAACAGGTTATAAGTGAAACGGTCGTAAAACATGCCAAAGCCGGCTCGCAGTACAGTCTTGGGTGGATTCTTGGCGTTGCCGCCAATACCCCAGGCGATGCCCAAGCGCGGTGCAAAGTCCACGGTGTTGGCCAGATGGCTTTGCGTTTCAAAACGCAAACCGTAACTGACGGTCAGATTCGAGCGCACTTTCCAATCGTCCTGCGCAAACAATCCCAAGTCCGTGATGTTCACCGATGCATACGGAGTCCCGGTCGTCTGTGAATAGTATTCCGCTCCGCCGTAGCCGTACTTTTGCTGAATTTCCGGGATCGTCAGACCTGCGGCCAATCCTTCGGCGGTGTCCTGATAGACCTCGATGGGCGAAGCGGTAGGACAAGGAACCGTTGTTGTTGCGGTGCACCCAAACTCAGTTTGCGTGCCAAACGTGAACGTCCCCGTAAAATTTGTCGCCGCGGAATTGTTGTCGGTAATCGAGCGGAGTCGCCCACCGAACTTCACCGCATGTTTAGAGAACGTTTTGTAAATGATGTCTTGAATCTCGTAATGATTCTCAATGTCCGAGACATTCCCGCCGCCGGTGCCCAGCGCATTAAACGCTCCACCTACATTGAGGCTGACCGCGGTGCTCACAGGAGTACTTAGCGTGTTGTCGTGAATATATTGGAAGCGTGCTTCGTTGATCGTCGTGGGATTGATGGTTTGCGTGTCGGTTAACTGCAAGGTCTGTTCGGTCTCTAGCGTGTTCACACCTTGGTCTTCAAAGGTGAACTGGCCGACACCCGAGTTGGTTTGGGAATCGCGGTAATACTGATAGCGGCCCGTCAACGTATTGTTTGGTGTTAACTGGTAATCCAGCCGCGGGCTGAAGTTTGTCCGCTTTTGTGGATTCGCCACCGCCTGGCTATACGGCACGATACTGTATTGTGGCTGCCCCGAGCCGCACGGAATCTGCAAGAACTGGTCGCCGCAAACCACCGACCCGTTGATGATCCCTAACGCACCGATATTTCTTTGATCGATGGTAAAGAAAAAGGAAGTCTTCTTGCCCAACGGACCACCGATGTTGCCGCTGTACTGTTCGGAGTTGTAACTCGGTGTCGACTCACCCGGTGGTAGGATCTCGAACGGGTTGCGGGCGTTGAACTGCTCGGTGTTCCCCAGCACCATAACCTGCCCATGCCACTTGTCGGTACCCGGCTTGGTGAAAATCTCGATGCGGCCGTAGCCGAGTTTGTCGTATTCGGAAGAGAACGGGTTCTGATTAATACGAATCTCGCGAATGGAAGCCTTGGGTGGCAACATTCCCGCGGTAAATCCATCCACATAAATTTGACCGCCATTGGGCCCGGCGGATGGTCCCGCCAGCGCTGACAGTTCCGATTCCATCTCATCGGGATCGTCGGAAAGCGCGTCGAGTGCCTTGCCCTCCAGCACAATCGCGTTGGCATTGTTGCCGGGGTTTACATCGACCTGCGCGGTGTCCGCGTTCACCTGCACTTTTTCCTGTTGCACTTCAATCTGCAGGGAAATATTGACACGGCTGACTTGCCCGGCGGTGACCACCACATCGGTTTTTGTAAATAAGCTGAACCCCGGGGCGACCGCTTTGATCTGATACGTTCCCGGTCCGAGATTCGTGAATTCGTAAATACCATCCTTATTGGTGGTGGTGTCCATCGACGCGCCCGAAGGCGTAGTCAGCAAAATCGTCGCGGCGGCAACCGTAGCGCCAGATGGATCCGTAACTTGGCCTCGTATTCCTCCCGTGGGCCCAGGAGTTTGCGCAACGATGGGCGTTCCCGCTGCCATCCACAAGAGTAAAGCCGCGGCACACAACCCTTGTAACAAACCTCTCCTGCAAATTTTCCTCATGAACGATTCTCTTCCTGTCTCCGTCGGACTTTTGAAGGATCAACGTCTAGTTTTAGGGAGTGCCTGCGTCACCACCGCCGCCTTGACTGAAATTCCATGGACTCAGGATGGAAGCCGCCTGCCCCGAATTGGCCTGCAGAATTGGTTCGACGCCCCCCAACAGCGTAATCACCGTAGAAGCCCCGTCTCCTGCTCCGGAGGATGCGACGATCATGACGGCATCACCCTTTTGAAAGTCGCCGAGTTGGCTTGCGGGCAATCGCGCCAACATCTGCTGCATGTCGCCACTGCCGTTGCGCGGAGGCCCACCCTGCACTGCATTTCCCGTGTTACTGGCCTCGCCTTGGCTCGTATTGGCTTTGCCCGGGGGAGTTCCGCTGGGTTGGCCCGGTGCGGATGCAGCACCACCATTCGGTCCAGGTGCTGCGCCCTTCAAGCGCATGGCTATGGCCTGCGCCGCGCGCTCGGGAAGTTTGCGCATCTGCGACTCTGCTGTCACTTTCAGATCCACGCGTTTCTTGGTAGCAAGATCGTTAACGGTAAGCGTACCGGAGGACGGATCAACCGCAGTAACTAACCCCGCGATATTCCGGAACGAACCGGACACGATTTCGTCCGCGGCGAATTCGTTCCCATCGGGAGTGCGCGTGCCACGTGCCCGCAATTGATCACCCGCCTTAATATCGGAAAGCGGGGCAACTTTGGCGTCATCGAAATTCACCGATCCAGGCGCATATCGGCGCAGGATGGTGTTCTTCGCGATGTGGATGACGATGTCTCGCGGCCCCGACGCGCCGAGCGTCTTGATGGTCACAGTATTTTGCGCCGCGTCGACACTGCTGACCAGTCCGCCAATCCCGTGACGTTGCCACTCTTCCCGTTCCTTCTGTTGTTTCGCGGCAATGTCCGTCTTGCTCATGGCCACGATGCTGCTGGCCACCAACGAGTTCGCGTCCGCTCCCGGCTTCGTTCGGACCAGAATGCGATCACCGGGCTGCAGGTCCGTTAACCGAATTGGCATGGCTTCCTTTAGATCTTTGGCTCCTGGAGGTACACGTACGGCCTTTACGTCCGAAGGCAACTGGATCTTGACTTCCGCGCCGCTGTCGGTGGTTAACGTTAAGCTATCGGCCGTTATCGACTTGATCGTGCCCAAAGCAGGCGGCGTGCGCTGCGGTGGTGTTTGCGCTTGCCCGGCTGGGGTCGCCAAACAGAGAATCCCACAGAGAAATGACACGAACCCCACACGTGCAAATAGCGCAAACCAACTCCGATGCAAAACTTGCATTTATGCCTGCCCCCGTCCAGATGCCTAACGGCTGGAAACGCGATTCGGTGCCCCACACACGTCTCGCGTTTGGTCGGACGTATCCTACAGGTTAGACGTACCTTCTCGCGAAAATCGTTACAGCAAAATCGTTTGAACGCTTCCCCCGTGCGAAGGAATCCAGTGATTTTCCAGAATACCAAACCTATTGCATTTCCAAAGAGCAGCGATATAAAGCGAATACCTGAGCATTGTTACCACACCGTGTTGGACACTAAGGCACACCCTTTTTGGTGGTGTGATAAGTAGCACTGTGGCGCGCTCAGCCAAGTGCAACAGTGGAGACAGATACAGGGCTACACGAATAGCCGGGAGGTTGGTGTGAACAGGAAGTTAGTGGTATTTCGTACGGCATTGCGGAGCATCTCGCGAAACACAGCGATATGGCTGGGGCTTTCATTGAGCCTGTTGCTCGTCGGCCTGCTCCTCGATCAAGTGCGCTACTGCCATGGAGCTGGATGGATTGTCATGAACGCCGCAGGCCTGGTGCTCTTTGCTGGATTTATTGGAATGCTGGTCGAGATGGGTCTCGTCGTTGCCACCAGCGTCGACTACATGAAGCACCGATAATTCTTGCCTTCTTCATCGGATTGCATTCGATAGCGCGCACTCCTGAAATGCGCGCGACTTGGCACGAGGGGACTGCGCAGACCTGGAGGCGGTCCACACAGCCCCCGTCATGCGGCGCGCGCCAGCGGCAAGGTGCCAGCGCCACGCTATTTCTATTTTAGGAACGGCACTGCATCGGGTCGTTGCTCTAGAGCAATCAGTGGGCTTGCTAGGCCAGGAGAGGGCGGTGGCGGTTCTAAATCTGGTTGGCAGTTAGACGCACGCGTTTTCTCAGAGTTGCCAAACAAATGAATCCCAAAAAACCAGCTACGAGCATGACTACCGTGGAAGGTTCCGGCGTTGAAACAAGCTGAGTGTTGAAGGCAACTGTGCCGATTACCCCATTCGCAACGCTCTGCCCGTTAGGGCTAAAGTCCGTGATGCACGTCGCAGACGAACACATGAAAAAGTCTGAATACATTGGGGTTGGTGGACCCGGTTGCGTCGCATCCCACGTGGTGTAGAAATCGATGATGTCGCCCTGCGCGGTAGTCAAATCGTCGGCCCCACGACCGTATAACATTCCAGAACAACACGGGGCGGCCGCTGTGAAAGGGCCGAGAGGCCCAGAGTAGCTTAGAATCGTCGTCCCGGGAGACATTCCCAGATAAACACCGTCGGCCGAGTCATACGAGTAATTCATCTGAAATGCGAAGTTTACGGATTCCACGCAAGGCCCTGAGCAAACGTTGTTTCCGGTGATTGTCAGCGTGCCGGTTACATCGTACGTGGCGACAACTCCTGTGGAATCCGCTCTGGCTGTACCCGCAGCCAAACTGATCAACAAGCATAGAAAAAGGATCGATCTTAAGCGCATTAGAGAATCTCCCGGTAAAGTGCAGCTATCTGGGACCAATACTTCATATTTTTGGCAAAGTTTTTCCGCATTTTGCCCCGGGTCAGGTGTGCTGTCCGGAAATAACCGGGCTGGTAGCCGATCTAGCTGCAATCCAGGGGCCTGTCCCTTACACTTTTCCACCGGCGCTACTCTCGACGCTACGCTTTTTCCATCCGCAATTCACCGCGAATTCACCTCCTGCGTATTTATTAAATTTTCTGTATGCGGCAAAGTATAATCACCCGGTGCAAATAGGTGTGTAACGAGCTTGCGACGACTGTCGCTCGATTCCCCAAGGCGGAGTGAATCGATGCGGCCGAAGTCGCAGACGGGTGGCTCAGTCTCCGAGGAAAGAGCGGAGCCACCCCGTTTTTGAAAGGTATGCTCGGACAGCGGCAGGCAGGTCATTGATGTACGAACGGATCGAGTTCGAACTCTGCTTCGATCAACGAATGGTCCGGGCTAGCTGCTATTTCGCTGTGTGAGGCTTTCTGCCTGTCCACGTCCAGCTTCGAATCTTCCAGCCGCCCGCCTCGCGATTCAGCACCACGGTCATTTCCCCTTCCTCTCGCAGAAGCTTCCCGTGCTCCTTATAGAGGTAAACGGTCGGCATCACCACATAAGCCACATCGCCTTCAACTTCCGTCCGCGTGGGTTCGCCGTAGGTCACCTTGCCGTCCGTTACACCGGTGGCCTGCGCGTGCTTCTCGTAAGCATCGGCCCACTGGTGTGCCGCGTCAGGTCCGCTCCATAGGTGCGGCGCAAACTCGTCGACGATCGTGACAACGCCACTGGCATAGGTGGCGAACGCCGCTTGGACGTTACCCGTATTGAAGCCGTCAATGAACTGACGGATAGGAGCGCTGACATCCTCCTGGCCGGCGGGGATCACGCCGGGCGTGCACAGAACCACCGCCAGCAATGCCATCACTGCTTTCCTCATGGACATTTCCTTTCCCGGATATCCCGACGAATGGCCATAAGCTTCGCACGCCCATTTTTAACGTGTCAATCAAATCGTAACCACAGTTGAGGCTGATCTACGGAATGGTTCAATCCGACACAATTATCGCAGGAAGCGCCACGCAGGCACCCAAGGGAGTGGGGCCGCGGGAAAGTGCCTTGCTTAGTTGACCGATGTAATATCCTCCATGGGTCGCATGAAAAAGACTGTGGTACAAGGAACAGGAGGCAAGCATGAAGCACGGCGCATTTCAAGTTCACAATGGGTGGTTCATACGTGCGGCCTTGATCCTGATAGTCACAGGTTTGGCTGTCGGTACCACGGCGTATTTCGTAGAGCGACCGATTCTATGGTGCTCCTTGGTCGCATCTTCACTTCCACTGACGATGTTTGTTTTCGTGGCCTTACCTTTGCTGCGTCAGGAAAGCCGCAGATCCTGAAGACAGATCCCACCGTTCAAGCCAACAACCCTGCAAGTACTATCTCAATCCTGTTGCCTTCAGTTCTTCATCGGTCAGTATGAGGTGGAATATTGCGGCGCTTCCCGCTGCTTTTAGCTGCCTGAGCACCACATCGACGGAATCCAGGTGTACTTTAACTTGTTCGGTGAGGTACTTTTTTAGTTCATTTTCCGTAACGATTTCTCGTTGAGTCGTAGCCACTTCCCGGGAAGCATAATCGGAGAACCCGACATTATATTTGGGTTCACCCGGCCGCCCGTGGTTCAAGTAGACGATAGTGAGAGTGCCCTCTCGCTTCATAACACCTCGTGGGTGCTGTCGCTCAAGTCCTGCCGCTTTCCGCAATTGTTGTGGCCTTGCGCAGTTTCACAACCTTCTCTAGAGTCGCGATATCACGAGCGCCTTGCCGTTGAAGCCAGAACGCGGTGCAACTGTCGCACAATAGCAGGTCGTCAGCGAGCTTCGTAAAGCAGTCGTTGCCGTTTGGTGCCCCCGAAACATATTTTTGCAGATTCACACGGTGCGCGGCCTTGCGGCCATGACAAGAAACAAAATCGTCGATATCGCTCATCCTCCTCCCAGATGTGTAAATCAGCCGTGAGGTTGTCTTGAAGCACATTTAGCCGATGAACAGGAAGGGGCCGCCGTAAATAAACTCTACCCGAGCGCATATAAGGAAGTTGTAAAGGTAAGTCCTGAGCCTGTGATTCGCTTCCTGGACAACAGACGAAGACCCTCGGACAATGTGGGGGCGTTCTACTCGCTCTAGACGCATGGGGCCGCAAATCAGAGCACAATGTGAGCGGCCCCTTTCTGCCAGTTCTTTGGCTGCACCAGAGCAACCAAATCCTAACCCCGAAATCTCGTCGCGTGGGTTACGGGAAAGCCATGTATTGGTGCTTGATGTGCGCCGAATAGCTAACACCTCATCCCTGTGTACAGTTACCGGATGCACAGACTCAGGTTTAAACCATGCAAGCGCGGAAGCGGTACTTCGATTCACACCGCATCACGATAGACCGCATAAATACAGGGGAAATATGGCGGGAGCGTGTGGAAGTCGAATCCACCACCCGTTCCGCGAAGGAACGCGTCGCCGGCTTTGAAGGCCGGGAAGGTCACCGGACCCCTTTCGCCCCCGCGACCATCATACCGTTAAATTGCAGGCTTTACTGGATAGCTGTTTAGCGCGGAATCCCGAACAAGTTCCGGTGCTACAGAAGTGCTGTTTCTCGCGATCGCATTAGCGAAAATCGTAGCCCTGCTTGAGCTCACAGCGGTAATCCTTTGATTCATTTTTCTCGACCCGGACTTCGCAACTTGCCCAACTCAAAATGGGAGTCGGTCCCAAAGGGAAAACAATCTGTCCACCATTCATATCCGCTTCGAGCGTGGGACCTTCCGCAGTAGAAGGCAGAGTGAAGTTCATGGAGCGGCCGAAAATGACGGGATACGTGCGCCGCACGATGTTGTCCAGTTGCGAATGGAACACCTCAGCCTGGAACAGGAACGTAGTCGTGTCCGACCAGTTTCGCACGGTCACGTTGATGATCTGGCCGCCCTTGGAAAAATTATCGGTATCAATACGAGTGAAGGCGCAGGGACCAGCGATGCACGTCACACGCGCGTCGCGAAACACGTTGCCTTGCCCGGCATCCAGACTCGCTGATTCCACCTGAGCCTTCCATTTTCCGTCTGGCGAGCACGGTTGTTGGTTCCGACAGGGAAGGTTGGCCATGTTGATTACTTGAAACGTTTTCACCGCGCTGCCGACGTTGTCGGTGCGCCGGGATTGCGTCGAATAGCGCACCATGACATTGCTGACCTTGACCTCCGGCTCGCTCTGCGTCGCCGCCATTTCGTTACGCAGCGGAACCATACTTATGACATAAAGTTTATCGCTGAGCTTGTCCTCAAAATTGAGCGGCTGAAAATCAGGATTTCGGAAGGACAGACGAATGGGCTCGCCCATCTTGACGCTTCGGCGAAAGGCAATCGTGAAACCACCAGAAAAATTCGTCGTGGCGTCCCGGAGCGCTAAACCATCCGGCGAACTTACCACTACATTGGCGATTGGCGATTGTTTGCGCGCATCAGAATCCTGCTTGATCACCGCGCCCCGCAACACCAGAGGTTGCATGAGCCGGCGGTATGTCCGTAAGGTAAAGAATGCGCCAGCGACGATGATGGCAGCGAGGCCAAGGAAAAACAGGACGTCGGCGATTTTGCGTGCAGACATGGCTCTATTTGAACCTACCTTTGCAATCGATTCAAATCAAGACATGGGCATGGCTGGTAGGAACCGGGAACAGGGCAACGTTGCACCGCAGGAAACGCATCGTTCCACGAAAATCCCCTATTTCTTTTCTCTCGGGAGAGACTGTTTATAATAAATCAGATGGACAAGAAGGATAACCTCCCAGTCAAGTTGTCGCGCCGCGAGTGGCTCAGCCGGACAGGCCGCGCAGGACTCATTCTGCCTGCGATGGGTTTGAGCACCTTTTCCGCGTTGGATTGCTGGGCGCGACAGAAGCCAGCGGCATCGCCTCCGCCAACTTCCTCCCCTTTTTCCAAAGACGATGACGCGCTGCTGGAAGAAATTGAGCACGCCAGCTTCAAATATTTCTGGGACCAGGCGCATCCCGAGACTGGCATCGTGCTGGATCGCTGTAATGCGCGGAAGCCCGTAACCGGTGATCTGGGAAGCATCGCTGCGACAGGTTTCGGCCTCACCGCGTTATGCATCGGGCATAAACGCGGTTATGTTCCAACCGCAGAAGTGCAAGCTCGTGTACTGAACACCCTGCGCTTCTTGTGGAAGAAACTGACAAACCACCGCGGCTTCTACTTTCATTTTGCGAATATCAATAACGGCGAACGGTTGTGGGATTCGGAAGTTTCCTCCGTGGACACCGCCATTTTGCTCTGTGGGATGTTGACCTGTCGCCAGCATTTCGCCCACTCGGAGATTAGCAATCTCGCCTTGGATATTTTTAATCGCGTGGATTGGAACTGGCTTTCCGAAGACACACCGATTCTGCCGCACGGCTGGACTCCGGAGGGCGGCTTTTTGCAGTATCGCTGGGGCGATTACAGCGAAATGATGATGATGTACCTGCTGGGACTTGGATCCTCGACGCACCCTTTGCCGCCGGCGGCGTGGGACGCATGGAAACGAACGCTGTTCGAATATGACGGCATCCGCTATATCGGGACCTTCGCCCCGCTGTTTATTCACCAATTTTCCCAGGCGTGGTTTGATTTCCGGAACAAGCGCGACCGTTACGCCGATTATTTCCAGAACTCTATCCTGGCCACGGATGCTCACCGGCTATTTTGCCTGGATCTGTCCAAGCAGTTCCCGGATTACAGCAACGATCTGTGGGGCATCACTGCGTCCGATTCAAAGTTCGGCTACGTCGCCTGGGGCGGACCTCCGGAAACCGGACCCATCGACGGCAGCGTCGTTCCTTGCGCAACCGCAGGTTCGTTACCGTTCCTGCCGGAAGCGACCATGCGCGTTCAGCGACACATCCGGAAAACCTACGGCGACAAGGCTTGGACGCAATACGGGTTTGTGGATGCCTTTAATCCCCTGAACAACTGGTATGACACCGACGTGGTCGGTATCGACGTCGGCATTGGCATGGTCATGGCCGAAAATGCTCGGACAGGATTCGTTTGGGACACCTTCATGAAGAACCCCGAGGCCCAGCGCGGAATGGATCGTGCCGGCTTCAAGCCGGATACTTCTCCCGCACCGCAAATGGCACCCGCGGTCCCTGATCCGAAAGCGCCGACGCGCTAGCGGTATTGCTCCTTACTTCGCGATTTCAACTAAGGCCAAGCCGTGCGGTGGCAATTCCAGAGTCATCTTGCCCTGCTCTACGTTCTGGTATTCGGGCGCCGCCAGTTCCGCGGCGCGTCGCAGATCCTGCAGTTGCGCCTCCGTCGGATATTTAGGCTTACCCATGCTGTCGTAGAGCGCCAGGAGGGAGCCGTGGGTTGCGTCAACCCGCGAGATACGGGCTACGTGTGAGCCGTTCAAACCGCTAAAAGAAATAGTGATGTCCTTGGGCCTGCCCTGTTCTCCGGGCAAAAACAAGTTCCACACCGCGATGACAATCGTGCCGTCGGCGCGCTTGGTCACCAGCGCCGATTGAGAATTGACCGAAATACGCTGATCGCCAAGTTGATGCAGCAGTTTGAACGCATTGAACGACGGCTTCGGTAGATTCTCCTCTGCAATTAGGCCGTAGCCGCCGTAGAACGGCTGCTTCACGACTCCCTGTTCTTCGAAAACATCCGAAAACGTCCAGAACGCCAAATTCTCGACCAGGCCGTCGCACTGACGAATCGTGTCCGCCAGCCAGGGACCCATAAACGGCGCGTCCGTCACGTCCGTTTCGTTTTTGTAGCTGGCGTTGTACTCGCTGAATATCAAAGGTAGATTCGGACGCGCCGAGGCTTTGATCTGGTCATGAACTTTGCGCACCGCCCGGCACACCATCTGGGTGCGCGGAATGTTCTCGTCGGTGCCGAACACGTCTTTAGCAGTGTCATTGGCATAAACGTGCGTAGACACAAAATCGGCCGGCACTTGATTCTGCGCAACGTGGGCAATGAATGCATCGGCCCAGGCTGCCTGCGCTGTGGCTGGACCACCCACCCGCAAACGCGCATCGACCTTCTTCAAGGTTCGGGCCGTGTTGTCGTAAAGCTCGAAGTAGCTCGCCTGTCGCGGATCGCCGGCCCAAAAATCCAGGTTCGGTTCGTTCCACACCTCAAAATACCAGTGGGACACTTCGTCGATGCCGTAGCGGTCAATCAGGTGTTGCGCAAAGTGCGTGATCAGGTCGTTCCATTTGGCATAGTCCTTCGGCGGAGCAACGATTGGTCGATACCAGAACGTTTGATAGATCTCCTTAGAAGCGAGTTTCTTCGGCATGAAGCTGAGCTCGACAAACGGCCGAACGCCGTCGCGCAAAAGGCCGTCGTAGATTTGGTCGATGTAAGAAAAATTGTAAACACTCTTTCCGTCGACCTCATCGTACACCCCCACTTCGTCATTCAGAATCGCGTGGAAGCGGATGAATTCGAAACCAGTGGCATCCTTTACCTGACGCAAATCCTGCCGATAGCTGTCGCGCAAGGACAGAATCGCGCGTCCCGAACCAAACATGCGCTCCCAATAGTGCGGGAAAGGCTGGCTCGGAGCGCTTAGATCCACCGTTACATTTTCGGTTTGGATCTGCGCCCAAGCGGGACCCGGAGAGCAAGCAAAAAGAACAGCAAGAACCAACCAGCAAAGCCAGACACACGTACTGCGAGGGACGCGGTGAGCCACAGGTTCACTCCTCAAATACGGATGCGCATGAAGCTGCGCTTTAGCTAGCAGGTTGCAGCACGTGCTGTGTCGGGCTCGTCGGTGGAGGAGCCGCCGGAACAGGCGCTTCCCGCTCCGGTAACTCTAATTCAAGCACGGGGGTTCGTGGAATCTTCTCTTGCAAAAGCCGCTCGGTGGCGGCAACCATGGGCTCGGCGTGGAACCTTCGCTGCATGGACATGTCCCCGAGGAACGTGGCCGCGGCCACCAAGATCATGCCTTGGTGGTGCGCCATCCAGCAGGTGACCTCTTCGCAGGATTTTCCGGCTGGCAATCGCGAAGCAGTAAAATCCGCGGCGTCGTAGAACCCATACGTTCCGACCCATCCCCTAGACTTCATTTCGCGGATGTTCTTGGCGGCGTTCTCCGCATCTACCAGCAACGCGAGGAATGAAGAATAAGGTGAAATCACCAGTTCGTCGCGGTCGGACTGACTAATGGCCAAGCTGGGCAGGCCAAATGCGTGGTAGCGATAGTGGTTGTCAGGGTTTCGTTCGGAGCAGGAAGACTCGGAGATCCCCCAGGGCACGGATCTTCCCGCAGCATATTCCTGCTGCAAGCGCACAGCGGTGCGCGAGCTTTCTTCCAGCAGCGTGTTCGGATAGCTCTTCATCCAGAGCGACGGCAATAAATATTCGAACATCGTTCCGGTCCAGGAAAGCAGAACGCCGTTTTTCTTGTAAGTTTTGCGCGGACGACCGAGGTTGAACCAACTGCTCTGCGGCACCGCGCCTTTCGCGATGGCCACAAAAATGCCTGAACGAGCTTCCGAAGACAACAAGTCGTAGTGGCTGACGTGGCGAGCTTGTTTTTCGACGTCGAAGCCGATGGAAATCTGCCGCTGCTCCGGGTTGTAGAGGAACGCGAAATCCATCCCGTTTGCAACCCGCTCGGAAGCAGCGGCGATTCGATGCAACCCAGCGGCGACACCGGTCGTGATCTCGCTTGCTCGAGCGAGCGTATTCAACAAGGACTCCATCGCCAGACGAGTCCGCCGGCCAGTGTCTTCGTGGTCGTAAACTTCCTGAGCCCGGGTAGCAATAAACCGTTGCAGACGTTGCAGATCCGCCAATTTCAGCTGGCCAATCTTCATTTTTAACAGATCGCCGAAATGATGCCGGAATTGCGCAAACGTAGATAACAGCCACGGCGCAAAGTCGTACACCATCTGCTGCAGCGCCGCGATTCGGAGCGAAAGTTCCTGGCTCCACCAAACGGCTTCTTCAGGCACACCCGCGCTCACAAGTTCATGTTCTAACGCAGTGGCCTCAGCGGCGATCGTTGGCAGCGCATCCGGCCAATTGTCCGCGGAATGGAGGGTCTTGATCCTGTGCTTCAGGCGTTCGATCAACAGCACGCAACCTGATGTTCCACCTTGCGGGAGCAGATCCTGTGCGGTCTCAAGATGATCACTCAGCCCCTGTAGGAGCACCTTCCGGAATACTGGCGCACGCAGCGTTTCGAAGCAGCCCTGTTTCAAGGTCCATAAGCAGCACACCAAGTTTCCGTTATCCACCGTGGAAATGAAACGAGGCTTGAGCGGCTCCAAAGTGAGGGTGTTGTACCAGTTGTAGAAATTCCCGTCTTGCTTGGGCATGCGATCGATGGTCGCGTAGGTTTTCTCAACGTCGGCGACAAACTCATTGAGCGTGCACCAACCAAAGTCGAGAGCCGCGAGGCGCGAGTTCAGAAGAAATCCGAGATTGGTCGGAGAAATTTGGTGCGCCGCCATGGTGTTGCCCGGATGAATGATGTCCGGAATGAGCCAATTTTCTTGCTCGTTGCTCAAATCGCGGTAGAAACGCCAGGTGCGCAAGGCAATGCTCCGAAGCATCACCCGGTCTTTGTCATTCATCTTATTGGCGTTGGTCCAATACGGCATATTCAACCAGTCGCAAACCGTCTTTGAGCAACCCCAAAGCGCCAGGAAGGGTAGTGCAATCAAAATAGACGACGGCCGCACCACAATGATGAGTAGGTCCAGCGCGAAGCAAATCCAAGGCGTCCAATTCAGGCACATCTCCACAGGAGTCTTTTTGTGCGCAGACGATTCGGCCTCGGCGGCGGTCTCCCACTGCAGCAGGCGCTTGCGGGTCACGGCCATGCGAATCACCGTGCGCCCAATCGCGTCGAGCGTAACCAGGCTCTGATGCAGCAGGAGCGCGACGCGGAAAAGCAGCGTTAGTTGAGAATTGGCAAAGTCGGAAAAAATATTGTTCCAGCGAACGGCGAAGCCAGGCAGGCGCATGGCCTTGATCAGCGAAACAACAAAGGAGATATAAACGGGCAACGAAATCGCCGCAACGGTTGCCAACGTCCAGTACAAGGCCTTGCCCGGAAGCACCATCCACCCGCACAACAAGAGCACGAAGAAGCCAAACTCGGTGAGGCTTCGACGGATGTTATCCACGATTTTCCAGCGTGAAATGCTGTTCAGCGGATTGTGTACCATGTTCCCGGAACGATCCGGCACTTGCGGCAGCAGCCACCGAATAATCTGCCAATCCCCGCGAACCCACCGGTGCTTCCTGCGGCTGTACGCGCTGACGTGCGACGGATAATCGTCGATGACTTCTACGTCCGAGAGTAACCCGGCACGCGTGTAGCTTCCTTCAAGCAGGTCGTGGCTAAGCACGGCATTGCACGGGAAGCGCAAGTCCAAAACTTGCTGAAAGGTTTCGACTTCGTAGATCCCCTTGCCCGTGAAGATGCCTTCGCCGAACAAGTCCTGATAAACGTCCGAGGAGGCCATGGTGTACGGGTCGAGGCCCGCATCTCCAGAGAAAATCCCGGCCAACCGGGATTTGTTCTTCGATTTCACGCTGATGCCCACCCGCGGCTGCAAAACCCCGTAGCCTTCGACAACCGTGTTCGTTTCCGGGTCGATCACGGCGCGGCTCAACGGATGGGCCATTGCACCAATCATTTTGTGCGCGGAGTCGCGCGGCAGTTGTGTGTCCGCATCCAGCGTAATGACGTAGCGAACTTTGGGAAGCACGGAGACATCCCCGTGCACCGTCGAGAAGTCCACGCTGTTGCCCAACAGCAGATTGTTCAGATTCAAAAGCTTTCCGCGCTTCCGTTCCCAACCCATCCAGGTCTGCTCCGATGGGTTATAGGTGCGGTTGCGATGGAACAGATAGAAAGATCCCTTGCCATCGGCGGCATATTTTTGATTCAACTCGTCGACCAAGGTCGCAGCGTACTTAACGACCTCATCTTTTTCGTCAAACTGCTGCATGGAATCTGGAGGATCGGTAAGCAGTCCGTAGTGCAGATTCGCATGACGATTGCCCAGATAGCGTATTTCCAGTTCGCGCGCAGCTTCTCTTGCCTGCTTTTCACTGGTCAAAAGCATCGGGATCACCACAAGTGTCGTGCAATCCGCAGGTATGCCTTCCGAGAAATCCAGGCGCGGCAGGGTGCGAGGAGGAACCAGCATAGTGGTGAGGAGATTCATGGTCGCTACGCCGGACTCCAGCGCCGGCAGGAAAAAGAGTGCTACCTCATACCAGCGCAGCGCGCGCACACCTGGGATGGCCGCGAAGAGCGCCATCACTGCCAAGGTCAGCAGCACGATTCCCGTGTAGTAAAACGACGTGGGATGGCCGAGAACGAACTCGCGAACTCGTTCTGACAAGGGCCCTCGATAGTCGATGGCCTCTTTGAGCAGAGCCTTGCCTTCTCCCAACAGGTAATAGCCGATGTGCGATCTGCGCTCCCTGGCGCGCGCGGTGGATTCGGCGTGCCGGGCCACAGCCAACTGCACTGCTTTTTGCGCAATCTCTTGTTCGGTAAACGGCGAGTGCGCCGCCAGATCAACCACGGCGACACGATAGCTGCCACGGCTGTCAGAATCCATGCGCTCGTAGGCTTGCGCCGGATCACGCCGCAAAATCTGCTCGGTAACGCTCACTTCTTCGAAAAGCTCTTCCCAATCCAGCTCCAGAATGCGCTTGAGGCAAGATGTCAGTTCACCAATGGCGGTTTCTGCGGGTTTCGGAGGAGCGCCCGGGGGCAGCGATTCGTCAATTGCCAGTGGCTGAATGGGAACGCATGCGTCCGCAGTGTTCGCGATTTCCTCGAGCAGCGCGAGTTCCATCAGGGGCTTCAGATCCCACAGCTCCGCCATCTGAAATGGCAGCTTCTCTTGTGCACCTTGCAGAAACGCAGCTAACGCATCCTTCGACACTCCATAGTTCAGAACGCGAAGAAAACTCTCTCCCACAGCAAACACGCGTGGAACCCGCTCCGAGTCGTTCCTTTGGATTTGCGGCAACTTATGCGCTGATACGATGGCCTCTTGCGTTTCATTCAGCGCCGTCTGAAACAGCGTGACATTTTCAGAGAACAACCGAAGCTCCATGGTGTTCAGACGCACATCTCGCAAACGTGCGGAGGCAGTACGAATCGCCTGATCCGCCGCTTTCCACTTTGCTTCCAATAGCGGCAAAGCTTGACCTGCTTCGACAACCTTCCACGAGCTGGCCTCGGCCCGCGCGGCCGCTAGGATTTTGTCCTGCTCGGGACCCAGTTGCGGTTGAAGTCCAGGCTTGACGTTCCAGGAGCGAACCGGTTTCTTGCCTGCAGTGTCAGTAGAGGGCGAAGAGGAGGCATTCAACGCTGCGGATACCTGCGTCAGGTCGGTAGTGCATTGTTGTGGTGTAGCCATATTCAGGTCTCCCAGGTCTCAACGATAATTCGCAGCTTGCAGCTCGAACATTTCCGCGTAGCGGCCGCCATTTTTCAGTAATTCCTGATGCGAGCCTTCTTCCGCAATCTTGCCGCCCTCGAGCACAAGAATCCGGTCGGCCATGCGCACGGTTGAAAAACGGTGCGAGATCAGCAGCGACATTTTGTTGGTGGTCAGCTCGGCAAAACGCTGAAACACTTCGTGCTCGGATTTTGCGTCGAGCGAGGCGGTCGGTTCGTCGAGAATCAGAACTTGCGCATCCCGTAAATACGCGCGACCCAAGGCGATCTTTTGCCATTGCCCGCCGGAAAGGTCGATACCCCCTTCGAAACGCGTGCCGAGGATTTGGTCATAACGATTGGGAAGTTGGTGAATCACCTCATCCGCCAAGCTCTTCATGGCCGCGGAACGGATTCGGAAAGAATTCGCCATCTCTTCGACCCGCCCAATTCCGATATTTTGCGCCGCCGTCATCTCGTAGCGCATGAAGTCCTGAAAGATGACGCCAATTTCGCGCCATAGGTCTTCAATGTCATATTCGCGAAGATCAATCCCATCCAGAAGAATCTGCCCACCGGTGACGTCGTACAGCCGGGTCAGAAGTTTCACGATGGTGGTTTTGCCCTGGCCGTTCTCCCCAACGAGGGCGATACGCTCGTTGGGATTCAGGCGAAAATTGATGTTGCTAAGCACCACCCGCGGATTGCCAGGATAGGAGAACGAAACATCCTTGAATTCGAAGCCCTTGGTGATGGGGCGGGGAGCCAGCAACGCGCCCGGCTTGGACATAATCGTGGGCTTGACGGAGAAAAACTCGAGCAGATCGCTAAGAAATAAGGCTTGGTCCGCGATAGTCGAAAACGTCGTAAAAACCGCCTGGATGTTGGTGCTGGCCCCCGCGATGGCGCCCGCCAAGAACGTCAAGGAACCAATGGTGATTGCGCCGATTACCGTCTGGTAGACGACGTAAGCGTAGGTTCCGTAATAGCCGACCGTGCCAAGCAAAGTGAGAAGCGCCCCGAAAAGTAACTTGCGCCGCTGATGCTGCACGGTCTGGCGATGCAATTCGTCGGAAAGCGTGGTGTACCGCCCGACCAGATAGGGCGCCAGGCCAAACAGCTTCAGTTCTTTCGCGCTTTCCTTGCTGCCACCTAGGATGCGGAGGTATTCCATCTCGCGGCGCGCGGTTGTTTGACTGAAGCTCAGCGAATAACCCAGGAACGCGAAGTGCGTCTCGCCAAGAAAAGCGGGCACGATACAAACGATGAGTGCCAATAAAATCCACGGCGAGTAGAACACAATGGAAATCGCCAAGCTGGCGGTCATGATGACTTCCTGCACCAACCGGCCGCTGGATTGAATCATGTAGATGCGGTCTGTGCCCTGCACTCGGGCACGATCCAACTTGTCGTAAAACTTGTAATCCTCGTAAGTGGTCAGGTCGAGGCTGGCAGCATGCTCCATGATTTGCGTGCTGATGTAGCGCGTGTATTTGTCGGCCAATACGGCGTCGCAGAAGTCAATCAGGCGCGTCAGGATGGTGGCTAGGCTGGCCAACCCGAATTGCAACAGCACCATCCACCAGAACAAGTGGGGTAGCGCCTTATGATGGGAAGTCAACCCGACGATCGCATCGATGATGTACTTCGTCACCCACAACATCGCCACCGGCATCAACGCGACCACCACACGGCAGCTCAAACTGGACACCACCACCTTTGGCGCGGACTTCCAGACAATTCGGAATAGCGGTGGAATATTGCGCAGAGCCCGTAGACGATCGTTCCATCTCGAGGGCGTCCCTTGCGAAATTGGCTGAGGCGCTGGGGTCATTCCTACAAAACTCCATTCGGGACGGTGCGGATACACCCGCAAACAACGTCCACGACGTTCACTTCAAATCTGGGGAGTTGCGTGCTTTTTCCTGTTGCAAACGCGACTGGTTCAAGCGGCATCAAATCGGGCGGCTGCATTGATTTGCAGGTGATTTGTTCTCGTCGTACTCCAAAAACCTCCTAAGCCTAACGGTGCAGCTGTCAACCCCCGCCAGGAGTGTCGCACGTGAGTTTCCAAGTTGAAATCGGTATAAGTTCTTAGAATTCTTTACCTTGGTAAAGTAGGCCCTAGACTTGCTAAGGTGAATTTTGCTCGTTTTAGAAAAATCTACCGTTTGGAATGCCGCGCAAGCGGTTGATTATAAACGAGCTAGACTACTAGTACTAAGGGTTGGCCTCCGCCGTTTGTCCCCGGCCGGCGGCCTCACGCACGCGTGGATTCTACACCAACCGGTTGATTTCGCTTGAGCGATGCCACCAGTTCATACAAAACAGGATTGGTGCACACTTCGTAATAATGATGGTCGGAGGCTTTGCCGATTTTGCCATCCGGCAGTAATTCTCGAGCAACTCCTTTGCGGAGCACCAGGATTTCCACAGACTCTCCCATGGGCACTTCGCCGTAATACAACACGACGTTCTCTTTACTCCACGGATATTCCAGCGGCGTCTGGATTGTTTCCAGCGAAATCTCCTCGGATAATTTCTCGAAGCCCTCTTCGTTCAATTCAATCCCATTCATGTTGTAGCGCACCAGGAACTCGTCCAATTCCTCAGCCGACGCCCCTTCCAACGCGGTAAGGAACTGGAACACTGAAAACTTTGTGGCCTGTTTGGAGAGCATGCGTTTAGCCAGCTTTGCGCAGCCGGATAAACGGTCCGAAAGGTTCAGCGCCTTGGAAATCATGATGCGCGATTCGCCGTCCGTCCAATAGGTGGGTGCGGAGCCTTGAAAGGCCACGCCAATGCCGATTTCCAGCGGCGGCAGTTCCGACGAGGCGGCCCGGTCGTTATACGAATTGCATACAGCCAGAATTTGTTTGGAAAGGGCGCACGCACGCGCCACCGGACGGGCGTAACTGCGACTCGCCTCTGTCTCGAAAATCGCCAGGACGATCGCATCGCCCTCAATAAATACTTTCTTAGCCGAATAACGGTCTAGCAGGCGCTTCACCGGCTCATGCAGGTTCAAGCTGAAGTGCGAAGCCGGACTCAATCCGCGCGCCAGCAAATCCTGCGTCATCTTGGTTGAACCGCGTACGTCCGCTTTAATGATCACGTGCGACACCACCTGATCGTGCTCCGGGCGTGCCTCTTCCCGCAGCAGGCACTCGTACAGCTTATTGTTCATGCGCGAGAGTTCGCGCGTTTTTTCCGCGGTGATCAGATTGATGCGCTCCATGTACGTGTTCAGATGCTCGGCATCCCGCGAATCGCGCCGCAGGCGCATGAAGTCGACCGCAAACTTGAGCATCATCGTCTGCGTTTCTTCCCGGGAATAGCGGCGGACCCGTTTAGCCAATTCTTCAATCGGCTTCATAGACAGGCGCCGTGCGGGGACCTGCTTCAGTAACGCTTCCACCCGTTGCGCCTCTTCGCGGGAGACCAGTGCCTTCTTCAGTTGTTGCAAGTGCACCGGAGGACAAAAATCCGTCGCCACAGGTCGAATCTCGTAGCTGGCCAGGATGTGGGCGGTCAACTCATTGGCCTCAAACAAGCCGCTCAATTGCGCCAGTTGCCGCGCTTTTGTGGCGCGATCGCCGTCGCCTCCGTTCGCTGCATCGAACAAACGGCGCGCATTTTCCGGATCATTCAGAAAATCGCCGAGCTTGCCCTGATGATCCTTGTTCAGGAAGTCCGCCTGTTGCCGCGCACGCTCTACTTCCGGAGCCATTTGCTCCAGGTTGGTATTCAGCTCCTGAATGCGCTTGTCCATCTGGCCCAGCGTAGCGCGCAACTCCTTCGGATTGCCGGAACTCAGAAATTTATTCAGTAAACCGTCACCCCGTTCGAGTTTCTTGCGAAGGCCCTCACGCTGCTCTTCCAGCGATGCCAATTCGGTTTGCGCCTTGTCCGCTTCCCTCAGCAGTTCTTGAGAGCCCAGGGCGGCCAGATCGTTTGCAGCCCCTTCCTGTGGCAGGCCTATGTCCACATCCTTCAGAAATTGCTGGAACAACGCATCCACAGCCTCAAAACGGTCGGGGTCGCGTGCGTAATTTCCCAGCAACACGTAGTGCTCGAGAAAATAAAAATCGTCCTTACCGCCGTCGAGGAAAATGAGCCGGTTCTTCAGAAGTTCGTAATAGGGCGCGTAGTCTTCACCAAAGAGCGCTCGACGGGCCTTCGCGACCAGGTTGTCTTCGATGTCGATCAAAATTTGCACCACCGCCTGCCCGATCAAGCGCAAGACGTCGCGCCGGGCCGATTGCATTTCCGTGAGCCGAGCCTTAATGACGTGGGCTTGCTGGCTGCGTTCGAAATATTCGCCGCGTTTGCGGATGTACTCCTTGCCATCCAGGATCACGTTGGCAAACTGGTTTTGCAGTTCGGAAGTGAGGAATTTCAGGATCGCCAGGCGGAACAGCAGGTCGATTTCGATGTTCTTATGGTGCTTGGCGGTAGTCAGCGAATTGCGCAATAAATCCGCCAGTACTTTGCGAAACGTGGTGGCGTCGACCGGCCTGCTACTGCGGAATTCGATGCCCGAAAGAAAGCTGTTGCTGGCGTTTTGGCGGATCAGATCGAAGAGATAATCGCGGGCAATCTGGACAAACTTCGGACTGAGAAAAACGTCGTGACGGATGTTATCCACACCGATGGCGAGGGAACCCATCGGCAACGTCACGTTGTAGCTTTTCAGCGTGGTTCGGGTCGATTCGCCCACGCCAAGGTGCAGCATTCCATTGGACATACCGCCGCCTGGCCCCTCCATCCTCACGCTAGCAGCCGCCCCCGTGGGCAGCAATGAGCCAGAAGTACAGGTGGGGCGAGAGAGTAAGCCAGGACACTCAAACAGTGGGATTTAGAACGGTAATGCGACGGGCATCGCCGCCCTGGTGCTCCAAACGCAGCCGCAGCTGCGGCCACGGAGCCTTCAACGGAAATTTTTCGCTCCATTCCAGAATCACGATAGCAGGCTGGGCAAATACCTCTTCCAGCCCCAGCGTCTCGAAATCGTGGAAACTTTCGATACGGTACAGGTCGCCGTGAAACACTTTTTTTCCGGCACCATACTCGTGTACCAGCGTAAAGCTGGGGCTGGTGACCTCGTCCTCCGACGCAACATGCAAGCCCGCGACAATGCCTTTGGTCAACGTGGTTTTTCCGCTGCCCAGTTCTCCGGAAAGCAATACCAGCAACGGAGCCTGCAGTTTCGCGGCTAGCTGTTTCCCCCAATCGATGGTTTCTTCGGCGGAATGCGTGATGATGATCTCTTCACTCACGCCTTTGTAGCCCCTGCAGTAATTTCTGGCGCGCAAATGGAATCGCATGCGCCACTTCGCCCGCCAAAATCCCGGAATTGTCCGACTGTTCGGCTAGGAGGTCCGCTGCAAGACCGTGTAGGTATGCGCCCAGCGCCACCACCCGAGCCAAATCGTTGCCGCCGAATTGCGCAATGAGTCCCGCGAGTAAGCCCGTCAACACATCGCCGCTACCACCTTTGGCCAACCCTGGATTGCCCGTGGTATTCACAAAAACCTGGCCGTCCGGTGACGCCACAATCGTGTGATAGCCCTTGAGCAAAACCACTGCATTCCATTTTCTTGCCGCATCGGTTGCCGTCTGGACGCGGTCTTTCTGCACCTCGGCAATGCTGGTGGCCAAGAGCCGCGCCATTTCTCCGGGATGCGGCGTAATTACCAAAGCGGTGGTTTTCTTCTCGCGGAACAAATCGCCTTTGCCCGCAAAGGCATTCAATCCGTCGGCATCCAAGACGATCGGCAACTCCGTTTCTGTCACCACCGCACGAATGAAATCCTGTGTTTCCGAGTTTTGCCCCATGCCTGGGCCCACCGCGAGCACCGTCATTCCCTTCAGCACCTCGGCGAATTTTCCGGAGCGCAGCGCAGTGATGGCTACGCTACCGTCGGGCGTGGCCGGCAATGGCGCGGTCATGTACTCGGGATGCGCCCCAGCAACCACCGGCAGCAGTGGTTCTGGCGTTGCGATGGTGACCAATCCGGCTCCCGCGCGCATGGCCGTGTAACCCGCCATCACCGCCGCGCCGCTTTTCCCCAGTGATCCCGCAACCACCAGTACGTGTCCGTACGAACCCTTATGCGCCTCCGCTGCGCGAATAAGTGGCAATCCGACGAACTCCTCCGGCCCGGCCCAGCGCAGACTTCCCTGCCCTACTTGCTCAATCAGCGATGCAGGCGAACCAATGTCCTTCACGACTAGTTGCCCACAACAGCCGGCTTGTGGCGAAACCAATTGGCCAATTTTTGGCGCTGTAAAGGTGACCGTCCAGTGTGCTTGCACTACCGGTCCACCCGCCGCGTCGCCATTCGAGGGCAATCCGGACGGCGTATCGACTGCCACAATCCATGAAGGACGGGTCGCAGTTCCGCCGCGACTCACTCGGTTTACATCTTCAATTGCTTGGCGAATCATCCCACTTGCTGCGCCGCGGATGCCCGTGCCCAAAAGCCCGTCGATAATCACTTCTGCTTTCGAAACTTCTGCCCAGGCTTTCGTCCAATCGTCCGCGCTTAAGATCGTCGTTATGTCGCCCAATTCCCTCCAGCGCGCACAGTTCTTGGCCGCATCCCCCCGCAGTTCTTCCGGCTTGGCAAACAAATACACGCGCAGTTGTTCCACTTCTTCCTTCAGGTGACGCGCCACCACAAAGCCGTCCCCTCCGTTATTCCCCTTTCCGCAGAGGACCGCGAGCGATCCTGGCGAATCCGCCATTTTGTGGCCGTATTGCTGCAAAAAAACGTCGGCAACACTCTTGCCCGCCGCCTCCATCAACCGCTCTCCGGGCACACCAAACTGCTCCGTGGTCAATCGGTCCACTTCCTGCATTTCCGCCGCTGTCAGCGCTTTCATAAGGCCGGCTTTCCAAATTTCGCTTAGAGCATCCAGCCGCCGCTTACATTGATGACTTGGCCGGTGACGTATTCCGCTTCCTCTGAGGCAAAGAAGGCAACCGCCGCGGCCACATCGTCAATGGTGGGCGGTCTCCCGATAGGATAACGAGCATCCTTCAACTTTCTGGCCTCTTCCAGCGTCAAGTCCTTCTCATCAATGTTCGAGGGATTCACTACATTCACCGTGATGCCGTTCTTCGCTTCTTCCAACGCCAACGACCGCGACATCGCCACAACCGCGGCCTTCGCCCCAGCGTAAGCGGATATCTTGGCTTGCCCGAAGGCGCGCTCCGCTCCTACTGCGCCCAAATTAATAATGCGTCCCCAGCGCCCTTTGCGCATCACCGGCAGCGCACAGCGGCACATGTGGAAAACCGTGAGCACGTTGGAATCGAAAATCCGTGTCCATTCTTCCACCGACGATTCTGCCAGCGTGCCCCAACGAAACTCCCCAACGTTGTTCACCAGTATGTCGAGTCGGCCGAAGCGATCCCCGACAGTGCTGATCAACTGCTCGGCGCGGGCGGCCTGTGTGATATCCGTCTCGACCGCAAGACAGTCCGCGCCCACCGCTTGCAGTTGCCGCAACGCCATCTGCGCGGATGCCTTGTTTGCGCGATAAACCAGCGCAATTTTTGCCCCTTGCTGCGCCAGCGCGAAGGCGATTCCTCTGCCAATTCCTCTCGTACCGCCGGTTACCACCGCCACCCGATTTCGCAACGACATTCGTCATCCTCTTGAAAACGTGCCAGTATAGCCCAGTCCGTCCGTGTCCTCTACCTTACTGCAATTCGATGCCAGGCGTGGCAGAAAGACGCAAAACCCGCCGCGACCAGAGCGGCGTTACGCGAATTGAAAAATCGTGCTGGTTGTCGAATCTTGCAAGCTGTTAGTGCACGCGATACTTTCTCGCTACGTGCCACTTAACACCCTCGCCAGCGCTTTGTAAAATAGCCCACAGAGTACCCCACCCATGGGTGATGACCGCATAAAGCGCGCAGCGCAGGAATATCTCGCCGAGAGGCTATCGGCCGACGGGCTCACTTACGAACAGCAACTCAATCGCGAGGCCGCGATCGCTTGCGCCCCGGCGCTGTGGCAAAAATTGATCGCTAGTGTGACGGCCATGTGCGACGAGTGGAACGCGGAAACTCGCGAGAACACCTTTTCGTGCAAAGAAACCATTCTTGGCGACCTGCGTGTCCGCTGCGCCGGCCGGCCGCACCACCTGATTTTCCATTTCGAATCGAAGCAACGCTTGGTCCGCCTGGAAAACACCGCTCGCCAGGAGCACGAACCCAAGACGGTTTTGAATATTGAAGGTTATCTAACGGAATCCGGGCGCCAAGCCCGCTTCATGCGAAACAACGAACCCGTTGATCTGCACACGCTATTGCTCCGCCAATTTCGTATATTGGCCGGACTTCGTGGGCGCGGCGAAAGCTGAGGCCACGTCGCACCTGCGCGGGCAGACGGTCATTGACTTGCCATCACCGATGCTGTTAGTTTAGCGCCGTTCACCCGGAGTCCACGGAACTCCAAGTTTTCCGCCCACGTTTCCGCCCGCTTTTTCCGTTGCGTCAAACTCAACTCCGAATGGCTCGGCACCGCAGTTGGCGCACGACCGGTTGTCTCGCCGATTCGTCGTACAGAAAAGGATTTGCAATGAGGAACTGTGCGGCTATTCTTCGTAGCTCCTTGCTTTTTGCAGTCGCCGTTGTTTTTTCTGTCCCCGCATTCGCACAGGTCATGCCGGGCCCCGGGTGGCAGGTGATCAAAGCGGAATGGGGTTCGGGCAATCGCTGGATGGATGTGACCTATCAAGTGCGCATGCTGCTCTCCGGGAACGGCATGGTCAAAGTAAATAACCAGAACATGGGCGGTGATCCTGCTGTCGGCGCCGATAAGATCCTGCGCATCCAGGCCCGCAATTATCAGGGGCAGTCACGCCAATTCACCTACAAGGAAGGGCAGAACATCGATGCCAGCCAATTTTATAGCTACGGCGGCGGCGTTCGCCCAGGGCCGGGTGGGCCCGGGCCGGGTTGGCAAGTGATGTTTGCCGATTGGGGCGCGGGCAATCGACGCGTCGACGTGACCGCACGCGTGCGTCAGATGCTTTCTGGCAATGGCATGGTGAAAGTGAGTAACCAAAATTTGGGTGGCGATCCCGCCGTTGGCGCAGACAAAACCCTGCGCATTTCTGCCCGCGACTCACGAGGCGCCGTGCAGCAGTTCACTTATAAAGAAGGACAGAACATCGACGCCAGCCAGTTCTACAATTACGGCGGCGGCCGTCCGGGCCCGGGTCCCGGCTATCCCCCACCTGCGCCAGGTTATGGAAATCTGCAAATCGTTCGCGCCTTTTGGGGATTGAACAACCGCACCGCAGATGTTTCGCAAATTCTGCGCGGTCAAGTGCAGAACGGCACGCTGGTGATCCAAGCCAACAATCGAAACCTGGGTGGCGACCCCTACCCTGGAGCAGATAAGGTGCTGACTGTGGTTTATCGCATTAATGGAAGAGAACAAACCGCGACGGTCAAAGAAGGCAACACCCTGCGCATACCGTAATTTTACCGGCGCTGCAACAACTGAGAATCAGCCAAGCTCCGTGGAACCCAGTTCCGCCACGCGTCGTTCGTAAATCATTTCGCACTTGCCCTGTTTGTTATAGAAGCGGAAAACGATTTTGTGCCCGGCTTCAATTTTGGCACGGGATTTCAGAATGGTGCCCTTGAGTTCCAGGGAGTTGCCGCTGACCACGTACTCGCCTTCGCGGCCTTGCAGCTCGAATTTTCCATCGCTCTTGAGATTGAGCGGCGCAGCGGTGCAAGGCACAGTCTTGCTGGCAACGCGCGCTTCGGCGCAAACATATTCCCCGGCCACTTCCGTGGATTGTCCTGGGGTCCTTCGGGCGTAGGTGGTGAGGCACAACCCGGCCCCGAAGAGCGCAAACACAAACCGTGCACAGCTGGACCCGTTCATGGCAGCCTCCCAGCGCCTATCGAGCATACGGTCGAGCTTGGAGCGAAAAACCTGAACTAGCCTTGGTGAGCAAGTGGCCTGCCATGTCGTCCAGCCGCAAGCGAAACGAAGCCAATGAGTTAGCGAAACTCCCGAACCTGTCCTTTACGCCCCATGGTTCTCTCTGCGGCGGTTCGCGGAACGTTTTTGCCGTACCACATCGCACGTACCAACAACCGACGGTACTATGTTAGTTATTATCTAGTATTTGTGTCAATGGGTAACTCAGCAACTGCGGCTCCGTCTTTGCGAGGATCCGAGGCGCCGTAATTAACTCCATTGGCAAAATCGCGAAGGACCGCTTGTCCGCCGCCCACGGCGGACGAGTAGGCGCCCATAACCTGGATCTTGTGGCCCTTGGCGCTAAGTTCTTCGCGAACTTTGCCCGAGAAGCGGTTTTCCATCTGCACGTCGCAACCTTCAAAGGTGCGCTTCGTGAAACGAGGGGCTTCCAGAGCGGCCTGGATATTCATTTTGTAATCGACGAGGTTGGCGATGAACTGCGCGTGCGCTTGCGACTGGTTCCAGCCACCCATGATGCCGAAGGCCACCCGCGTCTCTCCCTTCTGGGCAAAGGCCGGGATGATGGTGTGCAGAGGACGCTTTCTACCTGCGAGACCGTTTGGGGAATCGTAGTCGAGATTGAAAAGCGCGCCGCGATTCTGCAGCGCGAAACCCGTGCCCTGCGCGACCATGCCGGAACCGAACGCGTCGTAATTGGATTGGATCAGCGACACCATATTACCCTCGCGATCGACCACCGTGAGGTATGTCGTGTCGCCAGCACCCGGCAAGGTGCCCGTGGCAACCTCGCAATTGGCGTGCTCGGGATCGATTAACTTGGCGCGTTCGGCAGCCCGTTGTTTCGAGAGCAGCGTCTGCACTGGAAGGGTCTGACCGCGCGGGTCGCCGATGTACTTGATCAAATCGGCGTACGCTAATTTCTTGGCCTCGATCATGGTGTGCAGCGCTTTACTGGAACCGAACCCGTAGTCTTTCTGGCCGAGGGGGAAGGTTTCCATCATGTTGAGCATCAGCAGGGCGGCCACGCCTTGACCGTTGGGAGGAAGCTCGTAGACGGTCCAGTCACGGTAGGTGGTGGAAAGCGGTTCCACCCATTCGGCGGAAAATTCGGATAAATCTTGAGCAGTCATTACTCCGCCATGGCGCTTGATGGTTTCCACGATGCGCTTGGCGATTTCGCCTTTGTAGTAAGCGTCGCGCCCGTGGTTGGCAATTTGTCGCAGAGACCCGGCAAGGTCGGGATTGCGGAAAATCTCTCCAGCCTTCGGAGGACGATCATTCGGCAGATACACTTTCGTGGCTTCGTCATCGCCGCGAAGATAGTCCACTTCACCGGCCCAATACATGGCAACCCACTCAGTGACCGGGTAGCCATTTTGGGCGGTTTGAATCGCTGCGGCCAGATCGTCGGAGAGTTTCTTTCGGCCAAATTTGTCGGCGAGTTTTTGCCAACCCTCGACAGCGCCCGGCACTGTAATGGCATTCGCCCCATGCTGCGGCATCTCCCGAAGACCTTGTTTGTGGAGCGCCTCGATAGTCAGCGCTTTAGGCGCCCAGCCGCTGGCATTCAGGCCATAGAGTTTGTTGGCCTTGGCGTCGTAGACGATCGCGAAAAGGTCGCCCCCGATGCCGTTCATCATTGGCGACACCACGCCCATCATGGCGTTGGTGGCAATGGCCGCATCGACCGCGTTGCCTCCCGATTCCAGAATGCGGACGCCCGCCTGCGCGGCCAGCGGCGATTCCGCAGCCACGATTCCGTTTTGCGAAATCACCATCGACCGCGATTGGGAACGGTCTTGCGCGTGGACCATGCTCACTCCTGCGAACCAACCGAAAACAAAACAAACAAATTTGGAATAACGGCGTGGAGGCACCGAAAATTCTCCCTTCGGATCAGCCGAGAGCAGCGCGAAGAAATTTCGTGAACGCCCCAGCACTCTAACCCGCGCGAAACGCTCCTGCAAGCGGCACAAAAATTTCTGCACGTTCAAACAGGACGCTTTGCAGTTCACTGTCATTCAAACCAGTGCGTTTTTCTGGCAGCCACCCGATTGCGTGCCGTCGCTCGCAGTGGGACGCTAACAGGCGTTCGCTTCCCCCTGACGGAACGAACTTGGTATCAGCGCAAGTTGATACCAGCAACGGCGGTGGAGGGCGGACTGGGCGCGGAACCCCTCGACCGCCGTTTCCTTTTGTCGCTTTGACCATAAAGCAATGTGGGTACTTTTGCGGTGTCGGCCAGTTCCGATAGAATGCTGACGTGCCTGATCCAATTCCTACACCCACAAAATCCGGACCCTCGGAACAGCTTCGCGCCCGCCTACAATCGCTGCTGGTTGCGCGCAATGCCGATCCTTTCGGCATCCTTGGGCCCCATCCGCTAGAATCGCCCGAAGGCCGCCGCTGGACGGTCCGTTTCTTTCAGCCGCGTGCCGCCGAGGCGCAATTGCTCCTGCGTGGCACACCGGAACCGCTGCCGATGCGCAAATCGCGTCCGGAGGGATTGTTCGAGCTAATTCTGCCTGGTGTCAGTGAACTGGCCCCGGCCCCGTCCAGCTACCGGATTCGTTACCGCACAGGATATGACGAAGTAAGTGAGGCCTATGACACTTACGCCTTTCCGTTCCTGCTGACGGAATTCGACTTGTATCTCATGGGCGAAGGCCGCCACTACGACGCCTATGACAAATTAGGCGCTCACGTGAAGACGGTGGACGGGATTACTGGCGTGCATTTTGCTCTGTGGGCGCCAAATGCACGGCGCGTCAGTGTCGTGGGCGATTTCAATCGCTGGGACGGCCGCGTGAACCCTATGCGCTTCCGCGGCTCGTCGGGCATATGGGAACTTTTTATTCCGGAACTCGGCGAAGGAGCCATCTACAAATACGAGATCGTCGGACAAAATGATGTCGTGCTGCCGCTCAAGGCGGATCCGTTCGGTTTTGCTTCCGAACTGCGGCCGAACAATGGGTCGGTGGTGGCCCGCATCGATAAACACGAATGGCGCGATGCGGCGTGGATCGACGAAAGAGCCAACAAGCAGTGGCTGGATGCTCCGATCAGCATTTATGAAGTCCACCTGGGCTCGTGGCGACGAGTGCCGGAGGATCGCAACCGCTGGCTCAGTTACCGCGAACTGGGCAACCAGCTCATTCCCTACGTAAAGGATTTGGGCTATACGCATATCGAATTGCTCCCGATCATGGAGCATCCCTACGACGGATCATGGGGCTATCAGACGCTCGGGTATTTCGCGGCAACCAGCCGGTTCGGCTCTCCCAGCGACTTCATGGAGTTTGTAGACCGCTGCCACCAGGCGGGCCTTGGCGTATTTCTGGACTGGACCCCGGCGCACTTCCCACGAGACGCGCACGGCCTGGCTTTATTCGACGGAACGCATCTGTATGAACACGAAGACCCACGCCAGGGCTCGCATCCGGATTGGGGAACGCTCGTTTACAACTACGGACGAAATGAAGTTCAGAATTACCTAATTTCCAACGCTCTGTTCTGGCTGGACAAGTATCACATCGACGGCCTGCGCGTGGATGCCGTGGCGTCCATGCTGTATCTGGATTATTCGCGCAAAGCCGGCGAGTGGATCGCAAACAAATATGGTGGACGCGAGAATCTGGATGCGATTGATTTCCTGAAGCGCCTGAACGAAGTGACCCACCAACGCTTCCCCGGAATCCTGACCATCGCGGAGGAATCGACCGCCTGGCCGAGCGTTTCCCGCCCGACCTATCTGGGTGGGTTGGGATTCAGCCTGAAGTGGAATATGGGTTGGATGAACGACACGCTGCACTACTTCTCCAAGGATCCGGTGTTCCGCCGATACGAGCACAACAAGCTGACGTTCTCCTTACTTTACGCCTTCAGCGAAAATTTCGTACTTCCCTTCTCTCATGATGAGGTGGTTCACGGGAAAAATTCGCTTCTGCACAAGATGCCCGGAGACATGTGGCAGCAGTTTGCAAACCTGCGTTTGCTCTTGGCGTACCAATACGCCCATCCCGGCAAAAAATTGATTTTTATGGGCCAGGAGTTCGCGCAGCGGCAAGAGTGGAGCGAGGCACGCAGCCTGGACTGGCACCTGCTCCAATATGAGTCGCACCGCGGAGTACAGAGCCTCGTGCGAGACCTGAACAAGGCTTTGACGACGGAACCGGCTCTGCATCAGGTGGACTTTGACTGGCAAGGATTTGAGTGGCTGGATGCGAATGACTCGGACAACAGCGTGTTTTCCTTTGTTCGCCGGGGTCGCAATCCAGACGACATGCTGCTCGTAGTGATGAATGCTACACCGGTGGTGCGTTATGGATATCGCATCGGCGTGCCGCGACCCGGACACTTCGATGAAGTATTGAACACCGACGCGCTCGCCTATGGCGGATCGAATGTGGGCAACCTGGGCGGCATGAACACGACCGAGCATGCGTGGATGGGGCGCAGTTCGTCGCTTTCCTTGACCTTGCCTCCGCTGGGGGCAGTTTTTCTGAAATGGCGCAAGGCCTAAAGGCCACAGGCGCAGACATTTTCCCTAAAACAGACACTTCATTGCGAATAGAGGTTCTCGACCACTTCCGAAATTTTGTCCGGTTTCGAGTTGTCCGAATCGAGATTGGTCATCACGATTACCGTAAGACGGTCGTCGAGATTCCGCGTGATGTTCATCGTGAAGCCCTGCCAGGCACCATCGTGAGACACGATGCGCTTGCCGTCTTTTTCCGATAGCGACCAGCCAAATCCGTACGGGTACGTCTTGCCATCGTTGAGTTTCACCGCCGACCACATAGCTTGATAGCTGGCAGCGCTCAGAAACTGCCGCGCATCCAGCGCAGCGTCCCATTTCGCAAGGTCCAACACATTCGTGTAGAGCGCACCGTCCGCGGTGGTATTCAGCGTCGGAGACACCCATTGCTGATTTTTCAGTTCGCCTTTCACAAGACGATAGCCGGCGCTGCGATGGGGCACGATGTCCGCTTCACTGATGATTCTTGTAGAGTTCATGCCCAGCGGTTTAAAGATTCGTTCCTGCAAGTAGTCTCCATAAAACTCCCCGGTTGCGCGGTGGATGATAATGCCGAGTAACACGTACCCAGTATTGCTATAGCTCCATTTTTCGCCGGGAGCGAAATCCATGGGCATTTTGGCGAAAGCTTGAATCAATTCTTGCTCGGTATAGTCTTTGCGAAAGTTGATCACGCCCTTTCCCATGGTGTCTTCTTCGCCGCCGTAGTCGGCAATTCCGGAAGTGTGGGTCAACAGCTCGCGAATGGTGACCTTCTTCCAAGTCGAGGGAGACTCGGGAAGATACTTGGTGATTTTGTCGTCGAGACCGATTTTGCCCTGTTCCACCAGCATCATGACGGCCATGGAAGTAAACTGCTTGCCGACGGAGCCGGTCTGAAAAATGGTCTCGGGAGTAACCGGCACGTTCAATTCGACGTTGGCCAATCCGTAGCCGCTAGCCTGCATGAGTTTGCCGTCGCGGCAAATGGCCACGGCCACGCCGGGTATTTTCTGCGCAACCCTTTCGGATTCGACCGCTGCGTCTACCCGCGCGGGGGAAGGATCGACGGAGGTGCGTGCCCGAGCCGCGAAGACCATCGGCAACGTAATGGCGATCGACGCGGCCCACACAAATGGCGACGGAATGTTCATTGTTCGTGAGGCTCCTGAGAGTTCCGACGATAGTTTATGGAGGCCGTCTCGTGCAACCCGGGGTTCTGCGCTAGACTCTATATCCTTAAGGTTTGAATCCTAGCAAGGGAGAAGGATAGCCGTGTCGTCAGCAAAAAAGCTTCGCTCCCCTCTCATGCGCTTCTGCGTAGCAGCGACCTTCGCGAGCGTCTCGGTTTGCGTCAGTTCCGCACAGGATCCCGGTCCCCTGCCGGGTCCTCCCGCTTCCCGCACACAAGCCCCGCCGCCAGCGCAATCGCCCCAAAGCCAGCCCCAGCAGACCTACCACACCGCGCCGCCACCAACGCACATCCATTCGCCGGGCGACAGCCCCATTACCAAGGATCCGCCATCCATTCCGGTCGAGCAAATTATCCAACGTTTCGCGGAAAAAGAAGCCCAGTTTAAGCTGGAACGCGACAACTACACCTACACCCAGGATTTTGCCATCCAGACCATCGATGACGACAATCGCCCCGACGGCGAATATCGTCAGACCAGCGACATCATCTTCACCCCGGACGGAAAGCGATTCGAGCATGTCACCTACGCCCCTCAGAACACCTTGGAGCGGATTCTTCTGACCGAACAAGACCTGGACGATGTCAAGAATGTTCAACCATTCGTGCTGACCACCACCGAGTTGCCCAAATACAACGTCACCTATGTGGGACGGCAGCAGGTCGACGACCTTTCGACCTACGTCTTGGACGTGGCCCCGAAGACCATTGAGAAGAATCAGCGTTATTTTCAAGGCCGCGTTTGGGTCGACGACAAGGATTTGCAGATTGTCATGACCGACGGCAAGGCCGTTCCGGACATCAAGAAACACGGCCAAGAGAACGTGTTTCCACGATTCCGCACGTACCGCGAGAACATCGAGAAGGATTACTGGTTTCCGGTGTACACCCGCGCGGACGATTACCTCCACTTCAGCACCGGCGACATCCACATTCGTATGACCATCCGCTACTCTAACTACAAGCGTTACGGCAGCACGGTGAAGATCGGAAACGCTCGCGAAGTGAAATAAGCACTTGGCGAATTGACCGCCCGACAACTTACTCCCGTTTGCCGCTTTCGAGAACCAGGCTATTCGGGTATCCTAAGAGTACTAGCTGTGGGTTTAGGTTCAGCGTGGGGCAGCGCTTTTCCGTCCCGGCCCGCAATGACGCGGACTGCCGTCCTGTACGCAGTACCAGTATATTTTTCGTAAATCTGCAGGCGCGAGGTTTATCACTCGCCGACCAGTTGAGCGCAAACTGATCAGGAGCGATTTGGGGCTGAGGGTGTAAGTGCAAAGAAGTCAGATGAAACTCAGAGCGACCCGGAGGCTGTGTTCCGGGGGACGGCTTGGCCAGCTAATGAGGCCAAGCCTGCTAATTTTATTGGCGCTGTTCGTTTTAGGCGCGGTACCTCCTGCCTTTGGTAATTGCGAATACATCCCATCCGGACATTCCTTCTGGATCCGGCTATTAGATCCGGTGGCGTCCTATAGCTCGAAGCCCGGCGCTTCGGTACGGGCAGTACTCATTCAATCGCCGGAATGCGACGGGATGCCGGTGTTCTCGGCAGGACTGGAAGTGGATGGGCAGGTTGTGTCGGTGCGCAAGGTGGGCATGGGTTTCATACACGACACCGCCGCTCTGGAAATTCAGTTCAACCGCTTGGTGACATCGGCGGGAGAGATTCTGCCGATCTCCGCGCCGGTCGTGGAAATCGATAATGCGCGCGAAAGAGTGCGCAAGGGCGTGATCCAAGGGATTCGCTCTACCGACGTGCCTCAGGGCCGCATCACCAGCGGGCTGATTCATTTGCCGACCTACAACCCCTACGGCGACGTGACCCTGATGGTTTACCGGTCCCTGAGTATCCTGCCTGAACCGGAGATCTATCTTCCCCCTGGCACCGACCTGCGCTTGCAGTTGCAAGTTCCCCTCTACGTTGCGAATCAGCCGGCGTTGCCCCCGGTGTCGTTTGAGCTGGATGAGTACGAACGGGGCGATATCGAGCAAGTTTTGCAGGGCGTCCCGGAGCGCACCACAACGAGCTATGGCAAAGATGCGGACTTGGTGAACGTGATGTTTCTCGGTTCCAAGGACCAATTGGACGACGCGTTCCAGGCCGCTGGCTGGCTCCCCGCCGATCCCAATGGTACCAAGGCGTTCTTCAAGCAGTTCAAGGCCTTCCTGACATTCAACAACTACTCCACCATGCCGATTTCTCACCAATTCTTGAATGGCAAACCCCAGGAACTCACCTGGCAAAAGAGCTTCGACAGCTATGGTAAGCGCGAGCATCTACGCATCTGGAGCGAGCCCGGCACAGTGATGAATCAACAGGCCTGGCTCAGCGCCTATACGCGGGAAACCAGCGCGGCGCTATCACTGCGCTACCACAAGTTCATCCACCACATTGACGCGAACCTCGACGATGGCGTGAACATGCTGGTGCGAGATTTGACCCTCTCCGGCTGCGTGGATTCCGTCTACCTGCTGCCGCGCCCCGACGTGCATCCGACGATGATGAATTCCAGCGGCGACGAAATGCGGACGGACGGGATGCTGACCGTGGTGCAGTTGAAGAACTGCGGGCGTCCTTCGATTGAGTACACCCGGCTGAATCCCCTGATTCCCATCCGGCCACGGTCCCGGGTGGCTCGCTACTTCCGGAATGAGGTGCTGTTGTACAAGAGCGACGTAATCCGCGGGAATATCGTCTATGGGGCGTTCGACCTATGCCGCATGGGCATCCATTCTTTCCGGCATCGCCATGACGGGTCGGATGACCCCGACGACGGCCTACCCATGTTTCCAGCTTCGCCTCAAACGCTGTTCCCCCAAATCGAATTGGGCATAGGCGAAATTCCGCTGGGCCAGTAACACCCCTGCTCGATCCCCTTTTCTACCCCCCCTTTGGAACTTTTCCGCACACCTCTGCGTACCTAATGCCAAAGGAGTTGTCATGAGCACATTTTCGCGGGGCTTCCTCGGGATTACCGGTTCTTTGTGTATTTGTGCAGGCGGCCTGTTGCCTGTCGCTTCCCTGGCGCAGACTTCCTCTAAAACGGACCAGTGGATCCACGTACGCGTGGAAAACAAGGAAGAGAAGGGCGAGACAGTGCGGGTCAACGTGCCCATCGAAATGGCGGTGAAGGTCCTTCCGGCCATTAACCATGACAAATTGCGCGATGGCAAGGTGCATATCGACAATGCTCACTTGGACGATGTGGATCTGAAGACCCTTCTGGATGCCGTCCGGACGGCCAAGGACGGGGAATACGTAACGGTGCAGAGCAATGACGACAATGTGCGGGTGGCCAAGAACGCCGGATACCTGTACATCCATGTAACAGAAAACAAGGGCGCCAAGCATGCCAAGGATGCCTCTGCGAAAGAGTCGAAGGTCGACGTCAAAGTCCCCATGAAGGTCGTGGACGCGCTGTTTTCGGCAGGCAAAGACGAACTGGACGTGGTGGCAGCCCTGCGGGCGCTGTCGGGAAATGGCGATATGGAACTGGTGACGGTGAAGGATGACCAGGACACCGTCCGAGTATGGATCGATTCCAAGAACATTTCTGACTGATCGGCAGACTTGCCCGCCGTTTGACTAGGCCCGCGCTTTACCCTTGTTGTGCATTAATTCTTTTGTGGAAGGAGGCTCGCCGATGCTGTTACTGGCTAAAGCCGCTCTGGCGATTGGCGGAACGCTTGCCCTCGCGTCAATGTACGTGTTTCATGAAGGCGTGATTCGCGTGGACGTGGACGAGCAACGCCTTGGGGGATCGCACGTCCACGTATTTGTACCGGCGACCGTGGTACCGATTGCATTGCACGTGGCGCCGCGCCATCACCTGGAACAAGCGGCCGCACAGGTGAGTCCCTATTTGCCGTTATTGCGCGAAATCGCCAAAGAGTTGAAGAAGTATCCGAACGCAGAGTTGGTGGATGTAAAGGACGAGCACCAGCATGTCCACGTCTCGGTACATGACAGCAAGATTTACGTGGATGACGTAGATGAGACCGAAAACATTCACGTGAGCGTGCCGGTCGAGACTCTCTCCGACGTCGCCGACCGCCTCGAGTCCCTCGCCCCTGGCGTGTGAACCAACCCACCCCGGCTACTTACGCGGCGCACTGCGTGCGGTTGTGTGCTGGCCAGTACTTTAGACTCGCCTACCGTTCTGTTTGTGTAGCGGCCGCCTTCTAAGGCGGACACTGAGAGCCGCCAGCAGCAGCCCGTTACGAACTCCGCTATGTTCAGAAAACGCCTCGTCGTATCGTCGCTCTCCTCCTCTTTTGCTGGCCGCCTCGCTACTTCCGTCAAGTTTGCGCACCGTGTGCTCCCCTCAAATAAGAGCGCATTGCGAGCCTGACCATTT
Organism: Verrucomicrobiia bacterium; assembly: GCA_035506955.1. GTDB lineage: Bacteria > Acidobacteriota > Terriglobia > Acidiferrales > UBA7541 > Acidiferrum. Next base: position 50,549 of record DATJOO010000008.1, read on the forward strand.
GTTGCCCTTCCGTACCGTATCGGTTATCTGTGCAACCGGTTATCCTTCTTCTGTGCGCTTCGGAAACGCTCACTCGGCTATGCATCGACTATCCTTCGTATCTTCTTGCCGCCACAACCGGCGACTTTTCCCGGGCGCCCATTCCTCACCCGGAGCCCTTCCCTCTTCCCGCCTTTCCCCGCCACTTGTTTGCCCTCAGCGCCGAAGGACCACTAGCCCTTCGCCACAGTTCTCGTCGCCGTACACCGGAAAATTTTTAAAAAATTGTGAAAATTTTCCCGCTAACCTCTTTGTTTGCCACTCTTCCATTTTTACCGGGGGGGGAGGGGGGAGTATCTAACTTACAAACAGCCAAACCCTAAGAGCCCAAGGGGAAGTACGCTTCGTCCTGGAGCGCATCTTTCTTCCAGCCGGCGCGCAACAGGATGCCGCGGCCGGTTTCGACCATGGCGGGATTGCCACACAGATACGCGGTGGTTTCTTCCGGCTTCAGATTCCACACGTCCACGTATTTGCGGATCAAATCATCCACCCGCCCCTTCTCGCCATTCCAGCCTTCGTCTTCCCAAGGACGGCTGATGCTCGGCACATATTTGAACCAGGGCACTTCGCCAGCGACGCGCTCGAGTTCGTCGCGATAGCCAAACTCGAAGTTGTGGCTGGCTCCTTGCATACAGAACAAGCGATGCTCCCCGGGCATCACTCCCTCCCCTTTTTTCCAATCCTGGTAAACCGTGCGAACGTAGCTGACGTAGGGCGCGATGCCCGTTACCGTGGACAACAGCAGATGATTCTTGTGGCCGCTCCGCAGATCAAGCGTGAACCGTCCCTTGGCAAAGCGCCGAAGTAGCAGCGGCGCTCCCTTGTCCATGGCGTAAAGCAGAGGCGTAAGTTCCCCGTGGGGCACACGCTCAACGAAAAACTCCAGCAGCGCTTCGTACGGCGAGGAACACATCGAATACGGGCGCTCGATGCGCTTGCCGTCAATTTCCACGCCCAGAGTGGCGTATTGTCCGGCCAAATACGAAAGGGCCTGCCCAGCTTCCACATGGAGAAGAAAGAGGTCGGGAGCAACTTCCTTGCGGTCAACAATTCTGGCTGGCAAATATTTGTCAGTCGCCATGGGCGGTGTCCTTATGTTGGTTCGATGCCCGGCCTGGAAAAAAGACACGGACGTGACAGGTAACGGTCGTAACAAGATACACAAGTTGCCGAAGATTTGCTGCGAAATCGCTCGCCCACTACACCAGCAGCCTGGGCGGCTGAAACCACGACGCCAGGTTTCCCTGGGGTTAGCGATGCTGATAATCGACTACGAGGACGGTGAGGTCATCCTGTTGTTGGGCTTGCTCTGGGGCTTGTCCGGTCCAGCGCGATAATTCATCGAGTACCGTGTCGGCGAATTTAGGAGCTTCCAATTGCTTATTGTTTGCGATGAACTTCATGAATCGTTCCGCGCCATACTCCTCTTGGGAGGGATTGGCAGCTTCCAGGACTCCGTCGGTGTAAAGCACGTAGCGGTCGCCGGGCTCCAGAGGAACTTCCAGGGCTTGATACTCGGCCTGGTCAAACATGCCAAGAATCAATCCATTCTCCAGAATCTTATTGGTTTTACCGGCGGAATCGCGCCACTGCATTACCGGCGGGTGTCCCGCGCCAGCGTAGCGCATCAGATTTTTCTCCAGATCGAAGTACAGATAGGCGGCAGTGACGAAGTTATGTGTGAATTTGCCGCAAAGCGCGCGATTGAGCCCGGCGAGAACTTTGACGGGATCGGAAGCGTGATGCGACTGGCCGGTTAACGCCACCTGGAGCATCGAGGCGATCAGCGCCGAGGGAAGCCCGTGGCCGGATACGTCGGCAATCAGTACCCCAATGTGGTTGTCGTCGATTTGAATGAAATCGTAGAAATCACCGGCGACAGACGTCATCGGAGAAAAGCGGGCGGCGATGGAGAGCTTGGGAAGTTGGGGAATGGTATGAGGAAGGATGGAAAGTTGAATCTGACGCGCCATTTCCAGTTCGTTGTTGAGAGCGAGGAGTTGCTCAGCGAGTTGGGCGCGAGCTTCGCGCAGAAGGATGTGACTGCGAACACGCGCCTTGACCACCGCCGGGGAAAACGGCTTGTGGACATAATCGACGGCACCGACCTCGAAGCCGCGGGTTTCGTCTTCCGCGCTGGTCTGGCCGGTAAGGAAGATAACAGGTATGTCGCGCGTGGCGGGGTCCGCTTTGAGGCGCGTGCAGACTTCGTAGCCGTCCATGCCCGGCATGAGAATATCGAGCAGGATGAGATCGGGCTTTTCTTCGGCGGAAGCGAGCGCGAGCGCTTTTTCACCATTTGTGGCGATCTTGGTCTTGAAAGAATCCTTCAAGGCGCCGGAGATCACGCCGATATTGATGGGCGTGTCGTCCACGATGAGGATCAATTTCTGCGTAGCTTGCGCGGGTTGGGCCGTAGCTGACATGGATTACTCCAGAGTTAAAGAAAGTCGATTGGAGATGGCAGAAAGGGACTGCAGAGCATCGGAATAGGCGAAATTGCCTACATGTGCAGTGAGCGATTCGATTTCCGCTTCGGTCAGAACCTGCGAAAGGACCGGGCGCACCTCCAGAAGGAAATCGGAGGCATCGCCATCATCGGCTTGAAGAAGCTTCTTTAGCCGGGAGAGCGGCTGTACCACCGTGGAGGAGTCGCCATTGCCGGAAGGAGTAACGGACGGCGCAACCACCACAGGCAAGGCAGCACGAATGGCGCTTACGGTGGCGTCGAGAATGTGGGACAGCGATTCGAGGGCAGCGTCTGAGGGCTGATTGGCAGCAATGGCTGCCTCGCAAGCCGCGGCGGCTTCCGCCAGGCCATTCACTCCGAGATTGGCCGAGGCCCCTTTGAGCGAGTGAGCCAAGCGCTGAGCTGTGGATGAGTCGCTCGCAGCGAGCGCGGCACGAATGTCGCCGACCGCGTGGGATTGGGACTCTGCAAACCGCTGGAGCAGACCTTCGTAGCGCTGGCGATTCCCACCGGTGCGCTTAAGCGCCGTAACCGTGTCGATACCTGCGATGTGCAAGTCGCCGGAAGGCGGCAACGGCGATGGAGTAGAGACCGATCCTGTTGCGGAGGCAGCAAGAACGCGGGAACTGCGCGCCGGAATCCAGCGAAGCAACGCGCCAAAAAGCTTTTCGGGGTCGATAGGCTTGGCCAGGTGGTCGTTCATGCCGGCGGCGAGACACATTTCGCGATCGCGGTCCATGGCGTTGGCGGTCATGGCAATGATGGGAAGCGAGGCGAAGCGGGGATTCGAGCGCAGCGCTTTGGTGGCGCTGATGCCGTCCATGACGGGCATTTGCATGTCCATGAGCACGAGGTCGTAATCCTGCTTGGAAAGCTGCTGAATGGCAACAGCGCCGTTTTCCGCTTGATCAATGGAAAGATGAGCGTCCTCGAGCAAACCTACGGCAACTTCGCGGTTGAGTTCATTGTCTTCGACCAGCAGCACGCGAGCTCCGTGAAGGGACGAAAGATCGGTGACTGCAGATGGCTTTGGCGTTTCTCGCGAAGAAGCCGGAGCCATCGAAAGAGCCTGGACCACCGAATCAAAGAGCATGGACGGCGTAACTGGCTTGATCAAAACGTTCTCGAAGCTGGTCTGCTCGGCCTGGCGCAGCACCTCTTCGCGTCCATAGGCCGTGACCATCACGAGATGAGGATGCGCCGAAGGATTCGGGAGGTTGCGGATGCGCTTACCAGTTTCAATGCCATCCATGCCAGGCATCTGCCAGTCGACAAAGACGATGTCGTAAGGCTCACCGTGCTCGGCAGCTTGCCGGACCAGCTCAATGCCTTCTTGTCCGGACGGAGCTTCGTGGACGACGAACGTCAAACTAGACAGCATACTGGAGAGAACTTCGCGAGCCTGCGAATTGTCATCGATGATCAAGACTCGGCGGCCGCGAATGTCAGGCATGGCGGCAGTTCGTGCGACAGGCGCGCCTTTGCCGAGATAGGCGGTGAACCAGAAGGTGCTGCCCTTGCCGACGGTACTGCTAACCCCAACGTCTCCGCCCATCAGCTGCGCGAGCCGCTTGGAAATGGCCAAGCCCAGCCCAGTGCCGCCATGCTGGCGAGTGGTGGAGGCATCAGCCTGCTCGAACGCTTGGAAAAGACGCCCCATCTGCTCTTCCGTAAGGCCGATGCCGGTATCGGAGACAGAGAAGCAAACCAGCTGGCCGGTTGCGTCTTCCTCTTGCACGCGCGCTTTCACGACGATTTCGCCTTGCTCGGTGAATTTGACGGCGTTATTGCAGAAATTAATGAGGATCTGGCCAAGGCGCAGCGGATCGCCCTTGGGATGAGTCGAGACCGCAGGATCGATATCGAAGATGAGCTCAAGACCCTTACTAGTAGCCTTTTCTGAGATGAGATTGCTGACGTTTTCGAGAACCTTATCGAGGTTGAAGTCAATGTTTTCGACGGTTAGCTTGCCCGCTTCGACTTTGGAGAAGTCGAGAATATCGTTGATGATGCCCAACAAATGTTCGCCGGATAATTGGATTTTTCGGACATAACCGCGCTGGCGAGGATCCAGATCGGTTCGCAGCGCGAGATGGGACATACCAATGATGGCGTTCATGGGTGTGCGAATTTCATGGCTCATGTTGGCCAGAAACTCGGACTTTACTTTGGTGGCACCTTCCGCCACTTCCTTAGCGCGACGCAGCTCTTCTTCAGAGGCTTGCAAGGCCACATTGATCTTCTCCAACTCTTCTTTGCGGGCAATGATCTGGCGTTCGGAAGCGGCGAGCGATTCGGCCTGAGCGCGAGTCTGCTCCAGAAGACGATTTGTTTCCAGATTGCGAGAGAGCAGCTGCGCGTTCATGGCCACGGAGGGCAGCAGAGCGTCCAACAGCGCGCGCTGGCGCTCGGAAAGCGGCGAGGTTGTGGCCAACTCGATGACGCCGGTTAGCAGATCCTGATTGAGCACCGGGACAAACAAGAGCTTGGCGGCAGTTATCGTGGCCGCCCCGGTGGAAACGCGAATGGCTTGATCCTTTACAGCGGACAATTCGATAACGCGACGCTCGAGAGCAGCCTGGCCCACCAAGCCTTCACCCAATGCAAATTCGCGGGGCTCCTTAGAAGATTCCGTGGCAAATGTGCCAGTGCAACGCAACCGCATGTGTGAATCGTCCACAAGATAAAACGAACCATAAAGCAGAGGTAGACATTCCGAAATTCGAGAGAGCAGGCTGGTGGCAAACGCAGAAAAATCTTCCGCCGCCTGCAGGCGGACCCCGGTTGTAGCGACCTGTGCTTTGACCCAGGACTGTGTTTCGCGATCCTTGGCAACATCTTGCAGCGTGTGAAGCGAGCGGCTGATCTCCCCGATCTCGTTGGGGCGGCTTGCGAAAGGAATGGGTTGGTCGAGATTGCCGGAGGCAAGGGACTGAATGCTGTCGCGTAAGGAAAACAGTTCTCGCACAACATCCACATGGAGCATGTAGGAAGCTAAAGCAAAACTGACGAGGATACCCAGGCCGATGACCAGCCAGGTGACAAGAATAGAATGATGGGTTTTGGCCGTGAGGTCATCTGAACGCTGATCGACCGCTTTTTGCATTTGCTCCGCAGCAACGATCAGTTCATTGCGGGCGTTCTGCAATTCCGCCTCGATGCCACCCGCCATGAGTGCAGCCTCTTTGTTTCTGTCCCCAGCGAGCGCAGCGGCACGAACGGGACGTGAATGCAGCACGGCAGTTTCGAAGTAGGAGGCGGCAGCGTTGATTTGCGAGGCCTCCGACGGAGCCAGGCGAAGGGCGTCGGCCATTTGTGCCTTGTAATCCGCGTAGTTGGCTTCCAGCTCGCCATCGGTAACCGGCAAGCGATCGGGATCGGTTTCGACGGTTAGACGATAGAGTGCGAGGCTGTAGCGGAGACTGTAGGCCCGGGCGTTATCGAGCTTGTGGACCGCCTTAGCCTCGTTGTTAATTAACAGGCTGTAGGAGGTGTCAATCATCTTGCTGCGAACGGAGGAGTACACTCCGGCAATGATAACCATAAGGGCCAGAGGTGCCATGGCGACAAGCAATTTGCGACGGAGTTTGAGGTTGGCGAGCAAGCCCATGTTCAGATCACTGCAACGGCCTAGAAGTGATCCTGGATGGCCATTGCCCCTTGTCAGGGCATGTTAGTCAGTTTGTGAGCGAGGAGCAAGTGTGACAGGCACCACCTGCGCGTCGCTTTCGGAGATCGAGTTCTATCGCGCTAAGAGCCGGTTACTGTGGCTGCTGCCCGTGCTGCATCTGCTGCATCATCATTTGCGGATCGAACTTTTGTACCGGACCGGTGATGCGATCCTGGTAGTCGCTTAGAACTTTCACCAGGACCATGGAGCTGTCTTTGCTCGAGGACTTGACAACACCGAAAGGAGAAACTTTGTCAGACGTCCACACTTCGTCCCCAGTTTTGTCGTTCTTCCAGTGCTCGCAGGAGAAAGTACCCGCGGGAACCGTGACGGACTCCGTGCCAGCAGAATGCCAGTCTTGGAGAGAGGAGTTGATCTTTTCACGATTCATCGCGTTCATGTTCATGGGCATTTCCATAGCGGGCCGGCCAGGCATCTGCATGATGACGCGAGTGGGTTGGAAATCGCCTGTGGTGAGGAGCATCTTACTCACCATCGACTGATTACTCTCCATGTTCATGACCATCTGCATCCAATACGCGTCTTGCCCACCGACCGAGTCCTTGCCAACGATGCCGAGCTGCATAGTGGTGACGCGCTGGTTCGGACCACTCTTGGTCATTTGATATTCGGCGCCTTGGCCAACAACCGGGTGAAACACTTTGGTGAAGGAGAGCGGTTTTCGAAGAAAATCCATTCCTATTTGAGCGTGAACGGGATAACAAATCGCCAAAAGAAACAGCAGAGTCCCGGTAATGCGCTTCATCGATTTCTCCTCGGTATGGTTGAACCCAGTCGCCTGGGAGGCGAATTTTTGCTGCTCTTCTCATATCAGGTTCACTCGCGCGGCGCAATCCCACGCTTGAGGAAAATTGAGGAAGAAATCCTCCGGGATTCTTTATTCGTAGGCGAGTGCGTCGACGGGATCGAAACTGGCAGCGCGAATCGCAGGCACCGTGGCACCGAGGGCAGCGCCGACCAAAGCTAAACCAATGGAGGCGAGAACCCATCCAGGGGAAATGAGAATGGGAAGCGAAGGGGTGGTCTGCTTGAGGATGGCTTGTGCCAGAAAGGTTATGACAATTCCGGTGAGGCTACCGGCAAAAGCCAGCACAGTGGTTTCGCCGAGCAGCATCTCCATGACTTCAAAGCGAGTGAAGCCAAGCGCTTTCAGAATGCCGATCTCGCGCGTGCGCTCCATCACCATGGTATGCATGTTCATCAGAACGACGAGGAAACTGACGAGAATGCCGAGCACCACCATAGTGCGAATAAACGGTCGCAGTTCCGGGAGTTTGGAGGAACTCATCAGGGAGACGTACTCCGACATGGAGCGTACAGTGTTGTGGGGATCGAGGCCGAGAATTTCAGCGCGAGTGCTCGCGACGTCGCCCTTGCTGCGCACAAAAAATACCGAAACGCGATTTTCAACGCCCAGGATGTCTTGCGCGGTTTTCAGGGGAACGTAAAAGCGGGCGCCTTTACCGTGAACCACGATGCCAGAAACCTTGAATTGACGATTGATGAGCGTAACGGTGTCGCCGACTTTCAAGTGGCGTGATTGCGCGGCGATGTCATCGGCAATGGTCTCGTCGGGACTCTGGAAAGGGCGGCCAGCACGAAAAATAAATCCGGTGCCTAGAGCTTTGTAGCTGTCGTAGTCGATGCCATAGACGACCATCATGGTTTTCTGGTCGGTCATGAAGAGCGTAGGGGAAACCACATCGACACCGGGCAGCTTTTCGATCTCCTCGCCAAAAGATTGAGGCATGACAGCGCTGGAGAGCGCGAAGAAAATAGAGGCGTTGGGAGGCTGCACGACGATGTCGGCGCCGACACCTTCCACGCGTTTACCCCAATCGGAGAGAACACCCGAGGTCATGCCCACGATCATCAGGATGAGGACAACCTGGATAGCGATGGCAATAATGCTCAAGAAGCAGCGCAGCGGACGAGCCGCCAGGTTGCCCCAGAACATCTGCATCATGGAAAACGGACCGTTGGTACTGTCGTTCATGCGTGTTATATGGATTCATTCACTGTAACATCCGCATGACAAACAGGTCAAAGCGTGGCGGAAACTATTTTTCAAGCACGCAAACTTCCGCAACACAACAAAAAACATTTCAGACTTGTTAAGATTTCAACACAAAAGTGGAAAAGCTTGTGGAAACTACAGGAAATCCCTGACTAACCCGTCGAATTTCAATGTGATGATACGGTTTGCACCATTATTGTGCAATGGAGCTACCGCCGATATCTCTTTGTGAGATTTTTCGCGTCTCGGTGACTATCTCGTACGACACGACGAGTGTGCAGTGGGTGCAGGTAAAATCTGACACAAGAATTTCGACGGCAGATGACTTAGTACCACTTGGGTGGGCGTTCGAGATGAATCTTAATCACTTGCTTGGGATCCGTGATGTCGAACCAATGGCCATAGGGCTTCCAACCTTCGGCGACGACTTGAATGAGAACTTTTCCCAGAGGCGCGTCGGGCACGTGAGCCACACCTTCCTGATTGGTTTTGACGTTGACCTCTGACTTTTTGTCTTTCAGGGCATGTTCCTCGATGGTCTTCACGTAGACGCTGGCGTTCTCGACAGGTTTGCTGGCATCGCCGGCGGTGACTTCGATGGTGATGCGATTGTTAGGAGACGGCGCCTGGTCTTTTTTCTCTTGTTTATCTTGTGCCGGGCACAGGGACAGATGGAAAGAGAGAGCCGCGAGAAAGAAACAAAGCAAGAGTTTCGATAATACTCGCATCATGATCATGCCCCCAAACATATCACGCTCTCGACATGGTCTCTGGAAGTTCCTGGAGCGTCAAGAGGCGCAAGTATTTGACTCGTTGCCGCCGCTCCTGTAAGTTTTTTCTAGCCTCGACTAGCCGGAATCCATCCCGTTCGCGATGGACCGCCTCGTCCTCCGCTCGCATCAGAGCGCACCATCAAGGAGAAACTCGAATGGGATTTGCTACGAATGCGATTCATGTGGGTCAAGAACCCGATTCGTCCACAGGAGCGGTAGTTCTGCCGATTTATCAAACGTCGACCTACCAGTATGAGGAATTGGGCAAAGCGCGAGGCGGTTATGATTACGCGAGAACCAATCATCCCAACCGAAAAGCACTGGAACGAACCATCGCGAAGCTGGAAGGCGGGCTCAACGCTTATGTATTTACTTCGGGTATGGCGGGCATCGACGCGGTGTTCCGGCTGCTGCGCCCCGGGGATCACGTAGTTTTGTCGGAAGCAGTGTATGGCGGAGTGTATCGGTTGACGACGCAACTGCTGGTGCACTTCGGTCTGGAGTTTTCGTTCGTGGACACGTCGGATCCCGCGGTGGTGCTGGGAGCGTTCCGGCCAAACACGAAAATGATTTACGTAGAAACCCCGACGAATCCGACGATGCGGATCACAGACATTTCGGCGATGGCTAAGTTGGCGAACGAGCGCCATGCAACGCTGGTGGTGGATAACACTTTTCTGACCCCGTATCTACAAAAACCGATCGACCTCGGTGCGCACATCGTGGTGCATTCACTGACGAAATATTTGAATGGTCACAGCGATGCGACGGGCGGCACGGTAGTGCTGACTCGGCCGGACGACGCCGAAAGAATTTATTTCATTCAGCGGTCGGCGGGAGCGGGGCTCGCGCCAATGGATTGCTTTTTGACGTCGAGAGGGATTAAGACCTTAGCGGTGCGCATGCTGCAGCACAATGCCAACGGTTTGGCGGTAGCGCGCCACCTGGATGCCCATCCAAAAGTGCGTAAAGTGTTTTACCCCGGGCTGGTGCATCATCCGCAGCATGAACTGGCACGGAAGCAGCAAAAGGGTCCAGGCGCTATGCTTTCGTTCGATTTAGGGTCGGAAGAGGCCGCGCGGCGGTTCTTGAATCAGGTGAAAATCTGCACTCTGGCAGAGAGCCTGGGGGGAGTGGAGTCGCTGATTTCCCTGCCCGCGCAAATGACACATGCGTCGATGCCGAAAGAAGTGCGGGATCGCATCGGGATTACCGACAGCCTGGTGCGCTTGTCGGTCGGGATCGAAGACGTGGAAGACATCATCGCGGACATCGACCAGGCGCTGCTTTACATCTAAGTTTCGCTGACGGACTCGGCAAGCCATTTGAGGTATGCGTCTGAGCCCGAGAGGATGGGTAGCGCGATGAATTCAGGCGTGTCATAGGAGTGCAGGGCTAAGACTAGTTTTTGCAAGTCTTCAAGGCACGGCTCGGTCGTTTTTATCATGAGCAGGTATTCGCTGCTGTTTTCCAACTTGCCTTCCCAAACGTAAAACGACTCGACCGCGTGGGTCACGATATTTACGCAGGCGGCTAAACGCTTCTCCACCACGTCGCGGGCAATTTTGCGCGCCTCTTCCAGCGTCGCGCAAGTTACAAGCACGACACGAAACTTCGTCTCCTGCGTCATCGTTAACCTCTCGGCCAATGATTCTATACCGGGATTTCGCCGCCTTAGCTGACGACGACTGTCCGGCTGGCCAAATCCACGCTGACAACGTCCGCGCGAGATTGCGCGGTACTTCCCTGCCCGACCTGATGAAAGGCGATGTTGAGAGTGGCATCGTCGACGGTGATGCGCAAGTAGCCAAAATTCTGATCGTCGTAATGGTTGAGTATAAGGCTCTGCGTTTTCACCGCGGGCTTGGTTGGCTCCAAGTACTCCACGTTCAGGCCAAACTGCGGTTCTTGCGCGGCTTGTCCGTTTTTCCCCTGGACGAGTTTGAGCACGTCATGGCCGCCGTCTCCACAGATGATGAACGGCACCTGAATGTTTTTGTTTGCGAATTGGATGGTTCGCGTGAAGCGCTGGTAGTTGTGCGCGTGTCCCGAGAGGACCGCATGAGGGTAGAGGCCCTGTGCTTCGCAGATAGTGTCGATCTGGCGAAGCATGTTGGGGCTGCTGGTGTGATCGCCGCCCGTTCCAGCGGCCTTTGGCGCTGGCTGGTAGCAGAACGGTGGATGATGCATAGCGAGCAGCAGCGCTCCCGCGTATTTTTCTTTCTTGGCACGTTGGAGTTGAGCAGCAAAAAATTGCAATTGGTAGTCCGGCACCGCAGACCATGTTCCGTTTTCACTGGAAATGACGCCGGGATCTTCGAGGGCATTGCTGAACAGGCCAATGATGCGAACAAAAGGGGCGTCGAGTGTGAAGTAGACGCCGGGTTGGGTCATTGCCGTGCGATGCAGGGAGGCAGCTTCCTGCGTGATGGTTGGGGCGGTCGCGCAGAAGTTGCGCATGAAAATGGCTAAGGGAGCGTCCGCGGGAGCTGTGCCTGGAATGATGAAAGAGTCGTGATTCCCGGGAATGGCGAAGATGGGAGCGGGATAGTTGCGATAAGGCTCGTAAAACTGGTCGTAATAGTATTTCGATTCGCCGAAATTGTAGACCACATCGCCAAGATGAAAGAAAAATGCGGGGCGGTCCGCGGATCGGCTGGTCTGGCAATCGGCGGTAAGTTGGTCTGAGACGCGCACTTCCTCGCCGTACTTTCCTTCGCTGGAGGCGCCGGTGTCTCCGACGCAATGAAACACGATTTTTCCGGCTTTCAGGATGTTCTGGGTGATTTCAGGGCCGTGCGGTCCGAGGGCAGTAGCCAGCGAATAGAGGTCACTGGGCTGCGCGCGCGATTGGTCAAAAGAAACGGCGTCCTTATCCAGCAGGGTCTCGATCGCCTTGTACTGTTGATTATCGGAAGGGTGTTTTGTCTTGAATCGCTTGGGGTCCGGCGTGATGTTGCCTTCGTTGAAAACCGGCTGAGGTAAAGGCGTGCTTTTCTCTCTTGGCATGGAGGCTCCTACTGGGTGTGCGTGCTAGCCCGGAGGATTCGCACGGAAGCTGGGCCAGACTAGCGTACCGCAACAAATATTACGCAGGATTAATTCTCCTATTGGCGATCTGCGGGTTGGCAACTCGCTACTCCGATGCTCACGCAGCAACTTTCGCAGGTCGCCGGTGTTTCTTTATGTGGAGACACGATGAGCAAGTGGATGGCGGCGAGCCACCACGATGGCTTAGCGTGCAACTCGTCAGGCGCAGCGCAGCGCGATTCGTTGCAACCTTAAGTATCCAGATCAAGGAGAGTGTCGCATGGTCCGTGCAAAACGGTTCTTCGCTACGATTTTGCTTGCGGGCAGTTCTCTGGCACCGCTGGCGATCAGCGGTTGCGCGGCGCGAACGCGCGTTTACGACGATTACTATGCCGATTACCACTACTGGGGACCAGCCGAAGATCACGCCTACCGCGTCTGGCTGGAGGAGCGGCATTATGAGTATCGGGGATTTGCACGATTGAACCACGAACAGCAGCGGGAATACTGGGCGTGGCGGCACAACCATCCGAGTGTGGGCCGGTAAAGAGCGGTTTCGCCATCGGCGCCGAACCTTGCGCATAAAGTCAGCAAGCAGTCGTCAGGGGTAACACTCGGCTCTTTCTTTGGAACTTACGTGGGGGCTGAAGCCCCCACCTCCTTCAAAAAGTGTTTGAAGTTTGCGGGGTTTAGGACGCTCAGGAGGTTGCAACGTATAATATTGCCCTGGCAATGCTTCCCCTTTTACGAACATGCCTCAACGCCGTATCGTTGTTTGTCGTTGGACTATGCTTGGCGCCCCCTTCTTATGCGCAGGATCCGTCTCAACAACCGCCATCGGGCGTTATTCACGTGGACGTGAACTTGGTGCTGGTGGACGCTACGGTGAAAACCAAGTCCGGCCAAATCTTGGATGGGCTGAAGCAAGAAGATTTTGAATTGCGCGAGGATGGTGTGCCGCAGAAGATCGATATCTTTAGCCGGGACGAGTTACCGTTGAACGTCGCTCTCGTACTGGACTTAAGCGACTCGATCGGACCATTTCTGGGACCCTTACGCGACGCCGCCAACCTGGCCCTTTCTGCGTTGAAACCTGAAGATGAAGTGGCGCTCTTCACGTTTTCGACGGAGGCCCAGATGCGTGTGCCGTTCACGAAAGACAAGGCGGGCATTGGCAAAGAGATCAGCGGGTTTCAGGTGGGCGGCGCGACTAACATCAATGACGGCATTTTTCTGGCGGCGCAATACTTGCTGAACACACCACCAAAAGGACGCAGAGTCATCATCTTGATCAGCGACGACGTGGGGACCAGCGCTGGCGGACAAGGGACGCGCGACATCGTTACAGAGACGATTGCGGCTGACGCGGTGGTGTATAACCTGAAAATCCCGGGGTACAACCCTCCGGGAACGCTGATCGCGGCGAGCATGGTGCCGGGGCTGGTCAACATTCATCGAGTGACGGAGCAAACGGGCGGGGAAATTTTCGATGTGCCCAGTGTGGCGCAGTTGGACCCGGTGTTTCAGGCACTGATCAAAAGAATCAAAACTCGATACACGTTGGGTTATTACACCAACGCCACTGGAGCAACGGGCAAGCCACATAAGCTAGAAGTACGACTTACGGCAGCGCACGGCAAGAAGGGGCACGACTACGTGATTTTGGCGAAGAATGGATATTACGTGCACTGAAGCGGGTGCGCGCTATTTCTTCACGGCTTATGGGCGCCGGGCTGTGACGATTTCAGCAAACTGTCAATGGTTTCGAAGAGGAGTGAAGGCTCGGCTGTTTTGGTGACGTACCCATGAGCCCCAGCCTTGAGGGCTTCCTGCCGGGCGTGTGGGGAATCGTGCATGGAGAGAATGACGATTTTGGTGGAAGGCACTGCGGCGCGAATCGCCTTGGCCGCTTGAAGACCGTTCAAGATAGGCATACTGATGTCGAGCAGGGCTAACTCTGGGCGCAATTTTTGCACCAGGTCAACGGCTTCCTGGCCATCGGAGGCCTCTCCAGTTACAGTCCAACCACGCGCCTCGAACATCGCGCGAATGCCTTGACGGATAAATGAATGGTCGTCAGCAACGACAACTCGCACACGTAGTCACCAGGGTACGAGGATGGCGACGCAACCATGTATCGCCAATACACTGTTTCAGGTATTTCCACGCTAACGGGCAGCCACTGTTTCGCCATCGCATGAACCCGGCACGTCGGTACCGATGGGGGCGTCGCCCGCCCAAGCTTCCACCCAATGTTTGATAGCTTTCATGCCGATGACTTCGCCGCTCCAACCGCAATGGCAATGTTGCCGAAAATGTTGTCCATCCGCGACTTCCAGATTGCGCTTGGAGCTGTTACAGGCGGTGGCCAAGGGTCTGGCACAGACAGGACAAGCGAAGAGAAGCACGTGAACAAACTGAGGTTTTGTTCCCTCCATGAGTTCCCCCGCACATACCTTCCCACGGGAAAGGACTAAAGAGCACTCCGTTGTTGGTGGGATTCGACCGCGAAGACTGTCCTTAAGGTTTTGTGATTAGTTGTGAGACAGAAAAGTTTGTAGGCGCATCGAACCGTTCCAAGACTTAGCGGAATTTTCTTTCCAGCGCGGGAAGAGTTTGCAGCAAAACATGACCTACAATGGCCAGACTGCGCGGAGCGACCTTATCCAACGTGTCTTCCGGGGTGTGCCAGTAGGTGGTCTGGACGTCGAAGTCGATGATGTCGCAAGCGGCGATGCCGCGGTGAAGAAAGGAAAAGTGGTCGTCCCCGCCGACATCGTAAGGCTCGTTTATGAAGATTTTGCCGTAGCCGAGGGTGCCAGCTGTCTCCCAAATGAGATTGACAAGCCACGGAGTGGAGTTGGTGTCGCGCTTAATGCGAAGATCGGCCGGGCCGATCATGTCGGCAAGAATCATGGCCTTGAGATGTTTGAGTTCACCTGACATGGCCATGCTGGCGGCCATTTCGCGACTCCCATAGGTGCTATCCGTGGCGTTCCACCTCACATCTTCGCGATTGGTCCATCGTCCTTGGGCTTCTTCGCCATCGAAAAAGACAATCCAAACATTCAATGCGCTTTTGCGGGAACAAAGCAGTCGAGCCAGTTCGAGCATCGTGCCGGTACCCGAGCCGCCATCGTCGGCACCGACAAAATTGGGGATGCGCACCGTGTCGTAATGTGTGGCGTACATTACGATGTTGGGTCCGGTCCCGGGAACCTTGGCAATAATGTTCTTCATGGCGATTTCGCCTAAGTCTGTGGACCCGTGGAAATCGTGCTCCTCCACTTGGCAGCCGTAACTCTTCAATTGCGAGACGATGTAGGTTTGCGCACGATGAAGTGCTTCGGAGCCGGAAGGCCGTGGGCCGAAAGCAACCAATTGGCGGACATGTTCATAAGCACGGGCGCCATCGAAACCGCCCACGGACCTAGGGTCGGGTGCGGCCAGAGGTGCGGACTGGATCGACGGGGCCGCTTGATCCTGCGGTAGTGCAACGGAAAAGGTGTGGCCGCCCCAGGCACTAAAACTTATGCCAACGATGAAGGCAAAAGCCGCTATATGTCGGGTCATGCCGCCCCCAAAGTTATTCCCGGAAAATGGTTCGTGCAGTGCGCCGGCTATCATACTTGGAGCACAGCAAAGATGCGACCCAGTCTGGCTCAAGTGTTGCGTTGACGAATAGAAGGCAAATGCAACGCTAAGGTGGCCGTGGACTGTTGGACACTTTGCGATAGAAAATTCCTATTGCACTTGGA
This sequence comes from Verrucomicrobiia bacterium, assembly GCA_035506955.1. Lineage (GTDB taxonomy): Bacteria > Acidobacteriota > Terriglobia > Acidiferrales > UBA7541 > Acidiferrum. The sequence continues at coordinate 66,330 of DATJOO010000008.1, forward strand.
ATAGATACAGCACAATGCAGAAGCGGATGCTTTACGCAAAGAAAGCAAAGGAAGCCCAAGAGCTAACCGCAAGCCGATGGGAATGTCGAAAGGCGAATGACGATTCACTGGAAAGAACTACCGAACAAGTTTTGGCGTGCTTACGGACGCTTCATACTGGTGATTTTTGTCGTTGTGTTGCTGGTGCACGACGTTTTTGGTACGCACGGATTCCTGGCGATGCGCCGCAAGCAGCAAGAGATTCAGAAGGTCAGCCGCACGCTGGACAAACTGAACAAGGAAAATGCGCTGCTGGAGCAGGACGCTCAGGACCTGAAATCGGACCCGCAAACCATCCGCAAGATAGCCCGCGAAGAATTAGGATTGGCGCAACCCGGGGAAGTAATTATTAAGCTACCGGCTCCGCTGCAACCGGAATCACCGGCGCCCGCGAAGCCTTGAGCTTTGCGTTCTTGTAGCGCGTCCGCGCAATCGAGAGAGCCAGCATAGCCAGGAAGATCACCGTCAGACCCATCGTTGCTTTGGGAATCGAACAACCACGCTTGGGCAAGATAGAAAAACGGCCGTAAACGAATTCGATGTGTACCCAATAAACGAGGAGCGAGGTTTGGCCAAGCTGAATGGCTGGGCTGAAGCCCTTCTGCGCGTATCCCCACTTGCACCACGAATAAACGAGGGAAAGGATGATTAGGAGCACGCCGCAGCGCGCGAGAACAAAACTCGGGCTGGAGTGCCAATAGTCATAAACCGAGTAAAAGTGAATGGGCAGCGCATCGAAGAACAGGGAGAGCAGTATCGCGGCGACGCCCGCGACACCGAGGGAAATGAAGAACAGCGATTCACGCTTTTGGGCAAACTCGGTGAAAACCAAAAAACCAATGGCCAAGCCGGCGAACGCAAATGTGCACCATGGAAAGATGGGGAACAACCAGTGTTGCGGTTCGTTAAAGGTGTGTACACCATTGACATAGGTTTGGAGAGGCCACGGGAGCAACCTGGGACGCCAATTGGTCCATAGGGGCGGAGTAAGCAACGCAATCAGGACAGCGACGGCAAAGCCGGAAAGGATAGCGCGCGCGCGCGAGGCGGAGATGGTCGGCGCGGCCGTAAACCAGCAGAACACGCCCATGAGCATCATGGACACACCCAAAGTATTCAAAATATCGACTCGTAACAGATCGGTCCAAGGAACCCATTTGTAGCCAAGGACGTACTCCTGGCAACGAAAGAGAATGCCGAGAGCAAAGATTTCTGAGCCGCGACGGATTGTCTGAATCGCGATTTGATTGCGGCTGATTCCCTTCTCTCGGAGTTTTTCGGTGACCAGTGCGAAGGAAACTCCCGCAAGGAAAATGAAGAGGGGTGCGGGAAGAGTTCCGCCCAGTTGCGAGAGTCCGTAGAGCTGAGTTCCGTGGAGGTCGGGACGCAGCCAGGAATCGTAGCAGTGGGTCTGGAACATCAGCAGGCATGCCAGACCACGCATCCAGTCAATGTAAGCAAGCCGTTTCAAGGGCGGCACTCCGAGATAGTGTAACGGTTCTGCGAATGGAGATGCCGGGGAGTTCAGCCGGAATGTGCAAATATAAGTAAGGTAGCCCGGGAGGAGCCAAGCCAAAGGAAGATGAAGCAACTGAGCGTATGGGCGGTTTTGGGATTCTGGGCGCTATTTTGCGTGGGAGGCGTGCTGTACGCCTCATGGCAAGGGTATGGTGGGCGGCCATTTGCAGCAACGCTGACGTGCTTCGCATTTGTGTTGCTGGCGATGTTGTTACTGGCAGCTCGCGGCGTGGCTGAAGCACTCAACGCGAAGTTGGGTGCGGCGGGGGGCGTGCTACTGGGAGTGTGCTTGCTGCTGGCCTACATTGCCTACCTGATTGGCACGTCGGCTCTGTTGTGGACGCGCGTGGCAGAGATGGCAGGATTGATCTTCGTGCCGATCGCGTTGGCGGCGTGGGCGGGCACCGCGGCGCCAGGGGCCTGGCAAGATTTCGTAAGCATCGGTGGGATTTGGATCTTCGTGAAATTTGGGCCACGAGCCTCGATGTGGCCATATCTCGCGGGGATGTTGTCGCACGTGCTGACGTCGGTGGTAGCGGTGGATGTGGCGCTGGCGTCGTTTTTGTTGATCCGCAGGACTAAAGGCATTGGCTATTCGATTGGATGGGGAAAAAACTGGAGCGTGTACGTGGGCGGGAGTTTCCTGGCCTTCGCGTTCATCGCGATTCCGCTCGGCACGGCGATACACTTCATTCGCTGGGGTCCACAATGGACCCACATCGGGAGTTCCGTTGCCATATCGCTGGCGATTTTAATGTTTACGGCGTGGCCGGAGGAACTGTTGTTCCGGGGCTTGCTGCAAAACTTTCTGGCGCGTGCTTCAAACAGCGAGTTTGCAGGGTGGTGGACGGCGTCAGTGCTTTTTGGATTGTCGCACATCACGAATATGGGATTCCCAAACTGGCGATACGTGATATTAGCGACTATTGCAGGCGTGTTTTATGGTTGGACCTGGAAAAAGACGGGATCAATCTTCGGGTCGGCGCTGGTGCACGGCGCCGTCGACGCGGTATGGCATTTTCTTTTTCGAACATTGTAATTCTAGGGTCGCGCGTTGCTAGAAGGGATTAGTTGAACCACTCACTACGGTAGGCAAGCCACCAGCAGAAGGCGAGGATCGGTATGGTGGCACCGACGGCCCACCAAAATGGCAAGATCAGGTCGGCGATCAGGCCGATGCAGCCAAAGGACATCCAAAAGATCTTGCGTTGCACCGCCTCAGTGTAACTTGGACGGCATCAGACGGCACGGAATTGTGGCAAAACTGTGCCGAATTGCGATATACAGACCAATCGGGGAGGTGAGCATGACGGATCCGGCAAGCAGTTCGACAAAGGGATTCCAAGTGCACTGCTTCGAAAGCGATGGGGCGCTTGTGGCGGAATGTCACGGGCGGCTGATCTTCGAGAACACCACGGCATTTAAGGAAGTCCTGCGGGATCGATTTGCGGGGTACAAGCGCCTTGTGATTGATCTGAAGGAAGTGTCGCAGATGGACAGCTCGGGATTGGGCGCGATTGTCGGCCTATACGTTTCGGCTAGAACTCGGGGGTGTCGAGTCGAATTGGTGAACGCGAGCCAGCAGATTCGGGATCTGTTCAGCCTCACGAACATTCTGTCATTGTTCGAACCGGCCGGACGCTACCACGGAAAGACGCTTTGAGTGGAAACTTGACCGGCGCAATCTACGGGACAATCCGAGCTGAATTGGAGCGAACAGCTCGGATCATCGGAAACAACGATCTGTGGATTGCGGCGCACCCGATAGCGGCAGGATTGACGTTGGTCACGAACAATCAGAAGGAATTCAGACAAGTGCCAGGATTAACGTTGGAAAACTGGGTGCGTTAGAGGCCTGTAAAACAGCGGCTATTCGTCTTGAGGCAGAAGGACAAGCTTGCCAGTAAGCTGAGCGGATTCGAGCATAGCGTTGGCGCGGGCCGCTTCCCTCAGGGGGAACCTAGCGGCGATCAGCGGTCGGATCTGACGGGCGGCAAGCAAATCGAAAAGCTTCGAAAGATCTTCGCGAAATTGTTCGGGATGCCGGTCCCGAAGAGTTGTGATGTTGTACCAAGTCGACTTCTTTCCATCCGGGAGAAGCTTTGTTAGCCCCAGCAAAGCAAAACCGGCGCCAGCGGCGAGCTTGCCCTTCGAGACAGCAGCCTGCACTCCGTAGCACACCAAGGTTCCGCCGCGCTTCAGGCAGCGATAGGATGCCCACCATTGCGGGCCGCCGATGGGATCGAGCACAGAATCAAGGCCGTCGGGCGCGAGTTGGTGAATTCGGACCACAAAATTTTCCGTGCGATAGTCGATGGGAATCCCACCCAGCGCGGAAATGACGCTGTGCTTAGCCTTGCTAGCGGTGCCGAACATTTTTAGGCCGAGAATTCTTCCGAGTTGCAGCGCGGCAGTGCCGACACCGCCAGCGGCACTGTGCACCAGCAAGCTTTGACCCGGGCGCAGGCGTGCGACGCGATGCATCAGTTGGTAGGCGGTGACGTAATTCAGGACCAGCGCGACGGCTTCCGCGGGGTCGAGACCATCGGGCACCGGAACAAGATAGTCTGCAGGGATAACAGTGAATTGGCTGTAGCCGCCGGTCATCGTAAGCGCGGCGACGCGTTGTCCCACCGCAAACTTTTCGACGCCGTCTCCGACGGCATCGATGTCGCCGACCACGTCGTAGCCGGGCGAAAACGGAAAGGGTGGTTGGTTCGGATAAAGGCCATGGCGCATCAGAACTTCCGCGTAGGCTACACCGGCGGCGAGTACTTTGACGCGCACTTCCCCGGAAGAAGGCTGAGGCACATCCTCTTCCACGAGCTTTAAAACTTCGGGACCGCCTTTGGCGGTGATGAGGATCCGCAATTTCTTCTGAGTGGGCAAGAGAATCCTTATCAGAGCGACGAGCTTAAACGTGCCAGTTGGATGCGAACCGCAAACGGGACGGCACGGCACAGCATCATCGGCTGCGTAGTTCACACCGAGAGTAAATTAGACGCAGACCGCGGCAAACCCGAACGCCCGCCTCGGGAGGCGGCCGCTACAAATGCGAGGACGTGCGGCTGCTGCCCGCGCGGTCAGCGAACCACGCCGGCGAGCGGCGAAGAAGCCGAAGCATAAAGGCGCTTCGGCATGCGCCCCGCCAGAAATGCCTTGCGGCCGGCGACCACTGCATCGCGCATGGCTTCGGCCATAAGAATCGTGTCAGCGGCTTCCGCGATCGCCGTGTTCATCAATACGCCATCGGCTCCCAGTTCCATGGCAACGGCTGCATCGGAAGCGGTGCCAACACCGGCGTCAACAATCATGGGCACTTCGGTGATACGTTCGCGAAGGATGCGGAGATTCGCGGGATTCTGAATGCCGAGGCCGGAACCGATGGGCGCGGCGAGAGGCATGACCGCCGCAGCTCCCGCGTCGATGAGTTTGCGAGCTGCGATGAGGTCATCGTTGGTGTAGGGCAGCACAACGAAACCTTCCTTCACCAACACCTTGGTGGCTTCAATGAGCTGCTCAGTATCCGGGAAAAGAGTCTGCTGATCGCCAATCACTTCCAGTTTGATCCAATTCGAAAGGCCAACTTCGCGCGCAAGGCGCGCGGTGCGAATGGCTTCATCAGCCGTGTAGCAAGCGGCCGTATTGGGAAGAATGAAGATTTTTTCACGGTTGATGTAATCGAGGAGCGATTCCTTTGATTTGTCGGTGAGGTTCACGCGACGAACAGCTACGGTGACCATATCTGCGCCGGAAGCAGCGTGGGCACGCGCCATTTCGGGGAAGCTGCGATACTTCCCTGTTCCAACGATAAGACGGGATTGAAAAGCACGACCTGCAATGACCAGATGATCGGACATGGGGTTCTCCAAGGAAATTGTAGTCCTTGGAGCGTACCAGGGCCAATAGGAGTGAAAGACTCAGTCGTGGAGGATGGGGCGTGGTTCGATAACGTCGGAGTAGAGCTTGTCAATGAGGTGGTGATATTGCTTTTCGACAACGCGGCGCTTGAGCTTCATGGTGAAGGTCAGAGCGCCACTATCAAAAGTAAAATCATCGGGCAGTAGGGCGAAACGTTTTATGGTTTCATACTGTGCGAGGTGGCAAGTAAGACGAGCGACTTCGCCTTCGATTAACGCGTAAGTCCGCGGGTGTGCGGCCATTTCGGCATTTGAGGAGAACGTTAGCCCTTCTTCCGTGAGTTTGGCGGCCAGAGTGGCGGGATTTACGACAATAAGGGCGACAACGAATTTGCGCTGATCGCCGACGATCATCGCGTTGAGGATATAGGGACTGGTTTTCAGACAGTTTTCAATAGGCTGAGGCGCGACGAATTTGCCCGCGGCGGTTTTGAGCAGGTCCTTTTTGCGATCGGTGATGAAAAGATAGTTGTCCCTGTCGAGATAGCCGATATCGCCTGTTTTGAACCAACCGTCGTCAGAAAGCACTTCGTGTGTGGCTTCCGGAGAACGGTAGTAACCCCGCATGACGCAAGGTCCCTTCGCGAGAATCTCGCCATCGTCGGCGATGCGAATCTGCACATTGGCGATCGGGCGACCGGAACTTCCGACGCGATTGTGAGGGTAATTGTTGGTGAGCACGGGCGAAGTCTCGGTAAGGCCATAACCTTGATAGATGGGAATACCAATGGCCCAGAAAAACTCACCCAAGGATTTCGAAAGTGGAGCGCCTCCCGAAAGAACCAAGCGCAAGTGGCCACCGGTGCCCGCACGAATCTTCGAGAAGACGAGACGGTCGGCCAAGGCCCACTTCAGTTTGACCGGCAAACTCGCGGACCTTTCGCCACAACGCCAGGCCGCAGAGTCTCGTGCGGTCTGCATAGCAAACTCGAAAATCTTACGCTTTATCCCGGTGGTCTTACTCCCCTGTTCCATCAAGCGGGCGTAGATCTTCTCGAAGAAACGCGGAACCGCGGCAAGGATCGTGGGGTGCACTTCGAGCAGCGCTTGCGCGACATTTTCGACCACATCGACGTACGCGATCGGACAGCCCTGAAAGAGATAAAGGTAATCGAGCATGCGCCCGTAAACATGGGCCAATGGTAGAAACGAAACGGCTACATCGCTTTCCGGATGAAGATCGATGCTCTGGCAGGAATCGGCCACGTTGGAACTGAAATTGGCATGCGTCAGCATCACCCCTTTCGGTTCGCCAGTGGTGCCGGAAGTGTAAATGAGGGAGGCAAGTTGATCTGTCTGGACCTCGGCAACGCGCTGGCGATAAGCGGCGATTTCGGTCGCGCCAGCGCTAGCGATCAGGGTTTCGTAACGCAGGAATTCCGAGGGCATAGCCTCACCGGCGTTGGCAGCGATTACTTGCTGAATCTGGCCGAGTTGATCGCGAGACTGCAAGAATTTCTCCAACTGCGGAACACCGGCAATGAAAAGGACTTGCGCTCCGCAATGGTTGAGGATGTACGTCATGCGGTCCGGAGATTCATTGAAGTAAATCGGGACGGTGACCCCTCCGGAGCCATTGATGGCGAAGTCTGCGGCATGCCATTCGGGACAGTTGGGAGCGAACAAGCCAACGCGGTCGCCGGGCTTTACACCGAGTTCGACTAGAGAGTCCGCCAACCCGGCAATGCGGCGAAGCAGTTCCTGAGAGGAGATAGATTCCCAGCGCTCTTTCGCACGAAACATCTGAGCACGGGGCGTGGGGTGCAGGTCAATCGCGCGAAGGAGCGCAGCAGGAAGTGACGGATAGCTCATGCAATTTGCGAATGTACCTTAGAAAGAAAACCGGTGCAACGGGGCCGCCCTGTCCGATTCCCGGGTCCCGATTCTCTGGTGATGGCGATCATTATCTCACGGAAGCGAGCTGCGTTAAGATAGGCCCAGAGGAACGAAGGTCATGGGAGCAACTATACCTGCTGTGAACGATCCGGCCACGACGCGGGGGCCTTTCCGGGCCCCTCGGGGAACCGCTCTTTCGTGTAAAGGTTGGCAACAAGAAGCGGCGCTGCGCATGCTGTTGAACAATTTGGACCCCGAAGTGGGCGAGAAGCCGGAAGACTTAGTGGTGTACGGTGGAACCGGCAAGGCGGCGCGGAATTGGGATTGTTTTCATGCGATTGTGAGATCACTGCGCGCGCTGGAAGGCGATGAGACCTTGCTGGTGCAGTCGGGCAAGCCGGTAGCGGTATTCCGTACCCACGAATACGCACCGCGGGTGCTGCTTTGCAACTCCAACCTGGTGGGCCACTGGAGCAACTGGGAAAAGTTCAATGAGTTGGATCGCGCTGGCTTGATGATGTTTGGCCAGATGACGGCCGGAAGCTGGATTTATATCGGCACCCAGGGGATCTTGCAGGGGACGTACGAAACCTTTGCTGCGGCGGCTCGCCACCATTTTGGCGGGGATCTGAGTGGAAAGCTGGTGGTGACTGGCGGGATGGGCGGAATGGGTGGAGCTCAGCCACTGGCGGCCACGATGAATGGCGCAGCCTTCCTGGGGATTGATGTCGACCCGGAACGGATCAAGAAGCGGGTCAAGACGGGCTACTGCGACGTGATGGTTACCTCGTTGGACGAAGCGCTGCGCATTTTGAAGAATGCCGTGCGCAAGGGCGAAGCCACATCGGTTGGGCTTGTCGGAAATTGTGCGGACTTGATTCCGGAATTGGCGAAACGCGGCATCGTTCCCGATGTACTGACAGACCAGACCAGCGCGCATGACCCTATCAATGGGTATGTGCCTAACGGAATGACGCTGGAACAGGCTGTTGAGTTGCGGAAAAAAGACGCCCAGGAATATCGCAAGCGCACCATCGCGGCGATAGCCCAGCACGTGCAAGGCATGCTGGATTTGCAGAAGATGGGTGCAGTGACGTTCGATTACGGCAATAACATTCGAACGTTTGCGTTTGAAGGTGGGGTGAAGACCGCGTATGACTTTCCGGGATTTGTGCCGGCGTATATCCGGCCCTTGTTCTGCGAGGGCAAAGGACCGTTCCGGTGGGCAGCGCTTTCCGGCGAAGCTTCGGATATTGCACGGACGGACCGGCTAGTGCTGGAAATGTTCCCGCAAAACGAACACCTGAAGCGCTGGATCAACTTGGCCGCAAAAAAAGTGAAGTTCCAAGGCTTGCCCTCGCGCATTTGCTGGCTAGGTTATGGCGAGCGGGACAAATTCGGCTTGGCCATCAATGATCTGGTGGCCAAGGGCGAGTTGAAGGCGCCCATTGTCATGGGCCGCGACCATTTGGATTGCGGCTCGGTGGCGTCACCTTACCGGGAAACCGAGGCAATGAAGGACGGATCGGATGCGGTGGCGGATTGGGCACTTTTGAATGCACTGGTCAATACTGCCAGCGGCGCTTCCTGGGTATCCATTCATAATGGCGGGGGCGTGGGCATCGGGTACTCGCAACACGCAGGCCAGGTGACCTGCGCGGATGGCACCAAAGAGATGGGGAACCGCATCGAAAGAGTGCTGACGAACGACCCGGGCATGGGCGTTGTGCGCCACGCCGATGCCGGCTATTCGGAAGCAGTCGAATTTGCGAAGAAGACAGGTGTAAAGATCCCGATGCTGTAGTAGTTTCTGGTGCGGGTGCAACCGCTAGAAGCCTACTTTCGAGCTGAGGAATCGGGAAACCAGTCGAGGAGCTGAGATGTATACGGTATTGGGAGCAACGGGCCATATTGGGTCCGTCATCACTAGAAAACTACTCGAAAAGGGCGAAAAAGTCCGGGTTGTGGGGCGAAACACGGCACGACTCCAGTCTTTGGTACAAAAGGGCGCGGAAGCTTTCATCGCGGACGTTGCCGATGCAGAAGCGCTCACGCGGGCGTTTCGAGACGCGCGGGCGGTGTTCCTGATGATGCCACCGGGCCTGCAATCTCAGGATTATCAGGCCGAGCAGGAACGCGAGAGCGACGCTATTTCTGCCTCCGTACGGAATGCCGGACTGCACTATGCGGTGCTGTTGAGCAGCTTCGGTGCACAGGCGCCGTCCGGCAGTGGGCCTATCGGCGGGCTGCACCGGTCGGAACTGAAACTGAACGCGGTGGAAAAGCTGAACATTTTGCACTTAAGGGCGGCCTACTTTTTCGAAAATCACCTGGCGGCCATCAACATGATTCAGATGATGGGACTGTACGGTGGCGCGTTGAAAGGCGACTTGCAGATTCCGATGATCGCTACGCGCGATATTGGAGCTTATGCCGCGGAACGCTTATTGAAATTGGATTTCAACGGCAAAACCACGCGTGAGTTGCTGGGCGAACGCGACCTGAGTATGGGCGAGGTGACCGCCATTATTGGGAAGGCACTGAATAAGCCGGACCTCAGGTATGCACAATTTCCCTACGACCAGGTGCAACAAGTGTTGACTCAAATGGGAACGCCGGCGAAGACCGCGGCCTACCTGATTGAGATGTTCGAAGGGATTAACAATGGAATTGTGGTGGCTACAGAGCCTCGCTCTCCGGAAAATACCACACCTACTTCAATGGAAACCTTTGTGAAGGATGTATTTGTGCCCGCATACCAGGGAGTGGGTGTAGGCGCGTAGGTTGCGCTGCAGGGGAGGCGCAATAAGAAGGCTTTGACCGAAAACTTGCTCATTACAGGCGCTTCCCAGTTGCTAACGCTGCGGGGCGGAGTTCCCCGGCGCGGTAGTTCCCTTTCAAAACTTGGATTGGTTTCGGATGGCGCGTTGCTCGTTCGCGATGGACGGATCGCCGCTGTAGGCACGCGCGCGGAGATCGAGGCTCACAAAGAGGCGCGCCGAGCGGAAAAACTGGATGTGGGCGGGCGTGTGGTATTGCCCGGTTTTGTAGATTCGCATACTCACTTGATTCACGCGGCGAGCCGTGCCGAAGAATACGAACTGAAGATCCAGGGAGCGAGCTACGAAGAGATCGCCCGAAAGGGCGGCGGAATTCTGAATTCCGTAAAGAAGTTGCGCGCCGCCACGGCGGAAGCGTTGAAAGCAAGAGCGCGGGCGGCATTAGAGGAGTTCGCGTCGTATGGCACTACAACGGTCGAAGCCAAGAGCGGTTATGGACTGGACGTGGCAAGCGAGTTGAAGATTTTGCGGCTACAGCGGGAATTGCAAAACGAACAGCGGTTAGAGATCGCGTCGACATTCTTGGGAGCTCATGTGGTGCCGGCAGAGTTTCGCAATAAGCCGAGTGGACCAGATCGCTACATTGCGCTGCTACTCGAGCAGATGCTGCCAGAAATCGTGAATGAGGACTTGGCGGAATTTTGCGACGTATTCTGTGACCGTGGAGCGTTCACCAGAGCACAGGCGCAGCGAATACTGAGCGAAGCGCAAGAACATGGGTTGGCGCCTCGTCTACACGCAGAGCAATTGAGCCGGACGGGTGCAACGCAACTCGGCGTTGCGCTTGGGGCCGCTAGCTGCGACCACCTGGAGCAAGTAAATGGGTCAGACATTCGTGCGTTGGCCAAATCAGACACCGTAGCGACCCTGCTTCCTGGTTGCGATTTTCACTTAGGGTGGAAAGAATACGCTCCTGCACGCAAACTGATTGAGGCAGGCGCAGTGGTAGCGCTGGCAACGGACTACAATCCCGGGACCAGTCCCGCGATGAGTATGCCAATGATTCTTTCGTTGGCTTGTTCGGAATTACGGATGACTCCGGCGGAAGCCATCGTGGCAGCGACGATCAACGCCGCCTATGGGCTGAAGCGGGCGAGCCAGATAGGATCACTGGAACCGGGCAAGCAAGCGGATCTGGCAGTCTTCGAGGTGGAGGATTACCGCGAAATTCCTTATTATTTTGGAATGCAGCGCTGCTGGATGACCATGAAGAAGGGCGAGATCATAGACATGCGGGATTGATTGGCCAGCCGGGTGGCGCGGGAATGCGATATCTCCAGAGCAGAAGATTTGTGGTCGGGTTTTTCAAATCCAGGTAAATAAACGGAACCTACGAACATGAACCGATTGATCGAGTGTGTACCGAATTTTTCCGAGGGGCGGGATCCGGCCAAAGTCGACGCGATTGTGAAAGCGATGAGCAGCGTCCCCGGGGTGTATGTGCTGGACCGGGAGTCGGACGCGGATCATAACCGCTCGGTGATCACGCTGGCGGGCGAACCGGACGCAGTGGGCGAGGCGGCGATATTGGGAGCGGGCCAAGCACTGGAATTGATCGACATGACCCTGCATATGGGGGCGCATCCGCGCGTGGGCGCGACCGATGTGGTGCCGTTTATCCCGATCGAGGGTGTGACGCTGGAAGATTGCGTGGCGCTGGCCCGCAGAGTGGGAAATGAAATCTGGAAAAGATATCGTATTCCGATTTTCTTTTACGAGGCCGCCGCGACGCGCCCGGATCGCGTGAATCTTGAAAATGTACGCAAAGGACAGTTTGAAGGATTACGGGAAGAATTGAAGAAGAATCACGACCGGCAGCCGGATGTAGGCGAACCGAAGCTGCACCCGACGGCCGGAGTGACGGTGGTCGGCGCGCGGAAGTTTTTGATCGCCTATAACGTGAATTTGAACACCTCGGACGTGAGCATCGCCAATAAGATTGCGAAGGCTATTCGATTTTCAAGCGGCGGGTTGCGCTATGTGAAATCGATGGGCGTGGAACTGAAAGCGCGGAACCTGGCGCAGGTGTCCATCAATTTGACCGATTTCGAGCAGACGCCAATGCACCGCGTATATGAAATGGTAAAGCGCGAGGCAGAACGCTACGGCGTAATGCCGGTAGGAAGCGAGATTGTCGGGTTAGTGCCAAAGAAGGCTATCGAAATGGCTGCGGACTATTTTCTGCAGCTCGAAGACTTCTCCCCATCGCAGGTGTTCGAAAACAAGCTGCAAGCCGCGCTTACCGGTGCACCAATCGAACCAAAAGAAGGAAAGCTGGCGGTCGCGGCGCGGCCATTCCTGGAAGCGGTTGCGGCCCCCACGGCCACGCCCGGAGGAGGAAGTGTTTCGGCATACGTAGGCGCATTAGCGGCGTCGTTGGGGCAAATGGTGGCGGGGCTCTCGCGAAAGAAAAAATCGCAACTGCTGCACGTCGATAAGCTTTCGGAAATGCTCGACGAACTGCGCAGAACCGCGCACGAACTGACGGAGGCGATCGACCACGATGCTGCCTCTTACGATGCAGTGATGGCCGCTTTTAAATTGCCGCAAGGAAACACTCAGGAAACCACGCAACGGGACAATGCCATTCAAGCAGCAACAAAGGGTGCAGCCGAGGTGCCTCTGCAGGTCGCCGAGAAGGCGGCGCGACTGCATGGGAGGCTGTTACAACTGGAAGGGATTGCAGCGGCATCTATGAAGTCAGATTTGCACGTGGCGCGTCTAATGGCAGTAGCGGCCGCAAAGGGCGCCCTGGCCAACGTGGAGATCAATCTCGATAGCTTAAAGGACGTGGGTTACGTGGAAACGATGCGCGGTAAGGTTGCCGAACTGCGCACTCGTTTAGGTTAGCGCGGGAACGCTATCGTAAAATGGTGGTTCAATACCCGGCCGAGCATAAGGAGCAATAAATGAGGATCAGGATTGTTTCGAAGAGAATCGCGGCGGTCTGTGCGCTGCTCGTGGTGGGAGCGCTTGCCGTTCGTCCGGCGAAGGCGGGCGGGGTCAGTGCAGACACGCTTGCGCTCTTCCCGAAGAACACGGGGGAAGTTGGCTATGTGGATTTGAAATCGGCGCGCGGCGAAAAGTGGTTCCCTGCGCTACGCGAACAGATTTTGCCGGACCGCTTCAAGCAGTTCGAAAAGTTTCTGGCCTCAGCGGGAGTGGATCCCAACAGCCAAGTCGACGAACTGGTGTGGGGCCTGGTGCCACAAGCGATGTCGAATAACGATAAAGGCGCAAGTACAGGCGTTCCCTCGAGTGAAATGACCGTCGGCATCGCCCTGGGAAATTACAACCCAGAGACGACCGAAGCTTATTTTAAGCAGCAGGGACTTTCACTGACGAAGATCGGCAACTTCACACTATTTGCGTTCGGCTCGGGCTCAGGAGCCGACGATCTTTTCTTCTTTTTTCTAAACTCTTCCCAGGCGGTGTTTGGGCATAAGCCACTGCTGGAGAAGTTGGTAGATATACACATGGGCAAGGAAGACGGGCTGATGCGCAACGAGCAGATGTATAGCATGATCAACGAAGTGAATGGCTCCAGCGTGGTTTGGGCGGTACTGAACCCGGCGTACACCCGACTGGCAATGAGCCAACTCGCCCCGCAAGTACAGCAGTTTCCGGATGCCGCCGCGCTAGTGCAAAGAATGCAAGCGATGATCATTACCGCGAATCCGAGCGGTGGCGTGGATGCGAAGTTTCAAGGCATTTGCGGATCTACGGCAGACGCGAACACGTTGAGCCAGCTGATGCAGGCTGGTTTGTTGTACCAGAAGTACGAAGCGAGCAAGACGAATCCGGACCTGGCGCAATTGCTGGATCAGGCCAATGTCTCGCCGTCGGGAGATCGTGTGGTGATTGCGCTTACGGTCAGCGATGATCAGATGACGTCGTTGATTAAGAGAAATACATTCGCGTTCAAGATGTAATCACGCCAAGAGCCGAAGTCGGCGACAACAAAACATTGAGAACAACCGAGGGCGCCGCAAATTGGCGCCTTTTGTTTTTAGTCCGCAGGCGGATTCGGGGGCACGAATTTGATGAGACGTAGAATAGCGGACTGCTCGCGCAATTCGCAGTGAACCTCGTCGATGCCCTCCCAGGAAGGCTTTTCCGACTCCGGCGGTTCGGTCCCAGGCAGCGCCACCTCGACTTCGAGGCGATCCAGTGACCGGCGAAGCGTGATCCCACAAGCTTCGCCGGAAATATGACAATGGAAACAGTGTTTGCACGCAGAAACGACAGAAGCCTGGAATTGTAGAATCGTCTCGTTGCCTAAACCGGCGGCATCGGCTAGATAGCGAGCGGCGCCACCCACAGCGGCGACCAAGCGTTCATCGGGATCCATTCGGACCGAAATTTGATGAGGTAGAGTGGCCACGGTTAGCTTTGGTTGGCTAGCGCAACGTCGCACGCCTCGCGACAATCCGGGCAATAGTAAAGACCGTCAACGCACAGGCGAACATTGTTCTGGCCCTTGCAGATGGTGCAATACTTTTCGCAGCGGCAGTATTCTTCAGATTTGTCGCACTGCGCACACAAGACTTCCTGGCGGTTGGGAGCCATTGCGCCTCCGGACAAGACTTTACCTGAGCGCACAATAAGCAGCAAGTAGCCGCCGCGAAGCACATGGCCAAGTGATCACGTAAAGTGTGGTAAGCGTGATACCACGCAGAATTTTGACGCTGGCCGGAAGCGCGTGCTAGTATCAAAATTTGCCCGAGCGCACGGAATGGAATCCGTAAACTCTCCTGCTAATCCAATCCTACGAAAGACGCCTTTGAATGCGTTGCACCGTCGTCTTGGCGCCAAAATGGTGAACTTTGGAGGCTGGGATATGCCGGTGGAGTATCCGTCGAGCGGCGGGTTGGTGGCGGAGCACAAGGCGGTGAGGAACAGCGTCGGCGTGTTTGACGTGAGCCACATGGGGGATATTCGAATGCATGGGGCGAAACATCCGGGCGGCGCATTGCAGGCGGTTCAACACCTCGCGATGAATGATGCGTCGAAACTGGCGATTGGGCAGGCCCAGTATTCGGCGTTGCTGTACCCACAGGGCACGTTCGTCGATGACGTCATCGTGCATAGACTGGGCGAGAACGATTACCTGCTGGTGATCAATGCGGGAACGCGCGAGAAAGACGTGCAGTGGGTGAAAAGCAATACTGCCGGGTTCGACTGCGTGGTCGATGACTTGAGCGACAGCTATACGCAATTGGCGATCCAAGGTCCAAAAGCTGTAGAGGTGCTCCGAAAGCTGACCGACGCCGATCTAGACGCCGTCAAGAACTACTGGTTCACGCACGGAACCGTGTGCGGACTGAAGAATATTTTGATCGCACGAACGGGCTACACGGGCGAAGACGGATTTGAGATTTATATTCCTTCGGACGTCGCAACCAGCGACCGGGTTTGGAATGCCGTGATCGAGGCAGGCAAAGAATTTGGGATTGTGCCCTGCGGCCTGGGTGCGCGCAACACCCTGCGCCTGGAATCCAAAATGGCGCTCTACGAGCACGAGATCAGCGACACGATTAATGTGTGGGAAGCGGGTCTTGAGCGATACTGCAAAATGGATAAAGGCGATTTCGTGGGACGGAGCGCACTCGAAAAAGCCCGTGCGGATGGGTTAAAGAGAACGCTAGTGGGACTCGAAATGGTGGATCGGGGAATTGCGCGTGACGGCTACCGCTGTTTCGACGAAAATGGGAATGTGATTGGGGCAGTGACCAGCGGGTCGCCTTCCCCGACGCTTTGCAAGAATATCGCGCTGGCCTATGTGCCACCGGCGTTCGCGGAAATCGGTACGCCGATTTATGTGGAGATTCGTACGCAGAAGTGCAAGGCGCAAGTAGTGCCGACGCCTTTTTACAAACGGCTTCGAAAAGCTACCGCGAAGTAAACGACGAAAGCGAGGAGTGTTCAGATGGCCTATCCGGCAAATTATCGTTACTCCAAAGAACACGAATGGATCGAGGCAAAAGGGGATGCCGCCACGATCGGCATCACCGATTACGCCCAGCAAGAGCTTGGCGACGTAGTGTTCGTCGAACTACCCGCAGCCGGTACCAAACTGACCACGGGCAAAACCTTTGGGTCGGTGGAGTCGGTGAAAGCCGTCAGTGAGATTTATGCACCCGCGAGCGGTGAAGTGGTTTCGGCGAATAGCGAACTGCAAAACAAGCCTGAGACCATCAACAGTGATCCGCACGGGGCAGGTTGGCTGGTAAAAATGAAATTAGCGAACCCCGCCGAGTTGAACGGGCTGATGGACGCAGCCGCTTACGAAAAGTACGTCGAGGAAAAGAAGAAGGAAGCGTCCGCCTAGAATGCGTTATCTACCGAAAAGTCCAGCCGAACGCGAGGAGATGCTGGCGACCATCGGCGCGAAATCGATCGAAGAGTTATTTTCATCCATTCCCGACGCGTATCGACTGAAAAAGCCATTGAATCTGCCAGGGCCCTTGTCTGAAACGGAAATCATTCAGTACTTTTCCGAACGCGGGGCGGAAAACTCCTTCGGTTACAGCAGTTTTCTGGGCGCGGGAGTATATTCGCACCTTCGCTCCGTCGTGACCGACACGATTCTGCAGCGCGGAGAGTTTCTGACGTCTTACACACCCTATCAAGCGGAAATTGCCCAGGGAACACTGCAGGCGATTTTTGAGTTTCAAACACTGATGTGCCAATTGACGGGGCAGGAAGTCGCGAACGCGTCGATGTATGACGGTTCGACCGCGACCACCGAAGCAGTGCTGATGGCCGAACGCTTGACCGGACGACGGCGTGTGCTGGTGGCGCGTTCGTTGCATCCGGAGTATCGCGAAGTGCTGCGGACGTACGCGAGGAATTCCGGGCTCATCGTAGAGGAGATTGCGTTCGGGACGACAGGCACTTTAGACCTGAACGGGCTGAAGGCGGCGTTGCGCGAAGATGTGTGCGCGGTGGTCGTGCAGTCGCCAAACTTTTTCGGCGCGATTGAGACGCTGGCGCTGGCCGAGACGGCTCACGCCTCGGGAGCGCTTCTGGTTGTTGCGGTGGCCGAGGCGCTGTCGTTGGGACTGGTCAAGCCGCCGGCCGAAGCGGACATCGTGGCCATGGAGGGACAGAGCTTTGGGCTGGCTCCCAGCTACGGCGGTCCGTTCGTCGGCGTGATCGCTTCGCGCGAGAAATTTGTGCGGCAGATGCCGGGCCGCTTGGCGGGGCAAACCACCGACCAGTGCGGGCAGCGTGGTTTTGTTTTGACTCTGGCAACACGCGAACAGCATATCCGGCGGGAGAAGGCCACTTCGAACATCTGCACGAACCAGGCGCTCTGCGCGCTGGCCGCTACCGTGCATCTGACACTGCTCGGGAAAGAAGGTATTCGCGAAATGGCCGAGCAGAACCTGGCAAAGGCACAGTTCACGTTGAGGGAATTGGAAAAGATTCCGGGAGTACGGCGTAGTTTCACGGCACCATTTTTCAACGAATTCGCGGTGGAGTTGCCGCGCTCTGTGAAAATAGTGAACGCAGAATTGCTGAAGGCGAAGATTGTTGGGCCATACGTGCTAGGAATGGCCTATCCGGAATTGAGTAAGCATGCGCTGGTGTGCGTCACGGAGACCACCTCCCGGGCAGAGATTGAGCGGTTCGTCGGCGCGGTGAAGGCGGCATTGGAAAAGCCGCTTTAACGCGAAAGCGGCGGCGTAAAGCCGCTGCTACATCGTCGTTGAGAGCGCCGCGGATACCGAGGGATCGAGAACAAGGTTGAGGATGAAAGACAGAATCAAGAAAGCTAAGCGGCATGTGAATCAGAACGAGGGCCTGATTTTTGAGAAGTCCTCGGCGGGAAAGCGGGCGTTTGAGTTGCCGCCTTTGGACGTGCCGGAAGTCGATGCCGCGAAGGCGCTGGGTTCGGCATATCGCGCCGATGGCGTTGCGGGATTTCCGGAGGTAAGCGAGATTGAAGTGATCCGGCACTTCACGCGGTTGTCGACGTGGAATTATGCGATCGACCTGGGAATGTACCCGTTGGGATCCTGCACGATGAAGTACAACCCACGCGTGAACGAGTGTGTCGCGCGATTGGCAGGAATTGCGACCGAACATCCCTATCAACCCCAGGAACTATCGCAAGGCTGCTTGAAGATCCTTTCCTTGCTGGAAAAATGCCTTCTGGAAATTACCGGCATGGATGCGATAACCCTCCAGCCCGCAGCCGGAGCGCAAGGAGAGTTGACCGGACTTTTGCTGATCCGGGCCTACCTGCAAAAGCAAGGGAATCCCCGCAAGAAAGTGCTGATTCCTGATTCCGCGCACGGAACCAATCCGGCGACCGCGGTGATCGCCGGCTATGAAGTGGAGAATATCAAGTCCGACGCCAATGGCCAGGTGGATATGGCGCACCTGCGGGAGCAGGTAAATTCCGACGTAGCCGCGCTGATGTTGACGAACCCGTCCACGCTTGGCATCTTTGAGCAACAAATTCCGCAGATTGCTGAAATTTTGCACGCAAACGGCTCATTGCTGTACATGGACGGCGCAAACATGAATGCGCTGGCGGGCGTGACGCGTCCAGGCGATATGGGCGTGGATGTGATGCATCTTAACCTGCACAAGACATTCTCGACGCCGCATGGCGGAGGCGGCCCAGGCGCGGGCCCCGTCGCTATGAAAAAGATTCTGGAGCCGTTCCTGCCGGTGCCAATTTTGCTAGAGAAAGACGGGGGACGGTTGGCACTGGACAACCAGCGGAAGGACAGTATCGGACGGGTGCGAGCCTTCGGCGGCAATTTCGGGGTTTTGGTGCGCGCGTTGGCGTACATTCTGGCCTACGGACCTGGAGTGCGGCAGGCAACGGAAGACGCGGTGCTCAACGCCAACTATATTCGAAAACAACTTGAGGGCATGTACGATCTGCCCTACACGCGGCCGTCGATGCATGAAGTGGTGTTCAGCGACGCGATCCAGAAGCGGCACGGCGTAAATACCATGGATATCGCCAAGCGCCTGATCGATTATGGTTTCCATCCGTACACAACAGCGTTTCCACTGATCGTCCCCGGGGCGTTGATGATCGAGCCAACCGAATCCGAAAGCAAGGAAGAGTGCGATTATTTCGTCGAGGCCATGAAATCGATCGCCGAGGAAGCCGAGAGCGATCCGGAATTCGTAAAGAACGCGCCGCACACGACGCGCATCCGTCGACTCGACGAAGTACAGGCCGCGCGTAAACCGATTCTGCGGTGGAAACCGCAAGAGAAAAAAGTGGACGAGCTCAACACCAAGGAACACAAGGTCGCGACACCTGCAGTACCCACCTGCTAAAATAGACTCATCTAAACGGAAGCAGGTCATTACGCAAAATGAGTTTTTCGCTTGCGGCGTGGGCGCCGAAGTCTGTGCTCCTGCTGCGTGACTACAGTTACGACAAGTTCATCTCCGATTTGATTGCCGGCGTGACCGTTGGCTTGGTGGCCCTGCCCTTGGCGATGGCCTTTGCAATTGCGTCGGGTGTGTCGCCGCAGGCTGGGATTTATTGTGCGATTGTGACGGGGTTCCTCATTTCCGCATTGGGAGGATCGAAGACGCAGATCGGCGGACCAACCGGTGCGTTCGTGGTCGTCGTGCTCGGGATCATCGCCAGATACGGAATCGACGGGCTCTTCACATGCACCATGCTGGCCGGTGTGCTGCTGGTGGTGATGGGCCTGACGGGCCTCGGCGCGATGGTACGGTATTTTCCGCGCCCGGTGGTCGTCGGGTTCACGAATGGCATTGCGATTCTGATCGCCAGCACGCAGATTCGAGACTTTTTCGGCTTGCGCATGGAGCATGTGCCCGGCGATTTCTTCCACCGCATGGGCGCGATAGCCGCAAATTTTCACACGTTGAATTGGGCGGCAACCGCGGTTGGCATTGCTTCGCTGGTGGTCATGATTGTCTGCATGCGTTTCTTCAAAAAGGTGCCTGGGGCGATTGTGGTTTGCTTCGGGTCCATCGCGCTGGTCAGTTTCTTACACCTCCCCGTAGAAACAATCGGCACGCGATTCGGCGGCATACCCAGCGGCTTGCCCCACATTGCGGTGCCTCACTTGCAGCCGATTCTGCTGCTGCATCTGCTTTCGCCCGCGGTAACCGTAGCCATGCTCGGAGCGATTGAGTCGTTGTTTTCAGCGGTGGTCTCTGATCGCATGAGCCATGACAAGCACAACCCCAATGTCGAGCTTGTGGCGCAGGGCGTAGCTAATATCTTTTCGCCCTTGTTTGGAGGACTGCCTGCGACCGGAGCAATTGCGCGAACCGCGACGAATGTGCGCTCTGGAGCAAAAACACCCGTAGCCGGAATAATCCACGCGCTCACGCTGCTTGCTGTCATTCTGTTTGCCGCGCCGCTGGTGAAGAATCTGCCATTGGCAGCGTTGGCTGGAATTCTATTTATGGTCGCTTACAACATGGGAGATTGGGCGGAGATCCCAGAGATCTTACGGCTGACGAAAGCTGACATCGCCGTTTGGATTTTAACGCTGAGTTTGACGGTATTCGCGGACCTGACGCTAGCGGTAGAAGTAGGTATGATTCTTGCCGCCTTCACGTTCATCCGCAAAATTTCGCTGACGACCACGGTTTCGCGAGTCACCGACGACTACATCGAAGACGGGCGCGTGCACATTTTGCAGGACAAAGACATTCCGGGCTATGCCGCGGTTTATCGCATCCATGGGCCGTTTCTGTTTGGGGTGACTGATAAGATCGCGGCGGTGACCGAGAATCTCGCCGAGCTCCCGCCTATTGTGATTGTGCGCTTGCGCAACATGACGGCCATTGATGCCACAGGGATCGCCGCACTGGAAGAGCTTGCCGAGCAACTTCACAATAGCGGCCGCGCTATGTTGATTTGCGGAGCAAGGTCGCAGCCTGCCGCACTCATGCGGGAAGCGGGATTCGATCGCCACGTGGGCGCGGAAAATATGTGTGAGAACATCACCGAGGCGTTGCGGCGAGCCGAGGAAATTTACAAGGGACAAGGAAATCGGCCACTGGTCGGGTCGTCGACATAGCCGGGTCGTGCGCGCCGACGGCCGCAGGAAGAGAGATTCCTCACTTCGTTCGGAATGACGGATTCGAATTTTTCCCACTCTAACCGCTGTCGCTAATCTGCGACGGCGTCATTTCTGGAAGTGCATGCTGTCGATGATCAGCTGGAAGGCTGGTTGGAAGCGGCGGTAGTCGGACTCTGGCGCCACGCAGATGTAGTAATAAAGCCCATGCGGGGTGAAGACGGTGACGAGCCAATCCTTTTCGGAGCCGCCGGCCGGGGAGTCGTTTCGCAAGTACGTGGAGAGTGCCGTGAAGTCACCTACCATAGTGCCCGCGGGTTGCTGAGCGACTTCCATACCTTCATTTTCCTTCAGAAGAGCGCTAATGATCTTCTGTGTCCCTTCTTGAAGCACACCGCTCGAAGAACCCTTGCGCACTCGCTCTAAACCGCCGATGACTCCCCACCCAAGGGCACCTTGACCATTGCCTGCATCGATGACGCCTCCGGGGGGAATGAGCGCCAAGGTATTTTTCTTGCTGTAGTTTCTCCAATTGGCCGGATACGAAAGAGAAACTTTGCCGTATTGCAGAAGGGTCAGATTGACCGAAGGATCGTCGGGCTTTCGAATGGCCGGCTCTCCTGAATCGGAATTGTCCGGGTTGGAGCCGCGAGCAGGAACCGCCTTCGGCTTTGGCGGCGCAGGCAGGTCCGCAACTTCGCGCTTTATCGTTTCGAATTCGGGCGAATCTTTCTGGGCCTCGGGAGGAGCACCCCCCATTTTGCGGATTTCGGCGTCGACGCGCTCGATACGATGATCGGGGTTGGGATGGTCCGAGAAAAATTCCGGTGGCGCTTTACCGTTTTCGGCGGAGGCGTTGAGGTTTTCGAAGAACGCAGCCATCGCACGTGGGTCGTAGCCGGAATCGTAAAGGACTTGGGTGCCCATGATGTCGGCCTGCGTTTCCGCACTGCGCGAGTTGTGCAGCAAGACGCTTCCAAACGTCAGGTTCCCTGCCCCAGCAACCGCTGCGCCGGCGGCACCGCCAAAAACACTTCCCGCGGCACCGAGAATTCCTATGCCCAACTCCGCGTACTGGCCCTTGGTGACTTGGTTGGTGCCATGGCGCAGCGCTACGTGAGACAGTTCGTGAGCCATGACCGCCGCGAGTTGCGCTTCGTTGTCGGCTGCCTCGATGGCCCCGCGATTGATAAAGACAAAGCCACCGGGAAGCGCAAAGGCGTTGATGGCTTTGTCGTTCACACAGTGAAACTCCCAGGGGTATTCGACGCCGCGCGTGTTGAGATGCGCAATCAAACGTTGCCCAATTTTGGTGAGATACGCGTCGACCTTGGGGTCGTTGCACATCGGCATCTTCTGTTCCACTTCCAGGGCGGCTTTGCGGCCGATCTCAATATCCTGCTGGGGAGTAAAGGCGTTAATGCCTGGCTTCAGGCTGGTGCGGTCCGCCCGCGCCGCCGAGGCAAAAAGAAAAAGAACGCTGGCAACAATTGCAAAACGGAAATAACGCCTGCCGGACAAAAAATCCCCCTGAAGGTAGGAACGGTTGGTGAGCAAAGTAGATTTTAATTATACGTGAGACCAAAGGTTTGTGCCGGAGCATGGTTTTTCCGCGGGAATCTTTGTGTAGCGGCAGGATTAACCCGTCGTTAGCGGTGTAAAGCCGCTGCTACATAGGAGAGCGGCTGCCGCGATGAACAAGCAAAAGCCCGGGCGACCATCTGCCCGGGCCATCGAGAGGAGGGGAAACTTTAGCGCGCGAAGCGTGGAGCAGGCTCGGGAGGAACAGGAAGAGCCGGGGCCTCGACTGGGCGGCCACCGCGAGCTTGCGTCGTCCTTGTCACAACAGCGGGTTCAGGGCGGCGCACCGGCATGGCCAGGTTCTCGCCTTCGCGAACGAAAGAAAGCTTATTGTCGGAGCGTTCCCAATCAATGCAGATTAGGTCGCCGCAGTGCACCTGGTCGGTGGCCAGCAAATTGGCCATGGGATAGACGACGTGCCGTTCAATGGCGCGCTTCAAGTGGCGCGCACCGTAGCGCTGATCCGTGCCCTCTTGCAAGAGGAAATTGCGGCCGGACTCTGTGACGCGGAAAAGGAATTGGCCCTTGGCCGTCTCGAGAACTCGCTGCTGGACCATGGAAAGCTCGATATCGAGCACCTGTTCGAGCTGCGTGCGCTGGAGCGGATGGAAGACCACCACCTTATCCAGGCGGTTCATAAATTCAGGAGAAAACTTGCGGCGAGCCGCTTCGACCGCAGTGCGCTCCACTTTTTGGTCGAGGTTGTTCTTAGGCTTGTCGTCGGACTTGATAAAGCCGTAGCCACCCGCCATAAGTTCGGTGATCTCGCCGCCACCGAGGTTGGAGGTCATGAAGATGACGGTTTGAGAGAGGTCGACGCGGCGGTTGTCGCCGAGAGTGAGCGTGGCCTTGTCGAGCATGCCCAGCAACAATTGCCAGAGGGCGTCGCTGGCCTTCTCGATCTCGTCGAAAAGCAGGAAGGACAGCTTGAGCTTGTCGGTATGAGAGGCGGCCAAAGCTTCTTGGGTAATTAAAGGATGAGTTTCGCGGTGTCCGAGGTAGCCCGGGGGCGAACCGATCAGCTTAGCAATTTCGTGAGAGTGCTGGAATTCGGCGCAATCGACCTTGATAACAAGCCGAGGATCGCCAAAGAGAATTTCCGCCGCAGCTTCGACGATGCGGGTCTTGCCGGAGCCCGTGGGGCCGAGGAAAAGCAGGTTGCCAACCGGACGGCCGGGAGAATTGAGTCCGGCACAGAACACCTGATACAGATCGACCAGCGCTTGAACACCCTCTTCCTGCCCAACGATCTTGGCGCGCAGGGCCTGATGAAAATCGCGCGTGTCGTTGCTGCGGATGGTGGGATCCAGTTGTTGTCGGACGGCTGCTCTCATAACCTTACCTCGGCAAAGCCAACCCTTTTCTTTAATCCCTCAGCGCTTGTACGGGCCAGGCCTGGTTGCAACATCTCAAAGACGAGCACGTAGGGAAAGAGCATGAAGAGTGCCAATTCGGACGCCCCCAAGCGAATCGGGAAAAGGTCATCTGCTCAACGACATAGAACTATTGCTAACTTGGAAACAGTCTCACCTGGTGAGACGGCGTTACGTATGTGCCCCAAAATGAGAGCGAAAAAACACAATGTGTCATGACAGGGTGACGAAAAGAGGCGACCGTCGACCGCACCGATGGTGAAAAAAATATATAGTCTCGCTTCCACTAAGGCCGACAGAAGCGATTCCCCAGAACGCTGGTGTCCAAATGGCGAAACAAAGTATGAGCGCGCGCAACGTCGCAAAGGTCGCAATGGCGCGACACCGCTCTGGCGCCGCGTCACAGGGCTAGCAACGATTATTGCTGCTCAGGCTTCTTCCGCCCTTGCAACGGCTGCGTGCTTGAGGCTGGGGCGGCGGCAGGCAGAACCGACGGCCGCGCTGGCTCGGACACGGCTTCGGCTGGTGCCTCTTTTGCCGAGCCACCAGCACCCGAGTTGACTGCGTTACTTTCCTCGGTTGTCTGCTCCGGAGTGACCAAAGCGCCTTCGCGCTCACGAACGAAGGTCAGCTCCTTGTGGACGCCATCCCAATCCACACGTACGAGATCGCCCATGCGGACCTGTTGTGTGGCGAGCAAGTTTGCCAATGGATAGACGAGAAAGCGTTCTATGGCGCGCTTGAGATGCCGCGCTCCGTAGCGCTGGTCGGTGCCTTCCTGCAGCAGAAAGTCGCGGCCGGCGTCGGTGACACGGAAGAGGAATTTGCCGGTGGCAGTGTCCAAAACGCGCTTTTGCACCATGCCGAGTTCGATGTCCAGAACGGCCTGGAGTTGGTCGCGGTCCAGCGGATGGAAAACCACCACCTTATCGATACGGTTCATGAACTCCGGCGAGAATTTGCGACGCGCTGCTTCGACCGCCGTGCGCTCAACCTTCAGGTTGATGTCGGTTTGCGGCTTATCCTCGGGTTTGACGAAGCCATAACCGCCCGTGAACAGCTCCGTGATGTCCGAGCCACCCAAGTTCGATGTCATGAAAATCACAGTTTGAGACAGGTCGACCCGGCGGTTGTCACCGAGCGTGAGGGTCGCCTTGTCCAGCATGCCGAGCAGCAACTGCCAAAGGGCGTCGCTAGCTTTCTCAATTTCGTCGAAAAGGAGAAAACTGAGCTTCAAGTCTTCGCGATGATTGGCCGCCAGGGCTTCCTGAGTAATTAAAGGATGAGTTTCGCGGTGCCCCAAATAGCCCGGGGGCGAGCCGATCAGTTTGGCAATCTCATGAGAATGCTGGAATTCCGCGCAGTCGATCTTGATGACCGCGCGGGAACTGCCGAACAGTATCTCTGCCGCCGCCTCGACCAGACGCGTCTTACCGGAACCGGTAGGGCCGAGGAACAGGAGGTTGCCAACCGGACGGCCGGGCGAATTCAGGCCGGCAGTAAATACTTGGAACAGCTCCACAAGCGCTTGGACGCCTTCGTCCTGCCCAACGATCTTGGAGCGCAGCGATTTCTGGAATTCGATAGTCTCCGCGCTGCGTATGTTTGGATTTAGAGATAGACCGCCTGTGGCCATGACCGCCTCCTAGCGCTCCCGCAATGCGGAATGCGCATTTGCCAACCGCCCACCGCCCCGTGTGATGCGTTTGAGATCGTGCCGCTGCCTGAATTGATCGAGCTTTACCTGGATCGTGGAATGGAGTAGACGCAATTGCACAAGCAACTCTTGTGCGACTGCCGGCGATTCGGAAAGCCGCAGGACCGGTGGAAACAGGTCTGCAAGATCAAGGTTGAGGTTGCGGAGGGACTGGACCAACTTTTGGACGGCCGGGGACTGCGGATCGGCCAGATCGATCTGGTTATTGAGCTGTTCGCGGAGGGAGCGCCAGTTCAGTTCGACAAAGGGATGTTTCTTGGTGACTTCACGAATCACCGCGTCGGTGATACGGGCTCGTTCACCCAAGCGGGCGAGATGCAATTGGCAGACTTTTCCGCCGCGGCGCACATTGTGCACCAAATAATACGAATTGCCCTTACGGCGAATAAAGGCCATCACGCTTCCCCGGCAGACTCGACAGGCGGCGTCAGAGTACTGCCCCCAGGCTGTAGTGTAATGGCGTTCCACTACAGAGGTCAAGCCGGGCGGGCACGTATCAGTCAACGTTTTTGACTTCATTTTTTCGCTGCAACGGATTGGATTTTCTACTGGCATATCCGCTTCCGTGTACAAGCTTGGTGGACGGAGCTTTGCAGTTCCGTTTCAACCGCATTGCTGCATCCACTGTATAAAACACGCACGCAAAAAAAGAGTCTCTGTTTCAGCCCTCTGTGAATTTCCCGCCATCACCTTTGTACGCCATGAGTTAGCGGGAACCGTCAGCTTTGCACAAAATGGGAAGCGCGCACCAGGGATTTGCTAGGATTTATGCCGTTCGTCGAAGGAGGAAGTATGTCGTGGGATCCCGTGTATCGGCTGGTGAAACAAATTCCGCGTGGCCGGGTTACTACCTATGGGGCGTTAGCCAAGTCTTTGCGCTTGCGCGGTGGGGCGAGAACCGCGGGGAGAGCAATGGCGGCAACGCCCTCTGGAAAAGGCATCCCGTGGCATCGCGTGGTCGGCGACCATGGCAAATTGCTCATCCCTGAACCGTACGGCTCCCTGCAAAGAAAAATGCTACAGAGCGAAGGCGTGGAGATCGTCGAGTTTCGCGTCAATTTGAAGAAGTATCTTTGGACGCCGGGCCGCGGCGCCGCAAAAAGCGGGGTGAAACAGAAAGCACCCACGCGCCGTAGTAAGGGAGGAAGACGGGGAAGTTCGAGGGATGCGGCGGCTTGAGTTACCATAGAAGCTTATCAGCCATGCCCAATCCGATCCTGCTGGTGGAAAACCTGGAAAAACGCTACGAAGACGTGCACGCCGTGCGCGGCGTGAGCTTCTCCGTGGAGGAAGGCGAGGTTTTCGGGCTGTTGGGTCCTAACGGAGCCGGGAAGACCAGCACGATTGAAATTATCGAAGGCCTGCGCGTGCCGGATGGCGGACGGGTATCTGTTTGCGGCCTGGATCCACAGAAGAATCCGAATGAATTGAAAAGCGTGATCGGGGCTACGTTGCAGGCGACTTCCCTGCCCGATAAATTGCGCGTCGGCGAAGCCCTTCGCATGTTCGCCGGCTTCTATAAGAAGACGCGGAACCCGGATGACCTGCTGAAGCGCTTTGGGCTGGAAGAGAAGCGCAACAGCTTCTACAACCAGCTCTCCGGTGGGCAAAAGCAGCGCCTGGCTCTGGCGATGGCTCTCGTGAATGATCCGCGCGTGCTTTTCCTAGACGAACCAACCGCGGGCCTGGATCCGCAAGTGCGCCGCGAAATCTATACCATCGTCGAGGAATTAAAAGCCGAGAAGAAGACCATCGTGCTCACGACCCATTACATTGAGGAAGCCGAGCGGCTGTGCGACCGTGTGGCCATTGTGGATCACGGCAAGGTGATCGCTTCGGGCACTCCGCGCGAGTTGAAG
>DATJOO010000009.1:0-88321 GCA_035506955.1 Verrucomicrobiia bacterium
CTTGCGCTCTTTCCTCTGGTATTTGTTTCTCACGGCGGCTCTCTCCTTTAAAAAGGGATTCTCAACCCGAACTCTATCTGAGTTCGGGCGAGAGCCGCTGCTTCTTGTTCTCAAGTTTCAACTAAACGCGGGGCATCCTCCCTCAGGTCATGGCTTAGGAATTACAATCGAATAACTACAGAGAAAGAATCAAAGGGTTTGCCAGCTTAGTAGGATGCTTGCTGAGACTGATCGGGCGCATAGTACCTCGAGATTTACTCCCCTTTTTTTTGCTACCTTGTGTATCCCTATTTGGGGTCGGTGTATCCAACTGTCAGTAACCAGGGACACCATTGCTTTGCCTAGGGTTTTGGAGTATACGAACTTGGCGAACAGGTCAGCAATGGTGCTGAGGGCGGCGCGTACGATTGGCCGCTCAAACTTATTCAGGAGAAAAAGGACATTCATGGCCACGATGGAGCAACCGCCACTCTCTGACGTTCCCAGCGAGCAGTTACTTCCAACGGTTCCAAATCAGTCTTTTCGTCTCGACGTCCCGTTACACAGCCTATTGCAGGAGCCAGCCCAACGGCGAGCCCCGCTGACGCAGAAAGGGCTCGAAACATTGCCCACTCCTGTGTTCCCGCAGCATCCCGAACTTCTGCACGAGCTCGACGCGGCGGATATTGCTGCGCACGAACACGTGCTGCGCCACGGGAAACGCCAGTGGCCAGCTTCGCACATTATGAAGTCGATGCGCGGTTGGATGGTGCCGTATGTGAAATCGCGGGTACTTCCCGGCGATTTCCAGCCGATCATCGCGTATCTTTTCGCGGAATGGAAATGCAATCTCGACTGTCATTATTGCTGGTCGTATGACAACCGCGTGAAGGGCATGACGGAAGAGACGGCGCGACGCGCGATCGACTGGCTCGAGACGACGCCATGCCGGGTGCTGGCACCTACCGGAGGCGAGCCGCTGTTGCGCCCCGATTTCGTCCACAAAGTGATGTACTACGCAGCCAAGAAGGATTTCTGGATTTACCTGGCCACGAATGCGCGCTTGCTTCGTCCGGAAGTAACGGACCGGCTGGCGGACGCGGGAATATCCACCATCAATTTTGCCGTGGATGCGATCAAAGAGAAGCCCGGCCTGCCGAAAGCGATGGAGCACGTACGGTCGTATTTCGATTATCTGGTGCGCCGGCAGTATAGGTATGGATACACCGTCTTCTTCAACATCAATATTTGTCGAACGAACATCGACGACGTGAAGGAGTTGGTCGAAATCGCTCACGCCAACGGTATTTCTGCAACCTTCCACGTAAACGAAGCGCCGATGATGGAGCAGTCGCATTTTAAGCATCTCCACGAAAACGATACGTACATCCGGCCGAACGATTTTCCGGTGGTCGACGACCTGCTCGATTGGCTGTGCGACAAGCAGCGCCAGGGCTACAAGATGGTCGATTCCATACCGCGTCTTCAGAACATGAAGGGCTTCATGCGCGGCGTGGGCGAGCATTGGGGTTGCCGCGCCGGCCAGAACTGGCTGATCATCCGCACCGACGGCACGCTTGCGCCGTGCTTCCCGATGTACAACGCCAACTATGACTGGGGCACCGTCGAGAATCATAAATTCGACCTGAAGCAACTGAGCGACATGAAGCAAGGTTGCGAGCCGCATTGTTTCTCGACGCTGGGCTACAACGTGGCCTACTGCTACGACGCTACGCGTGTGCTGAAGTGGCTTTGGAAGCAGGCGCTCAACGGCTTCCAAGGCGCTACTGGCAGCTTTGAATAGTCCGTTGCGCTTTCAGGCGCCACTGTGTTTTCTGGATTGCGACGCCATGATAACGACACGCGGAAAATACGGTGTTCTGGTGGCCGTGCTGTTGGTAGGCATTGCCGCGGCAGCGACGCGCGCCGCCGGGCAGTCCGCAGATAAGCTGACTTCTTCGCAGGCGTCCGCCACGGTAGATCAAATCATCGCTCAAGTCATAAAGCATAACGACTTGCGTAACGCGGAATTGCATACATATTCCGCGGTGCGGACCTATGTGATCAGGGATACGAGCGGCACGGTCAAGGCTTCGAAGACCGTGCGCATGGAATATGTCGCGCCGGATACCAAGACATTCGAGAGTATCTCGGCCGACGGGTCCGTGGTGGTCCGGGATTTGGTCTTTGATCGATTGATGGAGACGGAGGCCGCGACAGCAGGCGCTCACGACCGTCATGACACGTCTATCACCCCGGCGAATTACACCTTTCAGTTGCTAGGGCAGGAAACGATAGGTGCTTATCATTGCTATGTGGTGGAAGCCGCGCCGAAGCGCGAGGACAAATACCTTTTCCATGGGCAAATCTGGATTGACAGCACCGACTTTGCGGTGGTCAAGATTGCCGGCCACCCGGCCAAACGTCCGTCTTTCTGGGTCACTCGGGCGGATTTCGTGCGCCAATTCGAGAAGGTGGGAGACTTCTGGCTGCCCAGTCGTGACGAAACCTCCGTGGATGTGCGACTCTACGGCACGAAGATTCTCAGCATCGAGCATCGCATCGACAGTGTGAACGGCGTCACGAATGCCCGTACGAACGACAATGGCGTGAGTGGGTCTGCTACCAGGAAATTGGCTGCTCTGGAGGATGCGAATCAAGCCCTCCGAGCAGGCAAGAAACAATGTAAATAACAGAACCCCAGGAAATACCTACGGTTTTGCGGTAGCTGCGGAATCCGCAAATCCTGCGCGGTGCAGCACCTGTTGGAAGCGCGGATCGCTGCGCAACGAATCGTACATTGGATCCACTTTCATGGAAGTGATCGCGTTGGAGTGGTGGGCGACGGCCTGTTGTAGCAGAGTGATCGTCTGGTCTTTGTGATCCGTCGCGGAATAGGCTACCAGTAACGCCAGGACTCGTTGTTCCGGTGTCCACGGAAACTGCTCGACGCGGGTCAGCATCTGTTGCGCCTCAGCAGAGCGGCCGGAATGGCCGTAGATGACGGCTTCATCAACCGCGACCCACGGGTTGTCGAGTATCGCGCTATGCTGGTCGATCAATGCTTGTGCCTCAACAAATTTCTGTTGCTGCACACAGGAATTGATTGCCGCGGAGAATGCGCGGGTGGCGTTGGGGTCCATATTGAGAACGACGCGGGCCTGCGCCAAGGCCCGATCGTACTGCCGGGCGTAGTAAAGGATCACGGCGTGGTCCGCGGCGATGATGATCGATAACGGATCCAGTAGGCGCGCCTTCTCGCTTTCGGCCAAAGCCTGGTCAAAACGGCCAAGCCAGGAGAGGTATTCGGCGTACCACTGATGCGCCGTGGCATAGCCTGGATCCAACTGGATCGCGCGGTTGAACTCCTTTTCGGCAGTTTGCCAGTCGTAATCATAATTTTCGGCAATCAATGCCAACGAGGCGTGAGCTTCGGCCAGCGAGCCGTCCAGTTGTAATGCCTTTAGAGCGGCCGTTCGCGCTTTGGGCATAAGTTCATTTTGGGGACCCTCATACCAGGTACTCATCAACGCGTCGGTGTCGGCCAGGCCGGCATAAGCGCGCCCATAGTTGGGATCGCGCGCAATGGCCTGCTGAAAATAATCCGCAGCGCGGCGAAACCCTTCGTCGGTGCGTTTATTCCAGAAATAACGGCCCTGGAGATAAAGGTCGTAGGCGGCGTAAGAGCCCGGGGAGGGCGCTGGCGTACCACCGGAAGCGACCACCGGATTGGACTTTTTCGCTAGAGTGACCTGCATTTCGTCCGCGACTTCCTGTGCCACTTCGTGCTGCAGCGTCAAAAGCCCGGCTAATTCCCGGTCATACTCGCGGGACCACACGGGCCTCTGATCCTTTACCCGAACCAGCTGGGTAATGATGCAGACATTGCCGGAGTCCCTGCGCACACTGCCTTCGAGCACGTACTGCACTCCCAATTCACTGGCGATCTGAGGCAACGGCTCGGAGCTGCCTTTGTAGTGCATGACCGAGGTGCGCGCAATCACGCTCATGTGGTCCGGATCCAGCCGCCCGAGTTGCGCAATCATTTCTTCGGTCAAGCCGTCGCTGAAATATTCCTGGCCAGGGTCACCCGTGAGATTGGAGAAGGGAAGAACGGCGAGAGCCACTTTATCTCCGGACAAATCCGGGCGAACGTGCGTCCTGCGCCAGGCGAAAACGGCAATGGCCGCCAATGCGAGTACCGCCAAGGCACCGGCAAGCCGTCGCACCCAGTTCGAGTCTTTAACTTGAGGTATGGCCTGTGCCTCGAATTCTGCGGAGTCGGCCGAGGCCTCGGTCGCCGGTAATCCTGATGGGGTCACTTCTTGGACCGGGGCCACGAAGCGGTAACCCACACGCGGAATGGTCTCGATGTACCGCGGATTCTCGGGAGAGTCCCCCAACACGGCACGCAATTTCTTGATGGCGCTGTTCAAGCTGTGCTCGAAGTCGACGAAGGTATCAGCCGGCCAGAGCTTCTGCCGCATTTCCTCGCGCGTCACTACCTCGCCGGGCTGCTCCAACAGGATGGACAAGATACAGAAAGGTTGGCCGCGAAGGCGCACCCGGGTGCCGTGTTTTCGGAGTTCCCGCGCGCCAACATTGGCCTCAAATACACCGAATCGCAGGACCTGGCTTTTGCCTTGTTGCGGCATTTCAACGCTCCAGAGCGAACTAGGGAGAGCGGGGCGCACGCCTCCGGTTACCTGCGGAACTAAATGCATTTGTACCAAGGAAATGAGCGCACATCAACGTTTCATCCGTCGAGTATTGTCCTATCCACAAGAACCTGCGAGAGTTCGCCGGATCTGACGGTGGGCACTAGTCCAAATGCCATCGTCGACCCCGGAAAGGAAAACAAATGCTGAAACCGACCAATGTCGCGATTACGCGGAAGGACTCTCCCGTAAGTCGGAGAGGTTCGATAAGGACGCTTTTGCCGCGGCAATTGAGAATCGCTCTGTTGACCGGCCTGCTTGTTACCGTTGCGGCGGCTCTGGCCTTCAGTGACTCCATC
Organism: Verrucomicrobiia bacterium; assembly: GCA_035506955.1. GTDB lineage: Bacteria > Acidobacteriota > Terriglobia > Acidiferrales > UBA7541 > Acidiferrum. Next base: position 4,997 of record DATJOO010000009.1, read on the forward strand.
GGGTCGGTCATTCCCAAGCTTCAGGTATTCCTGGATCCAGACGGCGCCTTTGCCACAATCAACACAGGCGGCCCGACTGACACTTCCACAAATCCTTTTTTCCTGGAGATGGGCACGAATGGACGAAAGTGCGTTACCTGCCACGAACCCAGCGACGCCTTCACGATTACGCCGCCGCACCTGCAGGAGCGCTTCTACGCTACGGGTGGGACTGATCCGATTTTCCAGCCGGTGGACGGCGCGAATTGCCCCACGGCGGATGTATCTACCGTTGCGAAACGGCGCGAAGCGTATAGCCTGCTGCTAAGTAGGGGATTGATCCGCATTTTTCTTGCTGTTCCGGCCAACGCCAATTATCAGGTGATGAGCGTCGACAATCCGTATGGCTGTAACGACCCGGACGTCGTCTCGATGTACCGGAGGCCGCTGCCTACGACCAATCTCGGATTTCTAAGCGCGGTGATGTTTGATGGCCGCGAGTCCACCCCGGTCACTGGGACCACAAAAATCAGCTACAGCAATTTCCCCTCTTCTTTGATGAGCGACCTGGCGCACCAATCAGTCGATGCGACGGTCACCCACGCGCAGGGCGACGGAACCCGCCCCACCACTGCAGAGCAGCAGGAAATCGTAAATTTTGAGACGCAGCTTTTCACCGCGCAAGTGCTCGATTCACGCGCCGGGCTGCTCAATCAGTACGGTGCAAACGGCGGGCCAGCGTTTTTGACCACCCAGCCGTTCTTCATCAGTATTAATTCCAGCGTGAACCCGCTCGTGCCGACCTTGGAGCAACCGGGTGGGCTGGTGGCGCCGGGCGACGGGCAGTTCTCTCCAAACATATTCAGCCTTTACCAGGCATGGTCGCAGCAGACAGGACAGCATTACAATCCTCTCGCCGAAGCTCGTCAGTCCATCGCGCGCGGCGAAGTGCTTTTCAATTCTTTATCCATTCCGATCACCGGCGTGGCTGGCATCAATGACGATGTAGCCGCAGGAGGGCTTGTTGCCGGAGGGATCCCTACGCTGCAAGGCACCTGCGGCACGTGCCATGACACCCCGAATGTGGGCGATCACTCTTTCCCCACGCCGTTGAATATCGGCACTGGAGACCCGAGCCCTACTTCGCCGTTCGTCAACCTCGGCGGATTGGATATGAGCTATTTGCCGTTAATTACCGTGTGCCAGAAGGATCCCAATACGGGTATACCGACCAATAACTGCAAAACCACTACGGATTTGGGTCAAGCGCTGATAGATGGCAATTTCGACCATGTGGGCAAAATCAAAGGGCCAATCCTTCGCGGGTTGGCGGCACGAGCCCCGTACTTCCACAACGGATCGGCAGCCACCCTGCTGGACGTGGTGAATTTCTACAACACGCGATTTAATTTAAATCTAACCAACCAACAAAAGACCGACCTGGCGGCGTTCTTGAAGACGCTGTAGACAATGCGCTGGTCGGGCGCTCCAGGACACTTGTAGGTAAAAGGCTTTCACCACAGAGGTAACAGAGTGGCCGCAGAAGGAAAGGGAGGCCTTGTCTACGGTCTAGACGTTTGCTCGTGGCGGAGCGTTGGTCTGCCACCAAAAAACAACGGGCGCCACTTGGACGCCCCTTTTGTAATTCTGTTTGAGTCTGGCAAATCAGGGTTGGTTGAAGTGGCCGTTGGAGCCGCTCTTTTGCGCTACGATTTTACGTGCATTTTCGTAAAGCGCGCGGGCTTGCGGAATCGCATCCACCGCCTTTTGCACTTGAGGATCGGCATCCAGCAGGACCTTGAATCCTTCTTGCGTACCGAAGTTCGACATGAACACTTCCTGCTTGATCTTGCGCTTGACCCAATCCTGGTTCTCAGCAAATTCCGGTTCGGTGTAGCGGATATTGTGTTTGGCCAGGTAGTCGCGGAAATCCTTCATCACCTTGTCGTCCACTTCAAAGCTCTTGGTAATGGTTGGGCGAGTGCCGAGAAAGTAGCGGGTGAATCCACCGACGCCCTGTTCCTGGGGGAAGAACACGTCGTCGCGATACATCTCTTCCTGGAACTTGGTCGGTTTCGGTGCGTCGACAACGATGTCGGGGGTGATGCCGCCGCCGCCGGTCACTTGGCGGCCGCTATCGGTTTGACGAATCTCCGTGGGATGCTCCGGCACTTTGCGTTCGTAGTGATACTCGTAGAGAGAAATGGATTTGTAGTCGCGCTGGATCAGGCGGCCACTGGGGGTGTAGTAGCGCGCGGTGGTCAGAGCCAGGCCGGTATTTTCGGAGAGAGGCGTCACGGTCTGCACCAGACCCTTGCCGAAGGTGGTGTCGCCTACGACCAGGCCGCGGTCGTGGTCTTGGACAGCGCCAGTCACAATTTCCGCGGCAGAGGCGGAATTATTGTTGACCAGGATCACCAAGGGGACGGTTATGCCTTGATTGCCCCGAATGGCGTAAAAGCGGCGCTCCGGAGCGCTGCGGCCATGATAGGAGACGATCAGTTGGTTCTTCTCGAGGAAAATATCGCCCACCGCGACGGCTTCGTTCAGTAGGCCGCCCGGGTTATTGCGCATGTCGAGAACCAGACCGTCCAGCGAGTTGGCGCCCAATTCCTTCAGGGCATCGGCCACTTCGCGATCGGTGGTCTCGTTAAATTGCGTGAGGCGAACGTAACCAATACCGGGCTTGAGCATGGTGACGATGTCGACGGAGTGGCGAGGAATTTCATCGCGGGTGACGCTAAAGGTGAGCGGGTCGTTCCAGCCCTCGCGGGTCACTTGAATTTTAACGATGGTGCCCTTGGGCCCTTTCAGCATGTCTGCCACTTCGGTGGTGGACAGGCCCTCGGTGGTCTTGTCGTCCACCTTTGCAATCACGTCGCCGGGCCGCAAGCCAGCCTTAAACGCGGGTGCATCGACGTAGGGAGCCACAACGATAGTGTGATTTTCACGCGGAGCCACGACCATGCCGACGCCGTAATACTTGCCGCGCTGGTCTTCGCGGAGGAGCGCAAACTGGCGGGAGTCGAAGAAATTCGAGTGGGGGTCCAGCATCCGGAGCATGCCCGGAATGGCCCCTTGGTACACGGCACGGTCCACATCCACTGGTTCCGCGTAGTTGGATTGCACCACGTCGAGTACGGAGGTGAAATTCTCGACGGAGGTGCGAAAGTCGTCGGTGGACGAGGTGGTCGCGCGGACCGAAGGTCCGTAAATGCCTCCGAGGATGGCGGACATCCCTAGGACTACGATAACTAAGACAAGTCCGCGCCGTTCTGGATTCATGGATTTCCCCTCGCCGTGCAAACGCTTTGCAAAACCGTAGTATAACATGCCTTTTGAACTGCTCTTTGAGTCTTATGCCTACCCTTTCTATGATGCGAGGCCGGTCAAAATGGGTTGGGGCATGTTGGCAGGAAATCCATATTGGAGGACTTGCCTTACCGGGGAGGGGAAGCCCCCCTTCGCGAGGAGTTGCAAAGGGTGGGAAATAGGTACCGTACCAACGAAAGGTCAAAGCTGACCTTGCGAAGGCGGCCTAGGCCTAGTTAATTGTTCTGGTCCTGGTTGTTGTCTCCCCAGTTGTGCCCACCGTGGCAGGTGCCTACGCCCTTATCGCTGTAACTCGGGCCACCGGATGGCTGTGCAGGGTCCTTGAGTGCCGACTCGAAGTCCCACGCATAGCCATAAAGGGGAGATATTAACTGCTTCAGCTCGGATGTCCAAGTTGGCAAAAAACACGCGTCTGATTTCAAGACGACCTCGTCTGACCGCTTCACAAATCCACAACCAGATCGCTGCTCGGGCGCGAACAACACACCAATACGTTCCCCTCCGCCGGCATGTCCAGGGGTTCCGGATCGTACACCACCGTCCCCGAAACCAGGCCACTTTCGCAGTTGTGACAAACTCCCGTTCGGCACGCCCACCGCACCGGCACATCGCAGGCCTCGGCCATTTCCAAAATGCTCGCGTAGCGCGACGCGTCCCAATGTGCGGAAATCCCGCTGCGTGCAAACGATACCAACACTCCGGCCTTCGCTTCGTCACCGGCTGGCACGTGGGGCCTTCGCGCCACCGCTCCGACCACGCCGGGCGTGCGCGACTCGCCCCCGTTGAAAATTTCTTCGTGCACCCGCTCGCGCGCCACACCGAATTCCGCCAGCGCTTGCTTCATGTCCGCCATGAATTGCGCTGGCCCGCATAGGTACACATCTGCCTCTGGCCGCAGCCCGACTGTTTCGAACACGGTTCGTGAAAAGCGTCCAGTCGCGTTGAAATTCTCGCCGGTTTTGTCGACAGCGTCCGGTCTGGTGTAACAGATGTAGCTCCGGCAGTTCGTCAACGCACGCATCAGTGCGCGCACTTCGCCCGCAAACGGGTGATGCCGGCCGTCCCGCGCGGTGTGCAACCACATCACCTCACGCGTAGACCGTTCCGCCGCCAGTGCATGCAGCATTGCCAGAACCGGCGTCGCGCCGATGCCCGCACTCAGCAGCGCCACCGGCCGCTCTCCCGCCTGCAGAACAAAACTTCCTCGCGGCGCGCTGACTTCCAGCCGGTTACCCACATGCAGATGGTCCCGCAAATAATTGCCAGCCTCTCCATTTGGCTCGATCTTCACGCTGATGCGATAGCGCTCCGTCGACAGTGGGCCCGACAGCGAGTAGCTGCGCAAGAGCGCAGGGCCACCCTCGCCCTTAGGCCTGAGACGTAGTACGACGTACTGCCCCGGCAGCGCCACCGGCAGCGTATGCCCGTCCGCGGTCTCCATCGCGAGCGAAAGAACATCCGCGGACTCGCGGTCGATCGACCTCACCAGCAGCGACTGAAAACCCGGTGACGCTGGATGCCCGGCTGCCGTAGGCGCCAATCCCGCGTTTCCCGTCACCGCGCCGCTTTGCTGGCTTTGCAGCAGCGCTGCAAAAGAGTCATGCCATCCGCGAGAAAGTGCCTCAATACGCAACGCGCGCTCGAGACGATCACGCGGATGATTTGGCAAATACAGCAGCGCGTTGACCTCCGTAATCGTCATGCGCTCTGTTGGCTCTCCCACCTTCACGATTTCGTCGCCCGCGCCCACCTCGCCTTCCTGCAGCACGCGAAAATAAAAGCCGGGTCGACCGCTGGACGTCAGCAACGCGGCCATCCGCGGTTCGTTCATTCGAATGCCTACACGAAAGCAGGTCACTCGAGGCTGCGTCACCTCGAACAGCGCGCTGCCGACCTGATAACGGTCGCCGATGCACACGGCATCATCCGGCAACCCGTCAATCGTAAAATTCTCGCCGAACTGTCCGTAGACGAAATCGTTCCTCTTCAATTGCTTTTCCCAATATCGATACGAATCCATCTGATAGACGAACACCGCCCGATGCTCTCCTCCGTGCCCGGCTAAATCTCCTTGTCCATCTCCCAGCAGGTTCAACCGCCCTGCGCGACAGCGGCCCGCTACTGCACTCTTCCACACGCCCGTGTGTACCGTCCGCCCTTTCCACGCAATGTCGCGGGGAAGTCCGACATTTACCGATAACAGTCGCGCCATGCGGTGTCTCTTCGCTTTCTGCGTCTCGTCTGCAGACAAAAAGTGTCGCCGCTCGTTTCCCATTGAGCGGTGTTCCGGACATTTGCTGGAAGTGGAAGGCGGAACCCGGAGACCCGGCGCACAGGGAAGAGTGCCTGTGCCAGTGGTGCTCAGCCGGTTGCGCCTTTGCTGTCTTCCTTGCGCGGAATAAATCCCGGAACCCCCGTCTCCACCACTTTGTTGAATCGATACCGCGTGGTGATTCCCTTGATCGCTGACATCGCGCTTTCCGGCAGCGGCGCCACGTCCAGGCTCTTCCGAATATGCTCGGCGTTTGTGGACGTCGTCAGAATCGCGGTGCCCCGCTGCAAGGCCCACGCGATGCAAACCTGCGCACTAGTTCTTCCTACTTCCGCCGCGACTTTCTTGATCACCGCATCATCGAGGAGTCTTGGTTCGAACGAGTGGCCCAGCACTGCGAACGCCAGGAACACGATGCCCTCTTTGTTGCAGGTCTCCAACAACTCCCACTGCGGCAAATAGGGATGCGACTCCACCTGAACCACGGCCGGACGAATCTTTGCCGACCTGTTGATTTCTTCGATATGCTCTTGCCCCACGTCCGACAAGCCGAGCGCCCGGCACTTTCCTTCTTGCGCCAACCGTTCCATCGCACCCCAGGTCTCGCCCAAGGTCACTCCATCGTCGTATATACTTTTGCCGCTCTCATCGTGCGGATCCTGATCGTCCCCCGGCCGAAACGCGAACGGCGTGTGCATCAAATAAAGATCGACATAGTCGAGCCGGAGCCTTTTCAGGCTGGCCTCGATCGCGGGTTTTACCCGCACGGGCCGGTGATTGTTGTTCCACAACTTTGTGGCAATGAACAGCTCGTCGCGACGCACTTTTCCTTCTTTCAGCACGGCCTCGATTGCCTCGCCCACCGCTTGTTCATTGCGATAGCGCTCTGAACAATCGAATTGGCGAAAGCCCGCTTGCAAAGCCGCCGTTGTCGCCCGCAAGGTGTCCCCGAGATCGGGAATCAATGTGCCAAATCCTAGCGCAGGAATGTTTTTCCCGTTGTTCATCGGGATTTTTCTTGCACCAAGTTCGTTCGATCCGGTCATTGTCCCTCCTCGCCAGTGAGTCCACTCGTTCCACGAGCCGTAGCGCAAGGTGCGCTCCACGGCAGAACAACGCAAAGGTCCAAAGGACGCTGCACGGCGTCCCCGACTTAGATGTGCGCATCGCCAAAGATGTCATGTAAATCTTCCGGGGTTCTTCCCGAACCCAGCGCCTGTGCACACTGTCTGCCTGCAATTTGCATGTTGACTTCATTCCCACACGGGTCTAAACACTAAACTCACAAAATTAGGCGCCTTCGTACATAACGGGTTCCCCTTCGGATTCGAGGACCAGGTCGACTGACAGCCGCTCTCCTTCCTCGCGAGTCGATCGAGCCATGAAGGACGGACTTATGAAAGCGAAGAAAACTCCGTGGATTGCCGTGAGAACCAGTGTAGCTATTTTCTCTGCGCTGTTTTTGATTTTTGGCGATCTGCCCGTTCTCGCCACGCTTGCTCAAGACCAGGCTCCTGCCACAACCGAGGCGCAGTCCGTCAAAATTCCGACAGACCAGCTAGATTCGCTCGTGGCCCCCATTGCTCTCTATCCGGACCCAATGCTCGCCCAAGTGCTTGCGGCCTCCACTTATCCCTTGGAAATCATTCAGCTTCAGCAGTGGCTCACGAAAAATAAAGATCTGAAGGACAAAGCCCTCGCCGATGCGGTTGCCAAACAACCTTGGGACCCGAGTGTGCAGGCGCTAGCCGGGCTGCCCGACGTGGTCAAGCGCCTCGCGGACGATATTCAGTGGACCACCGAACTGGGCAACGCCTTTTTGGCGCAACAAAATGACGTGATGGACGCCGTTCAACGCATGCGCGCCAAGGCTCAAGAAAAAGGCAACCTCAAGTCCAACGATCAGCAAAAGGTGGAAACCAAGACCGTCGAATCCAAGCAAGTCATCGTCATCGAGCAGGCCAACCCGCAAGTGGTTTATGTCCCTTCCTACAATCCCACGGTCGTTTACGGGCCGCCCGTCTATCCCTACCCGCCGGTTTATTACCCACCTCCCGGCTATTACGCGGCAGGCATGGCTATTTCCTTTGGAGTTGGTGTGGCTATGGGTGCGATGTGGTCCGGCGGATGGGGCTACAACTGTGGGTGGGGCGGCAACAACGACATCACCATCAACAACAATAATAATTTCAATCGCAATTCAAATGTTCAGGGCGGCAATCGTGTCAACGGAGGCAACCGTCCTTCGAATCAACCCGCTCGCGGCGGAGCTGGGGGCGGCAACTGGCAACATAACCCGCAGCATCGTGGCGGCACACCCTACTCCGACCGCCAGACCGCCGACAAATTTGGCGGTACCACGCGCGGCTCGTCTGTTGCGGACCGCCAAGCCAACGCGCGGCGCAACGTTTCCGACCGTGGCCAAGGCAACCGCGGTGGCGATCGTGGGGGTGGTGGCAACCGTGGTGGAGGCGATCGCGTCGGCAACGGAAGGACGTCGAGCTCGGGCGGTTCTCGTGGGATGAGTGGCGGCGGAATGAATGGTAGTTCGGCCCGTGCCAGCAGTTCGCGCGGGTCCTCCAGTATGGGGTCGCGAGGGGGCGGATCGCGGGGCGGCGGTCGGAGGAGGTAGAAAAGCCATGAACAAACAAACGCCAATCACCCCACGAAAAAAGTATCCGGCTACACGCAAAGCTCTTTTGAGCTTGCTGCTGGTCGTCAGCGCCTGCGTGGTGTTGCACGAATTGCCGATATCCGCGCAGCTGCAGACAACCGCGAACAGCAATGCCCCGCATGCAGCGCAGAAAACTTTCCCAACTGCCCAGGCTGCGGCCGAAGCTTTCGTGCAAGCCGCGGATAGCTGGGATGTCACTGCCCTGAATCAGATTCTCGGCCCACACGGAGAAGACCTGGTGTCCTCCGAAGATCCGGTGCGCGACAAAAACATCGCCGCGCAATTCGCTGCCAAAGCGAAGGAAAAAACGAATGTGTCGCCGGATCCCAAGAATCCCGACCGCGCCATTCTGGTCGTGGGCAATGATGACTGGCCCATGCCTATTCCCATCGTCAAAAAGAATGGTGCGTGGTTTTTCGATACCGTTGCCGGCAAGCAAGAGATGCTTTTCCGGCGCATCGGTGCGAATGAATTGGACGCCATCCAAATTTGCCGCGGCTATGTCGAGGCGCAGCACGAATACGCGTTGCAAAAACACGATGGCTCGGACCTCAACCAGTACGCACAAAAAGTCATCAGTACTCCGGGCAAGCACGACGGTCTCGTCTGGAAAAATGCGGATGCCACGCTCGGCGGACCGATTGCCGAGAATATCGCCGATGCCATTCAACAGGGTTATTCGGACAAGGCCAAGCCGTACCACGGATATTTCTTCAAGATCCTCAAAGGGCAAGGTCCCGCGGCCCCTCTCGGTAAAATGGATTTTGTAATCGAAGGTGCCATGATTGGCGGCTTCGCCCTTGCGGCTGCACCGGCGGAATACCGCGTCACAGGAGTGAAAACATTCATCGTCGGCTACGACGGTGTGGTCTATCAAAAAGACCTGGGCCCCGACACCTTAAAACTCTTTCAAGCCATGGAACTCTACAATCCCGATAAAACGTGGCAACCCACCGACGACGGTTGGCCAAACAATTCCTCTGACGCCGCGGCGTCCGAAGCTAAGAACTAGCCGGCTAAATTTCTTTCCGAGGCTGCACAACAAATAAATACGCTCATTCCGAGCGGAGTGACACAGGTACTGCGCGCCCTCTGGGCCCCCCGTAACCTCAGTGGTAGGCTTCCCGCTTTTGCCGTAACCTCCCAGCCACCCCTCCATGTATAATTCCCGGCACCCGATGTGACGGGCTCCGGTTCCTCCAGACCTGCGGCGGGCTGGGTCCTCTTCTGAATCCCGCCGGTGAGGAGAATGACATGATCAGTTTTCTGCGGGCGACCGCATGCGCCTACGCACTCCTTTTTCTTTTTGCCCTGCACACACCCGCGCAGTCGCTGGTCACCGGCAACATCATCGGCACCGTCACGGACCCTTCCGGCGCCGTCGTCGCCAATACTGCGGTCGAGTTGCGCAATACCGAAACCGGTGAAAAGCAAAATGGCGTGACCAATGGCGAAGGTGTTTACCAGTTCACTCTGCTCAAGCCTGCCGTTTACGAAGTCGACGTTGCCCTCAAGGGCCTCTCCAAAATCGAAACCTGCAGCGTCGCGGTTGGCCAAACCACTAAGCTAAACCTGAACCTGCAAATCACTATCGCCGTCGAATCCGTCACGGTCAGCGGCATGGCTCCCATCGTCAGCACCGAGCCCGGTATCGTCACCACTTTCACTCCCGCGGAAGTTCAGCTACTCCCCAGTCCCGGTCAGGACATTACCACCATCGCCTTCACCGCTCCCGGCGTGGTGGTCGCCGATGGTAGTGGCAAGGGCAATTTCTCCGTCAACGGTTTGCCCGGCACTTCAAACCTCATCACCATCAATGGCGAAAACGACATGGACCCGTACTTCAACGTCAACAGTTCCGGCGCCTCCAATCTCACGCTGGGCCTCAACGAAATGCAGGAAGTCTCGGTCATCACGAATCCGTACTCGGGCCAATACGGGCAACTCAGCGGCGCGCAAGTCACCTACGTCACGAAGTCCGGCACCAACCAATTCCACGGTAACGCCCAATGGTGGTGGAACGGCGATAACCTCAATTCCAACGACTTTTTCGCCAACGCTACGGACACTCCGCGACCCTTCTCCAACGCCAATCAATGGGCCGCTTCTCTGGGTGGGCCGATCATCAAAGACCACACTTGGTTCTTTGTCGATACCGAAGGCTTAAGTTTCGTTCTCCCTAACGTGTTTACCAGCACCATTCCTACTCCCGGATTTTCCGCCGCGGTCCTCAACAACGTGCAAACGCTCCAACCGGGCGAAGCGTCTGCTTACCAGGCTATGCTCAACGTCTACTCCAATGCGGCCAAGGGCAAAGTCGCCGACGTCCTGCCCGCCGATAGTGAATGTTCGATCGTCGCGCTTCCCGGATGGAACACCGGCTCTTCTTGCGCGGAAAACATCGTTACCACCCCCAGCTCCCAGGCCAATGAATGGATCATCGCGGGTCGCGTTGACCAGAAACTCACGTCCCACGACGACCTCTTCGGGCGCTTCAAAATCGATCATGGCACGCAACCCACCGTCATCGATCCTCTTAACTCCGCTTTTGATGCTATTTCCAACCAGCCTTTATGGGACGTCCAGGCCCAGGAGCGCCACGTCTTCAGTTCCAACATGACCAATCTCTTTACCGCCGCCCTCAGCCACTACACTACCCTCTTCTCGCAAAACGTGGCCGCGTGGCAGAGCGTTTTCCCGGAAGGCGCTACTTACTTCACCACTCCGACTGCCTATACTCCCGTCAACTTCAACGCCATCAACTATCCTCAAGGCCGCAAAGTCACGCAGTATCAGTTCATCGACGATTTCACTTGGTTGCACGGCAATCACTCTCTGAAATTCGGCTTCAATTTCCGCCGCTACGACGTCAGCGATAGAAACTTCTACGACACCTACCCACTCTCGCTGTTCGGAGATCTCACTTCTGGCGCCGGCACTCCCGGTCTACAGGCCTTTGCCGATGGCGTCGCCAATTCTTATATTCAGCAGGACAACATCAGCACCGACGTGCCCATCGCGCTTTGGGGGCTCGGCATCTATGGCGAGGATCAATGGAAACTGTCGCGCAACTTCACGCTCATGGGCGCTCTTCGTTTCGAACACAATTCCAATCCGGTTTGCCAGCACAACTGCTTTTCCAATTTCAAAGGACCTTTTCCGACTCTCCCCAGCGTTGTAGCCGGCCCCAACCAGGGCGACGTACCCTATTCTGCCGATCTCAACAGCAATCTTCACCAGGCTTATATGTCCGTCGATGCCGTCAACGTTTCTCCGCGAATCGCTTTCAGTTGGGCGCCGGATCGCTCTTCGTATTTCCCGTGGTTTCCCGGTGACGGCAAGACCGTGGTCAGCGGCGGTTTAGGCATTTTCTTCGACAATCCCGCCACTGGTTTAGTCGACCAGCTTCTCACCAACCCTCCGGGGGCCGTGCTCTTCTACATCACCCCGGTCGGTCCTGATTTTGGCACCACCGGCATCCTCCCCTTCGACAAAACCAGCGGAGGCCCGGCAGCTTTTGCCGCCGCCAGCGCCGCTTTCAGCATCAACAAAAGTTACAACGAGCTCTCCAACGAACTCTTTCCCATCATTGGTTTTTTCCCTACGCCCGGCATCAACTCCATGCAGGGCACCATTCATTCTCCCCAGGTCCAGGAATGGAACCTCAAAGTCGACCAGCAGATCGGCTCCAGCACCGCCGTCAGCGTCAACTACGTTGGCAACCACTCCCTCCACATCCCTTATTCCAATTCCTGGTGGAACGCCTACGCTTCCGGCCCCGTCTTTGCGTCGGTCCCTGGCATCAACTCTGCGCCTGCCGATTTCAACTACTTCACTGTCACCACTGTCCAGAGTGGTGCGGTCGCCAATTACAACGGCGTTACCTTCTCCGTCCGCGAGCAATACCACAGCTGGTTCCTGGCTCACGTCAATTACACCTACTCTCACACCCTTGACGAGCTCTCCAACGGCGGTATTTTCCCCTTTGGTGCTAACTCTCTTCAATTCCAGATCAATCCGGGCAGTCTCCGCGCCAACAACTACGGCAACGCCGATTACGATGTTCGCAATCTGTTTAACGCCGACTACGTCATTACTCCGCCGACGCACTTCGAACGCAAATGGCTTAGCGGTGTTCTCGGCGGCTGGCAGTGGTCCGGCAAAGTCTACGTGCGCAGCGGTCTGCCTTTTACGGTGCTGGACGGCAACGCCAGCTCGTCCATCCAGCAGGGCGCGACCTCCGTCATCGCGCAACAAATCAGCATCGGTGCCTCGGCTCCCTGCGGGAAGGGAAGTGTCTACACCAATGGGGCCGCGAATTTCGGCGCCACCTCCTGCCTCAATGCCAACGCCTTTGTCAACACCGCTGCCTCCACTTTTACCGGATACACTTCGTACCCCACGCAGACGCGTAATCAGTTTCGCGGCCCCGATTACATCAACTTCGATATGAGCCTGTTCAAAACGTTCTCCATCAAGGAGAAGGTTGCGCTGGGCATCGGCGCCAACGCCTACAATGTTTTCAACCACCCCAACTTCGCTCTGCCCGACAACATTCTCGGCGACTCCACCTTCGGCCAGCTCTACAGCATGCAAAACACTCCCACTAGCCCCTACGGCTCGGGCCTCGGATTCCACTCCGGGGTCCGCGTCCTGCAACTGTCCATCAAACTCAGTTTCTAAACGGTGGGTGGTGGGCACCCACGGAAAGGCGCACACGCAGGAGTGTCTGTGCCACTATCAAATGCAAGACCCACCCGAGGCTCTCTGCCGCCTGTGTGGTGGCTTGCCTCTTATTCTCAGCCCGGTCCCACCATCTTGACCGACACCCCATAATGGCGGTAATTCGAATAGTGATGTTCATTCCGGTAACTCAACTTCGGCATCCAGTCGTCCCCGCTCCCATGCTCCTTAAACTTCACGTACACCTTCACATCTTTCGGCAACCATAATGGCGTTGCTACATCCACCAGCCGCACTTCGCCAAACGTAACGTCCGTGGTTTGCTGCTCCAGCGCCAGTTCCGGATGCGGGGCCAGCAGATCTGTTCTCATCCGCAGGATCTGAAAGCTCACTTTATCGATCCACGCGACTCCCTGAATCAAGATCGGGTATTGCCCGCCATTCGCAGCACGCATCGATACCAGCATCGTCGCTCGGCCCGGGGTCTGCGCGAATCCCACCACGTACGCATCGCGGGCTCCGATCTTTTCGTCCCCCAAATAGCGAAACATCGATTCATGCTGCCATCCGGTCGCAAAATAATTACAAACCAGCGCGAAACCGCGCGTAGTCACAAACCCCTGCCGCAAACCTACGTTATCGAGCGGCTGTCCTGCGGCGTCCATGCGATATTCCACAACTTCGCGCCGATTCCCAACCGGCTTTCGCAAGATCAAATAACTGTCCTCCACGTGTGCTGGCGCCGAGTACCCTCTGGGGGTGCCTCGTTGCATGGTAATTTTTTCTTGCGCAATCACGTCGACGACGTTCACAAAAAACGCATCTACGTTGGCGCCAGCCTTTTGCAGGATGCCCCCTAGCGCTTGCTCGTTCGTCGCCGGCTTCATCCTTCCCAGTTCCGGAATCCGTTCCACCAGTTGTTTCGGTGGATCGGCCAGGTAAGGATGAGCGTTCGCGTAGTAGGTTAAGTCCGCGTTTTCCGGCGTGATCGCCAGATCATTTCCTGGGCGCCCGCGATCTGCCAGCGACAGCGGGGCCGTCTCGGGGACCATCCGCGCCGACACACGATACTGCTGGTAATCCGAATAATGGTGTTCATTGCGAAATGTGTTGTTACGAAAATGCGCCGACACGCCGACCTCGCTCGGCAACCAGAAAGGATTGGTCACGTCTGTAACACGAAACTCGCTGGTTTTCACCGTCGTTGTCAGCCAATCCAGCCCAATCTCCGGACGTGGCGCCAATAGGTCCGTTTTCATCCGCAGAATTTGCGCGGTTTCCTCATCGATCCACACCACCCCTTGCACCAGCAGGTCCACCCGATAATGTCCATTCGGCCCGCCATCTCCCTCCAATCTTAGCGGCACGCTCGCTTCTTCCGGTTTCTGCGCGAACGCCACCACGTACGTTGTCCGTTCGGCAACACTCTGTTCCCCCAAATAACGAAACCGCGTCTCCGGTTGCTGCGATGTGCTGAGATAGGCCGGCATCAAAGCGAAGTTCGACGTGACGAAGTAGCCATTCCGCAGTCCTGGCGCCACTATGCTCTCGCCATTTGCGTTCGTGCGGTATTCTTCCACCCATCCCAACGTCGGCGCGCCTCGCCGCAAAATCAGATAGCTCGCCCGAAACGTTTCCTGCCCGAGCAGTCTCCCCTGGCCGTCGAATTTTTCCAGGGTAATCGTTTCTTGCGAGCTCAGGTCCACGATGGTTCGATATGATTCGTCCACTCGCTCTCCGGTGCGTTGCAGAATCGTCGCGAGTGCGTGCTGATCTGCCGCCGGTTTCAGGCCTTCCAGTTCTGGGATCCGCTTCATTAATTGTTCGATCGGCTCGTTTAGGTAGGGATGCGCGTTGGCGTAGTAACTTCGCGTGCTCTGCGTTGCATCATCGGGATGGGAAAGCGGCACCGCTTCGTTTTGCCGCGCAGTCACACAGCACGCAACGGCGAACACTATCGGGAAAAGGTTTAAGAGGAGTGGAGCAACACGATCAACCACGAAGCCACAAACACACCGCGACCAACCAGCCGAGGCCATCGAGCCAAATGCCATAGGTCAGCTCCGGGATCCCACCTATTATAACGTTTATCCCAAGCTCACCGTTTCCACTTACTTATGCCGACAAAAACTTCTTCACCACCGCCGCGGTCCCCTCCGGATTCTCCTCCGGGAAAAAATGCCCACCCGGCATCGCCTGTCCCCGAGCACGAGGCGCCCACTGTCTCCAAATTCCCAATGAGCCGCCATCGTTGCCATAGAATGTGTCCAGCGGCCCGCCATCCGCCCACAAATGCAGCATCGGACACTCAATGCGCTTCCCCGCTTCCTTATCCGCGCGGTCGTGCTCTACGTCGATCGTCGCCGCAGCTCGATATTCTTCACAAACTCCATGGATCCGCCCCGCGTCCCGGTACATCGACACGTATTCCTCCAGAATCTCGCCATCAAACGAACCTTGCCCAAACGGATTCTCAAATACTGCCTTCGGCGCGCCCAATAAATAACTTTCCGGCAGCGGCTGTTTCTGCGACAGCAAAATCCAGGGCCAATAAGTCTTGGCGAACCGCGCGTCGGTGCGATTCCACGCTTCCAGAATCGGAATAACATCCAACACCGCCAGCCGCTCCACCGCTTTCGGATGATCCAACGCCAGACGATACGACACGCGCCCTCCGCGATCGTGCCCAATCAACGTGAATGTTGGAAATCCCAGTTGGCCCATCACCTCCACCAATTCATTGGCCATGGCCCGCTTCGAATACGGAAAGTGGTCGGCCGTGGATGCCGGGATTCCGCTGCGCCCGTATGCGCGCAGGTCCACGCAAATCACAGTGTGCTTTTCCGCAAGCTTCGGGGCCAGAAATCGCCACATCAGACTCGTACGTGGAAATCCATGCACCAAGAGAATCGCCCGTCCATTTCCATATCTCCGCAAAAAAATCGTGTTCCCGGATACCTGAATCTGTGCGGTCTGGAAAGGCCCGTCGCTGGCCGCAGTCGCGCCAACACGGGAGCTATTGTGATGGAGCGCAAACGAGCCGGCCGAGCCCGACAAAGCGTCTACCGACGCCATACTAAGTCCGCCCAGAAACGCTCGACGTTCCACCATGGCTCCCCCTACACCATCGTCTTCCGTGCGGCTTCCAAAATAATTTCCACGACCACCCCCGGATCCGCGTACATCGGCGTGTGATCCACGGCATGGGCACGCACCGTCGCTCCCATGCGTTCCGCCATAAATCGCTCCGTCTTTGGATTAATCATGCGATCTTCTTCCGCGACCAAATACCACGACGGCTTGGACTTCCACAGCGGCACCGGCGCCGCCTCTTGGATACACTTAACTCCCAGCGGGCGTTGCACCGCTGCTGCGATCTTGATCTGGTCCGCCGACGCCTTCTGCGCTACCGCCTGCCGAAATCCGTAGTCCGGCATCCAGATCAGGCCTTCGGAGTCTGGAACCATCTTTGGCGCTTCTGGACTCTTGTCGTCGCGATAGAACACCTTGGCCACGGTTTCGCCCGCATCGGGCGCCAGCGCGGAGATATACACCAGTGCCTTCACGCGATCTTCTCGCACCGCCGCGATCACCGCTCCGGAATACGCGTGTCCCACCAAAACCACCGGCCCGGTGGTCCGCTTCAGCGTCCAATTCAACGCCGCCGTGTCGTTAGTTAACGAGGTCAGCGGGAGCGGCGCGCACATCACGTTCAGCCCGTGCTGCTCTAGCGGAACAACCACGTTGCTCCAGCAGGATCCATCGGCCCACGCCGCATGCACCAGAACGATCGTCGAGTTCTCCGGAAACTCTCCTTTCTTTCCTGCGCCGAAGGGGCCGTAAGCGCTGTTTCCCGCGTTGTTCGTCTGCGCAGCTTTCGCCAACGGCCCTTTGAATGCCAGGCCCAGCGACGCTGCCGTCAGGGCGCAAAGAAACCCGCGACGTTCCAACTTTGGGCCCGGCTCGCTCATCCCGCGCTCCCGCTACCCGCACTGGCGCGCGCAATTCCGTTTCCGCGCAGAAATTCCTTCATGGCCTCGGCAATTTCCTCGACATGCGTCTCTAGCGCGAAGTGTCCGGTGTCTAGAAACTGTACTTTTGCGGTCGGTATGTCTTTGCGAAACGCTTCCGCCCCCGCAGGAATGAAAAACGGATCATTTTTGCCCCAAATCGCCAGCAACGCCGGCTTCGACTTGCGGAAGTATTCCTGGAATTTGGGATACAGCTTCACGTTTGAGGCATAATCCAGAAACAAATCCAGCTGAATCTCTTTGTTCCCCGGGCGTTCCAGCAGCGCCGTGTCCAATGTGTACGACTCCGGCGCAATCGTTTCCGGATTCGCCACGCCATGGGTGTACTGCCAGCGCGTTCCTCCCGCGGTCAGTACACTTTGCCGGATAATATCGCGATTCTCCGCACTCGGTTGCGCCCAATACTTTCGAATCGGACCCCAGGCATCGCCCAACCCTTCTTCGTAAGCGTTGCCATTCTGGGAAACAATGGCCGTCACGCGTTCTGGATGCTCCATCGCCAACCGAAGTCCCGTCGGTGCGCCATAGTCGAAAACATAAATCGCATACCGACTGAGCTTTAGCGCCTGCGTGAACGCGTCAATCGTGTGTGCCAGTTGATCGAACGTATATGCATACTTCCGTTCCGCCGGCACCTCGGTGAACCCAAACCCTGGCAGATCCGGAGCAATCACGCGATAGTCGCTGGCCAGTAGCGGAATCAATTCGCGGTACATGAACGACGAGGTAGGGAATCCGTGTAGCAGCAGAACCACCGGCGCGGCAGCCTCGCCTGCTTCCCGGTAAAACACCTGCACGCCATCCGCTTCGACCTTGTGGCTGGTTGTGCGAGCCCCGCTCGACGCCCGACGTTTTGTCTCCATTCGCGATACCGCTTCGCTCATAAAACCTCCTCCTTAAGTAATCTTTCCTACTTGCAAGTCAGAACTTGTCGAGCTTCGCTACTCCAAACACCACGTGAAACCGTTTGCAGTAAATCACCACCTCGTCGTACTTGCTCAAGTCCGCGCCAACGGGAAGTTCGTAGTTTTGGTTTCCTTCGTTTCCTTTTAGCTGGCCAACTTCCAGGTCGTTAAAGTCGCCCTTCACCAGCGTTTGTCCGGCCTTGTCGTCGGCGCTCTGCGCCAACACCACGTGAACGTCCGGGCCGTTCGAGGTCATAAAATTCGTCAGGCGTAGTTCCTGCTTCCCGTCGGCCATTGCATAAATCGATGCCCGTCCGCTGGTCGGGTGGGCGCGTCCCGCCAATTGGCCGGTATACAGGGGTGCCGGGTCGGCGCTCGCAGCGAACGGCGCAGCCTCATTCACCTTCACATTGACCCACAGTTTCTCTGGGCGAAACGCCCACCAAGCGGCCATCAATACCGGCACAGCAATGCCCGCCAGGATCCATTTTTTCGCCAAAAGCCAGGCCTTTACTCGCTCACTCATGTTTCACTCCTCTTCCTTCCTTAACTCAAAACTTCTCCAGCGGCGCCGCGCCAAAATTGGCATTAAAGCGCACGCAGTAAATAGAAACTGTTTGGTATTTCGCCAGGTCGGTGCCCGCGGGGATTTCATAGTTCTGGTCGCCTTCGGTCCCTTTCAGTTTCCCCAGTTCCAGCCGCGCAGTGTCGCTCTTCAAAAAGTTGGCATCGTCCGCCGCGTCCTTCGCGGCGATCAAAACCACGTGCACATCGGGACCATTCGAGGTCTTGAAGTTCGTCAGGCGTAGCACCAACTTTCCATCCGCTTCCTGATAAATCGTGGCCCGTCCGGAAGTGTGGTGGACGTTGCCGTGGAAAGTCCCCGTCTCCAGCGTCTTCACCTCGTTACCGTGCATCGCGCTTTCCTGTGCGCTCGCCGGGGCCTGCCAGCCGAACGACAGCGCAATTAAACTCAACGTTGCCGCTAATGTGATTTTCGAAATCATCCTGTGGTCTCCTTTTTGTTTTGTGCCTTCTCGCATACTGGAAGCCCTTTTCTTAGGGCAGTTCGCATGCCAAAAAAGCACAGCTCACCCCAAATACCCCCAATCGATGCAAATGCTTCTGGTTTTCAGGTTTGTGAAGATGTTTCGAGATAACGCGCCGTGACCAACTGCCAAAATCTCTGACGGACCGCCGCCACTGCCAAATCTCCGTCAGAACGCTGCCCCTGTATTCTCCGTCACAGCAGCACTTAAGTCGTCTCTACCCCATATCGGCAATTGCACAACTCAAGCCCGCCCCGCCGCAGCCCCCACGCTGCGTTTTTGCCCCACTCCCACCGGCCGCTCAATTCCCAACTTCTTCATCCGGTACACCAACGACGTGCGCTTCATCCCCAATCGTTCGGCCGCCCCGTTTCGCCCGCCAATCACCCATTTGCTCGCTTCCAGTGCCCGTACAATATGTTCGCGTTCCACTTGCGTAAGTACCGTCATCGAGAAATCGGTTTCACGCGGGGCGTGGAACGGCTGCAACTCGGAAATCGGCGCGCGCAACACGGAATCCGGCGACAGAATCACCGCGCGTTCGAGAAAGTTCTGCAACTCTCGAACATTTCCCGGCCAGCGATAAGCAGTCAACAGATGCATCGTCTCTGCAGGGATCGCTTCAATCCGTTTGTTCATTCGCTGGGCATACAGTGCCGTGAAATGTCGCACCAATCGCGGTATATCTTCCGCGCGTTCCCGCAGTGCCGGAACCTGAATCGGGAAAACCTTCAGCCGGTAATACAGGTCTTCGCGAAATGTTCCTTGTTTCACCATAGCTGGCAAATCGCGATGGGTCGCTGCGATCAGCCGCACATCCACCTTATACGTGCGGTTACTCCCAAGGCGCTCAAATTCCTGCTCTTGCAACACCCGAAGAAGTTTCGCCTGCAGCTCCAACGGAATATCCCCCACTTCATCCAGAAAAAGCGTTCCCTTATCCGCCAATTCGAAACGTCCTGTTTTCTGCGCGATCGCGCCGGTGAACGCTCCTTTTTCGTGCCCGAACAGTTCGCTCTCCAGCAATCCCAGCGGAATCGCCGCACAATTCAGCTTCACGAATGCCTTCTGTCCCCGAGCGCTCAACCTGTGAATCGCGCGCGCCACTAGTTCTTTTCCCGTTCCCGTTTCGCCGAGAATCAACACGCTCGAATCTGTAGGCGCCACTACGGAAACCAGGCTCAACGTGGTCTTCAGCGCCTGGCTCTCCCCGACAATGTCGCGAAACTCCGCGCGTAATTCTTCCTCGAGATACAATCGCTGTTTTGTTTCTTGGTCCCGATCTTTAATCGCGGCCTCATAGTCCAACGCATTTTCCACGGCGATGGCCACTTGCCTCGACACCTGTTCCAGAAACTCAACATCTTCCGCGTCAAACGCTCTTTCCGATCTCTTCAGCGCGCTCAGCACGCCTACCATCCCCCTTCGGCCGATTAGTGGCAGGTCGCAGCCCGACTTCAATCCCTCCGCTGCAACGCGGTCGTAGAATAGCCGGCCCACGTCCGTGCCGAAACTTTCGGGGTCGTCCCGCAATTCCTCCAAGCTGTCAAAGTGCTCACTCTTGCCGCTCCGGAAAACCTTGCCGCACACGGATCCATGCAGTGGCACGCTGGTTCCATCGCTAATGAAGCCACGGGAAGCCGGATTGTAAAGGGTGGTCAGCCGCAACTCCCGGCTCTGGGCATCGGGCAGCAGCAGCCCGCAAAAATCGCACCGTGTCACCTTGAACAAGCTCGTCGAAAGCACCTCCACTAATCCGCGAAGGTCCAGTTTCGACGTCATGCTATTCGTAATTTCCAAGAGCAAGCGCAGCCGGTCGCGCTCCCACCGCAAATCCTCTTCTTTCCGCGCCCGCTCGATCGCGATTCCGGTGATGTGGCTCGCGTTCTCGATCAGCTTCAACTCGCTGCTGCCCGGGCTGCGCGGCTCGCGATACAGAACCGCGAATGTCCCCAGCGCTTTCCCTTCACTAGTGAACAGCGGCCGCGACCACACCGACCGAATCCCATAGGATGACACCGCCTCCCGGTAATCCTCCCAGATATCCTCGGTCAGGATGTCGCTCACATATACGGGTTCGCGCCGGTAAATCGCCGTCCCGCACGATGCCCCCTTCGGCCCGATTCGCATGCCTCCCACTTGCTCGGCAAAGTCAGGTAAACTCGGCGCCGCTACGCATCGCAGCTCTTTCCCGTCCGCATCCGGGAGCCAAATCGTGCACAGCATGCCTTCGCCCTGCGATTCCACCATCTGCGCAATCAGGTCGAGAACCTCCGCGAGCGGCGAACCCGCGAAGATCAGCTTTTGCAGCCTCAGCACAGATTCATTGCAAAACAGTGGCGAACCCTTGTCCTCCGATTTCAGAGGGGATAGCGCATTGGCGAGTGCTTCGATGGTTCCCTCCTTATGTTGGCTTTCTTTGTTTGATTCACCTACGGGCTTGTTGGTATCAGAAACTTAGCGCCCTCGGGAAACTAGCCAAACGCCGTTCGGGAATATTGAAAGGGCTGCCACACGCGCCCCCGCGTACACGTTAAGCGCTTTCTTTTCACTCTTCCGTACTCGGCCAGCGGGGTCCGCGCGTCTAATAAGAAGTAGCGCGAATGGCGCACCTGCGCTGTTTCTGTCGTTGAGACCTGCTCTGCCGTTGCTTTTCTGTCTACAGTTTATCTTCAGTACTCACCCAGAGCGTTCCTTGCATCCAATCAACTGAAGCACGCAGATCGGCTTCAAAAGCCTGGCGATGAACGACCTGGCTCACCAGGAGGTGTTCTGTGAATGTGAAGTTGCTTACTCTCTCAATCGCTTTTGCTTTTACCACGATGTCGGCTTTCGCGGGCCCCCGGCCCACGGATAGCGGGGAATCCGTCCACGTGGTGGTAACAGCGACTCCCCACAAAGGGGATCAAGTGCCCGCGGTCAGTTCTTCCGACGTCAACGTGTTTCAAGGAAAAGAGCGGCATCAAGTCGCCCAGTGGATTCCCGCTCAGGGCGATCACGCCGCGCTCGACTTTTACATCCTGATCGACGACACTTCGCGCGACGTCCTCTCTACACAGTTTGACGACATTCGCAAATTCATCGACGCTCAACCGCCGTCCACAAAGATCGGCATTGCTTACATGCAGAACGGTCGCGCGGCCATCGCTCAGGACCTGACTGACAATCGCAGTCTCGCCGGCAAAGCCATTCGCTTGCCCTTGGCGTATCCGGGCGTCAACGCCAGTCCTTACTTTTCGCTCAGTGATCTCGTCAAGCACTGGCCGCAGGACAATGCTCGTCACGAAGTCCTGATGATCACCAATGGCCTCGATCCCTACTACGGCATCGGCGACATGAACGACCCCTATCTTGACGCCGCCATCGCCGACGCGCAGCGCGCCGGCGTGCTCGTCTCCGCTATCTATGAGCCCAGCGTCGGACGCGCCAGTCGCAACCAGTTCTTCAGCTATTGGGGCCAAATGTATCTCAATAAACTCACCCAAGAGACAGGCGGCCAATCCTATTACATTGGCTTCTTCGGCCAAGCTCCCGATTTCACTCCGTACCTCAACGACTTAACCAACCGCCTCAACCACCAGTACATTCTGGCGTTTGTACCTGAGCCGCAGAAAAAGTCCGGCCTCCAACCAGTAAAGGTCAAAACCGAACTCCACAACGTAAACCTGACCGGGCCCTCCCAGGTCTACGTCCCGGCCAACCATCCATAACAAAGTCACAAGCCTCAGGACCCCGGTCGTAGCGTAAACCCGGGTCCTGGGGTTGATTGCCAGCGGACGGTACTCGTGCTGTGCCTTGCGCGTGCGCGGGGCTTCATAATCGCGATTTTCTCCATCCTTTTCCTCGCTCGTACATCCAACCACTGAATCGTTTCGTTCGAACTCGCAATCCAAAGGAGACAAACCGTGAAAATCCTGATGGTGCTGACCTCCCACGATCAGCTCGGCAACACCGGGCGCAAGACCGGCTTCTGGCTCGAAGAATTCGCCGCCCCTTATTATGTTTTTCGCGATGCCGGGGTCGAACTCACTCTGGCCTCGCCAAAAGGTGGCCAGCCTCCCATCGATCCAAGAAGTGATCTACCCGAAAATCAAACCCCGGCCATGGCACGCTTCAAGAAAGATGAAGCCGCGCAGAAAGCTCTCGCCAACACCCGCCTGCTCGCCGAAATGAAATCTCAGGATTTCGAGACCGTTTTTTATCCCGGCGGCCACGGTCCTATGTGGGATCTCGCCGAATCCCCCGTTTCGATCGCCCTGCTCGAATCTTTCTACAATTCCGGTAAGCCCATCGCTTTGGTCTGCCACTCGCCCGGTGTTCTGCGGCATGTCAAATATCAGGGTGAGCCGCTGGTAAAAGGGAAGCACGTCACCGGTTTCACCGATGGCGAGGAGGAAGAAGTTCAGCTGACCAAAGTGGTGCCGTTCCTGGTTGAAGACGAACTGCTGCGTCTCGGCGCCATTTTTGAGAAGCTTCGCAACTGGCAGCCTTATTCCACTATCGATGGCCGTCTCATCACCGGCCAGAATCCCGCGTCATCCACGGTCACGGCCAAAGCACTGATGAAAGTCCTCGGTGAACGTAAAGCCGCCGCCGGAGCCTGAAAGACCCGGAATTTTTCCATGTCACCGAAGGCAGGGAACTAACGAAAGAACCCAGGAAGCTCGTTAGCGAAGCTCGACCAATACCAGGGACAAATCATCCGTGAGGGGCCCATTGCGCCAGCCGGCCACACCGTCGAGGATAGACTGCTTCATTTCGGGGAGCGGTTGTTTTGCGGATTGTCTTACCAACTCCTCAAGGCGGTCGACGCCGAACATCTCGTCGCTTGGGTTGAACACTTCGGTCAGGCCGTCGGTGTAAAAAAGCACGCGATCGCCGGAGGCAAGGTTAATTTCGTAGGTGGACTCGGACAAAAACGCATCCGGAAGAGAACCGAGGATGCCGCTTTGCGAACGGAGCCTGCGCACACCCGCACTGGAAACCAGCATGGCCGGGGGGTGGCCTGCGCCGGCGAATGTCATGTGGCGGCCACCTTCGACAAAACGGCCTGCGGCCATCGTGAAGTAGAAACCATCAGCAGCAATGCGCTGGTTCACGAAATCGTGCAGGCGGCGCAGTAACTTGCTGGGGCCGGTATTTTGTTCCAGCTCATGCACGGATTCCGAATAAATGCGGTTCGCCACAAGCGCCGAACCAATGCCGTGGCCCGATACATCGCAGACCAGAAGGCTGAGCCTTTGATCGTTGTGGGGAAACACCACGCCAAAGTCACCACCAATGGAGCGGGCGGCAATATAATGCGCTTCGATGGTGACGTCGTTCCACACCAGGCTCCGCGGAGCGAGCGATTCTTGCACGCGAGCGGCGAGTAAAAGTTCGGCTTCGATCTCGCGTTGGCGCTTTTCGAGGCGCGCGTTCGCGGCACGCAACTGCTCTTCGACACGCTTCTGTGCACGGATGTCCGTAACCACCAACAGGACGTAGTCCTGCCCGTCGGGACCACGAATAATTCGCCCACTGAAGATGACCGGGATCCTTTCGCCGTCCTTCCGTGGGAAGTAGAACTCGTGGCGGCTGCGCCCCGTGCGCAGGCCCAGTTCGCGCTGACGCATCAGGTAAGGCACGTCTTCGGGAGGAAAAACGGTCTCCGGCGTGCGGCCCAGCATCTCGTTGCGCTCGTAACCGCCCAACTGGACCAGGGCTTCGTTAGCAAAGATGACATGGAGCTGGCTATCGATGATGAGAATGCCCTCATTGAGTGTTTCCAGAATGGACTCCATGTGACGGAGCCAATCGGGTGCTTGCCCGCACGGGGCAGGCGCAGCTTGTAGGGGTGTGTCAGGTGCGTCGTGGTCCATGGCGACTTTCCAGGCGGAGTCGAATCGGCCGACCGAGCAGCGTAATCGACTGGCGCAACAAGTCAAATCGCATATTGGATGCGGGAGCGTGGCCAGGGTGTACTGGCGACGTGTCGGTTTCAACCTTGCCAGCTGTTAACGCGACAGCCGCTAATTGGCTGCGGCTTGTATCTCAGGATTCTTGCGGATTACCACGTACCACTCCGCAGTAGGCGTACGGAGATATTTCAGGCGAAGTTGCGCCTTCTGGACCCCTCCCGGATTGTTCAGCTTTTGCTGCGCAGCGATCAGCTGTTGCACTACCAACGGCGAGTGCAAGTCGCAGGAAAGCTCGTCGACGGCGTTTACGTAATCGCCCTTGGCGCTCATGACCAGCCCCCGGGAAGACTCGTAAATATTTTCCACTTTCTGATCGCGGGAATCTGCGGCGAGCTGATCGAGCTTTTGGATCAGCGCGTCAGCACGGTCCGTGTTGTGACTCGCCAGTACCAGGCGAACTTCTTCCCGAAGAACGGTTGCGTATTCCTGGTTGCGTTCGGCTGTCGCCTGTCCGGCGGGCACATGCGAGAGGCGGTCTTCCAGGGCCGCAAGCAGATCGGATGCGCTCTGAGCATCGGGCGTCAGAATCGCGCGCGCATAGTCAATTTCAAACTGTGCCAGGGAGTCGTTCGCTTCCGCGGCCTTGTCGGAGAGCTTGGCGAGTTCGGCTTCCCCGGTGCGCGGATCTCTCTGCCAGTAGTACACCAGGGCGTTTTGAAATTCGATGTGCAGCACGTCATGCTGGCTTTTTGCCATTTTCAACGCTTTGTCGTACTCGGCGCGAGCCAGCCCATATTGCCCCATCAGTGTGTAGGTATCTCCGCGTCCGTATTGCGAGGTGATAAACGTCGGGGAAAGATCCAGCGCCGCGGAGTAGCGAGCTAACGAACCAGGATCGTCTCCGGTCATGCGCAACACTTCACCGAGCGAATCTTGCGGGTTGGGATCGTCCGGCAACACTGCCGCGTAGCGCCTCAGAAGATCGATGCCTTTGGCGGGTTCGGGATCCAACGACTCCACGTACGCGTAACCGAGCGTGTTCAGGGCCGGTGGGAACTTGGGATCCAACTGCAACGACCGTTCCATCAGTTCCCGGCCACGGACATAATCTTCTTGGAAAAAGAGCCATTCTCCCGCCAGGTACAGCACGTGTTTGTCTTTCGGATGCTTATTCACAAGGTCGTTCATGGCCACGATGGCGGGAAGGGCATCGGCTTGTTGTGTGCCGGTCATGAACGTCACCAGAAGTTTTTCGTCTGCGGCACTCTTGGCGGAGAGCGCAAGCGCCTTCTGCATAGCGTCTGGCGCGGGCATATTCCAACGTGCCGCGTACGACCACAGCGCAAAGGCCAGCGCGCAGTTGGGATCTTTCTCGGCGGCTAGCTTGGCGTGCTGGATGGACTCGTCGTATTGCGCGTTCTCGTAGCGCTCCAGCGCGAACTCCAGTTGTTCGCGTACTTCGATCGATTTGGAGGCGATGCCGATCGAACTGAAAACGTGCTGCGACGCCGGGATGAACTTTACCCCGGCTTTTGCGGGCAGAGCCTTGGTGTTAGAAACATGAGCGGTTTGTTGCGCCGCGGAGGGTAACGCGGGCATCATCGCTAGAACCAGCAAGCAACCTAGGGCGGGTGTGTGCCGCATGGCAGTGCACTCCTAATTTCGAACTGCAAGCTCTTCCGGAATACCCTTCGAAGGTAGCGGGATTCCCGCTCCAGTCGATACTGGACCGTGGGACAGGTGTGCGCAGTCTCCAAGCAGGCGAAGGAGACAGCAGGTTGGACACATTGTGCTTAGCTGCTACTTGTGCCGGCCACTGCGAATTTCGACACTACTTGCTAGTCTGCCAGAAAGGTGTGTAGTGGGATGAAAGTAAAACGCCGTTTCCTGCGACTGGCACAACTTTGCGCGGTTTTGTGTCTCACTTTTGTTTTTGTCGCGCCCCTTCCTTCCGCGGTCCAAAAGTGGGCGCTGGTTGCTTCCGCGAACAGCAAGTTGCAGGACATTCCCCTGACCGACCTGGTGAAATTCTGCAAAGGCACGCAGAAGGCTTGGCCTGACGGAAAAAACTTTACGATCGTGATCCATGACCCGGAGTCGCCAGAAATGCGCTCGGCGGTGGAAAAACTCTTCGGTGTGGATGCGCAGGAAGTGAAGCCACTGGTTGCCAAGATGAATGAATCGCGCGTGGTGATTAAGGTGGTGCAGTCCGATGAAGATCTGATGCGCACGGTCGAGGCCACTCCGGGCGCTATCGGGTTGGTGGACGTTTATGCGATCAACAGTTCGGTAAAAGTTTTGCGCATCGATGGAAAGTTACCCTTCGATACTGGTTACGCCCTCAAGGGAAACTAAAAGTACGTCCTGCACGCCACCTCGAGCAGTAGGCTGCCCGCACGCTCGTGATTAACAAAGTTGCTTCTCAAATACTTGCTCGAACGCATCTTTCTGCCAATTTGCTATTGTGAGGCGATGATACACCGGTCAAATGGCTACGAACGTATCGCCAAAGAGTTTCTGGGGCATCGCGGCAGTTGCCGATCGAACGGTATCGGCGTAAGCGCGGTGCGAGCATGGGCCCAAGTACTACCACGCGGGGTCGCTGTGCTCGATATCGGTTGCGGTCCTGGCTTTCCAATCACTGAGGTTTTAGTCGCCGAAGGACTGAAGGTTTTTGCGGTCGATGCGGCTCCCTCTTTCGTAGAGGCCTTCCGGCGTAATCTCCCAAACATACCGGTGGTTTGTGAAGCTGTACAGGATTCCACATTTTTTAGCCGAACTTTCGACGCGGTCCTCGCGTGGGGTCTTCTTTTCCTGCTTTCTCCGGACGACCAGCATCAGTTGATCCAACGAATATCCGAGATATTGGTGCCAGGTGGGCGACTGTTATTCACGGCAAGCGCGGTACCGGCGGTTTGGAACGATGCGATGACCGGGTTGGAGTCACGCTCTCTTGGAGCCGAGGAGTATTGGAGGCGGCTCGCCGCAGCCGGTCTCTCGGTCATGAGCGAGTACGAAGACGAAGGCGAAAACCATTACTACGACGTTCGCAAAAACGCGTAGCGCCCCAGATCAGCCACACGTGGCCCGAAAAACTGGCTCCGCCAGCCCCCAGCGAAAGCGGTGGCCGCCCCGCACTGTGGACTGCTCTCAGAGCATGCAATAAAATAGCGGCCGCGCTTTTCGAGACACCCGACTGCGTCTCTTAGTGCTGGCCGTATGACGCAAATGAATCAAATCTCCGTACTGATTCCGCTCGCAGTGGGCGTGGCCGTCTTTGCTCTAACGATCTTCGTGCACGCCGTGCCTCTGGCCACAACCGTCGGAATTGTTCGGCGCGAGAAAAAACTTGGTCATCCGGGGGCGACGTTGCGGAGCGAGTTTACCATCGTCGCGCTGATCATTTTATTGGCGTTGGCGGCGCACCTGGTTGAAATCGGCGTGTGGGCGGCAGTGTTTGTGGCGTGCGGAGAATTTCACAACTTGGCCTTTGCCTACTATCACTCTGCCGGGAACTACACCACGCTAGGCTACGGCGATCTGATCATGTCGCCGAAGTGGAGATTATTGGGGCCGCTCGAAGCAGCCGACGGAATTTTGATGTTTGGCGTGTCGACTGCGATGATTTTTACCCTGATTTTGCGGCTGACGCAGGCAAGGTTTATGGATCTTAGAAACTGAGCCCTCGGTCACCAATGGCGGTTCCTTTGCTTATTTGGTGCTGTTAAGATTTGGAAATGACAAGCACAGCCGTTAATGGCGAATGCATTTCCATCCAGGAATTCGCTGCGCAACTGCGCACGTTTCCCGAATCCGCCTTCTATTCAGGGAACCAAGTGATTGAATTTCTCCGTTCAGCGCCAGTCAATGCCAACACGCTTTCCCCGTACCTGCACTGGGACAGCCAGCACTACACCCGCAACCTTGTCGACAAGACTCCACTCTACGAGCTGATCGCCATTTGCTGGGAAATCGGCCAGGTCAGTTCGGTTCACAATCACGAGGAGCAGGATTGCTGGATGGCTGTGCCCCTGGGAAGACTGCTGGTGCAAAATTACCGGACCATTTCGCAAGATCTCTCGACTCGCAAGTGCCAACTGGAGCCCACGGACAAAGTGCAGATGGATCTTCAGCATCCCTGCCGCGTCGACCCGCGAGAACCGGTTCATCGTGTGCTAAATCCTCGCGAATTCAACCACCGTGCGGTGAGCCTGCACATTTATTCGCGGCCCATTGATTCCTGCGTTGTCTATTCACCTGAGCAAGGCACCTGCGGCAAAATCAAGTTGCAGTACACCACCGAATACGGCAGACCCGCGAAGACCTAGTGACTCTTCCTCTCAACCCTTCAACGCCGTGCCGATTCCGTGTCTTCTGCAGACCTGGGCGGCCAATGTAGTGAAATTAGAACTACCATAATGCCAAACGCCACACATTGACATCCCAGTGCGCCATCGCTACGCTTTTCTTCCACACGTTGGAGTGAGCCATCATGCATATCCGTAAACTTGCTCTTCTCGCGCTTATCGGCTGCCTATCGCTCGCATCAGCTTGGCTCTTAGCACAGGAACCACCACACCATCACGACGCCGACGAGCAACAACTCGGCACCGTGTCGTTTCCCACGTCCTGCGCTCCCGCGGTGCAATCCCAATTCGAGCGCGGCGTCGCGCTTCTCTATTCGTTCGAATACGAAGTCGCTGACGCGCAATTCCAGGAAGTGGTTAAGAAAGATCCCCACTGTGCGATGGCTTACTGGGGACAAGCCATGACCCTTTACCACCAACTCTGGAATCGCCCCAGCAAAGCCGATCTCGCCACGGGCGCGGAACTCCTCGCCAAGGCTCGCTCCCTGAACTCGCCGACCGCCCGCGAACGCGACTACATCCAGGCGCTCTCCGTCTTCTATTCCGATACCGGTAAACTCGACCACACGCAGCGCGCCGACGCGTACGCCAAAGCCATGCAGGGTGTGTACGAACGTTATCCCGACGACCACGAAGTCGCTGTTTTCTACGCGCTCTCGCTGCTGGCCTCGGGTCCCGAACGCGATCCCAATTTGACCAACGCCAAAGCCGCCGTGGCTATTCTTAATAAGCTTTACGACCAGCAACCCAATCACCCGGGCATTGCCCACTACATCATCCACAGTTGCGACAATCCCACGATGGCCAGTCTCGCGCTTCCCGCGGCACGCAAATACGCCAGCATCGCGCCGTCTTCCCCTCACGCCGTGCACATGCCTTCGCACATCTTCGCGCGACTCGGTCTTTGGCAGGACGACATTAACTCCAACCTGGCCGCCATTCGCGTCGCCGATAGCATGGCCGCGCATCATCACGTGATGCACCACAAAGTGCATTCCATGGATTTCCTGGTGTACGCCTATCTGCAAATTGGCGACGACGCCAGCGCCAAAGCCACCATCGCGCAGATCGCCGCCATTCGCCCGGAACAGATGGATCCCGAATTTCAAGATTACTTGGCGGTGCGCCAGGCAGAAGGTCCCGCCAAGTTCGCTCTGGAGCGCCGTCAGTGGAAAGAAGCGCAAGCCCTCGAACCCATGGCAAACGCTCCGGCCGACGCTCAGTTGGTCACGTACTGGGGACGCGCCGTGGCCGCTGGCCATCTTCACGACGCAGCCGCCGCGCAAGACGCGCTGAAGCATTACGAGGAACTGCTCGAAGCGGTTCGCAAAGGTCCTCGCTCCTACATCGCCGACAGCTTGAAGGACGAACACCAACTCGTGCAAGCCTGGGCTGCCTATGCCGCCGGTCACTCCGACGATGCGGTGCGTTTACTGCGGGCGGTTGCCGACGACCAAGACAAAGTCGGCAAAGGCGAAACCGAACTCCCGGCCCGCGAAATGCTCGCCGATATGTTGCTAGACATGAAGTATCCGCAAGAAGCGCTAGCGGAGTACGAGATTTCTCTGCGCACCGACCCCAATCGTTTCAACGGCCTTTACGGAGCAGCACAAGCCGCCACCCAAGTTCAGCAAAAACAAAAAGCCGACACCTTCTATGCTCAATTGCTCAAGAATTGTGAAGGCATCCACTCCGACCGCCCCGAACTAGCCCAAGCCAAAACTCTGCTGGCCTTCGCCGGCGCCATGTAGTGGCGCATTCCGAGGCGGCCCGTTCTCCGCGTCGCGCCCCCCAACAAAAAACACGTCATTTCGAGAACAGCAAGCATGCGCAAAATCTTTCTTCGCTCGAACGCGTCAATTTTCCGTGTAAGCGATCACGTCACACGCGTCCGCATTTGCGGTGAAAGTGATCCGCCCCTCGTGTCCGGACCAAGTGAAACTCGCTTCTTCGCCATTTTCCGGCGTCTCGTGGTAGCAGCCCTTTGTAGTAAGCACCAGATGTGTTTTGCCCGTTGTTCCTTCATACCTGGTTGGAGTGACCTGCCGGACATCGGTCAGTGCATGCGAATTGGCATCAAGCGTCAGGGCGGCGAGAAGCGTCAAACCGCCTATCGCCGCAACGGCAATTCCCAATCTCGTGGTCATCTCATAACTCCCTAAGATGAGCCTATTTTCGGTATTGGCCATCTCGATGTGACCCACGTCACGTCTGGAGTGCGGCGGCTTGCTGGCGTTTCCGCTGGGGCGTACAAGTGACAAGCTGATTGTTCAGCGTTGTGCCCCCAGTTTTTTTAGCGACGTGCCTTCAGACCCGTAAGTTGTCACGCTGATGAGCGTACTTGCGGCGAAGGATTTTAACGTAGAGCGCCAGCGCGGTTACTTTTGGGCAGTGCGGTTTCCGCGCTGCTCTTGGATGTACATCGCAACCTCGGCCACGGTACCGACCCATACGCCGTTGTGCGCATCCTTCAAATAATCACACAGCGCCTCGAGCGCCTTCGTGTCCGTGGTTTGGAACGCCCGGGGCCCGATCTCGTGCCCTACAAAGATCACCCACCGCCCTTGTTCCACGGCGTCGTCGATGATCTTCTTCATCGCCGCGAAGTCCATGTCGTCGAACACGGTGCCCATGGTCTGTGCCAAATCACAGATCACCGGATCGTTGGGCGACTCATCCAGATACCCGCGTCCCGCCACGAATCGCTGCGCAACCAGCGCGACGTAACTCTTCACGTCGGCGCCTCGTCCCACAAACTTCTGCCCGCAAGGATACGCAAACGTGCGCGGCTTCACCCCAAGCTCCTGGTAGATCTCCTGACTCGCGCCATCGATTTCCTGCGCGATCTTGGCGAGATCATAATTCTCCAGCGCATTGTTCTGCGAAAATTCGTAATTGCCGGTGCACGGATGCGTCCGCGTATGATTAGCGATCTCGTGGCCGTCCGCGACCGCTTGCTTCCATCCGGCCAGCCGCTGTTCCACGCCGCCCGGCTGCACGAAAAACGTAACCTTCACGCCCTTTTTCTTGAGCACTGTCAGCCCAGTGTCGATTTGGCTCAACCGCGCATCGTCAAAGCTCAGACTGACCGCCGCACGTTTTCCTTCCGGCCAGGCAAACGACATCGATGCTGCTCCTTTCGAGGTGCTTTGGCCGAAGCTCTGCATACTGATAAACAGCGCACCACACAGCGCGAGCCAAACCATCCACGAGAGTGCTCTCACAGTTGCCCCAGTCTGTTCAGGGAGAAGTCCAGAATCACTTCGGGTGTTTTGCGTCCCCGTAATACCATCTGCGAAACGCAGACAGAAAGTCGTCCGCGGCATCCTTCTTCGCTCCATCGTTTACCGGAGGTCCGTCGTTCCGATGACGCCAGCGCGACCACACTACAAACGCAGATAGACCCGCGATCAAGCCGAACCGAATCGGCCACAGCAGCCAGTCGATTGTCTTCGCAGCGGAGGTCGCGCTGAAAGCCAGCAGACTGACAAAGGCAACAAAAATGATCCACGGATAAAATCGACGAATCATAGAGCCCCGCTCCAGCGTCCTCCGCCGCCCCGATTATACCCACACCGCAGACGAGTCGTGCCGAGGATAATTGTGGGGGCACGGAGGACGCGGGTCGATCGAAGAAGAATTCATCGCCTGCCTGCCGTAGCCAGGTTCGGAATGTCGTGACATCCATTGGAGGACCAAACTGCAGTGAAAAACGAACGGGCCGCCTCAGAAGGCGGCCACTACAGGAGCTCGGAAAATGTCGGCGAGACGCCGGGATGGTCCGGACATCCAAGCGCAGCGGTGCGGCGCCCCCGAAAGGATTCACAAACGAAGACAGACTGAACCCGCCAGGGCTCAGGTCCGGAGTGTCGCGGTTCGCCCGCTGGGCGCTCGAGTCCCGGCACTCGGTGGGTGTACAATCCCCACCCGACTGCCTATTCCCAACGCGAGTCAACCTTCGTATGAAAACGGTGGCTACCTCAATTCCCGGATACACCTACGGCGCCACGGATATTCCTGCCTCGCCTGTTTCCTTGCAAGACCTCGAACGTCTCAAGATCAGCGCGGGATTCACCGACGAAGACGCGCACTTCCTGCGCCTCGCTGGTGAGGTGCTCTCCGATCAAACCGAAAAAATTGTCGCGCACTGGCGTTCCGGAATCATCGCCGGCATTCCCCATCTGGCTCGGCACTCCCGCTCGCCCGAAGGAGATCCGCTGCCCCACTATCTCGCCAACAGCAATTTGCGGTTCCGGCAATGGATTCTGGATACTTGTCTGCGTCCCTACGATCAGGACTGGATCAATTATCAGCAGGAAATCGCCCTGCGCCACACTTCCTCTAAGAAAAATAGAGTCGACGATGTGCGCTCCACTCCTTACGTGCCGCTTCGAGATGTCCTGGCGTTCATCGCGGTAATCAATGAGACCATCAAGCCGTATCTCGCGGCGAAAGGGCATACCGCGGCAGAGGTCGACAAAATGCATCTTGCCTGGTGCAAGTCCATGCAATTACAGATGGCTCTCTGGATTGGTCCTTACACCGCGACGGGCCAAGTGCCCTCGGAGTGGTAAGCTGAAGGCCGGGAGGAACCTTTGCATCGACGCGCCTCGTCACTGTTTCAAGTAATGGAGCGCAACACATCCGGATTTAAAAATCCTGGAGTCCACAAGTTTTATTTGCAATTTCTCCGGCAGGCTTACACCCTCCAACAACCGTTTTCCTTCTCCTGCCAGGACGGGATGAACGACAAAACGATATTCGTCAATCAGTCCAAGCTTTATCAGTTGTGAAGGAATATCGACGCCACCGACAAGAATATTTTTGCCTGGTTCTTGTTTTAATTTAAGGATTTCGTCGCGAAGGTTCCCACGAACAATGCGCGTATTTTTGTCGGCAACGTGGTCTAAGGATCGTGAAAAAACCGCTATCTTTAGGGAGACAAATGCCTTAGCAAATTCGATGTCGGATTTCGATTCAGAGGGATGTTTTGCGACATCCGGCCAATAAGGAACCATCAGTTCATAGGTCTTACGCCCAAAGACTTGCAGGTCAGCGTCGCGCAGCAGCTGCATGGAGTATTCAAACATTTCATCGCTGACGACCATTTTGGTGTGGTCAAAGATGCCGTCCAACGTGACGTTGATCGCGTAAACTACATTTCTCATCTGCTCAGCCCCCTATTTTCTGCCAGCGTTTAAACGATCGGTAAAGTCGTGCTTGCTTCATTTTATTCCGAGCGCAACGCTTGCACCGCGTCAACCCGGGAGGCACGGACCGCCGGCAGAGCCGACGCGATCAGCGCCGCTGCCAGGATGAGCGCTGCAGACGCGAGCAACGGCAGCGCGCCGGGTACTTGGAAATCGGCCGTATACTTGGCGATGGCTTGCATCGATAAGAAACCGGTCAAGACTCCGGCCGCCACTCCGATTCCCGCAATCACCGAGCCTTCCAGAAGCACGTCGGTGAGAACGTGCCGAGGGCTGGCCCCCAGAGCGAGACGAAAGCCAAATTCCCGGATGCGCCCGCTGGCCGAAAACGCCAGTACGCCCGCCACTCCAACCACGGATATGAGCAAAGCGAGCGAAGCGAAGCCGCCAAAAACAACGGCGTTCAGTCGATCGGGCGTAATGACTTCGGCGCGTATGTCGTCCAAGGTGCTGGCGTGCTCCACGGGTTGATCCGCCGCTATTTCGTGAATTTCGCGGGTAATCGATGGAACCAGCGCGTATGGATCATTCTTTGCGCGCACAAACAGCCGCTGGCCATACCAGCCTTCTACCTCGGATGGTTGATAAATGGTCATGGTCGCGGATGGAATTAGGTCTTGGTCGTCGAGGTCCGGCACCACACCACGCTGAAAATTGCGGCGTTCGCGCCGATTCCCAACGCTAACGTCAAAATCGCCACTGCCGCAAATGCCGGATTCTTGCGCAGCGCTCGTTCCGCGAACCGCAGGTCCCGCCAGCACGCCTCGACCCACGATTCCCAACCCGCCGTCCGCACTTCTTCTTTCGTTCCATCCAGGCCGCCCCGCTCCAGGCGTACCTCCCGCGTAGCCTGTCTCCGGCTTTTGCCTTGCTTCATCTTTTCCTCGATCGCCGACTCGAGGAATCCACGCAACTCTTCGTCTAATTCCCGGGCGACTTGTTCGTTGAAACAACAACTTCAGTCCGCTCGCGACGGTCAGTAGCAATGACATATCTAGGACGCCTCTAAGATTCTGGCGATGGCTGCCACCTGCCGGCTCCACTCCCGCGTTTCCTCCTGCAGCTTCTTCCGTCCCTCTTCCGTCAGGCTGTAGTATTTTGCTCGCCGGTTACTCTCGCTCGCTTTCCATTCGCTCCGGATTAGTCCTCCTCGCTGTAAACGTTGAAACGCCACGAACAACGATCCTGCATTCACCCTGAAGACGCCTCTGCTGATCTGCTCAATCCGAACCGCCACGCCATATCCATGCATCGATTCGACCGCCAGGGTTTTCAGAATCAACATATCCAACGTCCCCTGCACCACATTCCTCGATTTGTCGGCCATACCCGCACTTCCGATGAAAATCAGGGGAAAGCGTACTCCTCTCCTCTTGATTGTCAAGAGGAGAATCGGCCCGCGTCAGCACAAGACTCCATTCGCAATGGCTCCTCCCAGTAATGTGTCCAGTGTTCTCACAATAAGTTTTTGTACCTTGCGACCAGCGTTGGAGTCTGATGCTGTGTGGCCGAAAAGGCCATGGTCCGGCACGGACCAATGACTCTCGCGTAACCTCGCTGCGCGGGACCACAAATTCCAGAAGAGGAGCAAGGTCATGGGGCTATCTTGGCAACAAGGTCCGATCGCACCCGGAGCCATCGGCCGTTTCCTGGTGGCTGAGCCGCTTCCGAAACGGCTTCTCTACGTGGAGCCACTGCGGCGACGGATGCGTGTGCGCTTTGGCGGGAATTGGATCGCCGACAGTGAGAATGTCCTATTGCTGTTCGAACCGGGACGCTATCCGGTGGCGTACTTCCCCGAGAGCGAGGTAGTTCCCGGCTCGCTCGAACGGAATGAGCACTCCACGCGGCACTCCGATCTGGGCTCCACGGCGTGGTTTACGGTAAAGGTGGGTGAGCGGCGTGCGGTGCGCGGAGCGTGGCAGCACATTGATCTGCCCGCTTACGCGAACGAGTTAAGCGGACGGGTCGCGTTTGCGTGGCCCGCTATGGATGCGTTTTACGAAGAAGAAGAACGGATCATGGGGCACGCCGCCGACAGCTACCATCGCATCGACATCCGACAATCGGCCCGTAACCTGGTGGTGAGCCATGGCGACCGCAAGATCGCCGATACCACGCGCGCGTTCGTGCTATACGAGTCGGGTTTCGCTCCTCGCTGGTACGTGCCCCGTGCGGACATTGATGAGTCTGCGCTGACGTTCGTGGAACATGAGACGTTTTGTCCATACAAAGGGGTCTGTAGCTATTACGACATTGGTGACGCGCGGCTAGCGGCGTGGTCGTATCGTCAAGCCTATCCTGAAGTCGGACGCATCTCCGGGCTGGTGTCGTTTGAGCCGGACATTGTCTCGGTGCAAATCGATGGCAAACGGCTTCGTCTGGAGCCCGGGCAGACCGTGATTCCCCATGGTCCTGACCGTGAACTCACTGTCGAGGAAGCACGTGCACGCTCATAATGCGGATCGGTTCCTGAACCGCCGTGCTCGATTCCTCATCCCGACTCGCGCGGAATCCAGCAATGAGCGCGCGAGTAACAGCGGTTGCTCATAGGAGCATCACCAAGGAGATGTGACCCGTGAGGACAATGGCGTTTTCTATCGAAGTGATCACCGTGCCGGTGAGCGACATCGATCGTGCGCTGCGGTTCTATGTCGATCAGGCTGGCTTCGCGCTCGACGTCGACTATAGGCCTAACGATGCTTTCCGTGCCGTGCAGCTTACGCCGCCGGGCTCTAGCTGCTCTATCCAGATGGGCAACGGACTCACGGACGCCCCAGCCGGCTCACTTCGCAACACATATCTGGTGGTCGCGAACCTGGAGGCCGCGCGGAAGCAGCTGCTCGAACGGGGAGTCCAGGTTAGCGAGATTCGGCACAAAACGCCCATTGGGGCCTGGGACGGAAATTTCGCGCCCGGTCTGGACCCCGCACGCGAAGACTATGCTAGCTTCGCCGACTTCTCCGATCCCGATGGCAACACCTGGGTCTTACAGGAACGGGGCTATCACCACGTGTGACGCATTGCATGGAACCTGGCTGCGCCGAGCATTTCTCCGAATGCATTCCTGATTTGATTCCATGATGCGCTACCCTAGTTGTAAAGGGAGCACCGATGAAGCCCGTCTCTCAGC
Source organism: Verrucomicrobiia bacterium (assembly GCA_035506955.1). Taxonomy (GTDB): domain Bacteria; phylum Acidobacteriota; class Terriglobia; order Acidiferrales; family UBA7541; genus Acidiferrum. The sequence continues at coordinate 42,533 of DATJOO010000009.1, forward strand.
TCATTCCTGGAATTCGTTCCTTTCGGCCTTTCCTTCCAGCTAAAGAATTCGAAACAAGTCTGCGCTTTTATGAGTCGATTGGCTTCGAAACTCATAGACTCGGGGATACGCTCGCGGAACTCAGCCTTGGAGCGCACGCTTTTCTGCTGCAAGGCCACTATGTCAAGGAGTGGGTCGAGAACACGGTCATGCATGTGCTAGTCAATGATGTCCGCGCGTGGCGGCACCACATCGATTCGTTGGATCTGGCGAAGCAATTCGGCGTTTCGTCTCCGGCGCCACCCCGCGTCGAGCCTTGGGGGCTCACCGTCCTCTATGTTTTCGATCCGTCAGGGGTGCTCTGGCACCTTGCAGAGGTCACGAAGCAGTAGGCCTGAGTAGGTTTTTTGAAGCAAAGTGGAAAACGGATCTTCCATTCGAAGATCTGCATTTGTGTGGGGGCGTAGCTAGTTGGCGTTCCATGAGAGGCTGATTTATGATGCAGAAAGGGCTCCTTTAGGGCACCTGGGTCATCTAGAATTCGACAATGCTGAGCATTCCCCACATGATCGTGGTTTTCCTGGTGGTCCTGGTTGTGTTTGGACCCCAAAAGCTGCCCGAACTTGCCCGCAGCTTTGGAAAACTGATGGCCGAGTTCCGCAAGGCCTCCAGCGACTTTAAGAACGCTTTCGAAGAGGAAATGCGCGATTTGGAGCGCCAAGCGCGCATTGCCGAACTGAAGAAGCAGATCGCCGAAACGAATGCGGCTGCGGACGCTGCCGTGCGTGGCACCACCAGCAACCTGCCCACACCTCCGCCTCCTGGAGCCGCCACCACTCCTCTGGCGGAGGCGGCCGCGCACAGCCAATCCGGGGATATAACGATAGCAAAGCCTGCCGAGGAACTCGTCCCCCGTTTGGACGCTGCGCCAGCGGAAACGGAAGCGGGGGCAGAAGCGGAACCGGCTTCCAAGCCGCAACCCGACGCCCCTACGGAAAACCCTCCCTCTCATGACCAACAGCAACCAGCCTGATAACTCCATTGCAGCTCGGATGGAGGCGGCCGGCGGCCAGATGACCTTTTTCGAGCATCTCGCCGAGCTGCGCAAGCGCATCATCAACTCGCTCTACGCCATCGGCATTGGGGCCTTTATCGGCGTCTACATCGCCAAGTACGTCATCACTTGGATCACCGCGCCAATTATCAAGGCGCTCACCCAAGCCGGGTTGACTGCTCAACTGTATTACACACATCCGGCAGGCTATCTGAATACTTACATCACGCTGGGCGTGTACATCGGGATTGTATTGGCGTCTCCCGTAGTGCTGTATCAGCTTTGGTTGTTCGTGGCTCCGGCGCTGTACAAGAACGAGCGCAGCGCCGTCACCGGCTTCGTTTTCTCTACCGTATTGCTTTTCCTCTTAGGCATTCTCTTCGGCTATTTCGTTACGCTTCCCTATATTTTGCGATTTTTGGTGAGCTTCCAGGGAACCGTTGGTCCCATCAAGCCGATGATCACGGTGAATGAATACTTCGACCTGGTTCTTTTGATCCTGTTGATTCTCGGCTTGGTGTTCGAATTGCCGGTGCTGATTTTCTTTCTCTCACTGTTCGGCATCGTTACGCCCCAGTTCCTGTGGAAGAATTTTCGCTATGCGATACTAATCATAGCGGTGGTGGCGGCGATCGTTACGCCCACACCGGATGCCATGACCATGCTGATTTTCATGATGCCGATGGTGGTCCTGTATTTTGTGGGCATCATCGTTTCCGCGGTAGTGGTGCGCAATAAAAACAAGCGACTCGCGGAGGAAGCCGCCGGGCAATCCGTATGATCCATTCCAACGTTCTGTCCCGCACGCTGCTATTGTTCGCGATGGCTTGCTTCTTATCCGCGCTGGGCTGCAAATCCGGCGGTCCCTCGCAGCCGGAACAGCCGCAGCCGCCCTTCATGAGTTCTGTGGCCGGAAATGCTCCTGCGATTTCCCCGGCGGATGCCGCACCGCCTCCCGACAAAACCGACGGTTTTGATGGCAAGCGCGCCTATGACCAGGTGGCCAAGCAGGTGAGTTTTGGGCCTCGTCCTCCGGGTTCGCCAGCCATCGCGCAACTGCAGGGTTATCTTGTTAGCGAGCTGAAATCCTACGGCTGCCAGGTGGACACCGATTCGTTTTCCGCGGACACGCCCGTGGGTCGCGTGCCCATGAAAAACATCCTGGCGAAGATTCCGGGAAAAGAGCAGGGAATTATCCTTCTGGGTACGCATTACGACACCAAGAAAATGGCCAACTTTGTTGGTGCGGACGACGCCGGTTCTTCGACAGGCGTAATGCTGGAAATTGCGCGCTTACTGTGCGCGCAGCCGCCGCAGAAGTATGCGGTGTGGATCGCCTTCTTTGACGCGGAAGAAGCATTCAACCCCGAGTGGCACGATCCAGACAACACTTACGGCAGCCGTCAGATGGCGGCGCAGTTGGCGCAGAGTGGAGACTTACCGAAGATCAAAGCATTCATCCTTGCGGATCTGGTGGGTGGCAAGACGCCGCACTTCCGCCGCGAGGCGGGCTCCACAAAGTGGCTGGCGGATTTAGTGTGGTCGAATGGCCAGAAACTCGGCTACGGCAATGTGTTCGTGGTCGAGTCCACGGCACAGATCAGCGACGACCATTTTTCTTTTACAAAACGCAACGTGCCCTCCGTGGATATCATCGATCTGGATGCCGCGAATGACGTGCCCTACTGGCATACTCCCCAGGACACATTGGATAAGATTAGCCCGAAGACCTTGGCCATCGTCGGCCACACTATCCTTGCCTCCATTCAGGAATTACAGAAAAAATGAGCGGCTCGCGTTTTATGGTGGTAAGCAAGGGGTTTTACGCCGCTGCCGGCGCGATACACCTGCCGCTACAGTTACCGGCTAACAGCTAGGCTGCTCCGCTTTTCGAAACGCGCGGGGCGCTCTCCGTTTCCTCTGGGGGCCTCAGTGGCCGCTGTGGTGGGTTCTTAGGTGTTGAGTTCTTGGTGACCATGGAGTGTTGCTGAAACCGGTCATCGTCACGATACGGAAAATCAGAGCGGTAATGGCTCCCCCGGCTTTCCTCGCGGGCCAAAGCGCATTGCGCAAGCAGGCGGCCCAAAGTGCGCAGATTATGCAGTTCGTGGCCCGCGCGCGTATCTTTTTCGTTGCGTGGCAATTCCAGCGCATCGATGGCTTCGATTGCTGATTTAAGTTCCTTCCCGCTGCGCAGAATACCAACCTGCTTCCACATGATTTCGGCAAGCTTTTCGCGGCTAGCCGCGCCTTGAGATTTACTCTTCGGCTTCTCCACGTGCTTCTCGGCGGCATCCCAGGTTTTCGGAGCAAGGGCGCCCGGCAAATGGGCGGAAGTTTTCTTGCACCCCGGCGCATCTTGTGTCATGGCGATGCCGGCGCGCGCACCGAAGACCAAGCCCTCCAGTAGGGAATTGCTGGCTAAGCGATTCGCGCCGTGGACGCCCGTCGCGGCGGTCTCTCCGGCGGCATACAACCCGGGGATCGACGTGCGTCCCCAAATGTCTGTTTTGATGCCGCCCATCGCAAAATGCGCGGCAGGACTGACCGGCACGACGTCTGAAGCAAGGTCGACACCAAAGGTGACACAGGTGGCGTAAATCTGCGGGAAGCGCTTTTCGAAGAACTCTCTGGGCTTGGCGGTCATGTCCAGGTAAATGTGATGACTGTTGGTGCGCAACATTTCGCTGATGATAGCGCGAACGATCACGTCGCGCGGAGCCACTTCTTGTGCTTCGTGGTAGCGCTTCATGAAGCGTTCTAAATGAATATTGCGCAGCAGTCCCCCTTCAGTACGAAGTAGTTCGCTGAGCAGGAATCTGGGGGCACCGGAAAGATGAAGCACCGTTGGATGGAACTGCACAAACTCCAAATCGGAAAGGACGGCGCCGGCTTCATAGGCGATGGCGATGCCATCCCCGGTAGCGACTTCGGAATTGGTGGTTTCGAGATAAAGCTGGCCAAGGCCACCGGTGGCCAACAACACCGCTCCGGCATGAAGCTCATGCACACTGCCGTCGTGCTCGTCGAGAAACTCGACGCCCACCGCGCGGCCTTTTTCCAGGAGCAAGCGCGTCGTGAAAGCGTGCGGCCGCAGATGCAGGTGAGGAATGGTATGCGCCCGTGCCAGCAGCGCTCGACTGATCTCCCGTCCCGTGGAGTCGCCGCGCGCGTGCAAAATGCGGGAACGGCTGTGGGCGGCTTCGCGGGTAAAGGCAAGTTTCGTTCCGGCTTTTTCGAAGTCGGTGCCCCACTCGATCAATTGGTGGATGTATTTCGGGCCTTCCTCGACGAGCAGTGCGACCATCTCCGGATTGCATAGCCCGTCGCCCGCTTGGATGGTGTCTTGTTCGTGCAGGCCGATTTCGTCTTCGTCGCTCAGGACGACGGCGACTCCGCTTTGCGCATAGGCGGTGGCCGATTCACTCAAGCCGGATTTGGCCAGCACCAAAACACTGCCGGCCTGGCTCAACTCAATGGCCGCTCGCACTCCCGCTACACCCGAGCCAATCACGGCATAGTCCACGTGATAGGTTTTCTGCGAAAGCGTCATGACGAGCCTGCTTCGGGGAGTATGGTAGCACGAAGAATTTGCCCTGGCGGAAGGGAGTTGCAGTTTCCTCGAGCCGTGCGCGACGTGTTTCTGTGCGCCGAAGCCTCCGGACTCTCTGCGGTAACTCTGCTATCTCTGCGGTGAAATCTATTCACAGAGCAATTGGGGACGGGAGGCTGACGGCCATTAGTCAACACTCGATAGGGAACAGCGCCAATTCTTGGTGGCGTCCTGTCCGCTGGCGGCTGGTGACTGTCGGCTCATCCGCGGGCCGTGTGCTACATTAGAGAAATTCACTCACAATGACGACCGATTCCATATCGCAAGCCGTCCGTGTCCGCGCCGCTTCCGGCGATTATTTTGTGCGTTGCCAACGCGGCCTCCTACGGAAAGCCGCGCGCGAGATCGCGAATCTCGGTAAATTTTCCAGTGTGCATGTCGCCACTTCGCCTCGCGTCTGGCGTGCAATGGGTAAGCGCGTGCAACGTGGCTTGCTTGCACAAAAAGGCACGCGGCTGCACCTGTTTCAGGATGGCGAGTCCGCGAAGAATCTGAAGACCGTGGAGGCCATAGCGCGCAAGCTGGTTCGGGCAGGAGCAGATCGCCAGTCGCTCCTCATTGCTCTGGGCGGTGGAGTCGTTGGCGACGTGGTTGGATTTGTCGCGGCTTCCTATCTGCGTGGTGTCCGGCTGGTGCAAGTGCCGACTACGGTGGTGGCGCAGGTCGATAGCGCCGTGGGCGGGAAAACGGGCGTGAACTTGCCGGAAGGGAAGAACCTTATTGGCGCGTTCTACCCGCCCAGCCTGGTTCTGGTGGATCCTGAAGTGCTGGCGAGCCTTCCCCCAAGAGAGTTTCGCGGCGGCTTGGCCGAGATTATCAAATATGGAGTGATCGCCGATCTGGCGCTGTTCCAATTCCTGGAGCAAAATATCGAGCGCATTCTGGCGCGCGATTACCGGGCGTTGGAACACGTCATCCGCCGCTCGCTCCAGATTAAGGCCCGCGTAGTGAGCCAGGATGAACGGGAGTCGGGTCTTCGCGAGATTCTTAATTACGGTCATACCTTCGCGCATGCGTTGGAGTCGGCCACGCGTTACAAGAAGTTTCAACACGGGGAAGCGGTGGCTTGGGGGATGATGTGCGCGGCGTTGCTCGGGCATGAAGCGATAAAAACACCGCCAGACGACGTTGCCCGGATCATTACGCTGGTTCGGCAAATTGGGCCGCTTCCCGATTGGCCCTCCGTTCGTGCGGAAGAGCTATTCGAATTGATGCGGGCCGACAAAAAAACAAAATTCGGGAAGGTGCGCTTCGTGCTTTCGCCTCGTCTGGGGCGGGCGCAGACCTACGACGGCGTGACTGAGAAAGTGGCCATTTCCGTGTTGCGGTTCGGTCCGCAAATGCTGCTGCACCACCCGAAAGTCCTCGGGGCTCTTCATGAGTGACCCAATTGGCCTGCCCAGGGGCACGCAGCCGGAAGGTGCCCGGAGCGAGGAGGAAGCGTCGCGACAAGTGCGTGACATGTTCACGCGCATTGCCCCTCGCTACGACCTGTTGAATCATCTTCTATCTGGACAAATGGATCGCTTGTGGCGCGCACGCACCGCCAAGCAACTGCAATTCATCCTGGACCGTCCGGATGCTCTGGTGCTCGACCTGTGTTGTGGTACGGGCGATCTCGCCTTCGCGTTGCAACGCAAGGGCCACGCGCGCGTCCTGGGCGCCGACTTTTCTCATACCATGTTGACGCGTGCACGCGCCAAAGCCGCATCGGAGAATGGCACATCGGCAATGGCTTTCCTCGAGGCGGACGCTTTGCACCTGCCGTTCGCGGATGAATCTTTTAATCTTGTGACCACCGCGTTCGGTTTCCGCAATCTGGCCAATTACGAAGAAGGGTTGCGGGAAATTTCCCGCGTACTGAAACCTCGTGCCACTCTAGCTATTTTGGACTTTGCCGAACCGCCCAAGGGGTTCCTGGGAGATACCTACCGCTTTTATACGCGTACAGTGCTTCCCAAAATTGGCGGCTGGATTTCCGGGGACGCGGATGCCTACTCGTATCTTCCAAAATCAGTCGCGCGTTTTTTTCGTCCCGAAGAATTGGTCGCCTTGCTGAGCCAAGTGGGTTACACGGAAATTCGCTACCACCTGATGACCCTGGGTTCTGTCGCGCTGCATATTGCTGTTCGCCCGTAAGCCCGCGCATTTGCGCTATTATTTCGGCCGTATGCCCGACGTCCACGTGTTCTCCGGCAGGATCTACAAGGTGGGACTCATTCGGTTTGTGGATGTGCCCCCGGAAGTTTCTCGCGCACTGCATTGCGACGCGCCCCATGTAGCGGTGTGCGGCGAGATGGACGGAATTCCGTTTCGGACGATGCTAGTGTCACGCGGGAAAGGTTGCTACCGGTTGGCCATTCATGGAGACATCCGCAAAAAGCTGAAAATCGATGCGGGCGGCGCACTGGAAGTGGCGCTGGAACGCGATGAGGAACCACGAGAGCCCGTTCTGCCCCCAGCGTTAGTGCTCGCCCTGCGCAATTCGCCCAAAGCACAAGCCGTCTTTCGCCAAATGACCACGGCATTGCGGCGTCAAATTGTTCGCTATCTCGTTTCCGTGAAGCAGCAGGTCACGTTTGAGCGGCGCGTCACAAAAATGGTTCGCGCACTGGAACAACGCAAGGCCCGCGCTAAGAAAAGCCAACCTTGAACAGCAGCCGTTAGCCCACAGTCTTTGACCCTCGGCACCAAGTGGCTTGCTGTTCGCTGTCGGGTGTTGACTGTCGGCTTACGAAGAGCCCTCGACAGCGGTTCTGGAAATGTGCGCAGTTCATTAATGGCAGGTACGCGGTACTGGTTGTTCCGCGCATCTTCACCCTGTAGTCTCACCGAAAGCAGGAGAGCTAGCGCCAAGGAGACTCCGGCCATGAATGATGCGCGCCTGATGATTACCAACGAACTGGCACAGTCTGCCAGAAGTGAATTGAAGGGAAAGATCCGCAAGATCCGACTGGAAGACGCGTTTGTCGATATGGCTTGTGGTCTGTGCATGGAAGAGGTGCCGGTGGAAATGGCCTTCCAGAAAATTCAGGATAAGGCGCTGGAGCGTCTGGTGCCGCTGCTGGACACGAGAATTCTGGGAGATGCCGAAGCAATCCGCGGGTGCCTGGAATTGGTAGCCGAAGAATCGGAGCGGGTCGCCTGGAAAGCGCTGCAAAAAGGCACAAAATTATTGGAAGAAGGTTTGGCCGTTCTAGAAGACGGGGAAATCGAACTGCCCGAGGGCGAATACCTCAACTAGCTCGTTTCTGTTTTCGTTCCGATTAAACTATTCAAAAAGCGCGGTACCTGGGTTTCAGCGCGCCCAGCCCGGATCGCCACCGGATTTGCGCATTTCATCTTCCATGTCGCTCAGCTGCTGTTTCAGATCGTCAATTTCTTTTTTTTTCGCGTCAACCTTGGCGGTCTTTTCGTTGATGTCCGAGCGATTGTTTTGCTGCACCAGAGCCTGCTGCGGATCGGAATAGTATTGCACCTGATCCTTGTTCAGCTCGCGCTGCATAACATCCAATTCTTTTTCGGCTTGGCTAATTTTGTCGTGCTGATCCTGAAAACGCTTGCGCCAATACTCCTCGGATTTCGTGTCGTTGCTGGCGCCCTTGTCGTCTGTTTTGGCCGCGGCTTCGGTTTGAGTAGTGTCTTTGGCCGCGCCAGCGCCAGCAGCGGAGGTGCCGTTGTTCTTGGCGGCGGGGATATCGTCGTTCGTGATTACCTTTTTGGGCGCAGGAGCCGTCTTCTGCTGCTCTCTCGCTTTGCGCGCGGCCGCGGCGACATCATCCGAACTCTGGTCCTGTGCCCGGACCGCGAGGGCAGCGAATCCAAATATCGTGACCACCACGCCAAATCGTAATAAGTTCGAAAGACGCATACACCATACCTCCCCGTGGAGCGGGCCCTTACAGCAAACACACGGGCCGGGCAGAGAGCCGCTCGAACGCGATTCATTCCGACTCGACCATTTTACTCCTGAACGGTCTGCCACGAACGACGCGGTTTCTAAAGGTAACGGGTGAAGTACTAAGGGTGGAAATAGCGGAAATCCGCGCCAAAAGGCAGGCCAAACCAGGGGAGCAAGTAAACGACAAGCAGCGCCGCAATCCCCAGAAACGAACCCAGGGGAAGCTGATATTCCGCGGCTAGGGTCCAACGTAGCCCCGCTAAACCGCCCAGTCCACGCCGGTGCGCGCGTTCGGCCACGTTACGCCGCCATCCGGACAAGTAGAGTGTCCCGACGAGCGCCACTCCTACAAAGCTTCCCAAAAGCGTGCCGAACAGGATGGTCAGAAAAGTTCCTCGCAAACCGAGGAAAGCGCCGACCATCGCCATCATCTTCACATCGCCCATACCCATGCCTTCGCGTTTGCGCACCCACTTGTACAGAGTGGCCGCGGCGAACAGCAGAAAGCTGCCAAAAGCGGCGCCGAGCAGGGCATCGAGGACACCCACCATCCAGGTAGGGATATGCCGATCATGAATTGACGCGTCGAACAGCCCGTCGGGCGACAAGCGCGTCGCGAAGGCTAAGGCAAGGCCGAATCCGAACCAATTCACCGCGTCTGGCAGGATGCGCGCCACAATATCTGTGACGATCAAAATGATCAGCAGGCAGCCAAGGATTACGAATTTGAATCCGGCCAGGGTTAGCCCAAAGCTGTAGTAGGTCAAAACGAACAGCACGCCCGTGAGAAATTCGACGACGGGGTACATCGGGGGAATCGGCAGATGGCAGTTGCGGCATTTTCCCTGCAGCACAAACCAACTCAACACCGGTATGTTGTCGTAGGGCCGAATCGGCTTTTCGCAGCGCGGGCACCGCGAGCCGGGGCTCACTACCGACAAGTCTTCGGGAATGCGGGAGATGCAAACATTCAAGAAGCTGCCAATCACAATGCCGAAAAGAAAACAGAAAAAGGGGATCACCTCTTGACTGTGCCACAGGCCCGAACGCGCCTCAATGTACGGCAGAAGCGGCGGTGTCCGATGGCTAACCTGAGGAGCGGCGTTGCGTCTCCGTACTCTCCGCGGACACTCTGTTCGCGCTGAGGTGGGACCTTCACCACAGAGGCCGCCGAGGTCGACAGAGGAAGCGAGGGCTACCGGCTCCTGACTCCGGTACGTGGAGTTAGCTTCCGATTACCCTAGGACTTCTCGGGCACTTTGGGTCTTATCGTAACGGTGCAACTACGAAGATGTTCTCTGCTTAGCGTGAAACTACCTTAGACGCGCTAACCTGAAACTGACCCGCTACCTGGATTCGCCGCTGCGCTGAATCTACGCGTTGGTGCGCTACACTAAATAGTTTATGGCCATGACCCGCTACGAGCATTGGATCCGCCGGTACGAGCACCGGCGCTGGACCACTGACGATAACCGTATGGTGCACCCCTTCGAATGGGGCTTGGAGCATCTGGGCGCGCGCCCCGATCAGGATCCCCACCACTATCTTGCCGAGTATGCCAGCGAAGCCATAGCGCGCAGTGACGAATGGTATGCCGCATCGCCGGTCCGCGACTATCAGTTGGATCGCGATAACGTACTTACCTTCACCAGCCCGGTGGCCTCTTCCTGGACCGAAAACAACACCGTGCACGCGCAATTTTTCCCGGCGGGGAAAGCGGGCCCGGCGGTGCTGGTGCTTTCCAACTGGAACGCCAAATGGCACGGGCAGATTGCGCTGTGCCACTGGCTGCAGCGCATCGGCATCAGCGCCATGAAAATGAGTTTGCCCTATCACGACCGGCGCATGGCCGACGGTCACGAGCGTGCCGATCAACTCGTGGGACCTAACATTGGTCTGACGCTGATGGCTAATCGGCAGGCGGTCCAGGACGCGCGCGCTTGTCTCTCATGGCTCGAGCAGCGCGGTTACGATCGGCTGGGCATCTTGGGCACCAGCATTGGTTCTTCCGTGGGCTACATCACGCTGGTGCACGACAAACGCGTGCGCGCCGGCGGCTTCTTCCACGTCTCCACCTATTTTGCCGATGTGGTCAGCCAGGGCATGACCACCAATCACGTGTGGGAGGCGCTGCGCCACGAGGTCACGGTAGAGGAGTTGCGCCGCTACTGGGCACCCATCAGCCCCATGCCTTACGTTGAGCGCGGCATGGGTGCCAATCGCAGTACGTTCATGGTCTACGGAAAGTACGACCCGACGTTTCTTCCTGAACTGACCGAGCAGATGTTGCGCGCGCTTCGCCAGCATGGCGCCGATCCGCGCACGATGGAACTGCCTGTAGGACACTACTCGCTCGAATTGCCTCCGTTCAGCTACATCGCCGGCTACCGCATGTTCATGTACTTCCTGGAGGCGCTGGGTTAGGCCTGGACGCCCAACGCCACAAGTCGAAAGGCTTTGACCACAGAGGTAACGGAGTTGCCGCAGAGAGAACGGGGAGGCCGATTTGGCCCACTCTGTTCTCGAACCAAAATGGCGGTTGCTGTGTTCCTTCGTGTGCGAAACACTGCTTACCTTTCAGGAGGGCCTATGCACGAAGCAACGATTCTGCGAGCCAAGCTGCCCACCATTGAGGAAATTCAATCCGCGGCCGAATTGATCTATCAACTCATGCCAGCAACGCCGCAATACTGTTGGCCCTTGCTCGGGGAGCGGCTGCGCACGGAGGTTTGGCTGAAGCACGAGAACCAAACGCCCACCGGAGCGTTCAAAGCCAGAACCGCAGTGGTCTACGTCAACGAACTCATGAAGCGCGAGCCTGCCACACGTGGCTTGATTACCGCTACACGCGGCAATCACGGCCAGTCGGTTGCGCTGGCGGCCAAACGCTTTGGGATCTCAGCTACAATCGTCGTTCCGCATGGGAACAGCCGAGAGAAAAATGCGGCGATGCGGGCGCAGGGCGGCACGCTCATCGAATTCGGAGAGGATTATCAAGCTGCGCGCGAGAAAGCCATCGACCTTGCCGCGCAGCAGCATCTACATATGGTACAGCCCTATCACTACGACATCGTGCGCGGTGTGGCCACGTATTGGCTCGAACTGTTTTCGTCAGTGCAGAATATCGATGTTGCGTATGTGCCGATTGGCATGGGCTCTGGGATCTGTTCCGCGGTTGCGGTTCGCAATGGCTTGGGTTTGCACACGAAGTTAGTAGGCGTGGTTTCCGCGCACGCCCCGAGTTACGCGGAATCTTTTGAGCAACGCAAAGTAGTGGAGGCGCCCGCCACCACTCGTCTCGCCGATGGCATGGCCTGCCGCAAACCGGATGAGCAAGCACTGGCGGTCCTGCTCGACAATATCGATCACATCGTTCGCGTGACCGACGACGAAGTGGCCGACGCGATGCGCCACATCTTCACGGACACGCACAACGTAGTGGAAGGCGCGGGCGCTGCTGGTTTAGCGGCAGCACTTCAGGAGAAAGAGCAGCTGCAAGGAAAGCGAGTAGCCCTGGTCGCTACAGGCGCAAATGTGGATCGCGAGGTGTTTGCGCGGGTCCTTCAAGGCCAAAGCCCCTAACTCTGATCGCGCATAACAGCGTTGTACCGCCGGTCCATTTATCCGATTTTTGTAGTGGCGGGTCTTTAGACCCGTCCTTCGGAGTGCGGCAGCCCCGCTGGCGCTTTTTGCGAATCTAACGAACGGCAGGCATAAAGTCGCTGCTACAAAGGCGCTAGTGCAGCACCTTCGCGATCGCGCCGTTGGCGATCAAGTCGGCAACGGCGCGGATCTCCGAGGCCAGTGGCTTATCCGCAGTTACCTTGGGCGAAACCGCCCGCACCGCACTTTGTGCTTTCTTCGCCAATGTGCCAGTTTGCAGGGGCGCGAGCAGGTCGATCCCTTGGCAAGCGCAAAGTAACTCGATTGCCAGAATGTTCCGCAAATTCTGCAGCATGCGCTCCAATCGCCGCGCTCCACTCATTCCCATGGATACGTAGTCTTCCTGATTGCCGGAAGTGGTGATCGAGTCCACCGAATGAGGCGTAGCCAGCGCGCGATTCTCGCTGGTCAGCGCTGCCGCGGTCACTTGCGCGATCATGAAGCCGGAGTTCAGTCCGGGATCAGGGGTAAGAAATGCAGGGAGCATGCTGGTCAGCGGGTTGGTCATCTGGTCGACGCGACGCTCGGCGATGCCGCTCAGCGTAGCTAAAGCGATCGCTACTTGATCGGCGGCCATAGCGAGTGGCTGACCATGAAAGTTACCGCCGCTGATGATGTCGCCATCCCCATTCTGTTTTACGAAGACCAGCGGGTTATCCGTGGCGCTGTTCAGTTCCACAAGGGCCATTTCGCGTGCCTGAAGCAGGGAATCGCGTACCGCGCCGTGTACCTGCGGAGTGCAGCGCAAACTGTACGCGTCCTGCACGCGGGTATCGGCGTCCGGAGACCGGTGCGATTCGCGAATGTGGCTTCCATCATTCAGATGTGCCAGGTTGCGCGCCGTAGTGGCTGCGCCGGAATAGGCTCGTGCGTGCATGATGCGCGCGTCAAACGCTCCCGGGCTGCCGCGCAGGGCGTCGAGCGACAGCGAAGCGGCCACGTCCGCGGTGTCCGCCAGCATATCGGCTTCGCGTAAAGCCAGACTCAGCAGCGCGAGCATGCCTTGCGTGCCATTCAGTAGGGAAAGCCCTTCCTTTGCTTCCAGCGCCACGGGAAGGATCTGTGCGCGCTTCATGGCCTCAGCCCCGGTGATCTTCTCGCCCTGGTAGATGGCTTCGCCTTCACCAATCACTACATGTGCCAGATGAGCCAAGGGTGCAAGGTCTCCTGAAGCTCCCACGGAACCCTGCGACGGAATCACTGGATGGACGCGCTGTTTCAGCATGGCGCACAGCGTCTCGACCACTGTGGGGCGCACGCCACTCAATCCTTTGGCCAAGGCATTGGCGCGCAGTAGCATCATCGCGCGCGTTTCCGCTTCGGAAAGCGGCACACCCACACCGCAGGAGTGCGAGCGCACCAGATTTACCTGGAGTCGCCGCACCTGTTCTGACGAGATGCGCACATTGGCTAGCTTCCCGAAGCCAGTGTTGATGCCATAAGCGGTTTTTTCTTCGGCGACCAACTTATCCACGACGGCGCGCGACGCTTTCATCCGGGCAACCGCGTCGGCCGCAAGCTCCACGGTTTCTTGCCCCAGCGCCACGTCGTACAGTTGTGCAAATGTCAGATCGTTTCCTGTGAGTAGCACGCTCATGCCTCGCCCCGATCTGCAGGCAGCGCCGCGACCAGATCCAGGAATGCGCGTTTATATTTTTCGGGGAAGTGCGTTACGCGCCCGTCCCGGTGGCACGAAATGTGCGTGGTGTCACCGGTTGCCAACAATTTTCCATCGGCTTGACGAAAAACCTCATAGCCGAATTTCAGCATACGGTTTTTGGCGTCGAGAATCCGGGTTCGCACGGTAATCAATTCGTCGTAGCGGGCAGGAGAGTGATACCGGCAGTGCACATCGGCGACGACGAGGAAGCAGTCATCTTCAATTTCCATGCGCTTATAGTCAAATCCCAGCGAGCGCATAATCTCTACGCGGCCCACTTCGAACCAGATCAAATAATTGGAGTGATAGACCACGCCCATTTGATCAGTCTCGGCATAGCGCACCCTCACGGTGACATCGTGATATTCGATCATGTTGTTTTGATTGCCTGTAGATAGTATGCCGGAATCTCACGCGATACGAAAAACAAGTGCCAGCTGATAGCTTACAACCCACAGCCGCCAGCCAACAGCCAACAGCGGCAAGCCAAAGGCTGTAGGCTAATGGTTCGTTTTGCCGCGATCGCCTTGCCAGATCGGTTTGCGCTTTTCCAGGAAAGCGGCTACGCCTTCTTTAAAATCGGGAGTGCAGCGTACTCTGGCGCTTTCGAGTACCGCGCGTTCCAGATCGTTGTCAACATTGGCGGCTTCGGCCGAAACCAGCAAATGTTTGGCGCGAGTGATGCTGCTGGGGCTGGCAGCGACAATCGTTTCGGCTAGTTCGTGAGTTCGCGCCATGAGGTTTTCGGCGGGAACAATTTCGTTCACTAAGCCCATCTCGCGCGCCTCAGCCGCCTCAATCAGCCGGCCGGTGAGCAAAAGGTCTCGGGCGCGCTTGTCGCCAATCTGCCGGGTCAAAAAAACCGAGACGATCGCCGGCAGAAAGCCAATCTTTACCTCCGTGTACCCGAATTTCGCTTCGGGCACCGATAGCGTGAAATCGCACAACGTGGCGATGCCGCAGCCTCCGGCCAAGGCGTGGCCATTTACCGCCGCAATCAGCGGCCGCGAATAGCTCCATATTTTCCGAAACATTTTCGCAATCCGCCGTGAATCTTCCTGATTCTCCGCTGCGGATTGCCGGCTGATGGCTTGAAGGTAGTCCAAATCGATTCCTGCACAGAAGGCTTTGCCTGTTCCGGTGAGAATGACCGCGCGCGCATGCGTTTTCTCGATTTCATCCAAAGCTGCTTGCAGTTCCGCGATCATCTGGATCGAGATGGCGTTGCGCTTTTCGGGCCGATTCAGCGTGATCGTGGAGATATGGCCGTCATGTTGAAAGTGCAAGGTTTCGAATTTCAAGGTTTCACTCCTTGTCCGCTACAGGAGCAGGTGCGTATTTGGTGCGAATGTCGTTGGTCCATTCGATCGCCTTAGCTAGTTTAGTCCCGTCGATGGCAGGTTGTACGCCTGCAGAAACCAAAGCCGCGAGCACGCTCTCCGTGGGAATGTTGCCCACCAAATCGTCTCCGGCAAAAGGACAGCCGCCTAGTCCGGTAAGCGCCGCATCAAAACGCCGGCAACCGGCTTCGTAAGCTGCCAAAACTTTTGCTTCCGCGTTGTCGGGTCGCGAATGCAGATGCACGCCAAGTTCGATTCCCGCGACGTGATCTTTCACCTTAGAGAAGAGTTCGTGCACGAGTTCAGGAGTGGCAGTGCCAACGGTGTCCGCCAACGAAACCGTACTGACGTGGACATCTTTCAGCCAGTCCAGAGTGTCTTGCACGATCTCTGGTCCCCACGGCTCGTCATAGGGATTGCCAAAGGCCATCGAGATGTAGATCACCAATCCGCGATTGGCGGCTTTCGTCTCGCGCTTCAAGGTTTCGACTAACTGGCGCGATTCGGCGCGGGTCATATTCGCATTGGCACGACGAAAATACGCTGAGATCGAATAGGGATAGCCAATGGTCGAGACCCCAGGCGTGGCCAGCGCGCGTTCCAAACCTTTTTCATTCACCACGATCCCGATGATTTCAGGTAGCGCCGCGCCATCGGGAAGGGATTCGACAAGCCGCTTCATTACTTCTTCGCTGTCGGCCATCTGCTTCACGTGCTTCGGAGAAACAAAGCTGACCGCGTCAATGTGTTGAAATCCTGCAGCGATGAGTTCCTGCAGGTACGCCGCCTTTGTTTCGCTTGGGATAAGTTCCGGCAGGCCCTGCCAAGCATCGCGCGGGCATTCGATCAATTTGATTTCGTTCGTCAACAATACACTCCCTCCGGGAATCAGCTCACAGCTGTCAGCCTGCAGTCGTTAGCCAAAAGACGCACCCCGCGCTGTTACCTCTGCGGCTCCTCTGCTAACTCTGCGTGAAACCCTTTCACCACAGAGAGCGCGGTGTGTCCGCATAGAAAACGCAGAGCGAAAGACTTTCACCAACAGCCGCCGGCCAAGAGCTTCCTCGTTGTTGAGGCTGTCAACTGAAGGCGAATGACTGTAGGCTATGTTTGTAGCACGCCCGTCTTAAACTCGCGGACTTCCGTATTCAACGCCGCCGCCTGTAGAGCCCAGATCAAGGCATCCCGCGTCTGCGCCGGATCGATAATCGCGTCTAACCACAACCGCGCCGCCGCATAGCGTGGATCGGTCTGGTGATCGTACGTCTCTTTGATCGAGCTAAGCAGCTCTTTCTTGGTCTTTTCGTCCAGCTTCTTGCCTTCGCGCTCCAGTTGCTTATATTTAATTTCCGCCAGGGTATTGGCCGCCGCGTCCCCGCTCATCACCGCAAATTTCGCCGTGGGCCACGCGAAAAGGAAGCGCGGATCGTAGGCTTTGCCGCACATGGCATAGTTGCCGGCACCAAAGCTGCCGCCCAGAATTACGGAAATTTTGGGCACCACGCTGTTCGCTACGGCATTCACCATTTTCGCGCCGGCTCGAATGATGCCGCTCCACTCCGCATCTTTGCCCACCATGAAGCCGTTCACGTCGTGCAGAAAAATCAATGGGATACGGTTCTGATTGCAATCTAGGATGAAGCGCGCGGCCTTTTCCGCCGACTCGGTGTAAATCACGCCGCCAAACTCGATACGTTTCTGATCGGAGTGAGGCGCGTGGGTCTGCACGTGCCTTTTCTGGTTGGCCACGATGCCCACGGCCCAGCCGCCCACGCGAGCGTAACCGCAAAGCAGCGTCTCGCCATATTCGGCGCGATACTCTTCGAAGGCGCTGCCGTCCACAAGGCGCGCGATAATGTCGCGCATGTCGTACTGTTTACCCGGATCGCCTGAAAAAATGCCGTAGATATCGCCCGCCGGGTACAGCGGCTCAGCCAGGCGCGAATGGCTGAAGACTGGCGGGTCGGGCGCGCCCATTTTGTCGACCAGCGCACGAATGCGTTTCAGGCAGGATTCGTCGTCGGGCTCACGAAAATCCACCGTGCCGCTTATTTGCGCGTGCATTTTGGCGCCGCCCAGTTCTTCCGCGGATGTCTTCTGGCCGATAGCCGCTTGCACCAGTGCAGGTCCGGCAAGGAACAGCCCGGAGCCCTCGGTCATCAAAATGTGGTCGCACATCACCGGCAGGTAAGCTCCTCCGGCCACGCACATGCCCATGATCGCGGTGATTTGCGGTATACCCATGGCGCTCATCACCGCATTGTTGCGGAACACGCGACCAAAATCGTCGGTGTCGGGAAACACGTCTTCTTGCAAGGGAAGAAATACACCGGCGGAATCGACCAAGTAAATCGTCGGTATGCGGTTGTCGATGGCGATGTTCTGCGCGCGGATTACTTTCTTCGCGGTCATGGGGAAGAACGCGCCCGCTTTCACGGTGGCGTCATTCGAGATAATCATGAACATCCGGCCGGCCACGCGCCCAAGCCCGGTGATGGTTCCTGCCGCCGGCGCCCCGCCCCACTCTTCGTACATCTGGTAGGCGGCGTAAATGCCCAGTTCGAAGAAGTGCGTGCCTGGGTCAATCAGTGCTGCAATACGTTCGCGGGCAGTCAGGCGGTTCTTTTTGTGTTGCGCATCGATAGCTTTCGCGCCGCCGCCTTCGCGGATTTGTTCCTCTTCATTTTTCAGTTCGGTGAGCAGATCCACCATCTGATGGGCATTTTTCTCGAATTGTGGGGCCTTGGAGTTGACGTTGCTTTTCAGGACCGATGAGGACACGCGGTGACCTCGCAGAAGGAAATCGCAGCTCATTGAGTATACGGAGGAAGCAGGGAAAGAAGCTAGTCAACAGCCGTTAGCCACTGATTTTGAGCTGTGGACCGTCGGCTAATCACTGTTGACTCCAGCGGACGCTCGTTGCCAGCCACGGAAATAGAGTAAACTCACGCCATGCAGAATCTGATTTTGGACCTGGACCTGGCTCGGGAAATTGAGTTGGCGGAAGCTCATGCCGCAGTAAATTGCGCCGAACTGACGGCTAAGTCCGGTGTGGCTGCGGATGTCTCGTCGATTGCAGGTGGTTTCGCCATTTATTGTGGCGCGGGTAGCCCGGTCACGCAGGCGGTTGCTCTCGGCCTGCACAGGCCGGTCAGCACGGAAGATTTCACGCGCCTTGAGCAATTTTATTTTGCCCGCAACGAACCCGTTCGCGTGGAAACCTGTCCGCTGGCCGACCCCACGCTGTTCGAGCATTACAAAGAACGCGGTTACTACGTTACGGAATTCTCCAATGTGATGATTCGGCCGGTGCAAAACGGATTTGCCTCCAGTGCGCGGCCGGAACACACAGCGAATGCGGACATCGAGATTCGCCGGGCCGCTCCTGAGGAGCTCGATTTGTGGACCATGACCGTGGCGCAAGGCTTTGCGGAGAATTATCCGGTGACGCACGAGATTCTTTCCGTGATGAAAGTGTTCGCGAGCACGAAGAACACGGAATGCTACTTGGCCCGGGTGAATGGCAAGATCGCGGGCGGCGCCACTTTGGCGTTACGTGGGCGAATCGCGGGGTTGTTTGGCGCAAGCACGCTGGTGGACTATCGCAACCGGGGAGTGCAAACCGCGCTGCTCCACTTCCGTTTGAAACGTGCCGCGGAGACGGGGTGCGAACTGGCTATGAGTCTGGCCGTGCCAGGCAGCCACTCGCAGCGGAACATTACGAGGTTGGGGTTCCAGACCCTCTATACGCGCGTTAAGTTTGAACGCAACTGTCCGCGGTAATTCTTAATGAGTCGGCGCCAGCCGCTTGTGGATGAAATCCACAATGTCTTGGGTGGAAGTGCCGGGTAAAAAAATTCCCGCGATTCCGGTCTCTTTCAGTGCGGGTATGTCCGCGTCCGGAATAATGCCGCCAACCAGAACCGTCACATCGGCCATACCTTTTTCTCGGAGCAATTTCATCAATTGCGGGCAAAGCGTGTTGTGTGCACCGGAAAGAATGGACAGGCCGATGACATCGACATCTTCCTGCGCCGCCGCGGAGGCAATCATCTCCGGCGTTTGCCGCAGGCCGGTGTAGATTACTTCCATGCCCGCATCGCGCAAAGCCCGCGCAATCACTTTCGCTCCCCGGTCATGTCCATCCAACCCCGGCTTAGCAATGAGGACTCTGATTTTCTTGTCGATCATAAGTTTCGATCGGGCCTCTCCCCGCCTCAGCCCCTCGGGCCGCAGGAACGACATCCAACCTACCACAGAGGCAGCAGAGTTGCCGCAGAGGTAACGGAGGGGTTTAGTCCGAAGGTTCGTGACATCCGTCAGACCGGCACCCTGCAGACTGCGTTCGTTCTCGGCTCCCTGGGCGGACCTCTGCGGCCTCTATGGTGAATTCTTTTCGCTGCAGATAGAATCAGGTGATAGCGACTTCTTCGTAGGCGCCGAAAACGGTGCGCATGGCTTCGCAAATCTCGCCCAAGCTGGCGTAGGCCTTTACCGCGTCATAGATGAACGGCATCAAGTTGTCTTTGCCTTCGGCTGCCTTGCGCAGCGCCTTCAATCGGCGCTTGACTTCGTCGCAAGAACGTTCCGCGCGCAACTTGGCCAGCCGCACGGCCTGCCGGTGCGCGACGGTCGCGTCAATCTGCAGCAATTCGATGGGCTTTTCCGGGGTCACATACTCATTCACGCCCACGATGATCTTTTCCTTTTTGTCGACGGCCATTTGGTAGCGGTAGCTGGCTTCGGCGATCTCGCGTTGCGGATAGCTTTTCTCGATGGCCGCCACCATGCCGCCCATCGCATCGATGCGCCGTATATACTCCGACGCGCCTTGTTCCACCTCGTTCGTCAACGTTTCCACGAAGTAGGAGCCGCCCAACGGGTCGACCGTGTTGGTCACTCCCGTTTCATGCGCGATGATCTGTTGCGTACGCAAAGCCACGGTAGCTGCAAATTCAGTGGGCAGCGCCCAAGCTTCGTCCAGAGAATTCGTGTGCAACGATTGTGTGCCTCCCAGCACGCCGGCGAGCGCTTGAATGGCAGTGCGCACCACGTTGTTCGTGGGCTGTTGCGCAGTGAGGGAACAGCCGGCCGTCTGCGTGTGGAAGCGCAAAGCCGACGCGCGAGGGTTCTTGGCCTTGTACCGCTCGGTCATGGCTTTGTACCAGATGCGCCGGGCGGCGCGGTACTTGGCGATCTCTTCGAAGAAATCGTTGTGTGCATTGAAGAAGAAGGAAAGCTGCGGCGCGAATTCGTCTACTGGAAGCCCGCGGCGGATGGCCCATTCCACATATTCCATGCCATCGCGCAGAGTGAACGCCAGTTCCTGGATCGCCGTAGAGCCGGCTTCGCGGATGTGATACCCGCTGATGGAAATCACGTTGAACTTCGGGGTATGTTTCATGCCAAATTCAAACGTGTCGATCACCAGCCGCATCGACGGTTCCGGCGGGTAGATGTATTCCTTCTGGGCGATGTACTCCTTCAAAATATCGTTTTGCAGCGTTCCGGAAATCTTCTTCCAATCCGCGCCTTGCTTTTCGGCCACAGCGAGATACATGGCCCAGATGACGGCCGCGGGGGAATTGATGGTCATGGATGTGGTGACGTCCGCAAGCGGAATCTGATCAAAGAGCACTTCCATATCCGCCAGGGAACTGATCGCCACGCCACATTTCCCGACCTCTCCCTCGGATAACGGGTGGTCGGAGTCGTAGCCCATCAACGTGGGCAGATCAAAGGCCGTCGAGAGCCCCGTCTGACCGTGCGCCAGCAGGTACCGGAAGCGCTGATTGGTGTCCTCCGCGGTTCCAAAGCCTGCGAACTGCCGCATGGTCCAGAGCCGCGTGCGGTACATCGTCGGATGGATTCCCCGGGTGTAGGGCGGTTCGCCCGGAAAACTTAAATCTCGCGCCGCATCCCATCCGGCGAGGTCGCCCTCTGTGTAAAGCCGGCGAATCGGATAACTGGAAGTAGTGGTGAACTCCTTTTGGCGCTCCGGGTTCTTGGCAAGCGTTGGCCCGAGGGTCTTTTTCTCCCAGGACTCTTCCGCCGCGGAAGACTCGCGCGGCCCCCCGGTAGTAGAGGCCTTGGCCTTTAATTCAGGAGTTTCACTCATGGGGTTGCGCTCCATAGCGTGGAATCGCTGTAAGGCGGGCAGATACATGTAAGGGAATCGACAGTACAGGCGTCACAAAAACTAATGCTAAGGGAAAGGGCGTAATGCGGCAAGCCGAACCGCAAAAGAGCCGACAGCCGCCAGTCGACAGCCAACCGACGAGTCTTGACTGTGGTGGTTGCAAAGTCACTGAGAATAAGGAGGCTTGGCGCGAACGCGAGGGACGCTGTAAACGATTCTCCGTCTCCTCTGCGGCCTCTGTGGTGAGCTTAGAACCGCCACATATAGATTGCAGAGTTGCCGTTAGAAACGACAACGCGGAGTTCAGCGCCAGCAATTAGCGTTTTGCCTGTCGGCTGTCGACTAACGGCTGTTGGCTAACGAATCTATTTCTGGCCGGGAACGTTCCCGTTGTCCAGTGCCTTGAACAGCGCGTCGGTGCCGATGACCTGCCCGTTCTGTGTGCCTGGAATCAAGGTATCCCGGTCCAGCATAGGTTGTTTGCCGTTGGCGATGGTCACGTTATTCACGTCCAGCGTGCGTCCCAACGCGCGGTCGTAATTGGCCTTGGCTTCCGCCAGATTCGCCAGGTCGCGCAGTTCCGTGCCCTGTGCGGTGATCAGGTCGCGTTGCGTCAAGATGACGTTGTAAACCGTCGACGCACCGAGTTGATATTTCTTCTGCTCGGCGTCAAAGGTCTGCTGCTGCAACTCGCGCGCTTTGGTAGCCGCTTCCACCGCCGCGCGGCCTTGTTCTACGGCAATGATGGTGTTGCGCACGTCCAATACCGCACTATTTTTGGTTTGTTGCACGGACGCTTCAAATTGCCGCTCCACTAGTTGCGCGTGAACGCTGTCTGCCTGGTTTGCGCGATTCCGCAACGGGAGACTAAACGTAAGGGATCCGGAGTACACCGGGAAATCGTTCTTGAAAACTTGGGATTGCGCGGTGCCCAATCCGGCGTGGTACGTCCCCGTCGTCGTGGTCGTCGTTGACGGAAGAAAGTAGATGGGCAGGCCGTTGGGGCCTACGATGGGCAGGCCGTTGGAGTCCACTATCGGCTCTCCCGCTGCTGGAGCGGATGTCGTGATAGGCGAATTACCGGCAAGGCCATTGGCAGAATATTGCACGCCGAGGGTAGCCGTCGGCAGTAGTGCATTTTTCGTGGCTTTCACGTCCACCTGCGCGCTCTTCAGATTGAAATACTGTTCCTGCAAGTCTGGGCGCTTCGCGAAAGCTTCCTTCACGGAATCTTCAAATGAAGAAGTCTCGATGGTCGCGGGCGTCTCCGGTTTGTCCGTCGGGACGATCTCGACGTTGAGGAGATTCGAGGCCATGGGATCTTTGGAAATATAGTTTTTCAACGCCAGTTGATCCTGCAATTCTGTCGTTTGTGCAATGATCAGGTTCTGGCGATCGGTCGCCAGTTCTGACTCGGCGCGGGTTACATCCAGCGGCGCCATGGTTCCGATTTCCAGTTGCTTCTTATTGTCGCTGTAGAGTTTTTCGGAAACCTTCACGGCTTGCTCTTCGACCTTCACGTATTCCCGCTCATAAACCAATTCCCAATACGCGGTGATGGTATTCGTAATCGTGGTAATGGCCTGTTGCGCGAATGCCAAATCCGCGATCTTGCGGTTGTTTTCGGCGATCAGAATGTTCCTTTTGTTTACGTATTTCCCCGCGCCGGCCAGTAATTGCTGAGTGAAGCTAATCGACAAACCGGATTGCACGTAAGGATTGAAGAAGTTCGAGGCCGTGGATGACGCGCGGGTATTGTCCCACGCCACGGTCAGGTTCGAACCCGTGATAAAGTTTTGCGAATACGAGGTGTTGTAGATGGCCGCGTGCGAAAACAACGGCTGCGCCGTGCTCTGCCCGGCCGAAACCCCCGTTCCTGCGGTTCCTGAAATGAAAGGGTTGGCGATCGGCGTGGTGGCGTCAGAGAACGCAATGTACTGCGTCAGAACCGGGTCGTAGTACAACTCAGGCAGATTCGCGGTCGACCCTACAGAGATGCTTCCCGGTGTTCCATACCCGTATCCGCCCGCCCTGGCCTTCAGCAAGCTGGTATCGGCCATCCACGGGTTATAGCGGTTCACCACGATGTCCATGCTGTTTTCCATCGCCAACGCGATGGCATCTTGCAGGCTCAGCGGTAGCTTGCCGTCGTGAATCAGCTGTTCCAGCCGCGGCGAATTCGTCAACACACCGGGTTCCACATATTGCTCGCGGTAGGGATTGATGATGTTAGGAAACCAGCTGGGCCCCCGCGAATAATCGTATTTGGCAACCCCCAAGGAAATGGGCACTCCTCCTTGCGCGGCCGCCTTGGACTGCGACGGAGAAGAGGGCTCCTGCGCGGATACCGGAGCAACCGGGGTTCCGGCCATTACCCCGATCAACAGGGCGGCAAGCAGGGGTCTAACGAACGGCTTCTTCATTGGGTAACCTCACTTCGTTGACGGAAAAAGTCGGAGCGACCTACAGCAAGTACTGTAAATTCTGTGCCTCTCTACTCTAAACGTTTGCCACTGCCAATTTGTTTCAAATGACGAAGTTGTGGGGTAAGCACCACACTAGAACATTCTCGCTTCCCAATGCAGCCAGTTTAGCAAGCCCTTCGCGACCTTGACAACGCCCGAACTGGCGGCTAATCTCCTGACGTTTCGACGTTTAGGTGTGGAAACGGTTAGTGGTGGGGTTCAGGGGCCACTATGTTCACCCGCGAGGAACTTCTACAGCTTTGCGAATTGGCCGGAGCCATCCGGCATGGGCATTTTGAGCTATCCAGCGGCCGCCACAGCGACACTTACGTGCAGTGTGCGCTGGTCCTGCAGTATCCGCGCTTCGCGGAAAAACTCGGGCAGGCTCTCGCGGAGCTCTTCTGCGACGCCCGGATCGACGCGGTCGTGTCGCCCGCTTTGGGCGGCGTGATTATCGGCCAGGAGGTCGCGCGTGCTTTGCCCAGCCCGAAAGATGCCATCGGAGGAGGCGTCCCGGCGATGTTCGTCGAGCGCGACGGCAGCGGCATCATGACGCTGCGCCGGGGCTTCGCTCTGCAGCCCGACCAGCACGTTCTGGTGGTCGAAGACGTGTGGACTACCGGCGGCTCAACCGAAGAGGCTATTCATGTGGTCCAGGAAGCCGGGGGTCGGGTGGTTGCGGCTGGCGCGCTGATCGACCGTAGCGGTGGCGCAATCGAATTTCCGGTGGAATCCAATGCCCTGATCCAGATGAAGATCGACAGCTACGAGCCGGAGGATTGCCCGCTCTGCCGCCAAGGCAACGCGGCCATCAAGCCAGGCAGTCGCTTTGTTCGCGCCGGTACCCCGTAGAAAAATCGTTTATAGCTGACAGACGACAGTCAACAACCAACAGTTTTCTAGCGAATGCTATCTTGGGCGAGTAGCCTTGGCCAAGCACGGGTCCGTTAACTCCGAGGACCTCGGCGACCTCTGTCGTGAGGGATTTAAGGAGGCAGGTGTTCCTGCTGTAACCTGTAGACTAACGAATGTGGGCTCGCTGCTAACTTCCGAGTAACAATTTCTGATTCATGCGCTATTTCAAACTGACGATTGCTTACGACGGTACGGACTTTCACGGCTGGCAATTTCAAAAAGACAAACCGACGATCCAAGGTGAGATCGTTTCGGTATTGCGGCGGCTTACGCAAGAAAACATAGCGTTGCTCGGAGCCGGCCGCACGGACGCCGGTGTACACGCTCTTGGCCAGGTTGGGAGCTTCCGCACGCAGTCAGTGCTCTCGGCGCAAGAATTTCAGCGCGCTCTCAACGCATTGCTGCCGCCAACGATTCGTATCGTAGCCGCCGAAGAAAAGGGGCCCGATTTCAACGCGCGCTGGTCCGCGAAAGGGAAGGTGTACCGCTATCGCATCTATCGCGGCAAGGTAGTGCCTCCTATGTTGTGGCGCTTTGTGCTGCACTATCCGTTTCCGTTAAACGAGGACGCTATGAAGGACGCCGCGGCGCGCTTCGTCGGCGTCCACGACTTTTCCTCGTTCGCCGCTTCTACTGGCTCCGAAGACGACGACAAAGAGCGCAACATGCAGCGTGAGATATTCTCCAGCGAACTGACGCGCACCGATGATCGCGAGGAGCTTTGGTTTACCGTACATGGCCGCTCTTTTTTGCGTTACATGGTGCGAAAAATGGTGGGCACTCTGCTCGAAGTAGGCCGCGGCAAACTCACGCCCGGCGACATCGATAAGCTCTACGAACTGAAAGATCGCTCCAAATCCGGCCCGACCGTCCCGCCGCAAGGCTTATTTATGGTTTCCGTCGATCACGACGACACCTTCCGTATCACTCCGAACGAGTAGCAGCGGCTTTACGCCGCTGCCCCGCTACGTCCATCTGCGTCCGGCCTCCGTTTCCTCTGTGGGCCTCCGCGGCCTCTGTGGTGAGTCCTTTGTCTTGCTCCAAAAACAAAAACGCCGCCAGCCGGTTGCCCAGACTGGCGGCGCAATTGTTTCCAGGGAACTTAGTTGGTGGTTGCCTGCCCAAATCCCGTGAAGTACGTCAGCACATAACCATTGATTGTGCCGTTTGCCTGCGGGATGCCGTAAACCTTCACCGGTGTCCCGGTCACGAGATTGGTCGTGAGCGTGTTCTGGCCCGATGTGGTGGTGATGTCCACCGGGCTGATGGTGAGGATGCCATTGCTCCAATCCACTTGGTAGACCAATGTGGCCGAGCCAGATGTGGTGTTCAGATTCACCGGCACCGCTTGCGTCCCGCCGGTCACCGTAACTGTGAAGCTGCCGTTGTTATAGGACGTGGCCGCAGCGCCGAGAGGCAGCGTCGTCGGGTTCAGCACCGCGGAGGGAGCCGCCCATGCATTTGCCGCTGCCGGGTCGTTCCACGTGGCATAAGTCTCACCTGCAGCCTGCATCAAGCCAACGGACCCGCCGAAGTTCACCGCGCCATTCGTAGCGTTGTCGAAGTCGGAGATGGCATTCGTACCGCTGTCCACCACCGTTGGGAACGTGAAATTCCACCACTTGAATCCGCTGATGGGATTGCCCGACTGAGGATCGTGGCCGTTTGGCGTACTGGAGGAAATGAATACCAGTGGCGCGGTGTAGTCGTCGGTTGCCGTGTGGAAATTGCGCGTGTAAGTAAAGCCGGTGGTGTTGCTGTTGGAAATGGTGCCGTCGTAGCGTGCGATTTCGATGTCAATCGAGTTGGCTACCAGTTGCGCGGCTAAAGGATCGACCACGCTGGCGTGTACCTTGAATCCGCGCACCAGATTTGACAGGAACGCCGGGCCTTGGCCAATCGCGGTGCAATCGGTCTGTGCATCCGAAGGCGTACGGAAGAAGAACAGCGTGTCAGAATTAATCGTCAGCGGAACCGGGAGGCCGAGTTCATTCAGCACCACCAACGTGCCGCTGTTCTGGTCAACGTGCAGTACATGGCCTTCGGGACTGATCCACACGCTGTTAAACGAAGAGCTGGCCCACAGCCGCACCGCCACAAGCGTGCCATCCTGTTGGTAGCGCGCCGCCACGCGAATGTACTTGCCAACGATGGTCGAGGCAATCGAGCTGAAGTCCTTGATGGTGGCCTGGGTCTTCCCGTCCACGTCATAGTAAAGCGTGCCGTTCTTCGCGTCCGCCAGCACCGAAAGCGTCTGATCGCTGGTGATTTCCGTTTCCGGAGTTGTGGGCGGATACACCGGATAGTCCTTGTCGAAGGTCAGCGTGCTGTTATCCGTGGACACGGCCGTGACTGTCCCGTAGTGGTGGCGAAGGACAAGCCGGGTCAGGTCGAAAATCCGGCGATGACGCAAAGTGCCGATGAAGTTCACCGCCCACATCGTCGTGCCACCGCCCGAGGGAGGAACGTGCGCCACGATGAATGCTGGATGCGCCAGATTGAATTCCAGGTCCAACGCGTTGCTCTGTGTGGTAGACACCCTCAGCGGCGCCGCCAACGTCAAGTTCACCGGCACCGTCAAACTGCCCGCGCTGCCGGTGGTGTGCTTGATCTGAATCTGGCTGGAAGGAATCGTCGATCCGGGCGCCGCGGCAAAGCCCGTCGAGGGATCCGCCGACGCGGTCAGCAACACGTCTCCCGGATTGCCGCTGACGGTAATAGTCGCCGCCGTGTATGTTCCGACAGGAACCGAAACGTTGCCGAGGATTTCATTCAGTTGATCTAACTGCAGTAAGTTGATGTAAGGCGCGGGGCTGGGCGCGGTGTACACCGTAACCGCACTGCCTTCTCCTTGCGGAGTCAGCGATATCGACAGCACGCGCACTCCAATCACCGCCCAGTCTTCCGTGGGCGCGTCGCTCACGATCAGGTTGACCGTGCCCGTTTGCGCCTGTGGCGTTGATCCACCTGAGTTGGAACCTGACCCCGAACTGCTGCTGGACCCGCATCCAATCGAAAAGAGCGTCAATGCAACTACGGCCGCACCGAGCGTCACCCGTGTAGAGACACACTTCATAGACATTCTCCTGATGAGGGGCGAGCCTCACGCGATTTAATAGATTTCGTGGTTCACTTCGAGTTCTGAAACCACCACAGGCTGGTGGGGATTCAGCCAGCCCGAATATTCCATCTAACCCAACTGGCAGAGAAGAGTTGCGCCCAAAGTACCGTTTTTAGTTGGTACGAAAGCACCGGAGCCCGCCCGTTCCAGTAGCACAGGCTTTAGCGTTTGGTCTTTTCTTCCTCCCCACGCATAGCAAGCACACCTTCCGGCTGAATAAATGGACTTCAGTCTGAAGACCCTTCGGTGGATCGTTTTTTCCTGACTCTTGCTCCTGCAGCAGCGGCTTTACGCCGCTGTTTGGAGAGTCAGCTTGCTCGCTTTCTTCCGGCTTCCAAACCAAACAGAATGTCATTCCTCGCATAGCGAGGAATCTCTCTTCGATCCCCCTCGTGTTGCTTACGACAGCGGTCAGCAGGGCCGGGGATGGTCCAATTCGACCTTGTATCGGAGAACCCCGTCATTCAGCAGATATTCTCCCAACACCGTGGCCGTGCATCGATTCTCCCAGAACATATTTCCTTTTTCATCGTTGGGCAGCCGCATGCGTAGCGACAAAAGCGTGCCGCAGCGCAATTTGCAGGGACTGGTGATGACATATCCGTTTTGCAAGATGCGGACCGCCTTGGTGGAGTGTTCGATGGGCTCGGAGTTCAACTCGAGGCAGCAGAAGCTGATGGGTACCGGGTGCTCGTTACGTGGAGGGAACTGATTGTTTGTTGCCATGGGCATTCCAGGTTCATGAATTTCCGACGTTCCGATGGAATATGTGTGGGGGAAAGGCTGGTCTGCCCTGGGTACAGTCGGAACGTCACGGACGAGTCTGTAGGCGAGGTAGGAAGGCCGCTGTGATTTAGATCACTCGTGTCGCGTTGGTCCTGTTGCCGCCCACTCGGATCTCTCAGCCAGCCTCCACCGCGCCCACTGCCTGCCTCAAGCAGCCGGAGTGAGGAATCTCTCTTCGATCTTGGCACTCCGTCAAGCCCGTGGACCCATGGGTGCTCAGGGCGGAAACTGCATTTCTATTGACAAGTAGGTGTATGCACGCTATAGTATACAAAGCGGAGATTAGAAAGGGTGTATTCGGTGCCTTCAACCTCCGCGGTATCGCACTCCCCGCTGTTCATCCGAATTACTCCCGACCTATCTTCATTTCTTTGTTCCCTCGCCAGATACCTCGTTTTGACTAGCCACGCGTCTTCTATGACCCCCTTTCATGTGTCACTTTTTTCAAAGGTTTTAAACTTTTTTAAGTTAACTCCTTTCTTTCTCTCGTTTTTAATTTTTTACCTAGGGGGAGGGGGGTACCCATCTGATACATGCCCCTCGGATCCTCAGATCGGACACCCAGCACTCACGCGTCCCATCCTCCTGGCTGCCAGCTTTGTCTTTCGAGCCGGGTTGGATAAAATTGCGCGCTATGCGTCCTAATAAACTGCGCAGTTACATTTGGTTCGCCTGGCTACTTGCCTTCGTTTTGCTCTCATTGCTTGTCTCTCATAGCGTCGGCGCTCAGGAGAAGCATCCCTTTGGCATCGACGACTATTCGGCGCTCCACAACGCTTTTGCCGCGGCGATCTCTCCCGATGGCAAAACCATTCTTTACAGCACCTCGTATGGCGGCACCAAGGGTCCAACGAAACGCGAATGGCATCTCATTGATTTCTCCGGCCAAAACGACCGGAAGCTGGAACTGCCGGAGTCCTTTCATCCGGAGAGCTTCACCAAGGACGGCACGGCGCTTTGGGGCTCCTATGAGGTCGATAAGAAGGCCCAGCTCGGCATCATTCCCATTGGGGGCACAAAGCCCACGCAGATCATCGCGCTCCCTAACGGCATCCGCAGGATTTGGGTTTCGCCGGACGGTACGAAGTTTGCTTTCCTGGCCGATCCGAGCCCGGTCGATCCGCTGGCCGACGTGCGGCACGTGGCCAAGAACGAAGTCAGCAGCCTTTACGTAGCCAACGTCAACGGTTCGGACGGTGCGTGGTGGTGTTCCGGCCTGAAGACGATCAGTGACGTGGCGTGGTCCTCCGATAGTTCTCAAATTGCTGTGGTCACACAATTTGAGAAGATCGGCCACCATGATGTCCGGTCAGCCATCTCGGTCTGTTCTTCGACTGAAGCGCGCCAAGTCGCGGAAATTCCTAATTCCGTCGCGGGCATCGCCTGGGCCAATGGCGGCAAAGAGTTGGCCTTCGCCAGTTCCACCACCGATGTGCTGACGCCAGACCATCTTTGGACCGTTCCCGCCCGTGGCGGTACTCCCAAGGACCAGACACCCAAACTGGCTGCTTCCATCGTCGGCGTCCAAAACGATCCACACG
The DNA here is from genome assembly GCA_035506955.1 of Verrucomicrobiia bacterium. Lineage (GTDB taxonomy): Bacteria > Acidobacteriota > Terriglobia > Acidiferrales > UBA7541 > Acidiferrum. The sequence goes on from DATJOO010000009.1 coordinate 72,710, forward strand.
GCTTGGTGTGGGTCGACTATCACAAGGGCACCAGTGTCGAGGTTTATTCCTATCGCGATGGACAGCTCTCACCTGCGTTTCATTGGCGCGGCGGAGCCATCTCCACGCCTGTCGCGTCGCCCTACGCCTCTTCCTCGCAAGCGCTAGCCTTCAATGTGGGTGACCCGGCCCATGCCTGGAACGTGGCAGTGACCAACGGCGGGGAAGTGCAGAAAATCACGCATGTGGGCGACGACACGCTGGCAAACGTGACCCTCGGAGAAGTCCGCGTGGTCAACTGGAAAAGCAAGGACGGCATAGAACTGGAAGGCATTCTCGCCCTGCCCGCGAATTACCAGTCAGGGAAGCATTATCCATTCCTGGTATTTCCGCATGGCGGCCCGGAAGCCAATGACACTCTGAGCTTTGATTTCCTGGTGCGGTTCATTGCCGGCCTCGGATATGTGGTCCTTCAGCCGGAATATCGCGGCTCGACCGGCTACGGCAGTGATTTTCTGGAAGCCATTTACCAGCATTTCGGAGATCGCGCTTTCGCCGATGTCGACAGCGCCAGTGATTTCGCCATTGCACAGGGCTGGGCCGACCCAAATCGTCAAGCGATGTTTGGTTGGAGCGCTGGCGGCTTCATGACTTCGTGGACGGTCACGCAGACGCATCGCTACAAAGCCGCGATTGAAGGCGCGGGCATCACCGATTGGCTCAGCTTCATTCCGACCAGCGACATCAGTCAAGTGGACTACGACCTGCGTATGCAGGAAAAGGATCCAACTCCATTTTTGAAATTTTCGGCGGTGATGTACGCCGATCAGGTCACCACTCCGCTGCTCATCCTGCATGGGGAGGCCGACCAACGGGTGCCCACTTTCCAGGGCCGCGAATTCTTTATCCTGCTGGCCGAGCGCGGCAAAACCGTTCGCATGGTGACTTATCCCGGATCGCCGCATTTTCCGACACTGGCCGAACAGCGGCGCGATATCATGACCGAGCTTAAGAACTGGTTGACTCAATACAATCCATGAAGCGCACAGCTTTTCCATCCATGGCCGCCCTGTTAGACTTACCGTGAGGCGTAACGGTTCTATGTCGGCCGCTCCAACCCGAAGGGTTTCGTCCGGTGAACGCATTAACGCACCCGCCCCCTCGAGCCATCTGCAACAAACTTTGCGGCAGCGCGGGATTCGTCTGACCCGCCAGCGCAGTGTAATCCTTCAGGTGATGGATTCCGCGGAGCAGCATCTCGACGTGGATCAAATTCTAGAGCGCGCGCAACAGATCAATCCCGAAGTGCATCTGGTGACGGTGTACCGCACCATCGACCTGCTAAAGAAGCAAGGTCTGATCGACGAACTGGATCTGCTGCACCTGCGTGGCGACCGCCACTATTACGAGACGCACGGCCCGCGCGATCACATTCACGTGGCGTGTCTTCGCTGCGGCAAGGTTCGCGAATTTGAATCGCGCCTCTATGAGCAGCTCAAAGAACAAATCGCCCGGGATTGCGATATTCGCGTAACTGTCTCCCGCACCGAAGTGGGCGGCATTTGCAACGAGTGCCTGGCCAACGAGAAGAAATAGCTGTTTCGGTGCAAATAAAAAGGGGCGCTAAGAAGCGCCCGTGTCACACGCGACTTATAACCTGAACCTTACGCCAGTTTCTTTTCGCGAACGCCCCCGGACATTCGCTCGCGCACCTTTTGCAGCCGCTCCTGCGTCACCGGCCCTGTCTTGTGCGAACTGACCAAGTAAGGCCGCGGCAGCACGTCTTGTTGCGTCTGGCGAACGGCCGCCAATTTCTTCTGTATCGCTCGTCGCTTATCCCCGAAGGTCCACTGGAACAGCACGAAGATCAGAAAATCCAAGCCGAGGATGCCGAGCGTAATAAACAGGTTCAGGGAAGTCATGCTCTCCCGCCTCCACATTAGCAGGCTAAAGATGACCACCCTGTAAAGTCCTGAGAAGTTCGTGAGGTTTTTGTTAGGTTCGGCGGTTTACTTCAACGTTGATCCTTTATTCCGGAGTCATCCGCATAGACTTGGCCCGGGCTCTGCGGAATCTGGCGAAATAGTGATTGGCCGCGGCTATATCTTTGGCGATCTGCTCCTTTAACTCCTCGACGCCGGCAAACTTTCGCTCGGGGCGCAGCCGTTTCCAGAAGCGCACCTCGATTTTCCGGGGCGTAAAGTTGCCGGAGTAATCCAGTAAGTGCGTCTCGACACTGAGGGCGGAACCGTTGAACGTGGGCCGAATGCCTACATTGGTGACGCTGCGATGGCTGCTGCTCTCTCCTTCCAGCAACGTGCGGGTGATGTAGACGCCGCGAGCCGGCAATAATTCCTGCTCGGCCTTGAGATTCAGCGTAGGGAAGGTGAATTTACGGCCAGTGCCCGTTCCGGCTACCACTTCCCCCGTCAAGGCAAAGGGGCGGCCCAATAACCGCGCGGCATGGCGCACATCGCCCTCGCTTACCAGTTTACGAATCAAAGTGCTGGAGACCACTTCGCCGTCCACCATTACCGGCGTATGAACGACGACCTCAAATCCCTCCCCCATGCCAACTTCTCGCAAGAATTTGACATCGCCGGCCTGCTGCTTGCCAAACCGGAAGTTGTCTCCCACCACCACAGCCCGCACATCCAGCTGCCGGACCAGAATGTCATTTACAAACTCTTCCGGAGTGAGCGCGGCGAGTTCTTTGGTGAACGGCAGAACTACAGCAGCTTCCATACCTACGGCTCCAAACCAATCCAATTTTTGCTGATTCGTGGAGATTCGCGGTGGTGCCACTTCCGGCCGCAACACTTTCACCGGAGGTGGCTCAAAGGTCAGAGCCGTGGCTATGGCGCCGATCTCTCTAGCGCGCTCGATAGCGAATTTCAAAACATGCTGGTGGCCCAAGTGAATTCCGTCGAAGGTTCCGATGGCAATCACGCTGCCTTTGCCGGGCGGTTCAGTTGTACGAATTGAGCCTGCAGCGGTCGCTTTCTTGTTGCCGTAGCGGCTCGCCCAATCCGCTGCCGAATGAGACACGGTGATCGCATCCGCTCTTTCGTGTGTCGATAGGGACGACACTTGGGCCGCTCGCGCGACTACAGGTGACTCGGCGCTTACTTCAAGTTCCAGTCCGTCATAGGCTAATTGCACATGCGGGTATCCCGCCTTACGCAACCGCTCGTTCGTAGCCTGGTGCGGCAAGTCGTGAGCAACATGCGTGAACCAGGCGCGCTTCGGCTTCAATCGATCGATCAATGCTAACGCCTGCTCCACCGTCTGGTGCATTGGATGCGGCACATCGCGCAAGGCATCCAAAATCAAATCGTCCAAACCTTCCAGCAGCGGCACACTGGATTCCGGCAGGCGGCTGAAGTCGGTCATGTATGCAGCGCGACCGAAGCGAAAGCCAAGCACCTCCATCTCACCGTGCAGCAGCGGCACGGGAATGAACGGAATGCCCAACTGGGCAAACGGTCCATCTATTTGACGAAGGTCGACACTTGGAATGCTGCTTAATGTGGGCTTGCTGTCGAAGACATACGAGAACACGCGACGGATTACGCCAAAGGTGTCCGCGGTGCCGTAAACGGGGATTGGCCCTTTTTGCCGGAAGTTGTAAGGCCGCAAATCGTCGAAGCCCAAAATATGGTCGGCATGACAGTGGGTCAGCAGAACCGCGTCCAAGCGATCGAGCCCCGCGCGTAGAGCCTGGGTGCGGAAGTCCGGCCCCGTATCAATCACGACGTTCTGCCCGGCGCGAGAAAGGAGCAGGGAAGGCCGCAATCTTTTATCGTGGGAATCGGTCGAGGAGCACACGGCACAATGGCAGCCCAACGTGGGCACGCCCATGGAGGTGCCGGAGCCCATGACCACCACGCGAATCTTATCTGGCATCGTCCCCACTATTGTATCCGTCTCTTCCCGCGATTGGTGATCGCCTCGGCGATCTGGCGAAAAGCACAAGAAAAAGAAAACGGCGCGATACTTCGCGCCGTCTCCAAGATTTGTTGTAGCTCCAGGTAGCGATCGCCTGCCGCCGTCTTTACCTCTTGCCGGTCTTGGCCTGCGCGGTTACCTTGGCCATTTCCGCGGCCATGGCTTTATTCACTTCCAGATAAGTCAACTTGAGCTTGCCAAGCAAATCCAGAAGCATTTCGTCTTCTTCTGGCGCCAAGTTGCCCTTGGTTTTTTGTTGCAGCGCGTCCAGCATGTCTATCAACTCGCGGGCCGCGTCCGGATCGATCATCGGTTGACCGGTATTCGGGTCGGCGTAAGCGCCCAATACCATTGCCGCATTGCTGCCAATCATGCGGATCAGATTTTCGAACGCGGGCAGCCTTTTAGGAGCATCTGCCGGGGGTTTAGCGGCTTCGGCATGCGCGTTCGCGGCTACTTTCGCTTCGGCTTTCACTTCTTCCCGGCGAGCTTCGCGCTCCTGTTCTTCCACGACTTCTTTGCGGATTTCGCCTTCGGCGGTGAATGGCCTACGGTCAATTACCTTGAAACCCTCGTCTTTATTGTCTGCCACGCTAGTTACCTCTCTTCGAAAGTTCCGCACTAGTTTAGCATGGGAAGGGAAGCGGGCATCGGGCTGGAAATCCCCGCGGGTCTAAAGACCCGCCGCTAGATGACAGCCCGCGGTCACAATCACTTTCCCGGCTCGTGCTATTCTCCAAAGGCTATGCGTAACATCTGGCTATCTTTGTTGATCCTGGCCTTTGCCAGTCCGCTACTTGCCCAACAATCGGCCTCGGACTTTCCTCCCTTCGAGAAATGGCGGGCGGCCGTCTTGGCGGGCGATGCTTCCGCTCTGTCGGCACTTTACACACAATCTCCCGCACCCGACATCTCGACCACCGATAAAAAGCCCATTTCTTCTCAGGACGAGATTGCCTTTTGGTCGTCCTGGAAGTCCAAGGGCTTGACGAATCTGACGGCGCAGGTGGTTCAGCAGGAACAGCCAAGTCCGGACATTCGCACGCTAGTATTGCAACTGACCATGACGATGAAGTCCAAGGACCGCGGGGCAACTAAGCAATACGTAGCCATGTCACAGAACTGGTTCCGTCAGGGCAACGACTGGCATATCGGCATTGTACGGCGCACCGCGGCAACGCGGCTTCGACAGCCTCTCGAAAACAAGGAAATCTACCCGCAAAATGTGGATGCTCATAAGGAAATCGCAGAGGCTTTGCAAACAGCCGCGGCTTCCCATAAACGGGTCATCCTGGTTTTCGGCGGAAACTGGTGCTTCGATTGTCATGTACTTGACGAAGCTTTCCACTCCCCGGACATTGCTCCGACGCTGAACAAATCTTTTATCGTGGTGCACGTCGACATAGGACAGATGGACAAAAATCTCGATATTGCCAAGAAATATGAAGTGCCAGTAGAAAACGGTGTTCCGGCGTTGGCGGTGCTGGATGCGGACGGCAAGCTGGTGTACAGCCAAAAACAGCACCAATTTTCGGCGGCGCGGTCCATGGCCCCGGAAGATATTCTGGCGTTCCTGAATAAGTGGAAGAGCGTGAAGTCTGCGGCGATGTAGGCTGCCCATTTCCACGGATGCGGACAGCGCTTGGTAGGCTGAAACGGTCTGTGTATTCCACACATCATAAACTTCGAGGAAGTGCTCTAGGTAAAACTCCCACCCTCCAGGAGTTCCTTATGCGACTCGCTCGTCTGTTCGGTACCCTGGTTTTTGTGGTTCTATGCGTAACGGCCGCCCAAGCGCAATCCGAAAGACTTACAGTAACTGGTAAGTTGACCCGGGTCCTTGCCATCGGCGCGGAAACGTCGGGTTGGGTCATCCAGCTCGAGTCCGAAAGGACCATCGACGGGAAACACGTGAGTTCGATCGAAGTACAATCCGCCAATCTGAAACAGCTCGAAACTCTCGAAAACCAGACGGTGAAAGCTAACGGTATGGTCGCTCACGTGGATGGCGAGGAGACTGGGCCTCGCCTTGTCCTCACCATCAGCTCGATCAAAGCGATTAAAGGAAAAACAGAGACACAAGCTGCTCGGTAAGCAAAAGGCTCCGTAATCAGGAAGGCCCCATAATCTCTTCGGCAACTGGGCGTCTTCATGTGGTAAAAATCCTTCACCACTGAGGCTGCCGAGGACACGGAGACGACAGCGATTTGGTTAGCGCACAGGCCAGAACGGTTCTTTCGCGCCTACAAACTTTACCGGTACATCTTTCACGAAGCCTTGCAGCCACTTCGTGCATTCCACCATACCCATCTGCTCGCTGGGAACGTGGCCGATGACGATGAGCGCTTTGTCTCTGCCTTGAGTTACGGCGTCGGCGGCGTATTCGACGGTCTCCCATTCGCGCGTCTCACCCACCAGCAAGACCTGGATGTATTCCCGCTCCAACGCGTGAAACTCCGCCTCGGCTCCTGCCGCGCCCGGACTCAAGGCTACTTTTGTCACCTTCATTTCAGGATTGCCGACGACGCGGACGACCGGCGAATCCAGTTTCTTCGCCACGTCCTCTGCCAACTGCTTCAAGGTCGTCTCGGGCAGTACGAATAAATATTGGCTCTGCGGGCTCTGAAATTTTCCCCAGCCCAGCGCCGCCACAGTTCCCGCCTCAATGCCATCGGGATTGCGCATGTGCCAATGGTCGTGAAAACGCCAGACCACCATGCCATGCTTCTCAATGAATGCGCGCTTTTCTGCCCAGACCGGATCATTTTCCGGCATCCCTTCGGGCGTGTCCAAGTGCGCGTAGAAGGTGGGCTCGTGAGTGATTACAAAATTCAGTCCCTGGGCCGAGGCGCGTTCGAGCACGTCCATGGTCGCCATCATCGTGACGGCGATACCGGTGACCGGTGTGTCGGGATGGCCGGCCTTGAAGGTATCGACCGTTTTCTCCTGCCAGGGCACTCCGACCTGCTTCTGAATCTCCGCGACAATCTCACGCGCGGTGGGTTTCTTGTTGGCAGGACCTCGGTAGGCCGGACTCGACAGCATTTCGCTCGCCGGAGATACCACTTGCGCGGTCTGCTGGCCCATCAACGCAGGCACGAAACTCAATACCGCTATGGCAGTTAACGCTGCCGCGTTGGTTTTGCTCATGTGCGCCCCGGTTTTTCTCAAGTATTCCATCTTGCACTACAACGCCACAGGCTAAAGCAGCCTGTGCTACTGGAACCGTTCGGCGAACGCTACCTCTGGGAGAACTTCACGGTTTTGCCGGTCTTTGCGGACTCTCTGGCGGCATCCAGGATTTCTGCCACCACGATGTTGATCTCCAGGGATCCGGGTCCTTCTGGCTTCAACTCGCCACGAGATACAGCGCGCAAATAGTCCAACTCGTCATTCGTGGGAGGCGTTAGCGGTTTCGCTGCTACTTTTTCGGCCTGCTTCTGGCCGGCAGTACGCACTTCCAATGCGTCTCGTCCAACGGTTGTCAACTCACCCGTTTTTCCGTAAACCTCTACGTCGCTGCGGCCAAAAGGCCAATTCCACGAACCTTGCACAATTCCGACGGCCTTTGGATAAGTCAGAACAATGGTCGCGTCGTCATCCACTTTTGGATAGACATCGGGCTTGATCTGCAGGGTCACTGCAGTCACCGTCAATGGCTTTGCGCCGCCCATCAGCCAGGTCATGAAATCCACGCCGTAACAGCCGAAATCGTAAAGGGCGCCACCGCCGTTCAGCTTCGGATCGGTCAGCCACCCCAGAAACTCCGGCCCGACTCCGATTTCTTTCGGGCCGCTGTGTCCATCGTGAGCGACCATCTTCCTTATATCGCCCAACGACCCGTCCTTCGCCATTTCATACGCGGCGTGCCGACTCGGTTCCCAGGTGGTGAAATAGTTCACCAAGACCGTCATTTTGGATTGCGCTGCTACCTTCGCGATTGCGTACGCATCTTCGGCGCTAACCGCCAGAGGCTTTTCCATCATGACGGTGTACGGTCTGGCTCCGCCTGCTCCACTGTTCTTCGCGCAGATCTCCACGACGTGGCGGTGGTCGAACGTCGAGGTGTAAATCAGCGCCGCCTCCGGATGCGTGGCCTTGAGCATCTCGTCGATATCCGCGTGATACAACTTCGCGTCCAAACCGTACTTCTTGGCATATTGGTCGAATAACGCACGATCGGATTCCTGCACTCCCACAATCTGAATGTCGCTGCGCTTTACCGCACCCGAAAGAAATCCTTCCGCGTGGCCATGCACCAATCCGACGATTACCACGCGTAGAGGGCCCGTTTGCGGGGTTTGAGCCTCAGCCGGTTGCGCTGCTACGATCACAAAAAGAATCAACCCAAGTGTTATCAGTAACAGGCGGCACACTTTCATCTGATCATCCTCAGCATCCGTCAAATTTGGCTCTTTGCAGCGTTTCCCGGGCCAGCCGGCTATGAACGCTATGGCCCTCTTTAGTGCCTGGCTGCGACTTGCACCCATAAGTCATACTTCTATGGCAATTTACCTCCATTCGCGGGCCCCAGAGTAGGAATTCTTTTTCACACCCACAATGTGCTTCCATGTTGGGACTAGAACTAACCCTTTGTTTCTGAGCCCTCTAGGATTTCGGCAACTCGCTGCGCTTTGGATGCTCAATTGCCTTCTTCCCTAAAACAAGGTCCTCGAGGGCAGTCCGTTCCGCAGCATCGGACCAATCTTGTCTTCAGGAGATCGACTTGACTCGGCGTTCTTTGCTCATCTTTGCTACCCTAGCTGCTTTTGCGTTGTTGTTTTCTGCGCCGCAACTTCGTGCAGACGGCACCAGCGACAATTTCACTTTCACGGAACAACTCAGCCCAACCAACACGCTCACGGTGGAATGGTCCTTGCCCGCGTCTCCCAATACCCAGGGGAATTACGTCGACGGCATCGGCTTCGCCCAACTCTTCGTACCAACTTCGTACTACCTGAACGGATCGTACGCAGGCAGCACCTTGGATTCGTTCCTGTTCCTGTCCGACGCCGCCGGCGGTGGTTTTATGGATGGCCTTCTTTTCGGGTTAGGGGGCACCAGTCAGATTTATAGCGGACCAGAATGCAATCCCACGTTTATTCCGGGTACGTATGCTGGTTTCGACTCGCTGAATCTGTCGGCGGATGGTGGGCTGATTCCTGCGACCTTGACGGTGGCCACTCCGGAGCCTTCGCCACTCCTCATGCTCTTTTTTGGATTCCTGGTTGTTCTCGGCACAGCCGCCGTGAAAAAGATCCAGGTTTAGTCTCCCCTCAATCCCCCTGACGCCGCCGCTCCGAGCCCTCGTCGGAGCGGCGGTTTTTTTTGAGCGGGGCGATGGAAGGAAAAGGAGCCAGCGTCACGGCTTGTAATTGGCTGTTCCTCCCCGTAATCTAATTTCTTCATGCAAAAGAGAAAATCGAAGCGCAGAGCAAAGAAGGCTCGCACTAGTCGCAAAGCCAATGTGTTCAGCCCGCCAAAGGCGGGAAGCGACTTTCAGAGGCTGGTAGCGGTGATGTCGCGTTTGCGTGCGCCGAAAGGGTGCCCTTGGGATCGCGAGCAGACGCACGACACACTTCGCACGTATTTGATCGAAGAAGCGTACGAAGTGTTGGACGCGCTGGACTCGACGGACGATGCCAAGTTTGCGGAAGAATTGGGCGATCTGCTGCTGCAGGTTCTATTTCACGCCCAGATCGCTCATGAAGAGGGTCGCTTCGGCATTCGCGACGTGATCCGCGAAATTTACGAGAAAATGATCCGCCGCCACCCCCACGTGTTTGGCTCGACTCGCGCGAAGACGGCCGCGGATGTGCTTCGTAATTGGGAGCAGATCAAGATGCAGGAGCGTCAGGCGAAGAGTCGGGCTGTTGGCGACTCGCCGAGTTCTGGCGCGGCCTCAGAACGCTCCGCTGAGGGCGCCTCGGTTCTGGATGGCGTTCCTCGGACGCTGCCCGCGCTGCTCGAGGCATTACAACTGACCCGCAAGGCCGCGCGCATCGGCTTCGACTGGTCTTCGGTCGACGGCATCTTCGACAAGCTCACCGAAGAAACGCACGAACTGCAAACCGTCATTGCCGTAGAGCCCAAGAATTCATCGCGCGTCGAGGGAGAAGTCGGCGACATTCTGTTTGTTGCCGTGAACCTCGCGCGGTTTCTGCACGTGGATCCGGAAATCGCGCTGAAAAAAAGCTGCACCAAGTTTTCACGCCGTTTTCGTACTATGGAGCGACTTGCGCGCGAGCAGGGAACTGCGCTGCCAAAAGTCCCGCGTCCGCAAATGGAAGCTTATTGGGACCAGGCGAAACTCCTGGAGAAATCTTCGCGCGAGAACTGATAATTTATATCGACAACTCCTATGTCCGAGATAACTGTCCGTCCTCTGGATTCCATTTCTGATTTTCAACGCTGCGTGCAAATCGCTCGTGAAGTCTGGGGCGATGCCGAACTGGACACCGAGCCTGCCGTAACGTACGTGATCGCACACCACACGGGCGGGCAGGTTCTTGGTGCTTTTGAAGGCGACACGATGGTCGGTTTCACCAAAGCGTACGTCGGGCTTCACGATCATACGCCTTACCTGCATTCGCACATGGCGGCGGTGCTTCCCTCGCATCGCAATCGCCATATCGGGCGCCAGCTTAAACTTGCACAGCGGGATGAGGCGCTTAGCCGTAGCATTCGGCTGATTGAGTGGACCTTTGACCCGCTGGAGATCAAGAATGCGCACTTCAATATCAATCGCCTCGGGGCTATTTCCCGGCGGTACATTCTCGACTTTTATGGCATAACCACAAGCCCGCTGCATCGCGGCATGCCCACCGACCGGCTGCTGGTCGAATGGCATCTGGATTCGCCGCGGGTGATTGCTGCCATTGGCGATTTACCCGTGGAACCGCGCACTTATGCCGCAAGCATTCACCTGCCGAATACTGTCGTGCAGGCTTCCACCAAGGGCGAGCCAAATGCGACGCCGGCGCTGATCGAACTGCAATCGCGCTTACGGGCCGAGTTCCGGCAATGGTTTGCCAAGGGCCACGCGGTCACGTCGGTGCAATCTAGTTCCCTGGGTGTGGATTATTGTCTCTCGCCGTTTTCGGACTTCTAGTTCTTGGCGGTCGCCTGTAAACTATTCGTCATCCATGGCCTCGCCCTACAAAATATCCATACCGATTTTCGAAGGTCCGCTAGACCTCCTGCTCGATCTGATCAAAAAGCAGGAAATGAACATTCACGACATCCAGATATCAAAAATTACCTCCCAATACCTGAATTACCTGCACCAACTCGAGACACTTAACATTGACGTCTCTGCTGAATTCATCTACATGGCTGCGACGCTGATTTACATCAAATCCAAAATGCTTCTGCCGCCCGATCCGCTGGTATCGGCCGAAGAACAGGCCACTGATCCGCGTGAGGAGTTAGTCCAACGCCTACTGGAGCACGAAAAATTCAAGAACGCGGCGCAGTTGCTTTACCAAAAGCAGCAAATTGAAGAGAACGTCTGGTCCAAGCCGGATAAGTCGCTTTATAACGACGAAGGAACCGAGGGCGAGTTGGTGGTATCGCTGGTGGACCTGGTGCGCGTGTTTCAGCAGGTTCTGGAACGCAAGAAAGAAGTAACGCGTATTGAGCTGCAACATGAAACATTCACCGTGGCTCAGATGATTGCTCAGCTACGAGGGCAAATTCTTGCGAGCGACACCAATAGCGTCAGCCTGATCCAGTTTTTCGAGGCTTGCCCTTCACGTCACGCGATGATCGTGGCGTTCCTGGCAGTGCTGGAAATGGTGAAGCTGCAGGCGATTGCCCTGACTCAGGAAAAACAGTTTGGCGAAATCCACATTAAGAAAGCCAAAGCATTCGACATTGCCTTTGACGACTCAGGCGCTTTGCGCATCGATGCCGAATACCAATAGGGCAGCCACTAGCCTCGAGCCGACAGCCCTCAGTTCCGTAGCGCGGGCATCCGCCTGGGCCGCTGGCGGTATGCGCGCGGCCGCCGGTTCCTCTTTCCACTGTGAACTGATGACTGTAAACTGTTAGCTGCCTTATGACCGACATCGAACTGAAAGCCGCTCTCGAAGCCATCATCTATGCTGCCGACGAGCCCGCCACCCTGGAACAGCTCGCTACAGCCCTCGGCGAAGACAAATTGCCGGTGAAGGCCGCCCTCAATCAGTTGATTGCTTCCTATAGCTCGGAGGATCGCGGCATTGAGGTGCGTGCGGTGGCCGGCGGTTACAAGATGTATACGAAGCCGCAGCACCACGACGTTGTGCGCCGCTTCATTAAATCGCTGCGCCCGCCACTGCGGCTGTCCATGCCCGCGCTGGAGACCCTGGCAGTAATTGCTTATAAGCAACCGGTGACCGCGCCGGAAATTTCGGAAATTCGTAGCGTCAACACTTCCGGCGTAATCTCTACGTTGCTCGATAAGAAGCTCATCACCACCGCAGGGAGGAAGGAAGTCATTGGTCGCCCCATCCTGTACAAGACCTCCAAGGAATTCCTGATGCGTTTTGGGCTGAGCGATCTGGATGAACTGCCCAGTCTGAAGGAATTCGAAGCATTGGCACGAGAGGCGTTGGGGTCTGACATGGAAACTGGCATGCAGCCCGGCTCGGAGGAAATGGTATCCGAACTGCACCCGGAAACGGACGTTGCCAATGCGGGCGTTGGGAACACCCCCGCTCCCCACGAGGCGGCGATTTCGGAAACCATTCAACATGTGGAACAGGAACTGAACGCTGCGGAAGCCTTTCGCGAGCATGAGGCGCTGGCCACATCAGAGGGCATGCCCTCGGGCGATCTGGATGAAGACCCACCACCGCCCAACGCAAAAACCACGTCCGCTGATTAAGGTTCAAATCTTGACCGTGGCGATTTGATTTGCGGTTATTCTTCACTCCTGTTGCAACAACTTCGTAACTCTTCCGGGTGGGTATTCCTGCTATCCTTGGGAACCCACAACGGGCTGCCCGAAAGCTGAGAACCGAAAACTGTTCATGCTCGAACGTTTGCAAAAAATCATTGCTCACGCCGGCATCGCTTCACGGCGCCATGCCGAACAACTCATTCTGTCCGGGCAGGTGCGAGTAAACGGCAAAACCGTCACCGAGCTTGGCACGAAAGCCGATCCGTCTGTCGATAAGATAGAAGCCGCAGGTCGTATCGTGAGTGTCAACCTGCGCCACGTCTATCTGTTGCTGCACAAACCTCCCGAAGTGGTCTCTTCGCTGGCCGATCCTGAAGGCCGTAAAACACTCCGCAATTTTCTGCGGGGATTTCCCGAGCGCGTCTATCCGGTGGGTAATCTGGAGTACGCTGCTTCCGGACTGGTTTTTCTGACTAACGATGGCGATCTGGCGGCCCAGATATTGAAGCACTGGAACCACATCGACCAGACGTACCACATCAAAATCAAAGGCATGCTTACGTTGGACGATCTCGACCGGCTGGGGAGGGAAGCGCGCGTGCGCTTGAAGACCGTGCGCCAGCCGGAAGCGACACGCAGACACAGCGCCAATTACTGGTATCAACTCACTATGCAAGGGCCAAAACTCGAGCGGCTGCGTCACGTTCTTTTTCGCGAGCATCATCCAGTGGAAAAAGTGGTGCGCATCGGACTGGGTATGCTGTCCATCGAGGGAATTCCACGGGGCCGCTATCGCGTTCTAGAGAAGCGGGAAGCGGATGCCCTGACAAAGACAAAAAAGCCGGCCGCGAAGCCCAAGTCTCGCTAGCCAAAGAGTCGTCATGGAGCGTCTGCAAAAAATCCTGGCTGCCGCTGGTATTGCATCACGGCGCAAAGCGGAAGAACTCATCCTCGCAGGGCGCGTTAGTGTAAACGGAAACATCGTCACTGAACTGGGCACGAAAGCGAATGCGGACGCGGATACCATCGCTGTCGATGGCAAATCCATAGAGGCCGCGCAGCAATTTGTTTATTTTTTGCTGAACAAGCCCAAAGGCTACGTGACTACAGTGTCTGATCCCGAGGGCCGGCCGACCGTCATGCAACTGCTGGGGAACGTCGCGGAGCGAGTGTACCCGGTAGGCCGGCTCGATTATGCCAGCGAAGGGCTTCTGCTCCTTACGAACGACGGTGCGCTAGCGCAACAGCTCACCAAGGCCGGCTCGCACGTTCCCAAAACCTATCATGTGAAGCTTAGTGGCAACCCTTCGGAGCAATCGCTGCAGCGGTTGCGAAACGGCATTACGATTCCCCTCGAGGACGGTCGGCGGGTCAAGCTGTCGCCCAGCAAGATTCGCCTGCTGGAAGATGCGCCCAACCCGTGGTACGAGGTCACGCTGATCGAAGGGCGCAACCGGCAAATCCGGCGAATGTTTCAACAGGTCGGCCACCACGTTGAAAAAATCAAGCGTGTGCAACTTGGCCCGCTCTTCCTGGATGTGCCCGCGGGTAAATTCCGTCGGCTTCGCAAAGCAGAAATTTTGCAGCTCAAGTCGTGCTCGAAAACCTGATTGCCACTTACGAATCGGGCGCAGACCGCCCCTCGATTTTTCCTAATCGCAGGCATAAAATATACTCATGACCCACACACTCGAAGAACTGATTCCCGATTACATCCAGGGTCTACCGGCCTATGTTCCCGGCAAGCCTGTTGAAGAGGTCGAACAAGAGCTTAAGATTCATGCTGTAAAGTTGGCATCAAACGAGAATCCCCTAGGACCCTCTCCAAAAGCTATGGAGGCCGCCCGCCGCGCTCTGGGTGAAGCCAACTGGTATCCGGATGGCGGTTGCAAACGTCTCCGCGAGGTCCTTGCGGTAAGGAACAATATCCGCTTCGAAGAGGTTTTCGTTGGCCTGGGCTCCAGCGAAATTATCGACTTGGCCTCCCGTGTCCTGCTTCGGCCCGGGCTCGATGGCGTAACCAGTGAGGGCTCCTTTGCGCTGTTCGCCATCGCGATTCGTGCCAGCGGCGGACACCTGATTCAGACTCCGATGCGCAATTACACGTTTGACCTGGATGCGATAGTGGCTGCTATCACGCCGGAAACGCGCGTGGTTTACATCGCGAATCCCAACAATCCAACTGGGACTGCCTTTGGGCACGATGAATTCGCGAATTTTCTGAAGCGAGTTCCTGGGGACGTTCTGATCGTTCTCGATGAGGCCTATCACGAATACGCAGAGCGGGCCGACCTGCCCAGGTCCCGTGAATTATTCCGCGAATACAACAACATCCTGACGCTGCGGACTTTTTCCAAGGTTTACGGTCTCGCCGGTCTGCGCATCGGCTATGGCATCGGACATCCCACGCTGATCGCCGAAATGAACAAGCTGCGCACACCCTTCAACGTAACCAGTGTTGGTCAGGCCGCGGCGCTGGCAGCGTTGGACGACGACGAACACGTGCGCCGTTCGGTGGCAATGAATCGCTCGGAGCGCACTCGGCTGTTCGAAGAATTGCGCAACTTGGGTTTCTCTCCGGTCGCGAGCGAATGCAATTTTCTGTTTGTTCCTATTGGTTCGAACGCCAAAGCCCTGTGCGATGAACTGCTGCTCGAAGGCGTGATCGTTCGGCCCATGGGTTGGATGGGCTTTCCGGAGGCGATCCGCATTTCGGTGGGCAACCCAAGCGAAAACACGAAACTCTTAATGGGTCTGGCGTCTGCGCAACTGCGGCTTCGCTCGTCCCACTCGGTTCTGGT
>DATJOO010000010.1:0-3691 GCA_035506955.1 Verrucomicrobiia bacterium
GGCGCGGCCGGTTTTGCTCCCGTGGGGGAGGTCAGATCGGTGACGCTGCCTTCGATTCCGCTGATCTTGCCCTGAACGGTGCCGGTGGCATCGCGAAGGATGTCGCGATACTTGGGCCAATTGTCGGCAAAGTCCGAGCCACGCACCCACACTCCGTAACCCATTACACCAATCACGGCGATCAACAGCAGAACCATGATGAGCGAACCGATGGTCCGTGGGACGTGCAAGCGCTCCAGAAGTTCCACGGCCGGGTCGAGAAAGTAAGCCAATAGCACAGACAGGAGCAGGGTGATGACCACGCCCGCGGCGTAGTACAGAAACAAAAGCACTACCGCACCGGCCAGTATGCGCAAGCTGGTGGACGTCGTGGAAATTCGCAAAGACGACGTCGCCGGCGTCTCCGTAGTGGCCAAGAGTCCCCCCTTCGTACCGAACACGGTAGCACACTCCAAGGCCGGGACGGACCGAGGCACCACGGTGTTATGCAGCTTTAATAAAGAGGCTAGGACGGGAGCGAGGGGTCGGGAGAGCACAGCGGAGGCTGTGTTAGACTGCCTCGAGGTTGCTTGCGCTACGGACCATTTGCTATGGCGAAAGAACTGTTTGGCACAGACGGCATTCGTGGAATTCCCGGTACAGCTCCCCTCGATGACGGGACGTTGTACGCCACCGGGCGGGGTCTCGGGGAATACTTGAAGCGCGAACACGGTTCGGCGCACGTCCTGATTGGACTGGACACGCGCGAATCCGGCCCGCACATTGCTTCCCTGCTGGCTGCGGGACTACTGAAAGCGGGCGCGAGCGCGGAATTCGCCGGTGTGATCACCACACCGGGAGTGGCCTGCCTGGTGCGTCAGAACGATTATCAGGCGGGCGTGGTCATTTCGGCGTCCCACAATCCTTACCACGACAACGGAGTGAAGCTGTTCTCCCACGAGGGCATGAAATTTCCCGATGCGGAAGAGGAGAAAATCGAAGCGGAGATTTTCCAGGTGCGGAGGGAGGCGGTGCCGCGTGATCGTCCCGCGCTGGTGGCCAATCACGCATTGCACGTCGAGTATGTGGATTTCTTGAAGAGACATGTGCTGGAGGGAGCGAAGCTCTCGGGCTATCGCATCGTTCTGGATTGCGCGAATGGCGCGGCCTACCAATTGGGGCCGGAGTTGTTTCGCGCGTTGGGAACAGATGTGGTGGCGATGGCCGTCGACCCGGATGGGCGGAACATCAACGCCGGTTGCGGCTCTTTGCATCTTGAGGGACTGCAACAGCGGGTGCTCCAGGAAGAAGCGCAACTGGGGGTGGCCTTTGATGGCGACGCGGACCGTGCCCTGTTCGTCAGCGCCGGCGGCAAAACTGTGAACGGCGACGGAGTGCTGTTGGCGGTGGCACGCTATCTGAAGTCACACGGGGCGCTAAAGCAGAATCGCGTGGTAGCCACGTCCATGTCTAACCTGGGATTAGAACGAGCGCTGGCTCGGGATGGCGTTTCGCTGGCTCGGGCGGCCGTAGGCGACCGTTACGTACTGGAAGAGATGCTCAAGTCCGATAATAACCTCGGCGGGGAGCAATCTGGGCACATCATTTTTCTGGACGACAGCCCGGCGGGCGACGGACTACTCACGGCGGTGAAGATGGCGTCCCTGGCGTCTATGCGCGGTTCGTTGGAATCGCTGGTTGAGGGACTGAAGGACTACCCGCAGGTGATCGTCAACGTCAAAGTGAAGTCGAAGCCGCCGCTGGATTCCCTTCCCGATGTGGCACGGGCCCTAGCGGCGGCGCAGAGTACCTTGGGGGATAACGGGCGAGTGGTCTTGCGCTATTCGGGGACGGAGCCGCTGGCGCGGGTGATGGTGGAAGCGGAGCACCAGCGAGACGTGGACCTTTTTTCGAAATCGATCGCCGAGGCGCTGCGCGGGACCATCGGGGTATAAGCGCCTCAATTCACAAAAACGATTGTGCAAGCTGCTGAAGAATTCAGCAGTTGGGGTCCATACTAGGAATCAATTACCAAACTCTGTAGGAAACCAAAGCGAGTCTGTGGGATTTTGTAGATTCCGGGGATAGACCGTTCGAGGAGACCATGTCTCCGTCGTATTAAATGCATGTTTATCATTAGGATAGAGAAGCTGGTGCCAGAATACCGACACTTGGCACACCGCTTGCATTTGTAAAGGGCAATTCATGACTTTGGCTTCCCGGGGTGGCCGGAACCCAACCTCGACTGGGATTCCGGTTATAAGGGGGGTCAGATCAATATAGGGGGCTTGCACCGGCCCCCTTTTTTATTTGTCCTTACGTTTTAGATTCCCTATCGATAAACGGAAAGTTCCCTGGATGGCCAAACACCAATTGGATGGCCACGCCGGATTCGTGGGCTCAAAAAAGTGAGCGGCCGGTGGGGGTGCCGGCCGCTCTGGCGTGGGGGATGGAGGGACTACCTTCGGAAGATCAATCCTTCTCTGGGGTGGCTGGTTGCTCCACTGCGCTCGCCAGCAGCAAAGCAACGCACAGGATCAAGATCATCAGGATCATTCCGCCACTCCGGAAGCCGAACTGAACTCCCGATCAACGTAGGTCATTTTGCGGGGCGAGGGTGGAGTCGTCACTAGGCTGAAAGGTTCAATCAGGCCAGTACTCTGCACTGGCACTTCCGTACCCGTACGAATTGGCAACGCAGAGAAAGACGAAACCAGCCGGCACGTGGAGCGGGTCACTAGTCAGTTGCTCTGCGCTTACGCTATGCTCTAAGAACTATGCATGATTTGAGTTATTTCCGGGATCATCTGGATGAGTTCGCCGAAATGGCGAAGAAGCGCAACACCACACTGGACCTCGACGGGTTTCGCAGCCTCGACAAAGAACGACGCGAGTTGATCCGCGAAAACGAAGAACGCAAAGCGCAACGTAACAAGGCCAGCGATGAAATCGCTCGCCTGAAGAAAGCAAAGCAAAGCGCGGATGCGTTGTTGGCGGATATGAAGCAGCTCTCCGAGACAATCAAAGCGGCGGACGAGCGCATCAGTGAATTGGACGCGAAACAGCGCGATTTTCTGCTAACCATCCCGAATATTCCGCACAAAAGCGTGCCTTATGGCCAAGGCGCCGAGAGCAACCAGGAAGTGCGCCGCTGGGGAACAGCGCCAAAGTTTGAGTTTGCGCCGAAGCCCCATTGGGAAGTCGGGGAAAAAGCAGGAATTTTGGACCTGGAAGCCGCCGCACGTATCACTGGCGCGCGGTTTGCGGTGTACAAGGGCTGGGGCGCGCGGTTAGAACGAGCCCTGGCGAATTTTTTCCTGGATGTGCACACACGGGAGCACGGCTACACGGAAATTCTGCCGCCATTTCTGGTGAACACGGCGTCGTTGATGGGAGCAGGGCAATTGCCAAAGTTCGCCGATGATCTTTTCCACTTGCAAGGCACCGATTTCTGGCTGACGCCCACCTCCGAAGTCGAGCTGCATAACCTATATCGCGATCAGACGATGGCCGAAGAGCAGTTGCCCATTCATGTGACGGCATGGACGGCGTGTTTTCGTTCGGAAGCCGGCGCGGCCGGGAAAGATACGCGCGGCATCTTGCGTCAACACCAGTTTCAGAAAGTGGAACTCTTCAAATTCACGCATCCCGACAAGAGCTACGAAGAACACGAAGCGCTGGTGCGCAACGCCGAAACCATTCTGCAAAAGCT
>DATJOO010000011.1:0-91027 GCA_035506955.1 Verrucomicrobiia bacterium
GCTAGTTTGCGGATTGCCTGCAAACAGCCCGCCTCGGCAAGCCATGGCAGCAAAAGCAAAAGGACACAGGCTTAACAGTTTGCGGAAAAATGTGTTCGGCACGGGGGGTCGGAGCTTTAGCTGCGACATAACTGCTTGGCAATCAATTGGGCTTCAGCCCCTGAGGAATTGCTTTTCGACTTTATCCGCAAGCTGTTAAGCCTGTGCTACATAACCGATTCCCGATATCAACTCAGGTAGCGGTTGGCGCTGAGGGCTAGGCGCGAAATACAGGCTCGGCTTTGGACACACTGTTCTTCAAACTGGTCAATTCTTCTGCGCTCAGAACGGGCAGTGGCCCGGACGCCAGTTCCACGGCCATGTCGAAGATCTTCTCGTCGCCGGGTGGCACGGCGGCGGTCAATTCCTGATTTAGAGTAAAGCGCAGCGCGTTTCGAGCCATCTCGGGATCCGCTATGGGTTGATACCAGCATTTCGCAAAGGGACGATCATTCTCTTTCATTCCTTCCGGCCATTTTCCCAGCGCTAATGCCTTCAGAGCCATACGTGCCATGCCCAACGATTTGGCTTTTGCCATGATTTGCGGACCGAAGGCGCCGTTTTCCCACGCGTTTACATTTACCGGGAACATCACGCTGTCCAGTTTCAACTGGTCCATCAAGCGAACGGCGGCCAGGACGTTGTGTGCGGAGAATCCCACATACTTGGTTTTGCCTTCTTTCTTTGCGGCAAAGAAGAGCTCGGCGGCGCCTCCGGGTGCCAAAATCTTGTCTACGTCATCCATCGAGCTGACCGCATGGAATTGATACAGGTCGACGTGATCCGTATGGAATCGTTGCAGTGTTTGTTCCAGTTCTGCCCGCGCGCTCGGGGCATCACGCTTCTGCGTCTTTTCTGCCAGGAACACTTTGCTGCGATATGGGCGCAGAGCCTCGCCGAGCTTTGTCTCTGCTTCACCGTCAAAGTAAGAGGGGGCGCAATCGAAATAATTGATGCCGCGTTCATAAGCCTGCGCGACGCGACGCGAGCTTTCCTCCTGCGGCATTTTGCAGATAACGATCCCACCCATCGCCAGGATTGACAGCTCGATTCCATTTTTCCACGGTCGCTTTGGTAATGGGTTCATCGACTTTGCCCAGCTTCCCGGCGCTGTCACAGCGCCACCTCCGGTCAACACTGCCGCGGCACCTACGCCCGTTCCCAGAAATTCACGTCGGTCCATGGCCATTGCTACCCACCTCCGGGCCAAGATTCTAGTGCTCAGTCCGCGCGTGTGCAACCCATAGTGATGTCAGCCCATGCGAGCCAGCGCCAGACTCGCGGCATGAAATCCGCACATTCCGTGAACCCCTCCGCCCGGAGGAGTGGATGCCGAACAGAGATAGATGTTCCTCAGTGGCGTTTCATAATGCCGAAGTGACGGCCGCAGGAAGATCTGTCGCAATGAGTTTGCGCCGCCGGTTACGTTACCTCCGACCAGATTGGCATTTTCTTTTTCGAGTTGCGTGGTGTTGCGGGTCGAACGAGCCAAAACCAACTCCCGGAATCCTGGCGCAAAGCGTTCAATTTGTCCTTCGAGCCGCTCCGTCATGTCTGCCGTACTTCCGCTGGGCACGTGACAATAGGCCCAAGCAGTATGCTGTCCGGCCGGAGCCCGTGTGGGATCGAACAAACTCGCCTGCGACAGGAGTACAAAGGGGCGCTCGGAATGCATATTCGTGCAGCCTTCCTGCTCCGCGCGCGCTATTTCTTCGAGAGTTCCCCCAATGTGCACCGTTCCCGCTTTGCGGCAGGGCGCGGCTTTCCAAGGGATCGGCGCCCGCAAAGCCCAATCTACCTTGAACACACCCGCGCCGTAGTCGTACCGCTCCAACGCAGCGCGATAACTCGCCGGGAAGTGGTCGCCGGCAATCTCCAACAGTCCACGCGGGGAAACATCGCACAAAACGGCCTTCGCGGGCGGTAGTTCCTTCAGCGAGTTCACGCGCACTCCGGTGGCGAGCTCTCCGCCCAGAGACCGCAAATACGACGTTAGCGCGTCCGCGATTCGCTGCGAGCCGCCCTTGGCGATGGGCCATCCCGCGACGTGAGCTACCGCGCCAATTACCAGTCCAATGGCTGCTGTGCCCCAAGCGTCTAAAGGCATCAGGGAGTGGGCGGCGAGGCCTGCAAACAGGGCACGCCCGCGCTCGGTCCTGAAATGTGCACGCGCAAGTCGTGCGGCGGGTTGCAACGCATGCATGCCGAAACGCGCCATACGTACGGGATGATATGAAAAACCAATGGGCCCCAGGAGATCGTCCTGCAAACTTTGCCAGTTCGCGGCAATGCTTCCGATGATCGATTGGTATGCCCCGGCATCGGCGCCAAGCTCTGCGCAGGTTCTCTGAAGAGAATGGTCGATTACGGCCGCAGAGCTGTCGTCCAAGGGATGCGCCAAGCAGAGAGGGGGATGAACCCACTCGAGGCCGTGCTCTTGTAGCGGCAAGGAGCGGAAGAAAGGCGAGGCCACTGCCATCGGATGCACCGCCGAACACACGTCATGGGTGAAACCGGGCAAGGTCAAGGCGGCGGAACGCGTGCACCCACCGATATGCTCTTGTGCTTCCAAAACCAGCACGGAGCGGCCGACTTTGGCAAAGGTGATTGCAGCAGCGAGCCCATTCGGCCCGGAGCCTACGATGACCGCATCGTATTCGTTCTTGTTGCGCAAGCCCGCCCATCTTATGACAGGCGCGTAATAGGCCAAAATCCAACGTGGTTGTCTCTGGACACTTCAAATGCTCGCTCAGACGTTTTTCGCAACTGCAAATGAAAAAGGCGGCGAACTGGTTCTCGCCGCCTTTTCTGTTGTTTCGTCGTCTAGAGATTTAATTCGATTTAGTTCGGAGAGGACTGCCCGTCAGCACCCGGCGTTGGTCCATTTGGTCCGCGCTGTCCCGAGCCTCCGGGACCACGGCGCGGTCCACGGTTCTGCCAACGGTCCTGGAGTGCTTGGCGCAGTTTGGTGCGTTGATCCGGCGTCAATGCTTCCTTCATATCCAGGCGGAAGTCGACTCGTGACTTCTCCATCGCCAATTGTGCTGTGCTCACTTCTTGCAGTTTAGCGTCGATGGCCTTGCGGTCCGGCGTGTCCGCCGAGAGCAGATCCCGTAACTCCACGCGCTTCACGTCTACGTCCGCACGCTCGCGAATCTCACTCTTACGAAACGCCGATTCCTGCTGCTTGATTTTTGCTACCTGCTCAGCGGTGACTCCAACCTTTTGCTGGATATCCGGATTGCTGAGCAAGCGCGACAATCCAAATTCCTCATGCCTGCGCCCGCCGCGCTCAGACCCATCACGCCGGCCTTCCCAACCACGATCGCCACGCGGTCCCCCCGAGTTTGGGGGTCCCGCCGGATTATCCGGCGGCGCTACCGCTTCTCCGCCCGGCCCGCCCGGTCCCAGCATTTCCTCGGCACCCGGAGTGGTCGCCTCGTCCTGCGGTCCGTCTTGCGCCAGCATCGGCCCACAACCTAAGGCCAGTGCCAACGCCGCCAATCCTAACTTCGTGTGAATCTTCATATGCACCTTTCTTATCCAGATTCCCTGGATGCTGATTAGAATTCCCGGGTACGGTGCAAAAGGTTCCCGTGAATGGCGTCGGTTTCGCGGCGTCCTTAAATTGTGGTTGTTTGCTACACTAACTATCGTTTCCGGGCGCACGAGTCACGACCGCCCGATTCTCCATCGCAATATCGCACGCAGGATTCATTCAGGAGAGAACACGGTGAATCATAAAACGCGCTTGTTCGCGGCAGTTCTTTTTCCGGTGATGTTTGGCGCAACGTCGCTCTTGGCGCAGTCCGAGAACGCGGCAAAGCCCGCTGCGAAGCCGAAATCGACATCGACGACGCCCAAGGCTCCCACCATTCCCATTCCCGACATCTCCTACACAAAATTTGTGCTGTCCAACGGGCTGACGGTTCTGGTTCACGAAGACCATAAGGCCCCAATCGTTGCGGTGAACACGTGGTATCACGTCGGCTCCAAAAACGAGCAGCCCGGCAAAACGGGATTCGCGCACCTGTTTGAGCATCTGATGTTCTCCGGCTCTGAGAATTTCAATTTCACCTACATCAACGCCATGGAGCGGATTGGCGCTACGAACCTGAACGGCACGACCAACAACGATCGGACCAACTACTTCGAAAACGTCCCTACCTCGATGCTTGACTATGTGCTGTTCGCCGAAAGTGACCGCATGGGGCATCTTCTGCCGGTGCTGGATCAGAAAAAACTCGATCTGCAGCGGGGCGTGGTGCAAAACGAAAAGCGCCAGGGTGAGAATCAGCCCTACGGCGTCACCGAGCAACTACTCACCGAGAATACCTATCCCGCTGGCCATCCTTATTCCTGGACGGTCATTGGTTCGATGAAGGATCTCGACGCCGCTTCTCTGCAAGATGTACAGGAGTGGTTTAAGACTTACTACGGTCCGAATAATGTCACAGTCGTGATTGCGGGAGACATTACTCCGGAAGTCGCTCGTGAGAAGGTCGAGAAGTATTACGGCGCCATTCCAGCCGGTCCCCCCATCGCGCGCCAGGAAGTTTGGGTCGCCAAGCGCACGGGCACGCACCGCGGATGGGTGCAAGACCGTGTACCGCAAGCGCGAGCTTACCGCGTTTGGAATGTGCCGGAGTACAATTCGGCGGACGAGGCTTTGCTTGATCTTGCCGCGGAGGTGCTGGGCCACGGGAAAACGTCGCGTCTTTACAAGCGTCTTGTGTATAAAGATCAGATCGCGACGAGCGCCACTGCTGACGATGATACCAATGAAATAGCCGGTCAGTTTTCGTTGACGCTTACGGCCAAGCCCGGTGGCGATCTGGCGCAAGTCGAAAAGGAAGCCGACGAAGAGCTACAGAGGTTTTTGAAGGATGGTCCAACCGAAGCGGAATTGCAGGTTGCCAAAACGCAAATCTTTGGCCGCTACGCCCGAATTGTCGAACGCATCGGAGGCTTCGGAGGGACGAGCGACATCCTTGCGCGTTGCCAGACATATGCAAGTGATCCGGCTTGCTATAGAACTTATCTGCGCCGCGTTCAGGCGGCCACCCCAGCAACGGTCAAAAAGGCTGCGGTCGAGTGGCTGAGCGACGGGGACTATATTCTCGACGTTGAGCCGTTTCCCACGGATTACAAAACCAGCAATCCGATCGATCGCTCGCATCCGCCCGCGGAGGGTTCCGCCGAAGCGCTCAAGTTGCCTCCGATGCAGCGCAGCACTCTTTCGAATGGCCTGAAAGTGGTGCTCGCCGAACGGCACACCGCTCCCGTGGTCAATTTCTCGTTATTCGTAAACGGAGGCTATTCCTCCGATACCTCCGACTCCCTTGGCACATGCAGCTTTGCACAGCGGATGCTGGAAGAGGGAACTCCGACGCGAGATTCCTTGAAAATCGGAGAGGAGTTGGAAGCCCTAAGCGCGAATTTCAGCACGGGATCCACACTGGATTATTCCAGCGTGAACCTCAACGCCCTCAAACTCAATATGGATCAGGCGCTGGAGATCTACGCCGACATCATTTTGCATCCCGCCTTTCCGCAAAAGGAGTTTGAGCGATTGCAAAAAGAACGTCTCGCAGCCATCCAGCGTGAAAGAGTCACACCTAATCCCATGGCCCTGCGCGTTCTTCCAACCATTCTCTATGGCAAGGGTCATCCCTACGATGAAGCTGTGGTGGGCACCGGCACGACCGCCAGCGTGAGCAAAATGACGCGCGACGCCTTGGTGAAATTCCATGGCACCTGGTTTAAGCCCAACAATGCCACACTTCTCATTGTTGGCGACACTACGCTCGCGGAAATCACGCCGAAACTCGAAAAGCTTTTCGCTTCGTGGAAACCTGGCGATGTTCCCGCCATCAAGATCCCCAGCGTCCCGCAACCGGAAAAGGACGTGGTTTATCTTATGGATCGGCCTGGCTCGGGCCAGAGTGTCATTCTCGGCGCGCAACTGGCTCCGCCCTCGAACGATCCTGACCGCATTCCGTTAGAACTCGTGAACGACATCTTCGGCGGCAATTTCAGTTCGCGCATTAACATGGATTTGCGGGAAGACAAACACTGGTCGTACGGGGTGCGTTCGCTGTTAATTCCTGCGCGCGGACAGCGTCTTTTTATCAGCTTCTCGCCGGTGCAGACGGATAAAACGAAAGAATCGATGGTGCAACTCATTCAGCAGTACAAGGACATCGTGGGCGACAAGCCCATCACCGATGCCGAGCTCAAGGATGAACAATCCAACGCCACGCTCGCGCTACCCGGAAGTTTTGAAACCGTTCAGCAGTTGTCCGGCGCGTATTCGAACATCCTGCAATACGATTTGCCGGAGAATTACTACAACACGTATACACAGAAAGCTATGGCAGTCACTCCGGCGGACGCTAACGAAGTGGCCAAGAAATACATTCAGCCGGGCCACCTGGTTTGGCTGGTTGTGGGGGATATGAGCAAGGTGGAAGCCGGAATCCGCGAACTGAACATCGGCGAAGTCCACAAAATCGACGCCGATGGCAAGGTAGTTCAGTAGCGTGGCCTTCCGCCTCTGCTGAAAGAGGCGGGAGCCTATCGCACACGGCGCAGAGAAAAAGAACGGCCGGCCTCGGCCCTTCGCGCTGCTTGGGTTGAAAAGGGCAGCGGCGTAAAGCCGCTGCTACGCAGGGACGGGGGACGATAGCGTCTCGTTGACGATTTTTCCGTCGAACAGGTGCACGGTGCGTTCGGCGTGATTGGAATAGCGGGGATCGTGGGTCACCATGCAGATGGTGGCGCCGCTGGCGTGAATGTCTTGGAGAAGGTCCATCACGGAATCGCCATTTTTCGAGTCCAGGTTCCCGGTGGGCTCGTCGGCCAGCAGGATCATCGGGTCGCCGACTAATGCCCGGGCGACGGCTACGCGCTGCTGCTGACCGCCGGAAAGCTGTGCAGGATAGTGTTTCGCGCGATGAGCCATCTGCACTCGTTCCAGCGCGCTCTGCACTTTTTCTTTGCGCTCAGACGAGGCCATGCCGCGATAGGTCAGCGGAAGTTCGACATTCTCATAAACCGTCAGGTCTCCGATAAGGTTGAACGCCTGAAAAATGAAGCCGATCTCGCGATTGCGGATGCGCGAGCGGTCACTCATCTTCAAGCTGGCGACGGCTTGGCCGTTCAGCGTGTAGCTGCCATCTGTGGGCGAGTCCAGGAGGCCGAGAATAGCGAGAAGCGTCGACTTGCCACAGCCCGAGGGGCCAGCGATCGCCAGGTACTCCCCCTTCCTGATGACCAGTTCAATTCCAGAGAGCGCGTGGGTTTCCAACTCGTCGGTGAAGAATACTTTGCTGACGTTTTGGAGAATGATGAGCGTGTCGTTATTCATGGATTTACCTAGTCCTCCGGGTCCGAAATCTGCAGTCTAAACATGCCTCTCCTGGTGCCACTTCAAGATACGAGGTTGGCGCACAGAATGTTCACTGTACTCCTACCGTAGACGGATACGGTCGAAATTGTCCATCGAGGACATATCCGAGAGAATCACCTTATCGCCCACTTTCAGGCCGTCGAGGATTTCGACGCTGTTCACGGAGGTCTTGCCCAGTTTGACGTTGACGCGAACGGCTTCCGAGCCGTCGTCGACCAGCTTAAACAAACCAATCGTGGAATCGGCTTGTCCGTGGACAGGCCGCCCAACGTACAACACATCTTTCAGGTTTTCCAGTTCAATGGTGCCGTCGACGCTGAGGTCGGGCCGGGCACCCAGCGGCAGGGATTCGCTGAATTGCACGTCCACCGTGACGGTGCCGTTCTGTACCGAGGGATCCACACGGGAGACCAAGCCGTTCACAATGCCGTTGCGCGTATCCACGGTGGCGTGTTGGCCGGGGACAACATCCTTAGCCTGAGTTTCCGGGATTTTAATTTCCGCCTTCAGCCGCTTGGGGTCAGCGACGCGCGCAAGGTTGGTGCCCGGCGTGACGTGTTGGCCTACCTCCACAGGAACCAGTTGTAGGACACCATTGAGGCCAGCACGGACGTGCAGCGCGTCGAGTTCACTCTTCTTCAGGTCATACAAGGCGCGTTGCTGGTCCACTTTCGATTGCTGGGCTTGCATCCGGGCTCCCGCCGAGTCTTCCGCGTTCTTGGTGCGCTCCTCTTCAAGTTTGAGACGGACGGCCAGTTGATCCTCTTTCACATGGGAAAGTTGTTCGGTCACCTCAGCGCCCAGACCTTGTTGGCGCAACTTGATATCCACCGCATGTTGAATTTTGGCTTGCTCGTAATCGCTGCGCACACTGGCGGTGACCGATCTTTGGTTCAGTAGTTCACTGTTAATGGTGACTTTGAGGCTTTCGAGGTCGGCTTGCGCAGCCTTCAGCTGGTATTCGGCGTCGAGAGTTTCGCGCTGAAGCACCGGATCACTGAGCTCCAGAATAACGCTGTCCGACTTTACGATAGCGCCCGGGCGCAGGACGATTTTGTCTACACGCGAATCGGTTTGTGCGGGGATCCACTCGATGTCCTCGGGAACCAACGTGCCGATGCCGCGGACGTCGCGAATCATGGGGCCGCGCTTCACTTCGTCGGTCCAGATGGTGGCTTTATCGACGGAAGGCGCCGCTGGGCGCAGCCGGGAGACACCGAAGGTCACGCCGGACAATAGAACTACGGCGATCGCGGCGTACACAATCCTTCGTATCTTCTTTGCACGTGCGTTTGAGGGTCGTTGAATATCCATAGTCAGTTATCTCACTCCGAGCGTAGCGCGATTGCTGGATCAATGCGAGTGGCGCGATGCGCCGGCAGATATCCTGCCAGCAGCGCGACGCCAACAAGAATCAAAATCACTGCGGCAAAAGTCATGGGATCGCTGGGCTCGGTTTGGAAGAGCAGGGAAGCGATCAGCCGGGAAGCGGCTACGGAGGCGACCGCACCCACGGCGATGCCGATTACGGCCAACTTCAGAGTGCGGCCCAGAACGCTGCGTTGAACGATTCCGGGGGTGGCGCCCAGTGCCATACGAATGCCGATTTCCTGGGTTTGCCGGGTGACCGAATACGAAATGACGCCGTAGATGCCCAAAGCCGCAAGGATGAGCCCCAGAGCCGCGAAAGTGCCGACCAGATAGACAAAGAAGCGTCGCGGCGAGACCGAGCGATCCACCAGCGCTTGCACCGGACGAAAAGTATTGTTGGGCTGTCCGGGATTGAGGTGCCGCAGAACCGGGATTATGGAAGCGGTCAGAGCCTCTGGCGTCAGACGAGACCGCACAACGAGTTCGGCGCCTTCGGGATCGATGTTCGCGGGAAGATACATTTCCGGACTGGGCGAAGTCTCCAGGCTGCTGATGCGCACGTCGGAAACCACGCCGATGATGCGTCCGGGGCCTTTGGAAAAGCCCCTGGCCGGACGCCCAACGGGATCCTGGCCGGGCCAGTGCAGGTGCGCGGCAGTTTCATTGATGATCGCGACCGGCTGGTTGGTGAGGATGTCTTGCCAATCTAAATCACGTCCGGAAATCAGGTGGATGCCCATGGCCTGGAGATAGCCTGGGGTCACCAAACGAACGATGGCTGCGCCGTCTTCATCCTTGCGCACTTCCTGCGACGGGTTCGCGAGCCCCCAGCTGCGCTCGCGGTCCAAAGGCAGCATGTCTGACACGCCAGCCGCTTCCACACCGGGAATTTCCTTGACGGCGGCAAGCAGGGACTGGAGAGACGTTCCGATTTTCTCGCCCTTCGGACCTGTCTCGTAAACAACGTCAACCACGGCGGCGTGACTGGGCTGAAATCCGAGATCGACATCGAGGACGCGCAGGAAGCTGCGCAGCAGCAGGCCCGAGCCGATAAGTAGTACGCAAGCCAAGGCCACTTCGGCGACGACCAGGACGGAACGCATGCGGCCGTGCGAGCGACCTTCACTCGATCCACGGCCAGCGTCCTTCAGGGTTTCCTGCGGGTTGCCGCCAGAGAGCACAAAGCCCGGAGCGATGCCGAAGAGCACGCCAACGGCAAGGGTGATCCCGAGCGTCCAGAGCAGTACTGCGGAATCGATTCCGATCGTACTCAAGAGCGGCAGCGAAATCGAACCTTGATGCGCCAGCCAGGAAGTGGCGCCGAAGGCTAGCGCGACACCCAAGACGGCTCCAACTAACGACAGCACCAGGCTCTCCGTGATCAGTTGGCGAACCAAGCGCCCGCGGCTGGCGCCGAGAGCGGTGCGCATGGCGAATTCCTTGGAGCGCGAGGCCATGCGCGCCAGTAACAAATTCGATAGATTCACGCACACGATGAGCAGGATGAGTCCGACCGCGCCCCAGAGAACCAGCAGCGACCGGCGGAGTTTACCGGTGACATAGTCCTTCAAGGGCGACAGATCCGCACTGTATTCCATGAACCAGTCGGGATTCGGGTGTGCAGCGCGGAATTGCGGCGAGAGGACGTTCGCTTCCGCCTGAGCCTGGCCAAGAGCAACACCGGGCTTGAGCCGGCCGACGATGGAGACGGTGTTGCCCCAGGTGCGCACTTGATCCATGGGTGCGGGAATGAAAAAGTCAACGCGAAGCCCTGGAGAGAACACTGACGCAAAATCGAAGGACGGGGGGAGCACGCCCACGATAGTTACGGCCGTCTGGTCGAAGTCGACCGTTTTGCCCGCGACGTTGGGATCGCCTGCGAATTGCGATTTCCAGAAGGGATAGGTGAGCATGGCGACGGGAGTGGCGCCTTTTTTGTATTCGTCGGAAGTGAAGGAGCGGCCGAGCGCTGGAGTAACGCCCAGAGTGTGGAAAAAGTTATCGGCGACCATGACCGTCTGAATGTGCTGCGGGTCGCCGTGCCCGGTCATGTTGTAAGCGCTGCTGCCCCAGAAGGCCTGGTAGCAGGTGACTTCCTGGAAAGATTGGGAGTGGCGCCGAGCCTCTTCGTAATAGCCAACGTTGTAGGTCGTGCCGGAGAGGCCGCCTTCTCCGTGATTTCCAGCGAACCATACCAGTTGTTCAGAGTGCGGGAAGGGAAGAGGGCGAAGCAGCAACGTGTTCACGACGCTGAACACCACGATGTTGGCGCCAATGCCCAGAGCCAGGATGAGAATAGCGATGGCCGTGAAGCTGGGATCCTTGCGAAGCGTGCGAAAGGTGTAACGCAGATCCTGCATCAGCGTTTCGATCATGGGTAGACTCCTGGCGTCGCGATGGTTTTCCTTGGCTTGTTGTGGACCGCCGAAATCGATCAGCACCTGCCGGTAAGCCTGCTCTGGACTCATGCCGGACTTCCGGTGCTCTTCCATGGCGAGATCGAGGTGCGCTGACATTTCCGCGCTCAATTCACCATCGAGCCTGTCGCGCCGGAAAAGCGCAGCAATTCGGTGCAAAAGACGCAGGTCCATCTACTCGCACCTCAGCGCGATGACGGGATCGATGCGTGTGGCGCGTCGCGCGGGAACCCAACAGGCCGCGAGGGAAACAAGAATCAGCGATACCGATACGGCTACGAGAGTCAGTGGGTCGGTGGGGCTCACTTCGAAAAGCTGCGACTGCAGCCAGCGGGTTAGGGCGAACGCGCCCAACAGCCCGAAGGCGATGCCGGCAATTCCGGTGAAGACACCTTGCTTCAGCACCATGGCGATCACTTCGCGGGCGGTTGCCCCCAGAGCCATGCGCACGCCGATCTCTCGCGTGCGCTGCGCCACGGAGTAGGAGATCACACCGTAAATGCCTGCGAGCGCCAGAAGAAATGCGACCCCAGAAAAAATTCCGACCAAGGTCAGACTGAAGCGCCGCGCGTCGAGCGAAGAGGAATAGACCTCGGAGAGCGTGCGGAAGCGCGGAGGCAGATTTGGGTCCAAGTCATGGAGCACACTTCGCGCTGCGGCAAAGACCGCGTCAGGATTGCTGCCAGTGTGCATAACAGCGGTGAAATCCGCCGCCATCTGCGGGCGCTGACGATAATCGACATAAACCGTCGGATGTGGGGCGTCTTCGAGGGAGTGGTCGCGCACGTCGCCGACCACGCCCACGATGGTGAGCAGGCGGAGGTCGCCATCCATATTGCCGAATTCGATGGTGCGGCCGATGGGATTCTGGTTCGGCCAAGTCGTTTGCGCAAGGGATTGGCTGATCACCGCGACGTGCGGGGCGTCCATTGTGTCCCGTTCGTCGAAAAGCCGGCCGTTAAGCAACGGAATGCTCAGGGCGTTGAAGAAGCCGGAAGAAGCTACGATGAAGTCGGCATAACCGAGATGCGATTTGTCGCGGAACAGACTATCGAAGTAGTGAACCAGTTCGGAAGTAAACGCCGGGTCCATCTTGGCGAGCTCTTGGCCTGCGGAGCGCCGAATCAAATCTTCGAGCTGCGGTGATGGGCTCATCCGCACGAACGACCCGTCTGCGAAGCCGGAGTCGGAGAGTGGCAGGTTGTTGGTGCCACCCACTTCGTCGACACCCGGTATCTGCCGCAAACCCGCCAATAGCCGATTTAGGAACACGGCCCGCTCTGTCTTCGGAGCGTCAAAGGGCATGTGCACTTCCATCGTTACCACGTTGTCGGTGCGAAACCCCGAAGTGACAGAAAGCACACGCAACAAACTGCGCCCGAGCAGTGTGGCACCCACCAGAAGAATTAACGCGGCGCCCAATTGCGCCGCGGCGAGCACTCGGCCAACACGCTGTTTGCCTCGGCTGCCGATGCCTCCGCGACTGCCCTCGCTCAATGCATCGCGGGAATTCTGCGAAGTGGACCGCAGCGCGGTGAACGTGGCCAGCGCAATCGCCACCACGAACACCACCAGTGTGGAAAACAGCAGCACCGGAAGACTGATGGACACGGCTTCCACGCTCGGCACTGTTCTTGCCGCGAGAGCCACCAACCCATGCAGTCCCCAATAGGCAAATAGCACTCCCAAGAGGCCGCCAATCGAAGAGATGAGCAAAGCTTCCGTGAGGAATTGACGCACCAGTCGCGTACGTTGCGCGCCAAGGGCGGTACGAACCGCCAACTCCTTTTCGCGCGCCGCGGCTTGTGCCAGCATCAGGTTAGCAACGTTGGCGCAGGCGATTAACAGCAGGAACGCCGAAGCGCCCAACAGAACCAGGAGCGCAGGACGCACATTACTCGTTAACGCTCGCTGCAACGGCTCGATGGCCACGGCGACCATATCCGTGTCCGGCCCATACTGCTGTTTGAGCCGCTGCGCGATGGTGGTCAATTCGGCGCGTGCTTCGGTGACCGACGCGCCCTCCCGCAACCGGCCAACCAGCCGGTCGTTGTGGGCGTTCCGAGCGGGGCTCTCCTCATAAGTTTCGCTGGCTACCCAGATTTGGGTGTTGTCGGGGAAGCCGAAGTCCGGGGGCAGAACCCCCACGATCGAGGCCGGTCGCTTGTCGATTTCGAGGTGCAGCGAAGAAAAATCGCGGTTGCCGCCCAAGGTTTGCATCCAGTAGTCATAACTGACGAGAGCTGCTGTGGGAGCGTTCAGGCGCTGCTCGTCCGGGGAAAACGCGCGCCCAAAAACCGGCTGTACACCCATCACTTGCAGGAAATCCTGAGAGACGGAGGCGGTGGGAACGCGAGCGGCACTGCCGCTGCCTGTAATGGTCGTGTCGTATCCCACGAAGGACGCTAATGCTGACATTGACCGACTTTGCGCGCGCAGGTCTGTGAAATTCGGATGACCGAAATTCATCTGCGTGCCTGTCGCGCTTTGTTCCCATAAGCGCACGATTTGTTGCGGATTGTGATAGGGAAGCGGCCGCAGCAGCACGCCGTAGACCACGCTGAAGATCGCGGTGGTGGCGCCGATGCCCAGCGCCAAGGTAAGCACGGAAACCGCGGCAAACGCGGGAGACTTTCTCAGTAAGCGTGCCCCGAAACGAAGGTCCTGCAGCAGCGATTCGATAGCTGGAAGAGAGCGCTGTTCGTGCACTAATTCTCTGGCTTGTTGCAGTCCACCAAATTGCAGAAGGGCTTGCCTTCGTGCTTCCTGCAAAGACATGCCCGCGCGCACATTCTGCTCGATCGCGAAATCAAGGTGCGAGGAAAATTCCGCGGAGAGATCGGGATCGACCTTATCTCGATCTCGGCGGAAAAGCCCGGCAAGCCGATGCCAGAAGCGCACGTTCATGACAAATTTATGACCTCCTGAATTGCCACCAAACCACTACGAAACCGGCTATTCCTCGGCCATCGACAGCACTTTGCTCATCACTAAGGAAAGTCGCTGCCAGTACGCCGCGTCTTCGGTGAGCTGCTTTCGCCCGCGCTTGGTAATCGAGTAAAACTTTGCTTTGCGGTTGTTATCGGAGACGCCCCATTCCGCCGAGATCCAGCCGCGCTGCTGCAGACGAACCAGGGAGGCATAGATCGTCCCCTGGTTCAGCAGGACTTCATTGCCGGATACTTGCTCGATACGTCGGGCGATGCCGTACCCGTGCAACGGGCCGATGCTAGCCAGAGTCTGGAGGACCATCAGGTCGAGGGTGCCCTGAAGGAGATCAAGTTTAGATTCCATGGCAACTCCTGTGTTTTGACCACAGGAGAATAACACCTGTTCTGTGGTAACACCACAGGAATCGTCGCGGCTGCCCCTCCAAAGTCGGTTTCTCCAAGCCGCCATTTGCGATCCTTGCGCAACCCGCCAAGTTCCGTAGCTAATTGTAGGTACGTTCGGGGAATGGAATTTGTTCAACGGACCTGTGATGTGTTGACTTCAGGGGAGGGACGGCTGGAAGCAACCACTTCGTCGCTGCGCCTGACTTCGTAGATCAGGTACCCAACGAGCGCCAAGTTCACCGCAAGAAGCAAGAATTTGGTCCAATGCGGATGCCGAAAACATTCCCAAATTTCCACCGGTATCAGCGAACTCGTGATGATGATGGTCATCCATTCCGCCCAGCGCTTGAGCAGCAGAAGGCCGGTGCCCTCGGTTACAAATAACGCCGCATAGATAAAACTTCCCAACGCTACGTCGTAAATACGCGAAGGAGTCAAACTCGCAGCTTTGATTACAGCGCGGCCAACATAGTGGCTGGCTGGTCCAACGCCGAGCCGGGGCACAAAACTGGCCAGGGTTGCGGCAAAATCCGTGTTCACGAGTTTGAGCGCAGCCGTTCCAAAAATGACCAGGAACACAGCCTTGGCCAGCTTGAACAAGCCGATCGCCCGCAACATTCTGCGTTCTGATTTTTTCATATGGTCTCAGAAATCGCCGTCTCTCACTGCGTCTCCAGACCCATTGCACACGCAACGAGAGAGGGAAGCCTATCAGAACATCCTCTGATTTTTCCGGGATTTTCCTGGAAGGCGGGGCGAGTCCGACACTGCTGAGTCAATCAGGGCAAAGCCACAATCCAAGTGCTGATCTTCTCCAGTGCAACCGGCGAAATCGTTTCCTCGATGGCCCCATACTCGAGGGGCGAACCGGTCTTGGCTGTCTGAAAAAGGTGATTTAAGCCGGGCAGTTCCACCACATCGAAGTGCGCATTGCCGCCGTCTTCCAGAGCCTTCCGGATCGCGGGCAGGTTTTGCTGCACGGGCACTTGCAGGTCCTTTTCGCCTCCAAGCGCCAACACCGGACATTTCACCTGACGCAGCGCCGGCGCGGGATCGTAGGCCAGAAAATAGCGAAACCACGGCGACGTCAGCGTTTTCACTTCGGCACCAAGTTGCGGTTCTTTCACATCCTCGGACAGTTTTGCTGTCAAATCTTTTTCCAACTCTGGACTGTCTTTCTCCCTCACCACGAGCGCTAACACTTCCTTTTCCTTCGCAGCGTCCTTTTCCGCGTTCTCCTTACTTTCCCCATCTGCTTCGGCGATCAGCTTTGTCTGCTCCAGTAAGATCTGGTCTCCCGGTACGCCCGAACCCGCCATCATCACGATAAGAGAAACATCCGGATTCCGCGCAGCCACCATCGGGGCGATGATTCCGCCTTCGCTATGTCCAATCAGGCCGATCTTTTTGGGATTAACTTCGGGACGAGTTTTGAGGAACGCCACCCCCGCTTCGACGTCTGTGGCAAAGTCCGCCGTCGTAGCCGTCCTAAACACGCCGGTTGATTTTCCGACGCCACGGTCATCCACCCGTAGGACCTCAATTCCTTTTCGCGTGAGCCAATCGGACAGCACCAGAAACGGCTTGTGCCCCATCAGGCTTTCGTCGCGATCCTGAGGTCCCGATCCGGTAATCAGCAGCACCGCGGTGAACGGTCCTTGGCCCTGCGGGATGGTCAACGTTCCCGCCAGCGTGTTGCCCTGCGCTTGGTTCAGGTAAGACACTTCTTCTTCGCGGTAGGGAAGTGGTCGCACGGGATTCTGCGGCCGCTTGGGTTCACCCATGGCTGCGTCCTTCCCCCGTTTAAGAAGCAGCGGCAAACTTTGGCCACCTTGTGTCCATGTGCCGGTAGCGTTGGATTTATCCTCGCTGATTTTTCCGTTATAGGTTCCGTTGATTGCCTTCATTTCGATCTTCAGCGTCGCACCATCGCGGGTTACCGCGGTCACGGGAATGCCTTTCGCTCCTTGATCCGGGCTATCCATTGTTGCCTTCAAGCCGTTTGGCGTGTTGAAGATGTGAAACACCACGCGCAGTTTTGTTTCGCCAACCGCAATTGCTCCGGACCATGCACCATCAATGTCCGATGGCTGCGCTTTCGCACTGTCTTTATCGGCTTTCGGCGCTCGCACAAAAGTCAAATCCAGCGGGGCGCCTTGGGTCCAAGTGCCTTTGATCTCGGTTGCGTCCCCGTTCACCGCTCCTTCGTAGGAACCATGCACCGCATCCACAGCCATGTTCAGTTTGTTGTCTTTCAGCGTGATGGCACTGACGGGGATCGCGTAGGCTCCCTGGTCGACACTGTCCAGCGTCGCAGTCAATTTGCCGCTGTCTGCCTTGGTCACATGCAGCACCAAATGCAACTGGTTTCCGCCGGCATCCAGGGCGCCCTTCCAATCGCCAACCAGAGAACTCTCCTCGATGTTCTGCACCTTCGTGGGAACGGTCTGGGCGTTGGCTGTACATGCCGCCACAACGAATGCCAAGAGCCCGGATAACAATTTCAAGACTCCGTTCATCGAATCCTCCCCTCCAACCTGTTGCTGCAAGTCGCGTGACCCTTATAACTCGCCGCGTCCCTCCAGTCCCTTATAGAAAACCAGCGAATACACCACCGGCACGAAAGCCGCCGCCATCAACAGGGTGAATACCGGCCAGCCGTCCAGTCCGAACCAGGTCAGTATCAGTCCCGCCACGCCCGCGGCCACGAAAAGTTTAGCGGCGAATCGGTGAGTGGCATTCCATACGCGTTCGTTGGCGATGGCCCAGGGTGTGCGAATACCCACGTAAAAATTGCGGCGTACCTTGCCCATCAGGTTCCCGAGTAGCGCAAACAGCAAGCACAAACCTCCCGATATCGCACGTCCGACATTCATCCCGTGTCCCAAACCGACCCAAACCACCACCAATGCCAGATAGCCCATCAGGCAAACAATGATCACCATGATCTGCAGAAAGGTGGGCCGGAAGGCGTCCACCTCAAAATTCTTCGGCGAAAGCCAGGGCAGCGCTTTCATCAACAACATGAGGCCCACCATGAAGCCCGGTCCCAACACAAACAGAAACCATTTCGGACTGTATCCGTTTGGCTGGTTCTGCAGGTTCCAGTGGGTAGCGACGTAATCTGGCAGATGCGAGTACGCAGCTACAATCACGATCGCCACGAGCGCTGTTGCCAGCACGGAAGCCAGATAGTAGTTCCTGCTCATCGCGTTTTCCCTTTGTTCTTCTTGGCGTCGGTCGCCAATTGCATGGCCCAAGCTAATAAATCCTGCACCACCGTGGTATTCAGGCCGTACCAGATCTGTTGTCCGTCGCGGCGGCTGGTAATCAGGTCCGCGTCCTTCAGTACCTTGAAATGGTGAGACATCGCCGGCTTGGTCATATCGAACTTCTCGGCCAGATCTCCCGCGGTGATTTCTCCATGTCGTAGCAAGGCGAGGATTTCGCGCCTCGTGGGATCGGCCAAAGCCCGGAATGTCTCGTTTCCGCTCATGGGTACTTAAGCCAGAATATAATTAAACAACTGCTTAACTATATGTAGGCGCTCATCCGGTGTCAAGCGCTGTATCGCTCCGACTTCCCCTTGCACTTTGCGCTTCTCGCTGACCTCGTTTATCCTTCTCTCGCATCCTGCCATCCAAAACGTATGCGTCTTCACCCTACTGAGAACTCAGCAGAATCTTCGGACCCGATCAGCGACCTCCTGCGCAGCGCTAAGACCATCGCGGTCGTCGGCCTCTCTTCGAATCCGCAGCGTCCTTCCCACGAGGTGGCCTCCTATCTCCAATCCGTTGGCTACACGATCCTCCCGGTGAATCCGAACGAAACGGAGGTCCTGGGTCAAAAGGCGTACGCGCGGCTCGAGGATATTCCGGTGCCGGTCGATATTGTTGACGTGTTCCGGCGACCGGAAGAGGTGCCGGCTGTAGCGGATTCTGCGATCGCTATCGGCGCGAAAGCACTCTGGCTGCAACTGGGGATTACGAGCGCGCAAGCCGCGGCAAAGGCTCACGGCGCCGGGCTGTTCGTCGTTGAAGATGCGTGCCTATTCGTGGAACACAAACGGCGTCGCTGAACGGCACCAAGACGAAGTGACCATTCCGCTTTCAGCAAGCCCGCGACGTTCAGGTCGTCAACGTGGAGTGGCACTTCAGATTCAGTGCCACTAGCGTGTGCGAGCAGATATCGTCTGGCGAACCGGTCGCCGGTATGGATAGAAGCAGGCCCTGTTGCCGGTAGAACTCGATAAGGGGAGCTGTAGATTGTTCGTATGCCTGCAAACGAACCCGGACTGATTCGGGTCGATCGTCTTCCCGCTGGTAAAGCGCGGCACCGCAATAGTCGCAGATGCCTTCCTGTTTCGGCGGTTGATTCACAACGTGGCAAACGGCTTTGCATTTCGTGCAGGTGCGTCGGCCACTTAGTCGAGAAATAATCTCGGAGACCGGCAGTTCGTAGTTGACCACGGCATTGAGCGAAAGATGCTCCTTTTGCAGCAGTTTGCTCAGCGACTCCGCTTGCGACAAGGTTCGCGGAAAACCATCCAGTAAGAAACCGCCGCAGCAACGAAGGCAGCCAACTCGCTCGCGAACCATTTCCCAGACCGTGACATCCGGCACCAGCGCGCCTCTCATCATGTACTCGAGCGCGGCGGCCATAGCGGGCGAAGGCACGCAATCTTTGCGCGAGGCGGCCGCGCGGAACACGTCTCCGGTCGAAAGATGGCACGCGCCCAGTCTTTCGTGAAGCAACTGAGCTTGCGTGCCTTTCCCCACGCCCGGCGCTCCCAGCAATACCAACCGCCATGGCGCCGATATTTTTCCGGGGAAGGGAGTGCATTGTGCGCTGGGACCTTGTAGCCACGAAGCGCGATCAGGTTGCGTTGTCATATCAGAACCTTCGTGCGGCTGAGGTCTTCTGTAGGAAGGGAGCGACGTCGGCCGTTCTAGTTACTAGCTAACACGCGGGAATGGCACCGCGCAAGGGACCCAAACACAGAACCGCGGTTGTCGGCTATTCACGAAAATATTGGAATTCTTGGGCGGTTTTCAGAAAGTCTTTACCGCGATGCGTTGCGGCTGGGGGCCTGCAGGAATGAGCGTAATCAGGGCATCTGTTCTGGTGCGGATCACTGCCAGATCGTCGGAGGAGTCGTCCGCGACCAGCAACATCGGGGCCTTGGCTCCTTCGTCCGTGGGAGAAAAGCGCATGTGCGAAGAAGAACCGCCGACGTTGATGGGCCGGCCCAGAAGACGACGATTCAGAATATCGACAGGAATGATGCGCGCTGCGGCAGAGTCGCTTACGTACATTTCGGAGGCGTCGGAGGTAATGATCGCATTGGTAGGCGCCGAGCCCAGCAGCATCGAATCCCCCACTTCGTGTGTCCAGGTGTTGATGACCTGGAGGCCGTGCGCATCCGGCGAAATGACGTAAAGCTCGCCGCCATCGGGCTTCAACAGCATTTGTGTCGGCTTTCCGGCCAATTCGAGATTGGTTACCAGCACGGCACGTTCGATATCTACAACAGAAATTCGGCTTTGCGTACGGCTCATCACGAACGCAAGCAGGCTGTCGGGGGTAATCACGACTTCATCGGGTTGCGGAATGACAGGCACGGAATCCAGCAATTGCAATGTGCGCGCGTCGTGAATGGAGAGCGTGGCAGCGCGGCGATTGACCACGGCGATATTTTTTCCGTCGGGTGTTATGCGGGCCTGTACTGGTTCTCCCGTTGTGTGCGCGCGACCGTAGACTTGTCGCGTGGCGGTGTCGATGGCCACGAGCTGGTCAGAGCCAGACGCAGTGGTGTAGATGCGGTTGCCATCGCGCGAAAAATCCAGACTATCGGGCGCGGGTCCAACGGGGATGCGGGTGAGGCGATTCGTCGCCGTCTCCACGACGAAAGCGTAACCTCCGTCGGTGCACACCCCCCAAATCTCGTTGCGCGTGGTGTGCTCGCGGAGGTCGGAGATCGCCGGTCCCACGGAGATTTTGCCGACAGGTTGCAACTTGGCCAGATCCACCACCGTGAGCGAGCCATCGGCTGTCGATACATACGCGTACATGTGCAGGTTCGGTCGCAGGAACGACGCCCGGTGTTCCCGCAAAACGAGCACCGTGGCGGACACCAGCAGGACACATAGCGCAAAATACAGGCGGAAGTTTTTCGCGTGGGACATTGAATAAAAAGAGAATAACAGATACGCGCGTACCAGACGGCACGAGTTCGCAGTGCTAGTTCAGTTCGCGGTGCAGCACTTGGGCAATCTGTTCCACTTCACCGTGTAGTTCGGCAAACTCGTCGGGCAGGATCGATTGAATACCGTCCGACAAAGCTTTTTCCGGTTGGTGATGGACCTCCACCAGCAACCCGTCTGCGCCGACAGCCACCGCGGCTCTCGACAGCGGCAACACCTTGTGGCGCTTGCCGGTTCCGTGACTCGGATCGACCAAAATCGGCAGATGACTACGCTTCTTCACCGCGGGCACTACCGCTAAATCCAGCGTGTTTCGCGAAAAATCGGAGAAAGTGCGTACACCGCGCTCGCACAACATCACGTTGTAATTGCCTTCGCTGAGGATATATTCGGCGGCCATCAGAAATTCGTCGAGTGTCGCGGACATACCTCGCTTCAGAAGCACAGGCAACTTCGCTCTGCCGGCACGCTTGAGCAATGAAAAATTCTGCATATTGCGCGCGCCAATCTGGATCACGTCGGCGTACTCCTCGACCAGGTCTAAAGATTCGTTATCGATGGCTTCGGTTACGATTCCGAATCCAAATTGCTTCCGCACGCGCGCCAGAATTTTCAAACCAGATAATCCGAGGCCTTGAAACGAATATGGACTGGTCCGCGGTTTGTACGCTCCCGCACGGAAGAGGCGGATTCCCGTCGCCTGTAACCGCTCTGCCACGGCAAAGCACTGCTCTTCCGTTTCCACGGCGCAGGGCCCGGCAATCATCGCGATGTGCTTGCCGCCAACCAGTACGTCTCCCGAAGGTGCCGGTATTTTGATGACCGAGTCTTCCTCTTTCACATCGCGGGAAACCAGTTTGTAGGGTTTAGTTACCGGAATGCACTCGATGACGCCGGGGAACGACTCCAGCACTCCCAAATCCACTGCACCAGAATTACCGGTAATCCCTATAGCGGTGCGTCCCGCTCCGGGAATCGGATGGGCTTTTAAGCCTAAAGACTCAATGCGCTCGCAAACGGCGCGAACCTGGGCCTCGGTGGCGTGAGATTGCATGACAACGAGCATGAAAAATTCCTTAGTTGTAAGTGCGAAATAGAAGTGTAACGGAGGACCACAAGCAACGTAAAGCGACGTCTCGCCGATGTGGTTGGGGAACTAATTTGCTCGGCGGAGGGAATCTATGTGTGCCCCAGTGGTCGGTTGGGGGACCGGCCATCTCCACTTCGGGGCGTTATCAAGGAGATAGAACGATGCGAAAGTTGCTGTTACTGGTGGTGTGTCTTGTGGCGTTTGCGTCTGCGTTGCAAGCACAGGAGGATGAGAAATTTCAAGCTGGCGTTTTCGCCGATTATTTCCGTTCCGGCGCCACGGGAACAAATATGTTCGGGTTGGGTGGCCGCGCGGGCCTGGATTTGGTGCCCCACGTTACGCTGGAAGGGGATGTGGCGTACGACTTCAACCGTGGTTTTAACAACGCCTTTAGCTACGACGGAGGCGGCGCGGCTTTCATCACTTCCGGCGTGCGCACGCTCGATGCTTTCTTTGGCCCCCGCTACACCATCACCAATGGGCGCGTTCGCCCCTTTGTTGAATTGAAAGCCGGGTTTATCGACTACATGTTTAACAACGTTCCAGTGGGTTCCACTTCTGTGTCGAACGGAATTCAGAATCTAATCAACCAGAATATAAACGCGGCGCTCTTGTTCGGTGGAGGTGTGGAACGGAAAGCCGGTCCCGTTGTGCTTCGCCTGGATGTAGCCGATCAAATATATTTCAACCATGGCGCCCAGCAGGGATTGAGAGTCACATTTGGCCCACTGATTCGCTTCTAGCCAATTCATGAATACCGCGCCGATCATTTTCTGGCGCCTCAAGGATTGAGGCGCCGCTAATTACGGAAAACAACTTAGAAACCCGACGCACGCTCACGACATCCTTCTTGGTGAGAGCAGTACGCGACCAGCCACTCGCTGCTTTCGAGGGTTCAAACTCGAAAACGGAGAATGCCGATGAAAAGAGTGTTGCTGCTGGGTGTGTGCTGCGCTGCACTGGTTCCCTGCTTGAGGGCGCAAGAACCCGGAAATTTCCAGGTCGGAGCATTTGCCGACTACCTGGAGAAAGCGTTATATCCCGGAGGCGCTCCATCGAAAGTCGCCAATTTGCGTGCGCAGAACATGAATGCAGCATTTATTGGCGGGGGGTGGCGTCGAAGGCAAAGTCGGTCCGGTCGGACTGCGCCTCGACGTCGGCGACGAAATGTATTTCAACCACGGCGCACACCAAGGCCTGAAGGTGATGTTTGGTCCCTTCCTACGGTTCTAATATGACGGCGCCGATCAGTTACGAATTATTAGCCGCGGGAGCATTGCTGCTTTGCGCCGCGGCATTGCTTTTGAGCCGTCGCAAAATCCGCATGGAGCTCGACCACTCACCGATCACCGACGAGTTGATGGTGTGCCTTGTGCGTCTGGCGAGTGCGGTCGAAGCATTGCGCGGACCCGGCCAGGAAGAAATCACCCGAAATGTCTTGGTACGACTGCACGAGATTGCCACTGCCAATCCCAAGCCCAGTGCAAAGGTTCGCGAGATGCCAATCAGTTCGCGCCCCTTCACCCCTAAATAACGGATTCGCGCCCGCTCTGGATCACGACCTACCTTTAAAACATTCATCCCTACATTCACAATTAGA
Source organism: Verrucomicrobiia bacterium (assembly GCA_035506955.1). Lineage (GTDB taxonomy): Bacteria > Acidobacteriota > Terriglobia > Acidiferrales > UBA7541 > Acidiferrum. Next base: position 23,467 of record DATJOO010000011.1, read on the forward strand.
CACTTGCTATTCGCAGCGGGCCCAGCGAAGGACTATACTTGGCGCAACTTCGCAGGGGGACGTCAAGCACGTTAGTCCGAGAGGAGGCACGCATGAAGTGGATGGTTTTGTGTGTGGCAATGGTGCTCTGGAACTCCGGTTGGCAAAACACACAGAAGGCGGATCTAAAGCCCGCGCCGGCAAGCCCCTCCGATACAAACGCGGCAAAGCTGGTCAATCCGGTGAAAAGCTCGCCGGTATCGTTGGCCTCCGGCAAGAAAACCTACGGCACCGATTGCGCCATGTGTCATGGCAAAGCGGGCGCTGGCGACGGCGATTTAGCGGCGGACATGAAGCTGACTCTCAAAGATTTTCGCGATGCCGACTTCATGAAGACGATGACCGACGGTGACATGTACATGATCATTGATAAAGGCAGGGGGCAGATGCAGGGCGAAGAAGGCCGGCTGAAGTCCAACCAGATCTGGGACCTCGTGAACTACGTGAGAAGCTTCAGCAAAAAGTAGCGGCACTCAATAAGACTTGAAGTTCATTTCAAATACCTGCCGCACAGCTACCGGTGTCCCGTCCGGAGTTTTTGCCGGTTCGAATCGCCAGCTCTTGGTCACGTCCAATGAAGCTTGGTCCAAGCCAGGATCCAGGCCTTGAATAACCCTTGGCTGTTCAATTTTCCCGTCAGTGCCAACTACTGCCGACAGGATGATCGCGCCCGATATCCGCGAGTTGGAATTCTGTACGGGTCTCATTTCGTGAGCTTTCGGCATGGTAACTCCATCGATCCCGCCGAAATAAAATGGCCAACCCGCGGCCGCTGTCATCGCCGGGAACAATGCCACTGTAGCGGCATTGCGCGCTTCCACGTAGTTACTGCGCAATAGTTCTTTTCCTGAGCGGTCGGTCAGCACAAAATCAATAGAAACTTCACCGTTTTGTGGCGATAGCAGGGTGCTGAGAATGGCATCCAATCCAAATTTTGATGCGAGCTGTTCTGCAACTTCTGGGCGCACTACATCGCAGTCTGTCCAGTGGTTATCCAGGAGAAAACGATGCGCCTTGCTGCGCGGAAGCACCGCAAAACCGTGTGCGTTGGCTTCCAGTAATTGCGAAAAGCTCCCAGCAAAGTACGCACTCGGCCCGTGCGGCCGCTTGTTCGAATCGCACACATCCGGCAGGTACAGTTTGTGAACACCGACTTGTGCGATGTTTTTCGCCAAGTCGCGAACGGCAGCGTTCCGTTGATTGTTCACGGATTGCGCGCGACTAGTAATGGCTGCCAACAACAAAATCGTAAGTATCGTTGAGCCTTGCCGGACAGATTGTCTGGGGAATCCTGACCGCACTGGCACCTCTATGCGCCTTTCTGCTTGGCCAGCCACTCGGAAAGTGTGGTCTCTTCAGGCACATCGGTGGGACTCTCGAAATGCAGGGAATATCCGTCGGGGTCGCTGATAGCCACGTCCCATAACGAATTGCCCACAAACGGTTCCCGAGGCTCAAGGCCGCGCGAGCGAAACTCGTGATACAACGCCAAGGCGTCGCGACACTGAAACCACACGGACACGCCTTGTCCCCTTTTTTCCGACGGTGCCCGCCCCTCGCGGTACTCCTGTAGCATCAAGGCTGCTCCACCCAATTCCAGCCAGCACCAGCGAATCTTATCGGGCGCGTCGGGCGTCCATTTATTTCGCAGCACAAACCCCAGCCCATCTACATAGAAGCGCAGAGATCGAGGCATTTCGGTAACCATAAAGAAGGGAACGGCTTGCTGGACATTCGGTGCAGACGCTGAAGCGGACATAGCGCCCGCTATGGTCGCGCAGCGCCCGCCAAATCACAAGCGAAATGGCGCGCCGAAGCCGCAAATTGACCGGAGCAGGTCGCGCACGGCGGAAAAGGTGGTGTGGTAGAATAGGAAGTTTAAGGACAGAGAGAAAGAGCAGGTAGAAATAGGCATGGCGGAATATCCATTGGTCGACAATACGGTCTTTGAGGCGGACGAGGAGTACATCCCTCAGCCCGAACCGGAGCCATTACCGGCCGCCTGGCTGGACGGCAGTGTCCGCATCGGTATTCACACATCGATTGCGGGCAGCTATCTGAACGCCCTGGAATCGGCGCGCAAATTGGGCGCAAACGCGGTGCAAATTTTCTCGGCCAGCCCGCGCATGTGGCAGATGGCTAAGGTCGGCATTCCGGTCTCGGATGCCAGGGCGTTTCGTGCGCGTCGCGAAGAGTTGGCACTGGGCCCGCTGGTGATTCATGCTAATTACCTGATCAACCTGGCGGCCTTCCAACCGATGCTCAGAACGCGCTCCATTCAGGCGTTCCACGAAGAGTTAGTGCGAGGAGTATTGCTGGGAGCAGACTTCGTGGTGGTGCACCCAGGGTCGCGTGGCGATGCTCCGATAGAAGCGGCGATTGCCTCCATTATCGAGAGCGTGAAGCAAGCCGCCAAGCGCGTGCCGCTCGGGAAAATGCGGATACTCATCGAGAATACCGCCGGGATGGGTCATGCCGTCGGGGCGCGACTCGAAGAGGTCGCGGCCATCGTCCACGGTTTGAACCGTGGCAGCGGGGCAGACCGAACCGACGACCAGCCCTTGCGGGTTGGTGCTTGCCTGGATACGGCGCATTTGCTTGCGGCTGGCTACGACATTCGCAGCGAAGCCGGGCTCGAACAGACGATTGATTCGATCGATCGCACCATTGGTTTGCAGAACGTGCTGGTCCTGCACGCGAATGACTCAAAAATTCCCCTGGGGGGACGCATCGATCGTCACGCCCATATTGGGGAAGGGAAGATCGGCCAAGATGCCTTTAGCCGCATCCTCCGCCATCCTCGCCTAGGTACGGTACCGCCCGAAGGGTTGCCGGGCCGTGCATTTATCCTGGAAACGCCCATTGATGATCCCGGTGACGATCGTCGCAACGTAGCCAAATTGTGGGAACTGAGTGGCGTGGAAGGGCCCGTCGTGGAAAAAGGTTTTTCCATGCTGACTCCAGCCATGAAGCGCTCCATGGACAGGTTGGGCAAGAAACACAGTTCGCGCCATCTTCCCGCGAACAAAAGTTCCAAGAAGCACGGTAAGGCAAAATCGACCAAGCGGAAGGGATAAAGTCGCGTGGGGGATTACAAGCCGCAGGAAGTCGAAGCAAAGTGGCAAAAGCGGTGGAACGAAAGCCGCGTGTTCGAATCGGAAGCTGACCCAAAACAACCGAAATATTACGTCCTAGAGATGTTGCCCTATCCCAGCGGTACGCTGCACATGGGCCACATGCGCAATTACACCATTGGCGACGTGGTGGCGCGCGTCAAGCGCATGAAGGGTTTCAATGTGATCCACCCTATGGGGTGGGATGCGTTTGGTCTGCCCGCGGAAAACGCCGCCATCAAGAATCATACCCATCCGCGCACCTGGACCAATAACAACATCGCCGAATTCCAACGCGTGCTTCGCCGCTTCGGTTTTTCGTATGACTGGCGCCGCGAAATTTCTACGTGCGATCCGGAATACTACAAGTGGAACCAGTGGTTCTTCCTGCGCATGCTGGAACGCGGCTTGGCCTATCGCAAGAAAAGCCGCGTCAATTGGTGCCCGAAATGTTGCACGGTGCTGGCCAACGAGCAGGTCGTCAACGGAGGCTATTGCTGGCGCCACGAAGACACCCTTGTTGAGGCGCGCGAGATTGAACAGTGGTTCTTGAAGACCACCGCCTATGCCGACCAGTTGCTCGACGACTTGAAGTTACTGGAAGGCGGCTGGCCGGAACGCGTCATCACCATGCAGCGCAATTGGATCGGCAAATCCACAGGCGCCAAGGTGTGGTTTGGGATTGCCGGCGCTCCGGCCGAACGGAAGATCGAAATTTTCACCACGCGCATCGACACCATTTATGGCGCCAGCGCCTTAATCCTCGCGCCGAACCATCCTTTCGTGGAATCGTTGATCGCGGGCGATGGCCCGGATGCCGCTGCGCGATGTGCCAAACTCGCGCAAATGAAACAGACTTCAGTGAAAATGGAAGACATCGCCACGGCCGAAAAAGATGGCTTCTTCACCGGGCGTTATGCCGTAAATCCATTCAATGGAGAAAACATCCCGATCTGGGTGGGCAACTTTGTGCTCATGGAATACGGCACTGGTGCCATCATGGCCGTGCCCGCTCACGACGAACGCGACTTCGAATTCGCTACCAAATTTGGCTTGAAGATCCCCGTGGTTGTGCAGCCTCAAGAGGACTCCGGAAAGCAGGCTGCCTCCTCCGAACCCAAGGGAGCATTCACCGAGTACGGCCTGAGCGTCAATTCAGGACCCTATTCCGGACTCACCACCGAAGACGCCATCGAAAAAATGGCGGCGGATGCTGATGCTCGCGGCTTTGGCAAGAAAGAAACCATTTTCCGCCTGCGCGACTGGGGCATTTCCCGCCAGCGCTATTGGGGCACGCCTATCCCGGTCATCTACTGTGACAAGTGCGGCATGGTGCCGGTGCCCGATGCAGATCTGCCCGTCGTTTTGCCCGCCAATCCCAAACTTACGGGCGAGGGCCAATCTCCGCTGGCGACCGATCTTGATTTCGTGAATGTGAAATGTCCCAAATGCGCGGAACAGGCTCGCCGCGAAACCGACACCATGGACACCTTTGTGGATTCGTCCTGGTATTTCTATCGTTACTGCGATCCGCACAATGACCAGGCGCCCTACGATTCTGCCAAGGTCGGTTACTGGTTTCCGATCGATCAATACATCGGCGGCATTACCCACGCCATTCTCCATCTGTTGTATTCGCGTTTTTGGTGCAAGATGATGCGCGATATTGGCTTGATCCATCACAGCGAACCGGCAGCGCGGCTCTTTACGCAAGGCATGGTGCTGAAGGGCGGGGAAGCCATGTCCAAGTCGCGAGGCAATGTGGTCGGCGCCATCGACATGGCGGATAAGTTCGGTGCGGATACGGGCCGCCTTTACACGCTATTCGCGGCACCGCCGGAAAAGGATCTGGAGTGGAGTGAGGAAAGCATTGAAGGCGCCTGGCGCTTCCTCAATCGTGTCTACCGGCTGATTGAGAAATCCGCGGATAGCGTATTGACTGTGAGCGCGAATCCGCAACCTGCGGCGAATTACAGCGAACCAGAAAAAGCCCTGCTGCGCAAAGCGCATCAGACGCTACGCAGGGTCACCCAGGATTTCGAGACGCGCTGGCATTTCAATTCCTCGATCGCACAGATCATGGAGTTGACGAACGCGGTGTACGCCGCCGATGCCGGGGTGCGCGCCGAAGTGCGTAAGGAAGTCCTCGAGATTCTAGTTCTACTCCTGGCTCCCCTGACTCCCCACTTGGCGGAAGAGTTATGGGAGATGCTCGGGCACTCGGGAGGATTGTGGACCGTACGTTGGCCCGCCTTCAATGCCGACCTGGCGAAAGACGAGCAAGTCGAAATCGTCGTGCAAATCAATGGGCGTGTACGTGGCAAGCTGAAGATTGCCGCTGGTGCAACACAAGACGAAGTGATGGCGTTGGCGAAAGCGCAGGCGGATGTTGCCGCGCATTTAGCAGGCAAAACCGTGGTCAAAGTGATCTATGTTCAGGATAAACTCCTGAATATCGTGGTGCGCTAAAGCACCGAGTTCCTTTGCGAGGTGTCCATGGACGGGGCCGCACAAGCCGAGAAGCACACTGGGAGAATGAAAACGGAGTTGGGCGGGATTGTGGTGTTGGATTTTGGCGGGCAATACACTCAGCTCATCGCCCGCCGCGTGCGCGAGCAGCGGGTTTTCAGCGCCATCCTGCCCTGCACAATCTCCATCGACGAAATCCGCAAACTGGAACCCGCGGGAATTATCCTCTCCGGCGGCCCGAGTTCGGTGTACGACAAAGACGCACCGAAATGTGACCCTGCCGTGCTGGCAATGGGCGTTCCCGTTCTTGGAATTTGTTATGGCATGCAGTGGATCGCGAAGAATCTGGGTGGGGAAGTGGTGTCGGCGGAGAGGCGAGAATACGGACCAGCGCATTTGAACGTCGAACGTTGCGCGAGTGATCTTTTCACAAGCTTTCCCGCCAGCCTAAAAATCTGGAACAGTCACGGCGACCATGTGCATCGACTGCCCACCGGATTTCACGTGACGGGCAAGACCTCCAACGCCATCGCCTCCGCGGAAGATCCCAAGCGCAAAATCTACACGGTGCAGTTCCATCCCGAAGTGAAGCACACGGAACGGGGCACCGAAATCCTCCGCAACTTTCTTTTTGCCGTTTGCCAAGCGGAACCCAAGTGGAGCGGCGCGAGATTCGTTGATGAGACCGTCGAAGCGATTAGCCAGAAAGTCGGAACTCATCACGCTATCTGCGGATTGAGTGGTGGTGTGGATTCAACCGTCGCGGCGGTGCTAGTGCACCGCGCCATCGGATCACGCCTGACAAATATCTTCGTCAATACTGGGCTACTCCGCAAAGACGAATTCGAACATACCCTGGAAATGTATCGCGATCGACTTGGGCTGCATGTCATCGGGGTGGATGCCACCGATCGATTCCTGGACAAGCTGAAAGGCGTAAGTGACCCAGAGAAAAAACGTAAAATTATCGGAAATGAGTTCATCCACGTCTTTCAGGCAGAAGCCCAGAGACTGCAGCAAGAATCCAGCGGGGAGATTCGCTTTCTTGTCCAAGGGACTCTGTACCCGGATGTGATCGAATCGGTGTCCGTTAAGGGGCCGTCCGCAACAATAAAAACCCATCACAACGTCGGTGGCTTGCCCAAAGACATGCCGTTTGGCCTGATTGAGCCCTTGCGTGACCTCTTCAAAGACGAGGTCCGTAGCATTGGAAAAGACTTAGGTTTACCAGAAGAGATACTGGTCAAGCATCCATTCCCCGGTCCAGGTCTAGCGGTGCGGTTATTGGGGGAAATCACACGCGAGGACCTGGTTACCCTACGGGAAGCGGATGCCATTGTGACGGATGAGATTCGCCGCGCGGGCCTTTACGAAAAGGTCTGGCAGGCGTTTGCAGTCTTGTTGCCGGTGCGAAGCGTGGGCGTTATGGGGGACGGCCGTACCTATGGGCTGACGGTCGCGATTCGAGTCGTGCAGTCGGAAGATGCGATGACCGCAGACTGGGTCAGACTTCCGAGTGAAGTGCTGGAACGAATGTCGACGCGGATCGTAAACGAAGTACCGGGGGTAACGCGGGTCGTTTACGACGTGAGCAGCAAACCGCCAAGCACAATTGAGTGGGAATAGAAGGGATTTTCCTGCAAGCAAGCGCAGCCCATTAAAACCGTCTTATCAGCCTAAAAATGCGAAAAGGCCACATGATCTACGATCTGCAGCCTTTCCTGGACACGAGTTGTTTCCGGGGGAAGTATCCCCGAAAGAAGCCACTACCTATTGGCCATTTTCTGGGCCATATAGAGCAGCAGCTTACGATCTTCGTCGTCGGACTTGCTTAGCAAGCGGCGCAGCTTGTTGAGGTACCGCGCCTCTTTACCAGCAGTGCCCCAGGCGATGTCATCCGACGATTTCCGCTTGGGCAAATTGGGTAGCTGAGGGGGTTCCTCGCCGTCGTAGAAGAGTTGATAAAGTGGGCACTCGAGGGCGCGTGCAAGTTTCTCCAGTGTTTCGATGGCCGGGACCGTATGGCCATTCTCGACGCGAGAGATGTAACACCGAAGCAAACCTGTCCGTTTCTCGATATCACCCTGGGAAAGTTTCTTTTCCTCGCGCAGAGCGCGAAGCCTGTCACCGATAATCATGGGTTGAGTATTGTACAGTTGTTCATCAATTGCAACAGCAAATATCTAAGCGGTGTGAAGATACTTATCTGCTAAGGAACCCTTCTTTGCGCCCGAGGGGAATCAGTAGACACCGGGATTAAAATAGCGTAACCAAAGAGAGATGGCCAACGTCCCAAAATTAGAGGATACCGAGTTGCCGGTAGCAGCCGGGGCCGAAAAAGGCCAATCAGGTACTACGGCGCGGAAGGAAGATGACCGCGAACTGGTGCGGAGGGCCCAGCATGGGGAGAAGCAAGCGTTCGAGCTGCTGGTGGCAAGGCATCAGGGAAGGGTTTTTGCGGTAGCAGGAGGAATCCTGAGGAACCGTGAGGACGTTGAAGACATTGCTCAGCAAGTTTTTCTTAAGGCGTACTTTTCCCTGAAACGGTTTGATCAGAGGTCGGCATTCAGCACCTGGTTGTACAAAATCACGGTGAATGAATGTTGGGACTTGTTGCGCAAGAAGAAAGTTCGGCCTCTGGTGTTTGAATCGGAATTAAGTGAAGAACAGGCCCATGTTTATCAGTCGACAGAACAGAAGGCGGAGTATGCTCCGGACGTTAGCGAGCAATTGGAGACCAAACAGCAATTGGACCATTGGTTAGACTGTTTGGATGAACGGGACCGCACCATGCTGGTGCTGAAGGAAATGCAAGGATTCACCGTCGAAGAAATCGCCGACATCATGGGCATCAACGGCAATACAGTCAAAGTGAGATTATTTCGTGCACGGCAAAAGATAGCAGAACGCATTCGACGAAAGAAGCGAGCGGCAAGTGTTTGAGATGGTTTGCGAATGGACTGCGGGGAGAAAAGAGGTAAAGTCAGAATGAGAGAACTCCCAATGGGCGAAAAAATCAATTGCGAGTGGCTTCGGAACGAATTGGAAGGGTTGCGCCCCGGCGATGCTGGCAACGCCAGCCCATTGCTGGTGCAATTGCCAGAGGAGCTTCGCGCGCATGCGGCAGCATGTGCGGAATGCCAAGCTGCATTACAAAACTGGGCTGATACACGGCAGGCGTTTGCCGCAATGAGCGAGGACCTGCCGCAACCTGGACCGTGGTTTACGGCGCGTGTGATGGGCGCGATTGCCGCGCAGGAACACGACATCGAGGAGCGCAAGAACGGCTTCTGGGTGAATGTCCGGCGTTTAGCTCCTCGCCTGGTAGCGCTGGCTACTTTGTTGCTGATGTTGGGCGGGACGTGGGCTTTCCAGGAACGCCGCGCCGCCAGTAGCATGCAGGGCACGCGAATGGGACCTGTGGAGAGCATCTTCGAAGGCGTACCTGCTCCGCCAAACGATGACATTATCGCTACGGCTCACGAGGACAAGTTGCCATGATCCAGGATGCGCAGCGCAAGGCCCGCCTTTGGCTCGCTTTGGTGTTCTTAGTAGGAGCGGCGATCGGTATTGTCTTCGGATACAGTTTCGGTCACCACACGGTTTTGGCGAAAACAACGTCACCCCCCATGAGCGAACCCGAACGCCGGGCCAGACGCGTGCAGGACATGACTAGGGAGCTGGGGCTGGCTCCGGATCAGAGCGCTAAGATGGACGACATCATCCGTCACGCTCACGAAGATATGAAAACCATCCGCGACAAAGCGGAGGCCGACGTCGACGGAGTGCGCGAAAAAGCACGTAACGAAATGCGGCAGTTCCTAACGCCCGAGCAGAAGCCGAAGTTCGAGGAAATGGTTCAACGCATGGACGCGGAGCGCAAGAAGCAACAGGCCACGGCAAAGTAGCGCCGAGTCTCAAAGTTCGATCATCAGCTTTCCGATATTGCCGCCCGCAAACAGCATGTTGATGGCTTCCGGGGCTTTGTCCAGACCTTTCAGAATAGTCTGTCTGTCTTTGAGCTTCCCGGTCATCTTCCACATTCCCAGTTTCTGCGCGGGTTCCATAAAGCGGGCAGCATAGTCCAGGATTATGAAGCCCTCTACGCGGAGCCGCCTGATCACCACCTGCGCGAAACTCGCCAGCGCCGGATCGTTCTTTGTATACCCGGAGATTAAGCCGCAGAGAACTACCCGCCCGTGGAGGTTCATACGATGGATCACCGCCTGCATGATTTCCCCGCCTACATTTTCAAAATCGATGTCGACGCCGTTGGGTGTTGCCGCTTCGAGTTGCACCATCCAGTCCGCTTGTTTGTAATTGATTGCGGCGTCAAATCCCAACTCCCCTTTGATCCACTTGCACTTCTCTTCGGATCCGGCAATCCCAACTACACGGCATCCGTGAATCTTCCCAAGTTGTCCGGCGATGCTTCCCGTGGCGCCGGCCGCTGCAGATACCACCAGTGTCTCTCCGGCCTGTGGCTTGCCGATCTCGAGAAGTCCGAAATAGGCGGTTAGGCCATTGACGCCCAACGTGCCGAGAAAATTCGTGTCAGATAGGAAGGGAATTGAGGGCACTTTCTGAAAGCCCCGCTTTTCCGTTCCCGTGATGACCACATATTCCTGTAGTCCTGTAAGCCCCATCACCTTGTCGCCCTTCTTGTAATCGGGATGGCGCGACTCCTCGATTTCAGCGAGGCCAAAGGAGCGCATGACTTCGCCGATTTGCACCGGGGGCATGTACTGCGGAATGTCCGCCATCCAGACGCGCATCGTCGGATCAATTGACAAGTATTTTACTCGCCCGAGGGCCTGGCCTTCCTCGAGTTTTGCCACCGGTGTTTCCGTCAATTGCAACACTTCGGGAGTTACCAGGCCGCTTGGCCGCGCGCGTAGCAACAACTGGCGGTTTGTGGTCATGCCAAAAGCATAGCAGAGCGCGAGTGCTCCTCCCCGCCACGCGTCCTGGGCCCAATCCGGTGTAACGTAGCCTGCGATGTTGGATCGAATGGGCGGAGGACAAGCGCATGCTCATCTATGAGAGGAGAGAAAGACCGATTGAATGGGCCGAGTGGAACGGCCGGGCAAGGCACTGGTGGCTGAAACCATTTGTGGCGGTGGAATATGGAATGGAATGGTTAGCTTACGGGCTCAGCAACTGGCGTTTTCTGGAAGTCTTGGATTATCTAAGTAGATTGGGCGTGGTGGTCGCAGTGATTTTCTATTTTTCCGAAACAGGTGATCGCCTCAAACAGAAGCACTATCAGGCTTGGCAAGTGGTCAATTCCGCTGAAGGTAAGGGCGGCAACGGGGGGAGGATTGAGGCGCTCGAGGAATTGAATGCGGACAGCGTTTCCTTGGTAGGCGTGAATCTGTCTTCTGCTTTTCTGATGGGTGTCCAACTGCCGAAGGCAAAATTGGCACGTGCGAACTTCGACGGGGCCGATGCGCGCCATGCCAATCTGGCCGGGGCCTCCGTCACAGACGCAAACTTGCAAAACGCGAATCTTCGCGGAGCCACACTCAAAGCAGCATCGTTTGCAAACAGTGCGCTGAATGACGCGGATTTGACGGGAGCGGATCTGAAGAACGCTGACTTGACCGGTACCACTTTAGAGAACGCCGATCTCCAGAATTCGAATTGGGAAGGAGCGCACTGGAATTCGATCCAATCAATTAAAGGAGCGAACATTCTGGGCATAAAGGAACCGCCTTCGGGATTTGTGGAGTGGGCCCTCGCTCACGGTGCCGTCAGCAGGAGCGCAGAATGACGCTCGGGACTTGGTCAGGCAACAGCCCACCCTTGTGGCTACCAGGTATGAACGCCGCACTCTGAAGACCGGCGTGCAGTTTTTCCATTTTTCGAATGCCTAGACGGCTCGATTTAATCCGGGGTTCGATTCGTTCTTCGTGTATGCGGCATACACCTTCGAGAATGGGCATGTACAACCGGGGTCCGAAATCGAGAGTCATGTGGACGCTCCCTGTTACTGGAATAGGAGTGTCCTTAGTGAACGCGAGGAACCCTCCGTTGACGTCGAAAAACGGCCGGTAGGGCACCAGAAAATGCGGGACAATCTGCAATCGTGGTCTACCACCACCTCCATAACGATACTGCCCAGAACCATTTACCTCATTCGAATACAGAACCAACGGCTTTAAATCGAAATTGTAATTGAGGGTGGTGTGCCGGAATCCCCCAAAATGGGAGTGAGCCGCAGGCCAGCGATGAATAGCTGCTGTCCCTTCAACTCAGTCAGAACCAACGGATACCCGAACGATTGCCCGGTGTAAATCGAAAATTCGTGGATATCACGCAAAACCGGCCGGTGCGAACAGCACGAATGTTCGTTTGACTACTTCAAATGCCGCATGAGTGCCGCGGCGGACTGCGCTGCCTTCTTGATTTCTGACAGTGGGCGCGGATCGGGCCCACTGCCGCTCAGTTTGTCCGCCAGCAGGTCTGCGTTCGCCGAGATCACGCAGAGCAGATTATTCAGCGCATGTGTGATTACCTGATTTTTCGACAGGGAAATGGTGACACGTTCCGTGTCTGGGGAGGGCAATTGCATCTGCGAGCCTCTCTCTAGAATGAATTGAGATTTGTTGTCAGAAAGTACGGCAGCAACCATGGCGTGAAGGCCTTCCGCGGATATGTCGCCCAGCGAAATGCAACCTGAGGCCCCGGAAGTAACGGCTTTCTTATCGATTTCTCGAACGCTCGGCGAATACAGAGCAATGATTGGAAAAGCCGGATACTCGGAACGAACCTTCTCCACGTAATGCAGGCCTTGAAAATTCCAGGAATGGACATCGATGGCCAGCCCGTGTGATTGGCCAACCGCCAGGGTATGAAAGAGTTCGGCGAGGGAATCCAGACGCCGCACCCGCAGCGTCTCCGGAGAAGCGGCCACCGCTTGCGATAGTTTGAACCAGGAGGAATTTTCTCCAAGAAACAAAATTTGAAAAACGGAGTCTTGCATATGCCTTGCGTTTTAGAACCCATCCCATCGCCATGCCCTGGTCAATACTGCGCGTTACCGTGGGATTCTTTCTAATTGCTCCTTCACACAAATTTTCTTTGCGAGGAAGCCCTTTCTCCGTCAAAAAGGTTCCCCGCTTGCCAGCCCGGCACAAACTGCTGGCTCCAGTTTTTTCACACAACGCTTAGGGAACGCGGGCGGGGAGGAGCGTTCGGCAAAGCGCAAACAGCTAGAGACTAGGTGTTGCTGGCTGTGGGACCGCCACGGTTATCCAGAGAAAAAAGACGCTCAATCTCTGGCAGTAAGCTGTCCGGCAAATGGCTTTTGTGCAAAAACGAATCGGCTCCGTGTCGTCGGCACTCATCTGCGATCGAGAGACCATTCAATTCAGAGAAGATGATCATCCGCAGGTGGGGACTGGAGAGGCGGATTTGCTCGGCTGCCTCCAGTCCGTTCACCCGCGGCATGCTGAGATCGAGTAGCACCAGATCAGGCTTGTGGGCGGATGCTAATTGAATTGCATTCAAGCCATCACTTGCAGTCCCAACGACCTCGAACCCTCCGGCAAATTCCAGATACTCACACACCGACCGCAGTGCAGTAGGGGAATCGTCGGCTATGACCACTCGGATCGTTTTAATGCCCTGCATTCGGTACCCTGAACCAGCTGAACGAATGATGAACAAACCGGTCCGCCGATGGAATTGAGTTGAATCCCTAGTGAATTTGCACTAGGACTCAGATGAAAGCCGATTTGAATATCGGGAAATAGGTCACGCCGCTCAACAACAACGCTCTTACGGCTTGATGATCTGATTGCGAATGGCGTAATGCACCAGTTCCGCCAGGGAGTGCATTCCCAGCTTCAGCATGATATTGGCACGATGCGCTTCGGCAGTGTTTACGCTGATCCCGAGCAGGTTCGCGACTTCTTTGTTGGATTTGCCTTCCGCTAATAGTTGCAATATCTCGCGCTCGCGCGGAGTCAATCGTTGCCGGGATACCTTCGTGCCATCGGGTGGAGTTGTTAGCTCTTCGGCCGACCGCGCATTAGAGATCCTGCTGGAGAAGTATGGCTTGTGATGCCGAGCCGCATCTACAGCCGCGATCAGCACGCGGTCCGCTTCGTCCTTCAGGATATAGCCGCGCGCACCAGCGTTTACTACCTGTTGCACCAGGTCATCGGACTCATGCATGGTGAGGATCAGTATCTCGGTAGACGGAGTCGACGACCGAATGCGTCGCGTTGCCTCCACTCCGTTCAGCAGCGGCATGCCGATATCCAGCACCGCTACATCGGGCTTGAGCTTCGTTGCTTTTTCGACTGCCTCACGCCCGTCCGCTGCTTCCGCCACGACCTCCCAACCCGGACGAGACTCGAGCAGAGCGCGAAGCCCCGCGCGGACGACGGAATGGTCATCCGCGATCAAGATGCGAAGCCGGTGCATCAAAATTCTCCGTCACGGAAAAAGGCGCTAGCGAGATAGTAGCGCGAACCTTAGTCCCGTTGGCACTGGAAATAATTTCAAGTTCGCCCCCCAGTTGCGCCATCCGTTCCCGCATCCCGGGAATCCCTACTCCAAGGCGCGCTTCGCGCGTCGAATCTTTATCGGGATTTCCGTCAGCCGCTGAACCAGGACCGGCATTCGTCATTTCCTGGGGAAAAACATTATTTCCGTTCGCGGCTGGTGGCTGAAAACCATGCCCATGGTCATTGATTTCCAGTGCCAGAAGCGTGTCTTGTTGCATGAACCTGATCTCCGCGCTCGCGCTGCCCGAATGGCGTTGAATATTTGCGAGACTTTCCTGAACGATGCGAAATAACGAGATTTCCAGCAATTGCGGAAGCCTTCCAAACTCCGTTTCTACGATGAGTTCGGTCTTGATTCCGCTGCGTTCGCTGAATCCATGTACGTACTCTTTCAAGGTGGACACCAGCCCCAAATCATCGAGCAGTGGCGGATGCAGCAGATACGACAGCGTGCGGATTTCGCGGGACATTTGCTGCGTCAGTTCCCTGGCTTTTTCGATCGACCGGCTGGCAATCGCTTCCTGAGTACTGAGAGACAGCCGGGCTTGTGCCAAGTTCAGATTGATAGCTAACACCGTCTGCGCCAGACCGTCGTGCAGCTCCCTTCCAAGTCGCCGCCGCTCCTCGTCCTGCAGCTTTAGCAACTGCGTCGACAAATTGTGAATGGCGCGCTCGGCATTCTTCATTTCCGTAACATCGGCAAAAGAGCTGATCACGCGTATCACGTTTCCGTTGGCGTCGAAAAGCGGAACGACGCTTCCGAAAACCCAGAGTGCTCGGTCAGAGTCAGGACGTTTCAGTGCCACCAGACCATCTTGAATGGGTTGTCGAGTGCGTAGCACGTAGGGAACCGGGCTTTCCGCAAGGGGCAACGGTTTGCCGTCTTCTCCGAGCACAACAATACCCAGGTCGACCAGGTGTTTGCCGACCGCCGAACCATGCGGAATATTGAACATGCGGTGCGCTGCGCGGTTCGCAAATTCCACACGGGCGTCCGGCGTATGCAGTACCACGGCAAAGTGGAGATCCCTCACCAATAAACGGAATCGCTCCTCGCTCGTCCGCAAAATCTCCTCCGCTTCCTTACGTTCGGTAACGTCTCGAACGATCACAAGTGCACAGCGCTGATTGCGAAGTTCGATGACGGAGGCGCTCATTTGGCCGACACGGATCTGGCCGGATTTATTGCGAAAACGAAATTCGAAGTCGCGCACGTGCGACGATCGCAATAGCGCGGCAAGCACCTGATCGCGCCTGTCCATGTCCACCCACAAATTCATTTCGCGTGGCGTTTTTCCCAGGACCTCTTCGCGGGTATAGCCGGTCAGGCGGGCAAATCCGTCGTTGACCTCCAGGTAGGGTCCGTTCGCGAAAACATTAATGCTGAACGCGTCGGGGCTATTGAAAAATGCCGTTGCCAAGACCTCTTCGGAACTGCGCAGAGCGCGCTCGGTTTGGAGCAAACTGTCCGCTACCCGCCGCTGCCTTCGATTCGTAAGAATCAGGCGAATGGACGAACAAAGCACCGACGCGGTGATCGCAATCCACGCAAACAGGAGTTGTTCCCGGGCGATGGCGCGGCCCATAAAAATCACGATGAGGGGCGTTGCAATCGGCAGGATCTGTGTCGCCACCATGGTGCCAAATGGGGTGCTGCTAGGGGCGAGATCCATTGCCTTTGGAGGCTGCCAGAACGCCGCCAATGCGATGATTACCAGGTAGGGCAAGACCCATATCAAATCAGCCCAACTTGCAGCGCTGCCCACCGAGTTGCGTGTAAAAAAATAGTCGGCATCAGAAAAAACTGCGGCAAGAAACGCTATGGCCAACACAACGGAGAGGCGCCGCAACCAGGACGGCAGGGAAGTACGCGAACGGAAGAAAAAGGTGGAAGACAGAATGGCGTCGCGCACGATGTATAACAGTAGAATTTGCCGCAGCAGAGAGAGTGGGTTGTCCTTCCAACGCAATGGCGAGTAAAAGAAATATACGTAGATCGTTACCGCCACGATCGCTACCTGCAGGAAGTCCAGCAGTCGCAACGAATCGATGCCCGACGGGTCGTCCTCGGAGCGCGGCAGCAGGATCATAAAGACCGGGGCGGACCAGACGAAGAACAGAACATCCGAAGGCCACGGCGATTGCGCCGATTGCGGTCTAAAGCTTTGATAATACGTGGTGATCGCTTGCGCGAAAGTGTTCAGCGTCAGGGCAATCGCCAGCAGCAGCCAAATCTGCCGCGCATACCCGCGCGAGCGCTTGGCGGCCCAATATGCGCAGGTCGTGGCAAGCACCACAATGGCGAGATCGAGCGCATTTGCGGCGAGCAAACTCGAACTGGAAGAGCTTGTACACTCGAGGTCCACGGCCAGCAGCGCCGCAATCACCAGTGCGGCCGCGACAGCTATGCGGGGAAACCAGCCGGAGGGCAGCAAACAAGAACCTCGCAGCGGAAGAGTATGGCAGAGTGTACAACATAAGTTACACCGGCGGCAGCGAAGTGGCCGTGTTGCTGCACAATGGTAAGCAGGTGCATCCGCCACCGATCGGCTGAGCATATCGAGAACGTCAGCGCAGACCTTGCAACAAAATGGGGCGGAATCGGAGGAGCGCAATATGAGAAACGCATGGAAGGCGGCGGGAGTGCTAGCCACAGCTTGCTTGATCCCCAGCGGTTGGGTCCGGGGACAAGCGCCGGGGCCAAAGTATGTGCCAGCTAAGGTTACGCAGGCGAGTGGTATCGCGTACCCGATGAATGTGCAGCAGCCAGGAATTGTATCTGTGAACGTGAACGTTGGCTCGGACGGTTCGGTGCAGCGGGTTAACGTGGTGCGCGACGTGCCGCCGCTGACCAACGCAGTGCAGTCCGCGTTGAATTCATGGCAGTTCACTCCCGCTACGCTCAAGGGACAAGCTGTATCGGGCGTCGTGCCGGTCGATGTGGCCTTTAATCCCTACAATCCGAGTGGCGTGGGTTTGCCCGGCGAGTCTCTTCAGTCATCGTATGCTGCTGCTAGCGGAGATTATCAGCCTGCGATTTGCCAAAATGCCAATTACGCCAACTATCCTCCGAACACAGTTGCTTCGGGAACGGTGGTCTTGCAGGTTCATATCAGCGCGGGCGGCCAAGTAGGCAAAGTCCAAGTGCTCCAAGGCGATAGCGCGTTGAGTAGTCCCTCCGTGGCGGCGGTTA
Source organism: Verrucomicrobiia bacterium (assembly GCA_035506955.1). GTDB lineage: Bacteria > Acidobacteriota > Terriglobia > Acidiferrales > UBA7541 > Acidiferrum. Next base: position 40,797 of record DATJOO010000011.1, read on the forward strand.
AAACTTGGTCTTTTTCCCCGGCCACATATAAAGGCAAAGAGGTTAGTTCATATGTTGTTGTGGCGTTCGTCTTCGCTGCGCCACAAGCCGGTACCCGATAACCGGAGCGCGAGCGCTTGTTGAGCAGTAAAATCACAGGTATCGTCGTCATAATAGAAGATTGGCATCCGAACATGGGGGGTGCGCTTTCTCGGTTTCGAAATTTGCCTGATGAATATTCGTCTATATCGATTCGTTGACCGATTTTTTGGCCCGCCGATCTGTGCGGTCTTGTCCGCGTTTGCTTGGATGACTCGCCGGCCAATATCCGGCCAGCCGCGCAAGATACTGGTCATTCTTCTTTCGGAGATGGGCTCGCAGGTGCTCGCATCTCCGATGTTTGCGCGTCTGAAGCGGCAATATCCCGACGCGGCTCTACATTTGTTGCTGTTTGCCCGCAATCGCGAAACTGTTGAACTTCTCGACTTGGTTCCAGCGCAAAACGTGATCGCGCTCGACGATCGCTCTTTTGCGCGGCTCGTTCGGGATGTCTTCCGAGCACTGCGCGAACTGCATGCGCTTCGGGCGGACGTCGCCATCGATTGCGAGTTGTTTGCGCGATTGAGCGCCATCTTCTCGTTTTTGTCCGGTGCGCCTGCGCGCGTTGGTTTTCACCGCTTTACGCAGGAGGGCTTGTACCGCGGTTCCTTCGTGACACGACCGGTCCTCTACAATCCGTATCGTCACATCTCCGATCAGTTTGTGACCCTGGCGAATGCTATCGAATCGAAGTCGGTGCCGTGTGCGAAGCAGGCAAGAACAGAATCGATGGAGATGCCCACGCTGAATGGCCTGAACGAGGCAGAAATCCAGAGCCGGATCGCACAATTGCACCGAGATTTCCCGGCCATTCAGGACAGATCCTTAGTGCTGGTCTATGCGAGCGGCGGAATCCTGCCCATTCGAGCATGGCCCTTGGAGCATTACCAGAAACTATGCGCCAGTTTAATTGAGCAAGGATACGCAGTCGGTGTGATTGGCCTGCCCTCCGACGGGGCGCTTGGCGGATCAATCGTGGCGCACTGTCGGGTTCCACATTGCGTCAATCTGTGCGGATACACAGACTCCATGCGCCATCTGCTGGCGCTGTATCATCGCGCATCGCTTCTTGTGGCCAATGATGGAGCCCCCGGACAATTCGCCTCGATCACCACTCTGCCTACCATCCTGCTGTTTGGCCCGGAGACCCCGGTGCTCTACGCACCTCCTGCTCCAAGCATTCATTCCATGTATCTGGGATTTTCTTGCTCCCCATGCCTGACCGCATTCAATCATCGCAATTCTCCGTGCGACGGCGACAACCAGTGCTTGAAGCAAATTACCGTGAAAAGTGTCCTGGAGAAAGCGAACGAACTCCTGGCGGCGCCGGTTCTCGCGCGAAGCACAGACATACGCTGATCGGAACCCGAGATTTCCCGTTTAGCTCTAGCTCGGCTCAAGTTATCATCGTAAATAAGCCTTAACATTTCATGCGCGACCAGGAGAATGCGAATATCGCCACCGAGCTCCTCACTGCGGTTCCTACCGAGTCACACAAGCCTCATTCTGCAAAGGCCGGTGTTTTGGCGTGGTGGTACGTCGTCTGTCTGCTGCTGGCCGTGACGACGTATTTCTGCGCGCTCGACAGCCAGTACATTCCCAAAAATGGCGACGAATTCGAATACATGCACATTACCCGCTTGACTGCCGCGAGCGGTCACTTGCTGCCTCTGGTGTCGCAGCAGGCCGACATGCGCAACACCAAGCCGCCTCTGCTGTTCTGGCAGGGAATTGTATCCACCGGCTGGGGCCGGAGCTGGAACCTGTTCCGGCTACGCTATCCAAGCGTTGTGTATACCTTGCTTACGGCGCTGATGGCTTTTTTGCTCGCAAGAAAATGGTCGGGGCAGTGGCCCGTGGGAGTGCTGGCTGCCGTCGTCTATCTGTCTTTCTTCAATGTCTACCGCTACGGCCGGCCATTTCTGACGGAAGCGCCACTCATGTTCTGGACGTTTCTGCCCATCTTCATTTTTACTTTTTGGCAGCCCGTAGCGATGGAGTCAGCGATTCTGGTTCCGATTCTAATGGGCGTGGCGCTGGGCGTCGCCTGTCTCTACAAATCCTTTGTTCTCGTGCTCCCGGTAAGTTTGGCGTTGTCCTGGTGGTGGTTGGACCGCCGCGGCTATCGCATCGTGCCGTTTCTAAAGAAAGATGGGTGGAGGATCGCGATTATACCGGTTGTTGCGCTGGCCCTGTTTTGCGTTTGGTTTCTCCTCGACCCAAAGCCTGGCGAAGTGTTTCAGGAGTTTGTTTTGCAGGAGAATGTGGGGCGTTTCGACGTGGGCAGCGCAAGCTACCTGCATTATCTGTTGCTGGGCGGATCGAGCATTTGGGCCTTCGCCGTGGGGTATTTTGTGAATACGGGCCTGCTGATTTTTCCGGCATTCGCGCTGTTTTGGATGCGCATGAAAGAAAGGCGCAGCTGGAGCGCGGAAGAGAAATTCTTGTGGATTTGGGCGGCCTCGCTGTTTTTGATCTTCAGCCTGCCAAGCATGAGGTCCCCACGCTACCTCTTGCCGGCCATGCCGGGTGTGGCCGTGTTGTGCGCGGCGCAATGGAATCGCATTAACCGAAAATCTTTTGTGGCCTCCCTGATTGTCGCGGGCGCGACTCTCGCGGTCCTGGTCCATCTTTGTTTACGGTTGCAGTTCAGCGTTGGCCATGCACATCTGTTCCCGCTCAGCTACTGGCTGGTGATTCTCATCACTATCGGAATCTGTGTGGCGGCGCTGATCGTTCGAGACTTCACGCGGCCCGCTCTGCCCGGCGTGGCTCTGCTGATGTGTCTCAGCCTGACGATGGCGATGCGTCCTCTGGATGGTCCTCTCGGCCAATTTAGTGCCGCAACGCAGCAAGGTGCGGCTGGCAAACCAGTTTGGGTCCCCTGCAATTTCCGGGCGGTCGACGAGACTTATCGCTTCCTTTTGCCGGGTGCGGACGTTCATTGTTATAGCGACGACAAGACGGCGACGCTCGACTCGCTCAAGCAGCATTACCAAATCTTCGCCTTCGGCCAACCGTTGTCTGCACCCGATCCCAGCGGTGTGCTGGTAGTGGGTGAACGGTTAAAGCTCCGAGGCCGCCACACAAAGAGCGAACTGCTCGACATGCTCCGCGGCAACGTCTTTCAGCAACTCTTCCTTCGCGAGCTCCTGGTCGAAATTCCGGGCCACTAACCGAACAGCCTCTGCGGCATCTAAGGCCAGCCAAAACAATAAAAGCGGGAAAGCTTGCGCTTTCCCGCCTGATCCATCTCAGAAGCTCAGACCGCCTCAGCGGCCCGCTTCTGTTGGAAGTGGTTTACAGAGGTTGAACGTTGGAAGCCTGCAAGCCCTTGGGGCCGCGGACAACCTCGAATTCAACGGCCTGTCCCTCGTTGAGGGAGCGATAGCCGTCCGCCTGGATCGCGGAGAAATGGACGAAAACGTCCTCGCCGCTCTGGCGTTGGATGAATCCAAAGCCCTTGCTGGCGTTAAACCACTTCACTGTACCTTGTTCTTTCACAGAAATGTTCCTCTAAAAATAAAAGCTATCTGATGCACTCTTTTTCCGGGGACCTTCTCAGGAGACCGGGCGTCTTTCGCTGATTCCTAGACACCGCGGTAAGGCGGGGTGGGAAGCAAAGACCGCAAGCTGAGCCTGCGGCGCTTTAAACAAAAGGCGAAACAAGAGCAACAAACGCATTTACAGACTAACAAAAAAGTACCCTGTCTGCAAGCTAAATCTGAGTCCCTTCTCTGCAAATTCTCTGCACGCGCTTGGCCGAGATAGCGTAAGCGCCTTGAAACTTTCTGCGTGCCGCATCGTAACTGGAGTATAGTTTTGCCCGGTTTGTAAGACCTTTCCGTGCCGTCTGCGTCGCTAGTCTTATAGTCGGTCGTCTCGCCGTTCGTTAAGCCGAGCTCAGTCGGTCAGGAGGACACGTGCTGACGATTCACAATCTCACCAAAACTTACTCCGGAGGGGTTCGCGCGCTTCGCGGCGTCTCGCTCGAGATTCCCACCGGGATGTTTGGCTTGGTCGGCCCCAACGGAGCAGGGAAGTCCACGCTCATGAAGATCCTCGCAACCCTGCTCGAGCCGGATGAAGGCACGGCCAAACTCGACGGCCTGAATCTCGTCGAGCAGAAGGACGAAACCCGCAAAATTCTGGGCTATCTGCCACAAGAGTTTGGCGTATACCCGAAAATGCCCGCCATCGACCTTCTGGACCATCTGGCGATCATGAAAGGCATTACCAATAGCGGGGAACGCAAAGAGATTGTGCAGTCGCTCCTTCAGCAAACCAATTTGTGGGACAGCCGCAAGAAAGCCTTGGGTGGCTACTCCGGCGGCATGAAGCAACGCTTCGGGATCGCTCAGGCACTTCTGGCGAATCCGAAGCTGATTATTGTTGACGAGCCCACAGCCGGCCTGGATCCCGCCGAGCGCAATCGCTTCCTGAATCTTCTCAGTGGCATTGGCCGCAATGTCGTAGTCATTTTATCCACGCACATCGTCGAGGACGTCCGCGAACTTTGCTCCCGTATGGCCATCATCAGCCAAGGCCAATTGTTGCTCGAGGGCAGGCCCTCGGAGGCTCTTGAGAAACTGCAGGGACGCGTGTGGAAGAAGATCGTGGCGACCGATGCGGAACGCGAGGCTCTCGAGAAATCCCTGCATGTGATCTCCGTCCATCTCGTCGGTGGTTTGCACGAGGTCCGCGTCTACTCCGAATCCTCACCCGGCGACGGCTTCGAAAGCGCAGAGGCGGATTTGGAAGATGTCTATTTCTTGAATTTGGGCACCGCCGAGAAAAACTAGCCGGAGGATATGACACATGTTCTGGACGTTTTTCTGGTTCGAATTGAGGCTACGCTTTCGCAGCATTTCCACCTACGTCTTCTTCCTGATCCCGTTTCTCATGATGTTCTTTACCGTTTCGGTCTCTGACTTCGGTCCCATTAGCGCCGGCAAAGTGCTATTGAACGGCCCCTACGCCCTGCTGATGAGTTTTGTGCAGTACACCGCGTTTGGCGTCATTCTGATTGCCGCGATCTTCGGGCCCACCATGCTGAGGGACTTTCAGCAAGACACCTATGCCCTGATCTTCACGAAGCCGATCAAGAAGTTCGATTATTTGGGCGGCAAGTGGCTCGCCTCTTTCGTCGTTACCGTGTTCATCTTCAGCGGCCTGGTGTTTGGCGGCATGCTCGGCGGTTTCATGCCTTGGGCCGATAAGACCCGCATCGCTCCAATTCATCTCGCTTGGTTCCTTAAACCATTTTTGGACATAACCGTAGCCAATATTTTCTTCGTGGGCGCCCTGTTGTTTTGCGTCGCCGCGCTGTCGCGCCGCATCATCGTCGTTTACCTGCAAGGCGTCACGCTATTCGCGCTTTATCTGATTCTTTTTATTTCTGTGGTGACCACCAATAAACTGGATCGCTTTTGGGCTTCCGTCGCAGACCCCCTTACCCTGATCTGGACCGTCAGCGCCACTCGCTATTGGACCGCCGCCGAACGCAACAGCAAGCTTCTCGAATGGAGTGGTACCTTCCTCTACAACCGCTTGCTCTGGATCGCAGTGGGACTGGTGGCGCTCGCCATCACTTACTTTTTCTTCCCCATGTCCGCCGAAATCCTCACCGGCAAGCGCGCGAACCGCAAAGCCAAAGAAGCAGCCGAAGCCGAGGAGCAGGAAAAGAAGGCCAGGCCCAAGGCCGTCGCGCAGTTGCCAGCAGTCACACAAACCTTCAGCAGCAGAACCACTTGGTTGCAGTTGCTTTCCATGACCCGCATCCGCGTTTGGAACATCGTCCGCGAAATCCCCTTCTGGGCCATCGCTCTGCTCATGGTTATTTTCTGTGCCATCAATGGCCATTTCGCCGGCGAAGTCAGCGATGTAAAAGTTTGGCCGGTCACCTATCTCATGCTGAATGTGTTGCAGGGCGGTGGCAGCCTGTTTCTCTATATCGTTTTGGTGCTCTATGCGGGGGAATTGCTCTGGCGCGAGCGCGACGTGCGTTTCGAACAGATCCACGAAGCTTTGCCGCAGAAAGACTGGACCGACTGGCTGAGCAAGTTGGTAGCGCTCGCCGTCGTGGAATTGTTGCTGCTGACCATCGTCATGATCGTTGGCGTAGTTTCTCAAGCTATAGCCGGCTTCTATCGCGTCGAACTGTTCCACTATCTCATCGAGCTATATCTCATCTGGCTGCCGCAACTGTTGATGATTGCAATCCTGGCTCTGTTCGTTCACACCGTGGTCAGCAACAAGTTTGTAGGACACGCTCTTGTGATTGGGTTCGTCGTCTTGATCCCGATCTTGTACCGCTACGGTATCGAGAATCGCCTCGAACTCTATGGCGAAATAACCCCCTACACCTACTCCGACATGAACGGCTACGGCCATTTCGTCAAAGGCCTTCTTTGGATTTCTGTCTATTGGCTTGCCATCGGCGGCTTGCTCGCTGTGCTGGCCATCGTTCTGGCGCGACGCGGCACGGAAACCCATATGGGCGTGCGGCTCAAATTGATGGGCGAAAGATTTCCTCGCATGGCCGCAGTGGTCGCGGTCTGCGCACTGACGGCCCTCGCGGCGGGCGGCTGGTTCTACTACAATGCGCACGTCCTGAATGTTTATCGCACGACTTTCGCGGAGCGCCACCGTCAGGCCGAGTACGAAAAGCGCTACAAAAAATACGAGAAGTTTCCGCAGCCTAAAATCACCGATGTGGAAGTTGCCGTGGATATTTTCCCAGAGAAGCGGTCTTTTACGGCAGCAGGCCATTACATGATGGTGAACCGCACCGACAAACCGATCGAGGAAATCCACGTCACCGAGGTCAAAGACTCCATCGATGAAATCAAGTTTGATCGTCCATCCAAGATCAAACTGAGCGATAAAGACCATTTCTACGAAATTTACACGCTCGAGTCGCCTCTGCAGCCCGGCGAGGCCATGCGCATGGATTTTCGGGCCTCCGCCAAAACGCGTGGTTTCAAAGACGGTGGAGAGCGTCCCGAACTGGCCTATAACGGCACTTTCTTCGATCGCGACTATTTCCCATTGCTCGGTTATTCGCGCGGCCAGGAGATCGACAATCCCGTCCGGCGCCGCGAGGAAAAACTGGGCGACTACGAAGAATTGGCGCAGCGCGGCGATCCCTACTGGTCCAATATCAATCTCTTCACCACCGATTCCGAGTGGGTCACCTTCAATTGCGTGGTCAGCACCTCGCCTGATCAAATCGCCATCGCGCCCGGCTACCTTACCAAGGAATGGACCGAAAACGGTCGGCGCTATTTCGCCTATGACATGGGCGAGCAACGCATCAACAATTTCTACTCCTTCCTCTCCGGGCGTTTCGAAGTCAAGAAGGACAAATGGAAAAACGTGAATCTCGAAGTCTATTACACGCCCGGCCACGAATTCAATTTGGACAAAATGATGGAGTCGGCCAAAGCCGGACTGGACTACTACGAGAAGAATTTCGGGCCTTTCCAATTCACGCAGTATCGCGTACTGGAATTTCCCCGGTACCGCGATTTCGCGCAATCTTTTCCAAATACCGTTCCTTTTTCCGAGGGGATCGGTTTCATTGAACGCATGAAGGACAAGGACGATCTCGATCTTCTGTACTTCGTCAACGCCCATGAACTGGCTCATCAGTGGTGGGGGCACCAGTTGATCGGCAGCATGACCCAGGGCTCCAATATGATGTCGGAGACCTTGGCCGAATACTCGGCCCTCCAGGTAATGAACAAAAAGTACGGCGAGGAGAACACGCGAAAATACTTGAAGTATGAACTGGACCGCTATCTGCGTGGCCGGGCCGGCGAAGTCCGAAACGAACCGCCGCTCGCCCTTGTTCAGAACGAACCCTACGTCTGGTACTACAAGGGCGCGCTGGTGATGTACGCGTTGAGCGACTATATCGGTGAGGATAAGTTGAACGCCGCCTTGCGCGGTTATCTGGAAAAGAATCGTTATGCCACCGGGCCTTATCCGGATACTCGCGGTTTCGTCGACGCGCTCCGCGAAGCCACGCCACCCGAATTGCAATATGTTGTCGACGACATGTTTAATTCCATCGTGCTTTATGAAAACAAGGCGACCACTGCCGTGGTCACTCCCGACGCGGGGAAATATAAAATCACTTTAAATGTCGAAACCTCCAAGCGCAAAGCCGATGGCTCTGGGAACGAAACTCCTATGGCTATCAACGACTTCATCGATGTGGGCGTTTTTAGCGGCACCAAGGAACATCTGAAGAAGTTGTACATGGAAAAACGCCGCTTCAACACCAATAAATCCACGGTGGAAGTGATTGTCGACGAGAAGCCGACTTACGCCGGCATCGATCCTTACAACAAATTGATCGATCGCAACCCCGAAGACAACTTGATCGAAGTCACCAGCCGTTAACCCAACTCCTGCTCTGCGGAATACCCCGTCGTTCGCCAGTTCGCCGCTGCTGTTTTTCGTAGGGTCGCCGCATCACCGCACCCCATGTCCACACGATCCCGCGTCTTGCCACACCTGGAAATCGGTCGGTGGCATCCACGGCCGCAGTCGCGGCAACTAGCGATTCACATTTGCACAGTACTGCACATACTCATCCCCGAACCTTTTCCGCAGCGTCGCCTCTTCGTAGAAAACCACGAAAAGGTGCACGCCCAAAACCACCACGCACGCAACCGCAATCGCCATCCAGTTTGCGTGCCCGAAGATAATCCACAGCCCGATCCATCCGACAACAAATCCCAAGTCCATGGGATTGCGCACTTACCGGTAAAGGCTACGACCCCTAATTTCTGCGGCGGCGCGATCGGTGCGGGCGTGCCGCGCCCCGTGCGTCCAAAATCCCAAACGCATCGCAGGGCCACGGCAAATCCCAGCACAGACGGAACCGCCGCGAGCCATCGCCAGTTTGGGGTTGTTTCGACGCGGAACCCCAACCATCCGGGCAGCAGCCAGAACCACAGCGCAAAAAATGCCGTGCTCACCGCGAGCGAAGCCAAGGTAGTCCATGCTGTCGAGAATTGCGGGGAGGGATGAGGAACATGCGCCGGAACCGTCGGCATGAGAAGCGCCTCCTGCTTTCCGCAAGTATCGAACTGCGTGCCCGTGGTGTAAAGGTAGACGCGCACTTTAACCGCCCCCTTGTCGCACACTTTGATAGAATCGGGCCGGTTATGGATCGGGAACGTTGGCGATGAGAAAAATCATGCTTCTTTGGCTGCGCTTGAGTCGTTCCTATTTTCTTTGTCTGTTGGTCGCGGCTGCAGTGATGTCGGTGCCGCTTCGCGCGCAAGACGAGCATCTAATAACGTTTCGCGGTCAAGTCTTAAACTCCGTCACCAAAGAACCGGTGCCTCATGCCCTGGTCACATTGATGGGCCAGCAATACGCGATGTTCACCGACGATCAAGGGCGATACGAGTTTCAAATTCACGCCGGCGGCAAGATGGGGCTTGTCGTTGCTAGGGGCTCGCCAAGCGGCTCGGTCTTCATCAATCGCTTAGTCACCGCGCGTAAGCCAGGCTATCTCGATAGCCAGCGCACTGCCCGCTCCGCCACTCGTCCCAGGTCGACTCGGGAAACATCATCGGACATGACCATCTACTTGGTTCCCGAAGCGCTGCTGGTCGGTCACGTCGATGTTCCCGGCTCGGAAGGCGAAGTGCGCATCGACTGCGAGTTGTACCGCAGAGAGATGCACGGCGGCCGCCAGGTCTGGTCGACTTCGGGTTCCTCTACGACTTGGGGGAATGGGGAATGTCGTTTCAGCGACTTAAGCGAAGGCACCTACAAATTGATAACGCGAGAGCAGATGGATCGCGACTCACTGGCGCAAGTGCCGGGTGGCCCACTTTTTGGATACCCTCCCGTCTACTATCCCAACACCACGGATTTCTCGGCCGCCGGAGACATTGCCGTGAAGGCAGGCCAGACCGCGCAGGTCAATGTCACCGTGGCGCGCCATGCATATTTCCCCGTGCGCCTGGGAACGCGAAACGCACCCCTGGGCCTGCCCGTCACCCTTACCGTTTGGCCCATGGGGCACTGGGGACCCGGTTGGTCGTTGGGTTACAACCCCGCAGAACAGACCATCGAGGGCATGCTTCCCAGCGGGAATTACACCGTGGAAGCCTATTCGAGAGGCGAGCCAGGAGCCACGGGCATCGCGAATTTCTCGGTCAAGGGCGCGCCGGTCGAAGGGCCAGGACTGATTTTCGTGCCCAATCCTTCTATCACTGTCACCGTGCGCCAGGAATTTTACGCGAATCGAGGCACCAGCGATAACGGTGACGCCTCCAACCCTCGAGTTGCGGCGAGACGCGCTGGTAACATCCATATCGCTTTGTCCGCCCTGGACGAGTCTGGCGCGCCTCAGGATGTCCAAGCGCAGCCTGTGGAGGGTTCTCAAGGACGCGAGTACACGATTCCAAGCGTCTGTCCGGGTCGCTATCGGGTGGATGTCAGCGTTGCGAGCGGCGGCTATACGGCTGCCATCGAATCGGGCGGCAAAGACTTGATGAACCAGCCTCTCGTTGTTCCCTTAGGAGGCGCAGTTCCTCCAATCGAAATTACAACACGTGACGACGGCGCCGAAGTGGACGGCACCGTCACGGATTCTTCCAGCGACGGCGCAAGCGTCTCCGGGATGCAGACCGTTTCTCAGCACTTCATTTACCTTGTGCCGGCGAACGGTGCGCAAGGCCAGATGACCGTGGTCGCCGAAAACGGAAATTTCTCCTTCACGCAGATCCCGCCCGGCGATTACTTCCTTGTGGCATTTGCTGAGCAACAAGAGGACTTGGGGAACGGAAGCGGGCCACTCCCGCCAGAGTTACAAGACAAGGCGCAAGCGGTGCACCTCGAAGAGGGCCAGAAGGTCAACGTGACCCTCCATCAGGTAGATGGAGGTGCCGAATGAAAATTGCACGCGATTTGGAGTGCGGCAGCTTGCTGCAGTTGTTCAAAACCCAGCCCACCCTACCTCTCGCGTCCGCCATGCAGCGATTCCTGTGCGGCGCTCTCTGTTGCTTTGTCTTAGCGTGCGCCGCTCCGAGCGCGCAACTTCCCGCCCCGCCGCGCTCGCAAGATGTGGCCATTCAGGGATTCAAAATTGCCGGCACTGTGGTGAATGCCGTTACCGGCGCGCCTCTAGCACGGGCGAAAGTCACGCTGGCGGACACGCGCTACCGTGCGCGCCAAATTGCGACCCAAGCCGATGAAACCGGCCACTTCGAATTTGTGGGTCTGCCTCCCGGCAAATATGCGTTGCAAGGTTCTCGGGCTGGATTCCTGCTCTCGTCCTACGAGCAACACGAGGGATATTCCACGGCCATCGTCACCGGCCCCGAATTCCAGACCGACGACCTGGTGTTGCGCTTGATGCCCATGGCCATGATCACTGGCCATGTATTCGACGAATCCGGCGATCCGGTTCGCCACGCAGCAGTGCGCTTGTTTCGGGACGACCACAGCGAAGGAATCAGCCGAATCACGCCCATCGGCGGCGCCAGCACCGACGATCGCGGTTACTTTGACGTCGGCGTCTTGCCACCGGGCACCTATTTTGCGGAGGTTTATGCTAAGCCCTGGTATGCCGTACATCCCTTCGCAGGCCCACGAGGTGACGCTGCACTACACGTCTCGCCTGCATTGGACGTCGTCTATCCCATCACGTATTACGGCGGAGCCACCGAGTCCGATGGCGCCGCTCCCATCGAGCTGAAGGGTGGCGAAGTTCAAGATATCGACTTCCGCCTCACTCCTGTTCCTGCGCTCCATTTCACTGTGCACACAAGCCGCGAGAACGCGACCGCCGACGGTTTTTTCCGGATGCCGATGCTCTCGAAACCCATCTTCGGCAGCATGGAAAATGTGCCTGTCGGCGAGATTCGGCCCACGTCTGAAGGGATCGAGATTACCGGGGTGCCCCCAGGCCGGTATGAGCTACGCATGTTTGACCCTCAATCCAAGGGCGCCGAGCAATTTAGCGAAGTTGACCTGGAGCATAGCGGTCAGGAATTGCGTGCCACGCAAGGGGAAGCCCTTGGCCAGCTCAAAGTGACTTTACAGCCGCCCGAGGATGAGCCCCTGCCTCATCAATACGCTATTGCTTTGCGCGACGCCAAGCAAACCGTCGTGGCTTGGCAGTCCGGGAAGCCCAACGGGGAAGTACACTTTGAGCTGCTGCGTCCCGGAAAATACGACATCGTTGTCCAGTCTCCCGCAGCTCAGTTCGTCGTTCGCCGCACCGTTTCTTCGAACGGGGAATCCTCAATGGGGCACTCCGTGAACATCTCGTCGGGAGCGTCTATAGCAGTGACTGCGGAACTGGCCACAGGCCAGGTCCATATCGAGGGGGTCGCGCAGAAAGCTGGGAAGCCCATATCCGGCATCATGGTTGCGCTCGTCCCCGCTGATCCCGAAGCTCACGTCGAGTGGTTTCGCCGCGATCAGAGCGACCTCGACGGTACCTTTTCTCTCCCCGGTGTAGTCCCGGGCAATTACACCATCGTTGCCATTGAGAATGCCTGGGGGCTCGACTGGAGGAAGCCCGGAGTGATGGCCCGATACATCCAGCACGGTCAGCCCCTCCACGTCACCGAACAGCAGCACGGCCTGCTTCGCCTGCCCGACCCAGTTCAGGTACAGACCGCCCCCGCCTCCGCCCGCTAACGCTTCCCCGATTCGCACTTACTGGTGTCTTAGTACCGAAGAGGGATGCCCACTGGTACCACGCCTCTATTCAGCCTCACAGGCCGATCCACCTAAACTATGCGCATGTGGGACTGGTTCGTGTTTCTGGTGTCGACCGCGTCTTGTCTGCATTTGGCAGTTCAGGTAGTGCGTTACTCGATGCCTGCGCGCGTCTGGGCCACATCCGGCCGGGTTCATCGAATTGTGGAGGGTTGAAGGAGATGGCGCTTTTACACTATCGGCGTATTGAACGCCGCCGCACAGGTCGAGCCGCTCTTTGCATCAATATGCTGGTTTACGGTGAGCAAGCTTCGGGTGAGAAATTTCGCTATTGGACCCGTTCCATTGGCGTGAGCGGTCATGGTGGGGTCGTGCTGCTCGAATCGGAATTGCCGATCGGCCAGACTATCTATGTGATGAACGAATACAACGGCAAGAAGGCCAGTGCGAAGATCGTCGCTGTGCGCAGCACCAAGGATGGCCAGGTGCAAGCTTCCTTCGAATTTGTCGAAGGCGGCGATAAATTCTGGAGCATGAGCTTCCCTCCCGCCGGCGCCAAGCCTCTTCGCCGTTTCCTCCCGAGAGCCGTCGAAGGCAACTAGCTTAAGCGTGCGGCGGCCTGTTCACCCTGAGCCGCGAAGCGCGACCGCTTTTACGGTCTAGGCCAAGCCACCCATGGCGTCGCCACCTTAAAAGGCGTTGACTTGTAGCGGCCGCCTTCTGAGGCGGGCGCTTTGAGCACTCGTCCGTTCGAAATCGTCCGCCACCTGCTATCCTTCTCCCCATGAAAACGCAAATTCTTTTGCTGCTCACACTGGCCGTGGCCTCCGCGACCTGGGCGCAAAGCGCCGCGCCGGCCCCACAAGCGTCGCCTCCATCCGCGACAGCTACCCTGCAAACCGTTGTGATTGAGGTGAAGGATACTAGCGGTGCGCCCGTCCCTGGAGCGCCAGTTCGGCTTGCGCCGGTACCAGACCCCATGCCAGAGACTATGCAAACCGACAACAAAGGACAGTTAATCCTGCAGGTCCAGTCCGGCCGGTACAGCATGGTCATATCTATGCCGGGATTCTCCATGAACAAGGCCCAATTCGATGTCGCTCCAGGCAATAGGCCGCAAACGGTCCCCGTAACATTGCAGATTGCGCCCACCGGCTCTGGCTTTGTGCAGCCAGCCCCGGACCCGAACGTGATCGTTTTGACCGTCGCGCCATTCAACGACAAATTCTTAATCAGCAAAGAGGTCTTGGACGGATTGCCGAAAAAGTCTGTGGTGCTGCACAATCCACACTCAAATGCCGATGAAGAATACCAGGGAGTTTTGTTGGCCGACTTGCTGACAAAATATGGGGCGCCGCTGGGCAAAGAGCTGCGTGGAGCTTTTCTCAGCTGCTACGTATTGGCCGTTGGTGCGGATGGGTATAGTGCAGTCTACTCACTCGCGGAACTCGATCCCAGCTTCCATCCCGGCGACGTGATCATCGCTGATAGCATGGACGGAAAGCCTCTCGACGCCCACACCGGTCCTTTTCGCCTCGTATCCACGGAAGACAAGCGCCCCGCTCGCGGCGTGCGTAATTTGGTTGCGATCGAACTCAAAGCCGCTCAGTGACCGTACCTTCTCCGACGAGCAATTCCCGCATGCACAAAATTCTAAAAAACAATATTCGAGTCGCCATCAATTGGTGGCCGCCTCTGCTGGGTGCGGGAATCCGCGTCACGCGACTCGACCCCAATTGGCGCGCCGTCGACGTGCAAATGAAACTACGCTGGTGGAACCGCAACTACGTCGGCACGCACTATGGCGGTTCGCTCTATTCCATGACCGATCCGTTCTATATGGTTATGCTGATCGAAAATCTCGGTCGTGGTTACATCGTGTGGGACAAGAGTGCCAGTATCCGTTTTCGCCGCCCGGGACGCGGTACGGTGCGCGCCGAATTTCGCCTCACGCAGGAACAAATCGATGAACTTCGGCATGCCGTGGACAATCAGGAAAAAATTGAGAGGGAATTTACCGTCGAGGTCAAAGACACCGAAGGCGTGGTCATCGCTGAAGTAACCAAGCTACTGCACGTGCGCAAGGCGGAGGCTTCGTCCAACAAGAACGTTCTCCCCTCTGCGAACTCTGCGTCTCTGCGGTAAATCTCTTGCAGTTCTAAGCGCCGCCAATGCCCCGATAGGTCTACTGCTCGTCGGAGTTGGTTGCCGTGGTGGTTGCCGGCGTGGCGGTTGCGGTCGGCTGCGCGGCTGCGGGAGCCGAAGCGTGATGCCGGTGCAGCCACCCAAACAGCCCATGATGCTTGCTGGTATTTTGTGCGGCTTGTTGCGGCTTGGCATTCTCGCTCGTCGCACTCTGGCTCTGTGCGTTTTGGTTCTGGGAACTGATGTTTTGCGTGGAATCTGGAGGCGTGGCGGTCTCGCCCGGCGTATTTTGGCTCGGCGCGCTTTGGCTTTGCGGGCTGGTATTCTGTACGGACTGCGCCGGCTGAGCGTTCTCGGCATGCGGTTGATTCTTGGCGACTAATTCGCCCCCGGCTCCCATCGGCCCCGGATACTTATGCCACCAACCTAACGATTTGGGGCTGTTGTACAGCGCTACCGGCTTGGCCATTCCTGGGTCGCGGCCGTGAGACTTCGTATGCTTGGACTTGCTGTCGGCACCGGCGCCGGCCGGTTGCGGGCTCGAGTGGTGCCACCACCAGTCCGCCGATGCTTTGGGAACTGCTCCCAAGGTGGTGAGCAGGCCGACGGCGATGACGCCGAAAAATGGTCGCTTCATGAGAATGTTCCCCTTCGCACGTTTTTAGCATGCGAAATCAAGCTCCCACTACTGTACTAAGGTACCTTTGTTGCTAGTCAGGGACGGGGGTAGGGAAGACCCGGAAATGGCCTTTTCCCCCGTTTCGTGCGGCAAATCCTTTAAATACAGGTATAATCGCGGGAATTTAGTCGGTTACCAGCGTTACTGAAAAGGCCCTTATCTGGCCCTTGTTCTCTGCCTACCATCCGGCAGTCTCTGGTCGTGGTGCAGCAGTTAAAGGGGTTAAGTCTGACGGTTTGCCTTCACGGGAGACGATGCGCCGGTTATGACACTTACCGCAGGGACGAAATTGGGACCGTACGAAATCGCAGGTCCGCTTGGGGCTGGCGGCATGGGCGAAGTGTATCGCGCCAAAGATACGCGACTCGACCGCACTGTCGCGATCAAAATTCTACCCGCACAATTCACCGCAGATACCTCGGCCCGCCAACGATTTGAACGCGAAGCGAAAGTCATCTCCGGCTTGAATCATCCCAACATTTGTGTGCTCTTCGACGTCGGAAATCAGGACGGCGTCGAATATCTCGTCATGGAGTATGTGGAAGGAGAGACGCTCGGCAAGCGTCTCGAAAAGGGTCCTCTGCCGACCGATCAAGCTCTGAAGTTCGGCTCGCAAATCGCTCAAGCGCTGGACAAAGCACATCGCAACGGTATCGTTCATCGCGATTTGAAACCAGGCAACATCATGTTGACTGCCACCGGCGCGAAACTTCTCGATTTCGGTCTGGCCAAGGAATCCGCTCCGCTCGGCAGCTTGGCGACGATCACGGCCACAAGTCCGGTTTCTCCCGTGACGCAAAAGGGCACCATTGTCGGCACGTTTCAATACATGTCGCCCGAACAGGTGGAAGGCAAGCCACTCGACGGTCGCAGTGATATTTTCTCTCTGGGCGCCGTGCTCTACGAAATGCTCACTGGAACGCGCGCGTTCGACGGCAAGTCGCAACTCAGCGTCGCCTCGTCGATCCTCGAAAAAGAGCCGCCGCCCATCCGCGAAACCAGGCCCGTCACCCCCGCCGCTCTCGAACACGCCATTCAACGATGCTTGACTAAGGATCCCGAAGAACGCTGGCAAACCGCCCGCGATTTGGGCATCGAACTGGATTGGATCGCCAAGGGCGGAACTAGCGCGAGTGGCGAAGCAGCGGCAGCACCTCGAACAAAGAAGCCACCTATATGGATTCTATGGCCGATTCTTGGCGCGTTAGCGCTGGGGCTGCTCGCGGGCGCGATTTTCTGGCCCGGAGCTAAACAACAGGAACGTCCGATGGTATTTACAGCGCCATTGCCTTTTGCAGTGAAGGATATGGCCATCGGACCGGACGGCCGCACTGTGGCAGTGGCGGCTCATCAAAACGGTGCGAACAAAGGGTCCATCTGGCTCTACGAGATTGGAACTGAAGATCCAAGAAATCTGCCTGGCACCGAGGGCGCAAATTTCCCGTTCTGGTCGCCGGACGGCAGAGCTCTGGGATTTTTTGCCGACGGCAAATTGAAGCGCATTGATCTGCCCAACGGGCCTGTGCAGGTGCTTGCGGACGCGCCCGCGGGTCGTGGCGGCACTTGGAGTAAAGATGGAATAATCCTGTTCACTCCAACAGGGAGGTTGCAGAGCCAAATTTTACGCATATCCGCGAACGGCGGAGCGTCCACGCTCCAGGTGGGCCGGGACCCGGGACTCGGGGGAGGCAGTCAGAGATGGCCGCAGTTCCTGCCTGATGGAAAGCATTTCCTTTTTTTGTCCGCGATGGTCGCATCGTACGGACGAAACGACGGCCTTTACGTCGGCAGCCTGGATTCCAAGGAATACCACTTAATAATGAAGACCGAAGGCCAGGGACTCTACGTGGAGCCTGGTTATTTACTCTATTTGCGAGACCGCGCGATCATGGCGCAGCCGTTCGACGCAAAAACGCTGCGTTTAAGCGGAGAGCCGATGCCCATCGCGCGAGACCCGCAATTCCTGCCACGCATCTTGCGATTAACCTTTTCCGCAGCAGACACCGGAACGTTGCTGTTGCAAAAAGGCGGGAACGTCTCATTGTCGCGGCTAATCTGGTTCAGCCGCGAAGGCAAAGAACTGGGCACGTTGGGAGAACCTCAGGTCTATGCGAATCCCCAAGTCAGTGGAAATGGTCAACGGGTGGTAGTGGACCAGACGGACACGGAAAGCCAAAACACCGATGTCTGGACCTACGAGGTGCAGAGCGGGGCTGCAAAGCGGCTTACCTTTGATCCGGCGCTGGATGCCACGCCAATCTGGAATGCGGATGGGTCCAAGGTGGTGTTTACATCCAGCCGCGGCACTGCTTTCAATCTGTTCCTGAAAGAGGCGAACGGCTCGGAGGAGGAAAAGGCGATTTGCGAAACGGACATGGACAAATATGCGGACTCCTGGTCACGCGACGGCAAATACATCTTGTATCAAGAGGGGCCGGACCTGAAATATCTGACGGTGCCGGAGATGAAGAGCACTCTCTACTTGAAAGCCGCGGCGACTTTACGGAACGCGCAATTTTCTCCGGACGGGAAGTGGGTGGCGTACGACTCGAACGAGAGCGGTAAGTGGGAAGTTTACGTAACCTCGTTTCCCGAGGCGAAAGGGAAATGGCAATTGTCCCACGGGGGAGGAGAGCAGTCGCGCTGGAGAGGCGATGGGAAGGAACTGTTTTACTTGTCGCCGGATGCCAAGATCATGGCGGTTCCTGTGAAATCAGGGTCAGGGTTCGATCCGGGCGTGCCGGTGGCGCTGTTCCAGACGACTCCCAGGGAGACCGTAGCGACATCCGAGTTGTTTATCTACGACGTGGACCCGACGGGACAGAAATTTCTGGTGAACGCGCTAGTGAACGGCGGAAATGTGCAGCCCATGACCGTGGTGCTGCATTGGGCCAAATAAGAAATCGAATAGCGTGTCATTCCGAGCAAAGCGAGGAACCTGTTTGTTTCGCGGATTTGTAGCGGTCGCCTACTGCGGCGGGTGCCTCGCTTTCACCTCGTACCTGTTTCCCGTTATGGGCGCAGCACGCTGCGGCCATGTCCGCACGATCCAACAGCCGCGAGAAGACAAAAAAGGTTCTAGAATAAGCTACAGGTATAATCGCGAACGGCTATGGCCATAAATCCGGGCACAAAATTAGGGCCTTATTCTGTGGTCGCCAACATCGGCGCCGGCGGCATGGGCGAAGTGTATCGCTGTACCGATGCGCGCCTCGGTCGCGACGTCGCCATCAAGGTATTGTCTTCCTCGCTGACTCGCGACTCCGACCGCCTCGCTCGTTTCGAACAGGAAGCCCGCACTGTCGCGGCCCTGAATCATCCGAACATTCTCGGCATCCACGACATCGGAAACCACGATGGCGCACCCTTTTTGGTCAGCGAACTCCTCGAAGGGCAAACCCTCCGCCAAAAAATCGCGGAAGGCACTATCCCCACGCGACGCGCCATCGAATACGCGCTGGGAATCGCACAGGGCTTGGCGGCGGCCCACGAAAAGGGAATCGTTCATCGTGATCTGAAGCCTGAAAATATCTTTATCACCCGCGATGGCCGGGTGAAGATTCTCGATTTCGGCTTGGCCAAGCTTCTGCGTCCGGAAGGAAGTTTGGAGACCGCCACCACGCTGACCATGGGCAATCCCTCCACCATGCCCGGCGTGGTGATGGGCACCATCGGCTACATGTCACCCGAGCAGGTGCGCGGAGAAGTGGCCGACGCTCGCTCAGACATTTTCAGTTTTGGCGTGGTGCTCTACGAAATGCTGACAGGGCAACGGGCCTTCAAGAAAGACACCGCGGCCGAAACCATGACCGCCATCTTAAAGGACGAGCCGCCCGAATTGACGGAGACCGGCTGGCAAGGCCCTCTGGCTTTACAAAAAATTCTGTCGCGCTGTCTCGAGAAGAGCCCCGAACGCCGCTTTCAATCCGCCAGCGATCTGGCCTTCGCCATTGAGGCGCTCAGTGGCACCGGAATCTCTCCCACTGCTGCAGCCGCTGCAATGAAGCCGGACTTCGACGCGCGTCGCTGGCTGCTGTTCGGTGCCGCTGCGCTGGGCGGATTGGCGCTGGGTGCCGCCCTTGCTTGGGTGTTTCGACCTGCGCCCAATCCGGTTCCGACATTCGAACGGCTGTCCTTTGATCGCGGCACCGTGATTCGCGGACGCTTCCTCTCGGATGCAAGAACGGTCGTCTACAGCGGCGTGCTTACCGGCGGCGTTCCAGACACGTACGTCATTCGCGAGGACTATCCCACATCTGTTTCCGCGGGATTGGCCGGCGCAATGTTGCTTGCCGTGTCCAAGCAGGACCAACTTGCCGTGCTTGTTCGGCCGCGATTTTGGGGACAATACGTCTGGGAAGGCACCCTCGCGCGGGTTCCCATGGGCGGCACGGCACCTCGCGAATTACTCGAGAACGTCTCCGACGCCGACTGGTCGCCGAATGGCGAAGACTTAGCCGTGATCGATCACAAAGATGACAAATGGCAGCTGGAATATCCCATCGGCAAAATCCTGCTCACCACCGACCATTGGTTGAGCGATCTGCGCGTCTCTCCTGACGGAAAACGTCTCGCGGTCTTTTATCATCCTGCCGCGTCCAAGGATGATCGCGGCGTTGTGTTGCTGCTCGATCCCTCCGGCAAACAAAAAGTTGTCTCCCAGGAATGGGAAGGGCTGGAAGGCATGGCCTGGGCTCCGGACGGCAAAGAAGTGTGGTATTCCGCCGCGGCATCGGGCGACCAATACTGTGTGCGTTCCAGCACGCCAGAGGGCAAGGAAAGAGTCGTTTACTGCGGAACCTCCGGCACGCGTCTTCACGATGTAACTCCTACGAGTCGTTCGTTAGTTTCCACGCAGGGTGGCCGTTACACCACCGCCGTAATTCAGCACGGCTCAAAGGAGGAGCACGACCTCCCCGGCATGGGTTCTTCCATTGATCCCCGCCTGACTCCGGATGGCTTGGAAGTCATCTCTACCGACGTTTCCGAACATGGCGGAAGCGACTATTTGGTTTACGCCCAGAAAACCACTGACGGCTCGCCGGTCCGCATTGGTGGGGGTGGATACGGCACTGATATTAGTGACGACGGCAAATGGGTGCTTGTTGTCCTACCGGGGGAAACCGAAGGTAAGGTGCAAATCATTCCCGTGGGTCCGGGCGAAAGCAAGACGCTCCGTTGGGATCGCTTCCAGGTGAGTTCCGCGAATTGGTTTCCGGATAATCAGCACATCCTGCTGTTCGGCGGCCCGCTGGGCCAAAGTGTCGGTCTGTACATGACCGACCGCAACGGCGCGCCTCCCAAAATGCTTGTCAAGGACGCGCCGGGCTGGGCCGACGTCATGCCCGACGGACAGAATTTACTGCTGCTGCAGGACAATACCCTCGTCCAACATTCCATCAAGGACGGCAGCGAGAAAAAACTGCGCACGCTACAGTCCGGAGAGGTGCCCGTGGATTGGGCCAAGGAACCGCAAAACATTTACACCCAGATTCTCAAACCCACTCAGCTCCAGATCGACAAAATTGATTTAACCAGCGATAAACGCGAAACCTGGCAAGTCTTTGAACCTCAGGATCAGAGAGGCTCTTTGTTGAACGTGCTTCAGGTAAGCATCACCCCGGATGGGCGATGGATCATGATCAACTATCACGACGAACTTGGGCAGTTTTACGCCAGTGGCTCCTTGCGCTGACATGCGGGTAATGCATCTTCCGTTACTTAGATATATCAATCGCGTCATTCCGCGCACCGCGAGCAATCTGCTGTTTCATCGGGATGACAACCGCGGCCCTTCCGTCTGTGCGATAGTAAGAAAGTAAGAACTATGACCGTTGCGATGTGGCCAATTCGAAGGATCGTGGTGTTTGCGATGGCCTTGTTCTGTGCTGCTACGGCGCAGGCACAGATGCAGGGCCATCTTTCGATGGCCAAAAACGTCTACATCGTGGGCGAACCTGTGTTTGTACTTTTCGAATTTACGAACACCGGTGCCGAAGCCCTGCAATACACCGCCGCCGATCCTTATGCTCAAGGTTGTAGTGGCTACACCATTGAGGTTTCCAGCGGCCCCCCGCCCGCACATCCCAGTTGCCACCCTGAGGCCGCGCTTGAATGCATTACGTCCTCAGAAGTCATTTCCGGCGGTGAAACCCGTCACAAATTGGTCTTGGTCAACTTCTCACACCCCCTGTCGGCTTCCGGCAATTATGAAATCCACGCCACGCAGAGCTTCCGGTATGCCCCCGCCAGTGCCGCTCTCAACAACGCGACGGACGGCAAGGAGTTCAAGGTCGAAGCCCGCTTCTCTATTCGTGTGATGAAGGGCAATCAAGAAGCCTTACAACGCATTTATCAGCCCTACCTTACAAACCTTTCTTCTCAGGACGACGAAATTCAGCGCGAAGCCGAACTCGTCATTGTCAGCGGTGCGCCACCCTGGCTAGAGGACACCATCGTGGGCATGCTCCGGAAATACACCTCCCGGGAACTCGCTCTTCTTGGTTTGCGCAACCTGAATACCCCGCGCTCTCGCGAGGAACTCGCCAAAATTATCCAGAGTACCTCGGAATACACCCAGGAAAACGAAGCGGCCGTCAATTACCTGGCGCAGATGGGCGACAAGAAGTATTTTCCTGTTCTGCTCGAGATTGCCAAAAAACAACCTCCGAAAGAAGGTCGCGACTACCTGTTGGCCGCCGCCGAATTGGGTGGAGACGACGCTATCCCTTACCTGCGTGAGCTACTCAACAGTTCCGATCCCGACGCGCGCTCCAATGCAGTTATGGCTTTGGCGAACACCGGAAGCCGCCAATCTGTGCCATTGCTGATCGACACCCTCAAACAGCCCAATGCGAGCCTGGGCAAACTGGCGCTCGATGGATTAACGAACTTAACCCACCACAGTGTCTTGGCCGTGGATGATCCGCCGGCTGAGGAGTACACCAAGTGGCAATCCTGGTGGTCGGCCAATGCCAGCGCGGCTCCCATCTACAGTCCACGTCAGTGCGGCGAAGTCGAAAAGCTTCCCTGACAGCAGTTTTGCAGGCTGAAGAAATGTGCTTGGCACCAGGGGTCGGAGCTTTAGCTCCGACATAACCGTTGTCGTGGCACTGGGCTTCTAGCCCCTGAGGAGTTCGCCTCTTTTTCACGAGGCATTTAGTCATGGCGTGGGGCTCAATCTCGACCGCCACTATGGCGAGAAACTGCAAAAGCGGTTGCCCCCGACGCCGCTCTCGCATTACCCTCGAGGACATGCAGAAACAGTTTTCGGTTTGCGTTATCGCCGCTGCACTCTCTCTGTGTGCTTATACCGCCTCCGCTCAGTCTCCCGCCAGCTTGCACTCCGAATTCTGGAAGGCGCAATGGATCACAGCGGCGGATGCTCCTCAGCGCGATGAGGTCGTCCTCCACTTCCGCAAGACCATTGATCTTCCCGCTGCGGTCCAGCGATTTGTTGTTCAGGTCAGCGCCGACAATCAGTTTGTTCTTTACGTCAACGGAAAACGCGTCGGCGCCGGCCCGAGCCATAGCGATTTAGCGCACTGGCATTACGAAACTTTCGACCTCGCTCCATTCTTGCACCGCGGGAAAAACCTGCTGGCCGCCACGGTGTGGAATTTTGGCGTGCGTTCTGCCGTTTCTCAAATGTCTGATCGCACCGGCTTTCTCATGCATGGTGACACTGACACCGAGCGCGCTGCCGACACGGACGCAACTTGGCAAGTCGAACGCGAATACGGCATCGCCACATTTCGCCCAGCCATCGGTGATTTCTACTTTGCCGCCGGACCCGGCGAGCGAATCGACGGTGCGAAATTCGATTGGATGTGGGATCGCGAACCCTCACCACAGAGTGGAGCATGGACTCAGGCGGTAACCCTGGGCCGCGGCGCTCTGCGCAGCGAGCGCGACGCTCCCAACAATTGGCAACTCGTCGCAGATCCGTTGCCTCCCATGGAATACAAGTCCATTCCCATTGGCAATATCGTCCGCGCTACCGGAATAGACAAACCAGTTGCTTTCCCTTGCGTCGTCCCCGCCCATTCCAAAGCAACGCTTCTCCTCGACCAATCTGAGCTGGTCACCGCCTATCCCGAACTCCTCCTCACTTCCGGTGCGGGAAGCCGCATTCGACTGACCTATGCCGCAGCCCTTTACGATGACAAAGGTGAGAAGGGAAATCGCAACGAAATCGCGGGAAAACATATCAAAGGCACCGCGGACGAATTTGCCGTGGGTCCCGGAGCGAAAATCCAGAGTTTCGGCCCACTCTCCTGGCGTACCTGGCGTTTTCTTCAGCTCGATATCGAAACTGCCGACGACGACTTGTCGATCGATGCCCTCAATGTTTTCTTCACAGCCTATCCCTTCGAAGAGACGGCCTACTTCCATTCCCACGACGCCACGCTGACAAACATCTGGAATATCGGCTGGCGCACCGCGCGTCTCGATGCGCACGACACCTACATGGACACTCCCTACTGGGAGCGGCTGCAATACATCGGCGACACCCGCATCCAGGCCCTGATTTCCTACGCTGTTGCCGCAGATGATCGCCTCGCCCAGCAGGCGATCGCGGCCTTCAATCATTCGCGCGTGCCCGACGGCCTGACGCAGAGCCGCTATCCTTCGAATCTGGTCCAGATGATTCCCACCTTCTCGCTCCTCTGGATCGGCATGGTTCACGATTTCTGGCTCTACCGCGACGACACGGATTTCGTCCGCAGAAATTTGCCCGGGACGCGCACCGTTCTCGATTGGTATCTGCAACGCCAGCGCCCGGATGGCTTGCTCGGAAAAATTCCGTGGTGGCCTTTCGTCGATTGGGGCAAGGATTTCGATTTCGGTGAGCCGCCGCAGCAAGCCGATGGCGGTTCGGCCGTGATCACCCTGCAATTCGTGGAAGCGCTCCGCTACGCCGCCGAACTCGAGGACCAGTACGGAGATCACCATCTCGCCGAAGATTATCGTGCAGCCGCCTCGCGTGCTAGTCACGCAATTTGGAAACTTTGCTGGAACGATAAGTTTCAATTGCTGGCGGACACGCCGGAGCAAACTCATTTCAGTCAGCACGCCAATATTCTCGGCGTTTGGCTCGACGTGATTCCGCGCGACCATCAGACAACAGTACTCAACAAAATTCTGTCGGCCAGCGAAAATCTCGATGGTGGGAATGCCTTCCAGGCCCAAGGCCCCGTTCCGCCCATGACTCTAGCCACCTACTATTTTCGTTTCTATCTGGCCCGCGCTATCGAGCATGCCGGTATGGGCGACCTCTATCTGCAATTGCTCCAGCCCTGGCACCAGATGGTGAACCTGGGCCTAACCACCTGGGCGGAATCCCCGGAGCCCACGCGTTCCGACTCGCATGCCTGGAGCGCTCATCCCAATTACGATCTGCTCACTATCGTTGCCGGTATCCATCCCGACGCCGCCGGATTCGCAAAAGTTCGCATCGAGCCACACCTCGGCTCTTTGGACGAACTTGCTGCCGCGATGCCCACGGTGAAGGGAACTGTCCAGGTGCGGTACAAGCGCCTACCCACTGGCTTACGGGCGGAAGTCATCCTTCCCCTGGCCCTCTCCGGCAAGTTCCTGTGGGAGGGCGCCGAGAAAGACTTGCACCCTGGCCAACAGATCCTAACCCTCGAAGGGAAGAAGTAATTCGACTTGTGGTGTCGTCGCGGGACCCATTTCGCATGTGGGGCCGCCGCGTCGGCTTTAGTGGGCATCGCTAGCATAGGCCCTAACCTATGCCACGCGGTCCACGTCGTGGCGGGTCATTAGTCCCGCACCTTTCGTTTCAACTCATCGTCAACACAACCCGAAATTCCGCTTTTCCGCTGATCATCCTCTCGTAGGCTTCCGCCACTTTCGCCAATGGATATGTTTCGATCATTGGTCTTACAGCGGCAAACTTCGAGAATGCCAGCGTTTCCTCCGAGTCCATGGCTGTCCCAGAGGGCCAGCCTTGTAGATCACGGCGGCCCAGCAGTAGAGGCACCACGGGAACTTCCATAGGTTCAAACGGCGCTCCCACCAGCAGCAGCTTTCCGTCCACGCCTAGACCGCCAATCATTTCTGACATGGCCTTGGCATTCGGTGCGGTCGCCAAGATCACTTTGGCACCGCCCATTTTCTGGAGTTCATCGGCGGCGTTGGTAGCTTTCGTGTCGATATATTCAAATGCTCCCAATTTCTTCGCCAGTGTTCCGTTCTCCGGTCCACGGCCGATACCTACCACGCGGTAGCCGGATTTCGCTGCGTATTGAATGCCCAGATGTCCTAAACCGCCGACTCCAAGCACCCCCACCAACTCTCCTGGCTTGGCACCACTGTGGCGCAAGGCATTAAACGTGGTGACTCCCGCACACAGAAGCGGTCCAGCCTCGGCAAAATCCAATCCGTCGGGTAGCGATGCCACAGCTTCGTGCCTCGCAATCACATACTGCGCAAATCCGCCGTCGCGTGTAACTCCCGTGATCTGCTCTTTCACACACGTAACAAAATCACCTTCCCGGCAACGCGTGCACACGAAACAGTGGCCTCCATGCCAGCCCACGCCGACTCGATCACCCTTCTTCCATTCCGTTACCCCCTTTCCCACTTCATCCACCACTCCTGCCATTTCGTGCCCGGGCACCCGCGGATATTGCAAGCCCGGCCATGATCCTTCCTTCACCAAAGCGTCGCTATGACAAATGCCGCAAGCATGCACCTTGATGCGCAATTCCTGCTCCGCCGGCTGCGGTATATCCCGCTCTACCAGTTCAAAGGCGCCGTTTGGTTTGGAAACCTGCGCGACTAGATTCTTCGCCATCTTCCTTCTCCGTTCTTTTCGGATTTGTTGTTCTCAGATCTTACTCCAGACGTTGTATACGATGCGCCTTCCCCCCGCACCGCCACTTTTTTGCTCCAAAATGAAAGGATTGTTATAAGCCGATGGCGGGCGTCGGCACTTTCCGGATTGAGGCAGAGCAACCCGGTAACTTGTTGCGTTCCTGTGGGATGCCCACACTAGTCATGTGGCTGTACCACAGGTATATCTCATATTTCCCTTACTTTGTTCACTTTTCTTCTGCTTTTTTCACTTCACCACCAAACTTTTCTCCCCTCTCATTCGTTCTACCTGTAACGATCGATTCCAAGCCGAGTGGAAAAAGTTGTTTATCACGCGTTTCGGCGTGCCGGGAATACGTGTGCCCTCTTTTTGTCGGCGGCTCACGCAACCGAATTCACACACGCCTTCGCGCTGGTTTGCGACTTTTCGTGCGGTGGATCCGGCCCTTGGTGGAACCGGTGAACTCGCGCGTTGGAAAGGTTCAAACCTAAGGGGGGACCATGAACTCTCGTCATGCGCAATCGTACGCGATCATCGCTCGCTCTATTTCATTCGTATCACTTCTCGTTGTGCTTGCTGCTCCACCCAGTCGCGCCGTACCCCAATCCAGCGCAACTGCAGCAGCCTCGACCTCCGCACTGCAATCGCGCTCCGAACAGGGCGATGCCAGAGCGCAATATCAACTCGCCAAAATCTTGCTCGCACGCGATTCGTCGAATGACGTTGCCGACGGCGTGAAGTGGCTGCGCGCTTCCGCGTCCCAGAACAACGCCAACGCCCAATTTCTTCTGGGCTATTTATACGAACACGGTGAAGGCGTCGCTCGAAATTACGCCCTGGCCTTCCAGAACTATCAGGCCGCTGCTTTGCAACAGCACGCGACCGCGGAAAATAACCTGGCCTCGCTGTATCAACATGGGCAAGGTGTCCCCAAAAATCTGACCAAGGCCTTGCAGTGGTATCTTGCCGCGGCGCAGCAAGGCGATCGCACGGCTCAGTGCAACCTCGCGTCCATGTACTACCTGGGTTCCGGCACGTCTCGCAATGATGCGCAGGCCCTGCATTGGTTCCGCACGGCGGCTGACGCCGGTTCGCCGGAAGCACAAAGCAACTTGGCCTTTTTCTATTTTCACGGCGTGGCGGTTCAGCGGGATTACCCGGAAGCCGCTCAACTAGTACGCCTTGCCGCCGAGCATGGGCTTCCCATCGCCCAAGCGAATCTGGGCTTCCTGTATGAGACCGGGAAGGGCGTGCCCGTCGATTATGTCAGCGCCTATTCCTGGTATTCCCGCGCCATCGCGGCCGGCGACAACAGCAGCGTCGATCGCCGCAAGGACTTGGCTCGCATCATGACTCAAGACCAACTGCAGCAGGCCAAAGCCATTACGTCGGCGGCTGCCCCGGCACCCGCGCAGCAACCTACATCTACAGGCACTTTTTCCTTCCTCAGCCACTAAATCTGCACCGCCGGCCGTCCTTTCCCTTGCTCATTCCTTCCGGGTGTAGCAGCGGCTTTACGGCGCTGGCCCCACAAGGGAAAGGGCGGATCCAGGCGCATCCCGCCAACGAACTTTTTTCCACCCTTCAACGTCTAAATTCATAACACACGTCCAGTCGAGTGGTCCTGAGGGCCTTCAGCGCGGTTTGCGTGCGGTGGATGGGTGGTGTCTCGTTCACACCTGTTCGCGATTCGCGTTGTTCGCTGCTGATCAACGCGTTGCGCTCTCGTTCCTGGTCCAACGTGAGCGCCCGGTATCCCTATGTCTAGTCGCTCCGGGGGCCGATCATGAACTCAGGGCAAAGCCGGTCGATCCTTTCGACCATTTCTATACTTTCTTTTTTCCTCGCGATCTTCCCAGTGCGCATTCTCGCCCGGTCGCCGCAAAATCCGCGTTCATCCAAATCCGACCTGCGGTCTCAGGCCGAACACGGTGATGCCTCCGCCCAATATCGGCTGGCATCGAGCATCCTGGCTGACCATCCGTCTGCTTCCGACCTCCAGGAAGCCCTCAAGTGGCTTCGCGCGGCCGCCGCCAAAAATAATCCTGACGCCGAATTCGTTCTCGGCTACCTCTACGAACATGGGCAAGGTGTCTCGCAAGACTATGCGTTTGCCTTCCGCAACTACCGCGACGCCGCGGCTCAACACCACCCTGGCGCGGAAAACAATCTGGCTTCGCTCTATCAAAATGGACTCGGAGTGCCAAAGGATGCCCACAACGCCTTCGAGTGGTACTCGGCGTCTGCGCAACACGGCGATCCCATCGCACAATGCAATCTCGCAGCCTTGTATTTCACCGGTTCCGGCACGCCGCGTGACATCCCTCAGGCAGTGCAATGGTTGCGCGCCGCCTCCGATTCCGGATTACCTGAAGCGCGGCTGCACCTCGCTTATTTTTATTTCTATGGCATCGCTCTGCCGCGGGACTATGACCACGCCGCGCAACTCGTGCGCTTCGCCGCTCGCGCGGGCCTGCCTGCCGCGGAAACCAGCATGGGCTTTCTTTTCGAACAGGGCAAAGGCGTTCCCCTCGACTACGTCTCTGCCTATACCTGGTACTCGCGCGCTATCACCGCTGGCGACCAATCGAGCATCGACCGCCGCAAACAACTCGCCAAGATCATGACCGCCAAGCAAATGAATGAGGCCGACGCACTCCTGGATGTATCTGCGGGACATCCTCCGCTGCCTGCTTCCACGTTAGCGAGCTCGGAGGCTTTTTCTTTATTGAGCCAAGGCGTTGTACCGCCCCGGACGCCGTGATCGTGCTTACGCTTCCACAGCCCAGGCGGCATTTTCTTCGCCCAACTGCACTTCCACGCTTCCCTCGGCGGGCATCACGTCGATCGGCAGCCCTCCGTGCCACACGGCCACGCCCAACGTGATCTTATTCATTCCTTTCAACGACAGGGCTTCCTTGCGGACGGCCACCTCCAGGGTTCGCCGGAAAGCCGCTGCCGCAATTGTGTCCGGATTTAGTAGGCACACCCGATTCATCTCCACCGCGAATTCTTTCATGCGCCCCCGCTCCAGATTTACCACCACGGTCAACTCTTCAAGGGCTCCCACAACGATGCGGAATTCCGGATCTTCTAATTCCGCCAACGTGTCTGCAAAGCAGTCCACGCGGACCACAAAGCGATCCTCCTCGAACCCGTACCGCAATTCCTTCAGATAGAACACCCGCCCATGCATCGCGCCGCCCCGCTGCAGTGGCGAATACACCCCTGCGCCCAGCCATTCGAAGTAGCTGGAGTCCACGCCATCCACCTTGATCTTCAAATTGGCGCTCGGCGGCAACTGGTACGCGCGTTCGGGCTTCTTCTTGATCGGCTTCGCCAATTCTTCCGGCGCCACCTGATCCAGTGCCAGGTACACTCCGGTTAAATGCTTCCGGTAGAGCGCATCAAACTCCGCGTCATTCGCGGTGCTGTGTTCTGGTCCGTACCACCAACACCAGTCGCTGCCCTCTGCGGCCAACAGCGATTCCTGTGCTTTCTTTAATCCTTCCTCACTAGGAGCATCTTCGCGCCCCTTGGCACGAGCATCCGCGCCTCGCCCGTACGCCTCCCGCGCGTCCCACAGCAATTCCCACGCGGCCACGTCTTCCGAGTTGCCAATCCACACATCGAAATTTGCGTTGATCCACGAAGCAGGGAAAATGCCATTCGTCGTGGGGATGTCGCCTGCCGCGGCAATTGTTTCGCTCGCCGTTAACGCTCGGAAATCCGCATCGTCGCTGATTCGCCGATAAAATTCGCGCAAAAATTGTCGCCCGTTCCCCGGGTAATATTCCCACGCGTTTTCGCCGTCCAAAAACAGGCAGACGGTCAGTGGTTTGCCGCTCCTCACCGACTCGCCGAGGTGGCGCAACCTTCCATGCAAGTCCGCCGCGGCCTGCACGCTGTCCATCCGGCTGTAGACAAACCCCACCAGGTCGGACAAATGATGATCGCGGAACAATCCGGTAATCCCGGTGTTCGCCAATTGCAATCGCCATGGCTGATACAGCCGGTCGGCATTTGCCGCGATCCCGCTCGAATCACGAAAGAATCCCACATTCAGTGTCCGGCCCAGCACCCCTTCGTCCGTGCCAAACCAATGAAATCCTTCTTCCGCCGCAATGGCCAACGCCTGATCGGACACCGAGCCTTCTGACGGCCACAGGCCAATCGGCTTCACTCCAAACACTCGCTCGTGATATTCCTTTGCTCGCCGCAACTGTTCCCGAGCGTCCTCCGGGCGTCGAAAGGCCCGACGGGGCAGAGGTGTTCCCGGATTTGCCACCCGTGCGATATCCGAATCGCACAGCAGCGGCAAGATCGGGTGATAAAAAGGCGTTGTGCTGATCTCAATCTGGCCGCGTGTGGCTGCCTCCCGGCATGCCGGCAGCACCATCCCCATCAGCTCGATCTGCTTGGCCTTCAAATCCGCCTTATCTTTTTCGCTGTAGTCCTTGCCGCGGTTGGCCAATCGGCAAATCACCGGATCTTTCGCCAACCATTCTTCATCCATCCAGGCTAATTGCGACAAAACCTGCAAATCCCGCCAATCCCGCGGCGTGAACGTCACCAGCGCCTGCGCTCCGCCCGCTACCCGCGACCATTCGTGTAACTCCACAAACCGCGGCCATCTCGACATCAGCCGCTCGTGGTTTACCTGGAACGCCCGCTCCAGAATCTCCTGCTTGCAGTCTTTCGTTAGCTTATCGACCGGTAGAAATGCCACGCGAAACCATGGCTCCTTAAATGTTCCGCTCGCGTACTCCTCCAATTGCATGCATAGCGACGGCACCATATTGAACGTTGCGTGAAACTTCGGAAAGTCTTCGAACAGCTTCACCATGCCCCAGTAGTCTTTGGTGGCATGGAGTCTCGTCCACGGCAACACGTACGATCCCGTCTCCGGATCCCGATATTGCGGCTGGTGCATGTGCCACAGCACTGCCAGATGTATTCGGTTCATTCTCCCGTTTTCTCCGTTACTCTCCTGCTTGGGCCGATTTCACCGTGATGCGCTTTCTGTCACGTGCTGCGTGGCGCGAACTCCGCCACCGAGGCCCGTCGTGCCGCTTTCTCCATGTTACACTCACCTGTCTGCCCATGCGTCTTCTTGATCGCTATATCGCGCGCGAAGTAATTCGGCACGCCTTTCTCGGCCTCCTCATCTTCACTTTCGTGCTTTTTATTCCTCAGCTTGTAAAGCTGATGCAAATTTTTGTGCGTCATTCCGGCTCGAGCTCCCAGGTCATCACCCTGTTTCTTTCGGTCGTTCCCACTGTTCTGGTTTTTACCATTCCGATGGGCGTGCTGATCGGCGTTCTTTTGGGCCTGGGCCGCATGTCCATGGACAGCGAGATCATCGCGCTTACTTCGGTGGGGATCAGCCGCAAGCGCATCCTCATTCCAGTCGGCTTTCTGGCCGTTATCGGCGCGGCGCTCACCCTTTTTATGACCGGCTGGCTCGCGCCTTATTCCCTGCGCACGGGTCGCGACATCGAGTCCACCCTCATCACTTCGCAGATCTCTTTCGCCGTGCAGCCCCGCGTTTTTGATGAGCGTTTTCCCAACCTTGTCCTGTACGTGAACGATATCGCCGCCAGTGGCACACATTGGAACGGCGTTTTTCTCGCGCAAACTTCGAACAACAAGCAGACTGCGGCTGACTCTACTTCTCAAATCACTCTTGCGGAAAGTGCGATCGTGATTGCCGAGCCCACCCTCGGCAAGCTCGAGCTTCATCTCAACGACGGCACTACCCACGAATATTCCCGCGCCACTCCCGATCATTATTCCATCACAGCTTTTGGCCGCAGTGATTGGCCTATGGAATTCAGCACCATGCTCCCGCCCCACGAACGCACCCTCGGTTACCCGGAGCGCTCGCTGCGACAACTCTGGCACGATCATGGTCCGAACTGGCGCGACGCTCGCGTCGAATTGAACCAACGCTTCGCTTTTCCAGTCGCTTGCCTGGTGTTTGCTTTCATTGCGATTCCCTTGGGCGCGCAACCCCGTCGCGGCGGCCGCGCGGCCGGCTCGCTTCTCGCCATCGTTATCATTGCTGGCTACTATCTGATTCTCGTTACCGGCGCAGGTTTTGCCCGTCAGGGCGTCGTGCCCGTTCCTATCGGAATTTGGGGTGCAAACATCGCCATTGTGCTCGTCGCATTATTCCTTTTCCCGCGCATGGAGCGCTATCGCGGGGAAGTTCGTCCGCCCGCTTTCTTGACACGGATCAGTGCCTTTCGTCGCCTGATTCGCCGTCGCACCACTCGCGCTAAGGCTCAGCGCACCTCGGGCCGCGGCGAAAATGGCGACTCCCACGCCCCTTCCTACTCCAGCCTTCCTTCTATCGTGGATCTCTACATCCTCCGCCGTTTCATCTACCAGTTCGTTGTCATCATGATTGCTTTTCTGTTTCTCTTCGAGATTTTTACTTTCTTCGAACTCGCCGAAGACATTCGCCGTCACAACGTACCCTTCATGATTGTGGTTCGCTACTTCTACTTCCTCATTCCATATTCCGTATATCAATTCACACCCCTCGGCGCGCTTGTCTCGGTGCTTGTCACTCTCGGCATTCTCAGCAAGAACAATGAAATTATCGCCTTCAAGGCCAGCGGTATTTCGCTGTACCGCCTTGCCGTGCCGTTGCTCATCTGTGGCGTGGCCATTGCCGCCGGACTTCTCATCATGGACGACACCTATTTGCCTTACGCCAACCAGCGCCAGGACGAGCTGCGCGCCACCATCAAGGGCCGTCCGCCGCAAACGCACACTCGTCCCGAACGCTGGATCTTCGGCGAAAACTCGAAAATCTATAACTATGACGTCTTCGACCCCAACGAACGGCTCTTCGGCGGTCTCACCGTGATCGAACTCGACCCCGCTACTTACCAGATGCGTCGCCGCATTTACGCCGCCCGCGCCTCCTGGGTTCCTTCCGAAAATACTTGGGCTCTCGAGTCGGGCTGGGTGCGCGATTTTGCGGACGGCAATGTTTCCAAATACACGCCCTTCAAAGTTACGTCCTTCCCTGAATTGACCGAGCCGCCTTCCTACTTCAATCGTGAAGTCGTTCAAGCGTTTCAGATGAGTTGGCGGGAACTGCGGCACTATATCGGCAGCCTCAGCACTGCCGGATTTGATACCGCTTCGCTTACCGTGCAGTTGCATAAGAAACTGGCTTATCCCCTGATTGCACCCATCAGCATGATGCTCGCTATTCCGTTCGCGCTCTTCGTCGGCAGTCGTGGTGCCGTTGGCGGCCTCGCCATCGGCATGGGTGTCGGCATTTCGTACTGGGCCCTTTCCGCGCTCACCGAAGCCATGGGCAGCATTGGTCAATTACCGCCGTTCTTGGCCGCTTGGTCGCCAGACCTGGTGTTCTTCTTTCTAGCTCTCTATTTCTTTTTCAAGATGCCGACCTAGGTGTACTCTTGGCGTCGCGGCTTCGCAGGTTCCCGATCATCTGAGACGCATCCTGATTTTCTTCCTCGAAGGGAGTTCGCATGAAAACGGCAGTCATATTCCTGGAGATTCTCCTTCTGCTGAGCTTGGCCTCATTGTCAGCGTTCTGCGCCACGGATACCAGCAATCTCGACGCTCGGCGTCACCAATTAAATCAGCTGATCGCCGATGAGTGGGAATACGAGATGCGCGAGTCCCCGGAAGCCGCGACGGTCATCGGGGATTACCGCTACAACGACAGGTGGGACGATGCCTCCCTCGCGCATGTCCCGGTCCAGCGAGCCGCTTTGCAGGAATGGCTCACCAAGTTCGCGGCCGTCGACACTTCCGGTTTTCCCGAACAAGAAAAGCTCAATCAACAACTCATGCTACGCAACTTGAAAGAGCGCGTGGAATACATTGACTTGAAGCTGTACTTAATGCCCATTGATCAGTTTGGCGGCACTCACTTAACTTTAGCCACCTTCGTTACCCTCATCCCGTTCGACACTACCAAGCAATATGACGACTACCTGGCCCGCCTGCACAAACTGCCTGTGGTGATTGATCAGACCATCCAGGTTCTCCAGGAAGGCGAAAAAGAAAAAATGGAACCACCCGCCTACCTCCTTGAGAAAACGGTTACGCAGTGCGCTTCCATTGCCACTCCTGCCGGGGTGGACAATGCTTTCGGACAGCCGGTGGCCCACTTTCCCTCGGCCGTTTCCGCCGCGGACCAAAAGCGCTTGCGCGACGCCATCATCACGGCCGTCGACACGGAGGTGCGGCCCGCCTACCGCAAGCTCCAGAAATTCCTGGCCTCCGAATACGCGCAGAATGGCCGGAAGAACGAAGGCTTCTGGGCCTTGCCGAACGGCGATGCTTTGTACCGCTTCTGCGTCAGGCAGCAAACCACCACCAATTTCGATCCCGAAACCATTCATCAACTCGGTCTCAAAGAAGTCGCACGCATACAAGCCGAGCAATTGGCCATCGCAAAAAAGCTTGGCTTCTCCGATCTCAAGACCTTCCAGGCTTCACTGAAAACGAATCCTAAACTCGTTCCTGCGTCGCGCGAGCAGATTCTCGAAATTTATCGCCGCTTTATCGCGCAAATGGAGCCGGAGCTTCCCAAGTATTTTGGCCTGCTGCCCAAAACCAAATTGCAGGTCAAACCCGTCGAGGAGTATCGCGAGAAAGACGCCGCCGGTGCGCAATATTATCAAGGCACTCCCGACGGCTCCCGGCCCGGCATGGTCATGGTGAATACTGGCGACTATCAGCACCGCACCACGCCGGAAATGGAATCCACCGCCTATCACGAAGGCGTTCCGGGTCACCACATGCAGATTTCCATTGCCCAAAACCTGCCAGGACTTCCGCAATTCCGCCAGGAGGGTGGCTACAACGCTTACGTCGAGGGCTGGGCCCTTTATGCCGAACGCCTCGGCAAAGAAATGGGCTTCTACCAGGATCCCTATTCAGACTACGGGCGCCTCGAGGGCGAAATGTTGCGCGCCGCGCGATTGGTGCTCGATACCGGCGTCCATTACAAGCATTGGACCCGCCAGCAAATGGTCGATTTTTTCCACCAATACACGTCGGAAGATGAACCCGACGTGCAAGCGGAAACCGATCGCTACATCGCCATGCCTGGCCAGGCCTTGGGCTATAAACTGGGCCAGTTGGAAATCCTGAAATTGCGGCAGCAAGCCCAAGATCAACTGGGCTCCAAATACGATATTCGCGCCTTTCACGACGAAATCCTGAACGGCGGCGCGCTCCCGCTGGACGTCTTGGACCAACGCGTCACCGCCTGGATCGCCGCACAAAAAAACGCCTCAGCAGGGAAGTGAGCCGGCTTCTTCATCCCCAGAACCCAACACTTAGCGGCACTATGACCTCGAGCACTCCCGCTGAGCTTTTCTCAACGTTGCCACTGCGAGCCGTTCCATGTGAATCGCTGGACGTTTCCTCCTCCGCCCATTATCGTGACCGCGCGGGCCGTCGCCGCATTTCCCGGTACTCCCAGAAAAACTGTCCCGTTCAGGACGTTATTATTGCCATCCACAAAGGTGCCCGCCGGTGTGAATTGCATCACCGTGCTGCCATCGGCGTTGTCCCCAAAATACACAGCATCGTTGTTGCCGAAATTCTCCGGCGTATCCGGCACACCCGACTCCAGCACGAACTGGGCGCCCGCAGGGAGTGGGAAGCTCTGGACAGGATGAACTGGCTCTTGGCCGACGGAGATGATCTGAACATTCAGCTGTTGGGCGTTTGTATCGAAACTTACGGTAACATTTCGGCGGTCCGCCAGTGCCTCCGTTCTTGCGAGTCGCAACTGGCTCATTATCATTGACATAGCGCCGTCTGACTTCGCGCTTTGCGTGCTCGCTGCCGTATTAATCACGCCAATCGCCACCAGGACGCCCATGGCGGCAATCACTACCGAACTTTCCAGGAGCGAATATCCAAGCATCTGCTTCGGTGCTTTTTTCATGAGTGGAATGTCCGTTTCTCGCCTCAGGTTCTTCGAACTGAGCTTGCGGGAACCGCTGCGGGGCCAGGCCAACGACTGCTGCAAGTGAGTGTGCTGTTCCAAAACGGAATGGCAAATAGCCGCACTGTACCGAATCGGTACTCAAATCGCTAGTACTCCCTGCCCAGAACCCTTCTGATCGCACCCTTGCTCCCCTCAAGTCCAGCTATTCACCTGTTCTGAACCGGTGTAGTATCCCTTCCAGAAAGGGGCATCGCATGACGCTGCGTTTTGTGCCTACGACGCTGGTCCTGGCCGCTATTTCGGCGCTCGTGCTCTCCATTCCCACGCTGGCCCATCAGTCGTCTCCTGCCTCGTCATCACTGGCAGACGCTGCTCGCGCGGCTCAGGCACAGAAGCCAACTTCCGGCACTTCATCAAAGGTCATCACGAATGACGATCTCGCTCCATGGCCCACGCCAGTTGCGACCGTAGCAAGTCCGCAGGTTCCGCAGAACCCTTCCACGGGAGCGCCACCAATGCAAGCGCCGGAAACTGCGAAACCGGCGCAGCGAGTTGTCGAGGCTTCCGAATCGGGTGACTGTCACAATCCGGCGGGGAACGACGCCCTCCAGGCCGAATTGCAGGCGGCCCAGGACGAATTGGCCCAACTGCGTCACGATTTGAACGCCGACCCTGTGGTCATCTCAGACAACGATGTCGACATGACCAATTTCAAGCCGGGCGCGTCGGGCGTCGACATGGGCTCTCCGCCTTTGTCGCAAACTCAGCCGCAGTCCCCGGAGCGCATCAGGGAAGTAGAGCTCCAACAGAGAATCGCGTCGCTCAAAAGGGCTGCGGTGATTACCTGCGACACTCAGAAGAATGGCGCCATCCAGCGGCGAATTGACGACGCGCAACAGCAGTTCACTCTTGCCCAGCGCGAACTCGACCTCAATAGCTCGACGTATTACTCCAACCCCAATTACGCCCAGGATACGGCGGGCAAGGCAAAAATCGACGCCGAACAAGAGCAGGTTCAGACGCTTCAGGCCGAGGTCGACAGGCTCAAGCAGGAACTAGACGCTTCCAAAACAAATTAGCCCGCACGCTGCTTCATGGTGATGAGTTGCTTCACCCGCGCTTTTACTATCTTCCGAATCAGCCTCGCTGGCAGCGGCTTGTCGAGAGGGAAGTGAATTGTCCCTTTCGACCTCGAGAACCCCACAAGGTCCTGGAGGAACTCATCGATGATCGACGCAGTTGGAAACAAGTTGCAATGGTCTGAAAACGCCGAAAACCAAAAACGGGTGCTGTTGTCTCTTCTGCTGGCACCGCGGACTGGATCACCTCACGTAGCTTCTTCAAAGCGCCGTGCGCGCGTCTGTTCGTGGATTTCAGATAGTCTGCAAAATTCTCAGGTGTGCTTTGCCACTTCCGGATCGCCCCGCGACGCGTTCGTTCCTTTTTCATGGCGCCATCCTACAACGTCGCATTCGCCGGCTGCCTATTTTCTTTCTCTCTATAAAATGATTAACTCTAACTATCTCGTTCACGGTTACCGCCCGCCCGCATGGACCGCTGAATCCGCCCGTGCTTTGTCAAAACAAATCCATCGACTAGGACATGGTCACTCGCCACAGCACACAGGTCCTTGTTCAGGGAGCAGCAATGAACGCTCTGCACTTGCATGCCGGCACTCTGCCTCACGATATCCAACTGCTCCAGGGCCTGAAGCCTAGCGAGATTAACAGTGTTCTCGCGGCTGCTAAACGTCAACGATACCCGGCAAAGTCCGTCATCGCTCGTCAGGGCGAATCTGCGAATCATTTCTTCTTGCTTTGGAAAGGCCGCGCCCGCCATTTCTTGGAAACTCCCGATGGCAAGAAAATGATCCTCAAATGGATCACCCCCGGTCAGGTCTTTGGAGCTGTCGCCATGGTGGCTCGCACGTCCCACTATTACGTAAGCTCGGAAACCGTCCAAGAGAGCGTTGCTCTTGTCTGGGATGGATCCACCATTCGCCAATTAGCTCGCCGGTTTCCGCAAATTCTCGAAAATTCCCTGATCATTGCTGCAGACTATTTCGCTTGGTATGTCGCCGCCCACTCCGCTCTCATTTCCCAGAGTGCGCGCGAACGCGTAGCGCATCATCTGGCCGCGCTTGCTCCTGTCATTGGCGAAAAAATTCCTGGCGGGGCTATCGAAATTGATGTCACCAACGAAGAACTCGCCAGTTCCACGAACATCACGCCTTACACCGCCAGCCGGCTTCTCAGCCAATGGCAGAAATCCGGCATTCTCCGCAAGCACCGTGGCAAGATCCGTCTGCACTCCCCGGAACGCCTCTTTCTTCGCGTGCTTTAGTCCAATGACTTCCGAGTTCCCCGGCTCTCTCGCAAACTTCGGCTCAAGTAGCGCTCCCCGCGCAGAATTGCTCGCAACCCAGAGAACAGGTCATTAAGCAACTCCGATTTGAGAACGTAACCCATGCCTCCTGCGGCAAAGGCCTCCTCGACAATATCCCTACCCATGTGTTCGCTGAGAAACAGGATTCGCGATCCCGGCAAAACTTCACGGATTCGACGGGTTGCTTCAATCCCGCTCATCTCCGGCAGGCTTACGTCCATCAAAATCACGTCAGGCTGCAATACTTTGGCGATCTGCACCGCTTCGCGTCCGCCGCTCGCCGTCGCGACGATCTTCAGATCCTTCTCCCGCTCGAACATCCCCGCAATGAACCTCTGTAACGGCGCATAGTCATCCACTACCAGTATTCGGATTTCGCACATTCTTGACGGTCTCGTACTGCCAAGGCTCCCACCCCGAGGAGCACTTACCATTTCCTTTCAATTTATTTTTTAAAATCAGTTAGCCCTCATCGCCGTGCGCCAGAAAAGAGCACTATTTCTCTTTTCCGGTGATGTGGAGCAGTCTTTTGATCATTAGCGAGAAGCGCTCCTGATCCTCACTGCGCACCGCCTTGAATTGCAGGCCCATGCCGCGGTTTGCGGATACATAGCGCACCGTGGCGGTGGCGCGAATTTCCCCGTCTTCTACAAGAAAATGCAGCTCAATGGGCGTGTCCACCTTGCACACTTTCAGAGTTTCAATGAATAGTCCGCCGACGCTGACGTCTTGCACCTTGGACATGTCCTCCACTTTCCCGCATTTCCAAAGTACCCAGATCCCTTGTGGTGTCTCGTACCTTTTGTTTTGTCGCCGCGAAGGGTGATCTTTTTTCTTCATAGTCCTCGGTGTTGTCCTTGTGTTCGGCCTGCCCTAGCGCGGGGCAGGCTCATCCGCTGCGCTACACAGCCGAACCCCCGGTAGCGCTTGCCACTTCGAGGAACGTATTTGGGTAATCTATGATTTCACGAGTGTCCAACCATGGTCGTTGCGCTAGAGCAACTAACAGTCTGTCGCGCCGCAACAAGCCATCCCTGATGACAGCGGTTTGCTGCTTCGTCCGTGTACCTTGGTGTATCCTCGACGACGTCCAATGCTCAGCAGTGCCCTGAGTCTGGTATGGTTGTGCCAGACTACCCGCTCTTCTCGCATCCATCGTAGTTTCGCGGAGGCCACCGTGACCCAGCCACGCGTTACACCTTTTCGACCGTTCAAGATTTCCGCCGTTCTACTGGCCTTCCTTTTCCATTTCGTCTGTCTTGCTGAGCTCGTGGCGCAAGCGCCTACGCCGTTCGCATCTCCCGCTACTCCGTCTTCTCAAAATTCATCAGCCGCTTCTGCTCCCGAAATCGTCGCTCAAGACACTTCCGCCACTTACAAGCTAAACGTCAACCTCGTGCTCGTGCGGGTGGTCGTTCGCGATCCCCAAGGTAAGCCTGTCCCCAACCTCAAAAAAGACGATTTCCTCCTTCTCGATAATCGCAAGCCGCAAATCATTTCCACTTTTTCCGTTGAGACACCCGCATCCCACGTCGTAGCGCCTTCTGCTCACACTGCGGTCGTAAAGGACGACTCCGCGCCCGCCGACGCTGCCCCATCTCCCACTACTGCTGTTCAACTGCCTCAGCGCTTTGTCGCTCTCTATTTCGACGACGTTCACCTTGAAGGGTCCCAGGCCATCGACACCAAAGCTGCTGCTATAAAATTCCTCGGTTCTGTAGCACCCAACGATCGCATCGCCGTTTTTACTTCTTCCGGCCGCCTCGAACAGGAATTTACGAATGACCGCGACAAGCTTCTCGCTGCCATCCAGCAGATTGCCCCTCATCCCATTTCTTCGAGGAATCCGTCTGCGGATTGTCCGCCGCTCACCTACTACCAAGCGTATCAAATTGTCGCAGGTGGTGATCCTAACGCTATGCAAATTGCGTTAGAGGACCTCCCAAACTGTTCCGTTTCACCTAGGAGTACTGATCAAGCGAGAACGATGATTGCCATGATGGCTTCCACGGTCGAAGCTCAGGGGCAACAAGAGCAGCGTGTCGCTTTGCGCAATCTGGATTCGGTCATCCACCGCATGAGCATTCTTCCCGGCCAGCGCGTCATCGTCATGGTTTCCCCGGGTTTCTACGTTGACCCAACCACGCGCGAGCAAAACGACCTGATCGACAGCGCCACCAAAGCCGGTATCGTCGTCAACGCCCTGGATGCTCGTGGTCTTTACTCGCCCGGTGTTTACGATGCCGCTAGCAGGGAACATGTTGATTCTATCACCACCGAATTTCGCACCAACGAAGAGTCCATCATGCAAGATGTGCTTGCTACCGTTGCCTACAGCACCGGAGGCCAATTCTTTCACAACCGCAACGACCTCGATCAGGGTCTCGTCCAGCTCGCCGCACAACCTGAAGTGTCCTACCTTCTCGGCTTCTCGCCCCACGACCTCAAGCTCGATGGCAAATATCATTCGCTGAAAGTCAGTCTCGCCAGCAAAACCAACTGGACCCTTGAAGCTCGCCGCGGCTACTTCGCTCCACGGGCCTCCGACAATCCCGACCACCTGGCCTATGAAGAGATCGATCAGGCGCTGACTTCCCAAGATGAGTTGCGCGAGTTGCCTCTGCAATGCGAAACGCAAATCTTCAAAACCGGAACCCAGGCGCGCCTCAGTGTTGTCGCGCGCATCGACACCAAAAGCCTGAAATTTCGCCGCGTCGACGACCGCAATCACGACAGCCTCAAAGTCGTCATGGCGTTGTTCGATGACAATGGCAATTTTCTGTCCGCGGTGGAACGGGGCATCAACTTACAGCTAAAAGACACCACGCTGGCCGCGCTAAGCAAAACCGGCATTCGCGTTAAGCTGAATTTCGATACACAACCCGGAACTTATATGGTTCGTGTGGTCGTTCGCGATTCTGAAGGCGCGCAGCTTGGCGCCACCAGCCAGGGCGTGGTCATCCCTAATTGACTCTCTCAGTTGTAGGAGCCGCCTTCTGAAGCGGAGCGTTTCTTTTGCCAGCCAAATGCTGGAAATACGCCTACGCCGTAACTTTGGCGTTCCGCCGGTCCTCGCACAAGTCCACCACGTAGTGCCTCACGCGCCGGTCATACGACGTCAGCAGGTGCAGCGCTTCATCCGCTACCACAGCGGCTTCCGGGTCTGACCCCGCGAAGCGATGGATCGCGTCCATGTCTGACCACAGCGTCTCCGCGATGAACTGCACTACCACCCCATCAGATTGCGAAATGATGCGCGCTTCCAGAAACCCTTCGACTGTACGCAGGCTCGGCAATACATTTTGGTTGAAGTGTCGCAGATAATCCGGAAAACGCACTTGCGTCGTTCGGGCGGACCAGAATCGCACGACCATTTCAGCTGTCTCCTCGGATTTCGCTGATTTTATTCTTCGCCTCGCCCCCCACTACTACCGTCCAGGGGCGTACCTCCCAATGTTTCACGAGGCCGTTCCGAACATAGGGATCGTTCTCGGCAAATCTCGACGCTGCGGCTGCTTCCTCACCTCGAAAGATAATCAGCGCCCCATCCGCTGGCTCCGCCAGAGCGCCAGCCAGCACCAACTCGCCTCGGCGGTTCGCTTCGTTGGCAAGCTTCAGATGTTCTTCGCGAAAAGCAGCGCGGCGTTCGACAAAATTGTCGACCACCTCATAGAAAAGGGCAAAGTAGCCCATTCTTCCTCCCCCTGCCTGGAAAGGACCAACACGAAAATAGCCTACCACGGCGCGATTCTCCACGCCTTTCGCACGCCCGCAATTCCTTGTTGCTTGGCCTCGGCTGGCGTTCGCCTTTTTTTGCCCTACTCGACGCCGCATCCCGTCATTCCGAGCCCGCCTGCCGCAGGCAGGCGGAGTCTTCGCAGCAAGAAATCTCTCTTCGATCGATCCGCGTATGCAGGCTTTCCGAGAACCCAGGAACGTCTTTCGTCAAATCGCTGTGATAGGCTAAACCTGCATTCACTTCACGCACTCCCAACGACGGAACACGCACATGAAAAAGCTCTTCAAGACCCTCGGTTGGTTGCTATTGCTCTTGCTCCTCGTGGTTTTAGGCCGCACGTTCTTTCTTCCCTCCAAACAGATCGGCCGTTTACCGCACACTCCCGAGGGAGTCGACGCCCAAAAAGTCTCCCACGATCTTTCCGGCGCGATCTCATTCCGCACCATTTCCTGGGGCGAAGACGGCACCGGCGCTCAGCGTCAGGCCACACAGGACGCGTTCGTTGCCTTCCATGCCTATCTCGAGAAAACCTTCCCGCAGGTCTACGCAAAACTCGACGACGAAACCGTCGGCGCCAATAATCTCCTTTTTGTCTGGAAGGGAAGTGATCCAGCCCTCAAGCCCATTTTGCTTCTCGGTCATCAGGACGTAGTGCCAGTCGAAGAAGGTACGGAAAATAAATGGACGCGCCCACCGTTTTCCGGCGACATTTTCGACGGCTTCATCTGGGGTCGCGGCACTCTCGACGATAAAATGACCGTGGTCGGCGTTCTGGAAGCAGTCGACCTGCTTCTCTCGAAGGGATTTCAGCCGAAGCGCACCATCATTCTGGCGTTCGGCCAAGATGAAGAGGTGGGCGGCCTG
The DNA here is from genome assembly GCA_035506955.1 of Verrucomicrobiia bacterium. Taxonomy (GTDB): domain Bacteria; phylum Acidobacteriota; class Terriglobia; order Acidiferrales; family UBA7541; genus Acidiferrum. The sequence continues at coordinate 84,187 of DATJOO010000011.1, forward strand.
GAAGGCGCGCAGAAAATGGCCGAGTTGCTCAAGTCTCGCGGCGTACAGGCCGATTTTGTCACCGACGAAGGCGGCTTTCTTTCCGTGGGCATGATGCCTGGCGTCAGCGCGCCGGTCGCCATGATCGGAACTTCCGAAAAGGGCTACCTGAGCCTTCAACTCACCGTCGAAACGGCCGGCGGCCACTCCTCCGTGCCTCCGAACACCTCCAGCATCGGCATTCTTGCGCAGGCTATCCACAAAATCGAAAAGCACCCGATGCCTGCACATGTCCACGGTCCGATTGGCGAGTTTCTCGAATACGGTGGGGGCAGCGCCAGCTTTCCCATGCGCATTGTGTTCAAAAACATGTGGCTCTTTGGACCCGTTGTCCAGCACATTCTCGAGTCTTCGCCGGACACCAACGGCACTCTGCGCACCACTTCGGCCGCCACCATTTTTCGCGCGGGCACCAAAGACAACGTCATGCCCAGCGTCGCCACCGCCATCGTGAATTTTCGGCTTTTGCCGGGCGATACGGTTGCCAGCGTGATCGAACACGTGCGCAAAGTAGTCGATGACCCGCGTGTAAAGTTGCAACCCATGGCCGGAGAGCCCCCTGCGGAACCCTCCGCGCGGTCGAGCGTCGATTCTCCGAATTTCAAATTAATGCAGAAAACGCTGGCGCAGGTTTATCCTGAAGCGGTTGTCGCGCCCTTTGTCTTTGTCGCCGCCACGGATTCCAAACACTACGCCATTCTCACCAACGATATTTACCGCTTTTCACCGCTAATCATGGATTCCGCGGGCGTCGCGCGAATCCACGGCACCAACGAACGCGTGGCCGTCGACAACTTCGCCCGCTCCATCGACTTCTATTGTCAGTTGATTCGCAACGCCGCCGGCTGACCACCACCCGTAAGATTTACGCCGTGGCGGAAACGCTGCTCGCCGCACTGGCTCCGGACGTTGATGGGGATGTCGATCCACCGGTGAGCTGCTGTAAATCCTGCGCCAGCGTCGAATAATACTGTTGCGCGTTGCTCAGGTTGCCGGATTGTAACGCGCTGCCCAGTTCGCTGAATAACCGGTTCAGCGTGCTGCTCTCGCTATTGCTCACATTGTTGTGATCGTGGTGATGATGTCCGTGCGTGGCCTGGTGCGTTGCACTTTGGCTCTGAAAATCCTGCTGAATGGTGGTGTAGTCCTGCTGGGCCGCGGAAAGATTTCCGGACTTCAAATCCTGCGCTAGCTGGCTGAACGCTTGGCCGATCGGATTCTGCGAGCTCCCGTTCGTACTGTTTTGCGGCATTTCCTGTTGCAATGTCGCAAAGTCCGACTGCGCCGCGGACAGGTTCCCGGATTGCAAGTCCTCCCCGAGTTGCGAGAATCCCTGCTTAAGTTGCTGCCCGTTTGTTTGCTGATTGACGCCCTGAGTAAGGTAGTTGAACAATGTGCTGCTGGCCACTCCTAGCACACCCATAAGACTCCTTCCCGCCGCGCATGGCGGCCCAATAAGCCTATCGGCCCATCGCGCACGAAACCTTAATCCCGTGCTCCTTATCGCCGCTGCAAGCCTCATGCCAGTAAACGGCATAGATTTGGCCCTACTTACAGGCTTCACCTGGAACGCGCAGGCAATCCTTGCCTATCCGCCTGGCGAGGTTTACCTCATTCCTTCAGGATGCGCAGAAATCTCTGTTATCTCTGCGGACCTCTGCGGCCTCTGTGGTGAAAAAGATTTCACCGCAGAGGCAACAAAGTTGCCCCAGAGATCACCATGGGAATCAGGTCGGAATATACGCAGGAATGCGGCTCAGCCGCCCGCAATCGACGGCACCAGCAGCAGCTTGTCGCCATCCTTCAACGCCGACGCTTCGCCCCCCAAAAAGCGAATATCCTCGTCGTTCAAATACACGTTGATGAACTGTCGGATTTGCCCCTCGTCATCGCGCACGTGTCGCGAAAGCCCGGGGAAGCGCGTCACTAGTTCATTCAACGCTTCCGCCACCGTGCTGCCGCTGGTTTCCAGTCGCGGCGTGCCGTCCGTGAACCGCCGGAAGGCCGTGGGAATCTCAATCGTAATTGCCATTCGCTTCTCCTTAACAGCGTTTGTCATCCCCAGCAACGCGAGGGATCCCTCTTGGCTCCTCGCGTCTCGCTTACCACTTTCAATCCGCTTGCACGCGTTCGGTTTGCTCCAGTTGCCGTGCCAGCAGTGCTTCAAACGCCTCCAGCTTCGGCGCAATCGCTTCGGTCGCCGGGAAGTCCGCCGCGATCGCGTCGGTGGTCTTCAAACCATTCCCCGTGATGCACACAACGGTGGTTTCGTCCGGCCGAATGCGTCCTTGCTCGATCAATTTCCCCGTCACGCCCGCGGTCACGCCGCCCGCCGTCTCCGCGAAGATCCCTTCCGTCTGCGCCAGCAACTTGATGGAGTCGATGATCTCCGGATCGCTCACGCTTTCCGCCCATCCGCCGGTTTCGCTGATCAGTCGCCGCGCGTAGTGGCCATCCGCAGGATTTCCAATCGCCAAAGACCGCGCAATCGTGTTCGGTTTTTGCGGTTCCACGCGGCTCAATCCCCGCTTCACCGCATCCGCAATCGGCGAGCATCCCGTAGCCTGCGCCCCGAAGAACTTCACCTGCTTCGGTTCCACCCATCCCAGATGCGCCAACTCGCAGAACGCTTTCGCAATTTTTCCGATCAGCGATCCACCGGCCATCGGCACCACTACGTTGTCCGGTAATTCCCAGCACAACTGCTCTGCGATTTCGTAACCATGCGTCTTCGAGCCTTCCGCGTAATACGGACGCAGGTTCACGTTTACCAAGCCCCACTGGAAACGGTCCGCGATCTGCGTGCACAAACGGTTCACGTGGTCGTAGTTTCCATCAATGCGAATAATCCGCGCTCCATATATGGCAGTATTCAGAATCTTGGCTGGCTCCAGGTCGGCGGGGATGAACACGGTAGTATCGAACCCTTGTTGCGCTCCTTGTGCCGCCACGGCGTTCGCTAAATTGCCCGTCGACGAGCATCCCACAGTCTTGAACCCGAAACGACGCGCTGCCGCCAACGCCGTCGCTACCACGCGGTCCTTAAAAGACAGGGTAGGGAAGCAAACGGCGTCATTCTTGAAGTAAAGGCTCTTTACGCCCCACTCCGCGCCCAATTTGCGCGACTTCACCAGCGGTGTCCCACCCACGGAAGCTTTTGGTGTGAATCCTTCGGGCAACGGCAACAATTCCGAGTACCGCCACATATTGAACGCCCGGTGGACCAATTCCTCGCGCTTCGCCGTCCGGCCCAACGCTTCATAATCGTAGCTAACTTCAAGGGGGGAGAAGCATTCCTCGCAGAACGATTGCGGCTTATTCGCGAACTTCTTGCCGCATTCCCGGCATCGCAAAAAGTAGTTTTCTTTCATGGTAGCCTCCAGTCTCCTGGTCCTTTTCTGTCCAGCTTCAAGCCACCCTGTCGGGTACTGGCTTATATCTGCCGGCTTCCCACCCATTTCCATGTTCTAGCGGACTTGACCCACCAGCTTCATGGCTGAAGGCGGATGACTTGTAGCTGATGTAGGGCAGCGCGGAGGGCCTATATAAACGAAAAACCCTCCGTGCCAAAAAGCTTGGAGGGTTCAGAGGTTCTACCTGTGATCTCTACCAGCTCTTTAGCAGTTTTTTACGTGGAGCAAGTCGCCCTAAATCGCCACGTGTTGCCGTTATTACGGCTATCTCGTTTATCCTAGAACTTGCTTTTCTTGTCAAGCCAAATGTTTCCGCTTATCTTATTCCACAACACTTTGCTAAGCTCTTGCGTCAAATACTTAGGCATCCCATGCCTCTAGTGGAACCCGGCCGGACGGCCAGTTAACGTCGAGGCGCATTACACGCCGAGAGCAAGCCTGCTCTGATCGGGGTGTTATACTCTCGGCAAGTAGGCTGGGCCACGGACAAATAGGAGCATTTCAGATGGAGCAAGTACGGAACGTGGTGGATTGGACTCGGCGTCGAAAAATCGTCGCGACCGTGGCCATTTCGGCAACCCTGGTAGTCGGCATCTTCATCGGTACACTGCTCAACGGCAGAGTTTCCGCCATGCGTGGGTTTTCCTTCGGCGCTTCCAACGCAGCCCCTCTCGCCCTTCCCGATCCTATCCCGTCTTCCAATTCCTTCTCTACCATTGTCAATCGCGTGGAACCTGCCGTCGTTAACATCGCTACCACGCAAGTGCTGGATCGCAAGTCCAAGCGCCGTCACTCCCAGACGGATCCGGACGATCCCAGCGAAGATTTCTTCTTCCATTTTTTTGATGGTCAGCCCGGTTTCGGCCAGCAGCAACCGGAGGCCGAGCGCAGTCTAGGCTCCGGCGTGATCTTGGATAAGTCCGGCTTCATCCTCACGAACAATCACGTCATCGACCAGGCCAGCAAGATTCAAGTACAACTCGATGGCGACACCACCAAGTACACTGCGCGCGTTATTGGTACCGACGAGGACACGGACCTTGCCGTGATCAAGATCGACGCCGGCAAAGAGCTTCCGTTCGCCAAGCTCGGCAATTCTGATGGCGTCCAGGTTGGAGATTGGGTTCTGGCCATTGGCAGTCCTTTCGGACTCAATGCCACCGTCACCGCGGGCATCATCAGCGCCAAGGACCGTGGCGGCATGGGCCGTCAGTTCCAACGCTTCCTGCAGACCGATGCGGCCATCAATCCTGGTAATTCCGGAGGCCCGCTAGTGGATTTGGCGGGACAAGTCATCGGTATCAACACTGCGATCCTCACGGGTAGCCGTGGCTATGAAGGCGTCGGCTTTGCCATGCCTTCTACCACCGCCATCAGCGTCTACGACCAGATCGTCAAGAATGGCCGCGTCACTCGCGGTTCCATTGGTGTGCAGTTCCAGGAGGAACTCGGCACGAACCAAATTACCCTGAAGTCTTTGGGCGCAGCGCACGGCGTGGTCATCGAAGCCGTGGAGCCGGGCAGTCCTGCGGAGAAGGCTGGACTCAAGGGTGGCGACGTCATCAGTTCTGTTAATGGCACACAAGTTAAGACCGGCAACGACCTCGTCAACCCCATCGCCGCCGCTCCTATCGGCAGTAAGGTCAAAATTTCCTACTACCGCGACAAGCAGCTTCATGAAACCACCGCCACCGTCGAAGATCGTACTCACGTCTTTCCCAATACCGCCGGGCGCGTGAACAACACTCCCGACGAGTCCGCCCCTGCGGAATTTGGCTTGCGCGTCGAAAACCTCACCCCCGAAAAGGCACAACGCGTTGGTGTGGAGGGTCAGAAGGGCGTGCTCGTCACCGAAGTCGAGCCCACCAGCTTTGCCGACGATGTTGGCTTCTCCGCCGGAGACGTCATCAGCGAAGTCAACGGTCAGACCGTGGTCACCGTTGATGACTATCACAAGGCTGTGGCCAAGCTGAAAGCCGGCGAAAACGTTGTGTTTAAGGTGATGCGCCGCAGCAACACCGATCGCGTTATGACCGTGTTTCTGCCCGGCGTTGTTCCCGCGGAAGGCAAGTGACCGCTAATTTGTTGAGCTATGCGCAAACTCCTCTGTAAGAGAAACGGCTTGGTTCTCGCGGTTGTCGCGGCGGGCGCACTTAGTGTGTCCGTCGCCACCGCACAGAGCACCGCCTCCGCAGCCACCAAGCCCGTGAACAAAAAATCGTCCACCGCGAATACCTCACACGCGACTTCCTCTTCCACTTCCAAGAAACACACCAGCTCCAAGAAATCCGGAAAGCACACCAAGAAAGTAAAGGGGCAAGCGGCTCCCACTTCCGACCGCATTACCGAAATTCAAGATGCTCTAGCCAAAAAGGGCGTTTTCACCGGCACTCCCACCGGCAAATGGGACGATTCGACCGTCGATGCCATGAAGCATTTCCAAACCGCTAACGGTCTCACTCCCAGCGGCAAGCTAGACGCCTTAACTCTTCAGAAATTGGGCCTGGGCTCGGAAACTGCCGGCATTGCTGCTCCCACTCCTCCTCCCAACTCCGCCAATCGCCTCAAGAATCTTTCGTCGCTACCCCAAGATCCTCCCGAGGATTCCTCCACCAACCGCCCCGAGAAATAGTCGGTAGCACCGACTCTTCTCAAAAATTCTCGTCCTTCCGAGTGTAGCGAGGAATCTCTCTTCGACCGTTGGGTCTTGTTTCCATTCATTGACACGCCCTACGTAGATGCGTTCAGTCTGTTCCGCGAATCTCCAATACAACCCAACCAAACTTTGCATTTGCCATCCCCAAGCCACAGGCATACTCTGATCCCATGTTTAGCACTCCACACACCACTTCTCGCGCATGTTGCTGTTCCAATTGTTGCGCACAAGTGTCTTCTGGTGTGGGAGGCTAACGAGCGACAAAAGTTCAGCCTAACGCGTTTTTAACCCATCGCCAGAAACACTGGTCGATGGGTTTTTTGTTTTCTCTAGGCTAGGGTGGCGAGTGCCGAGTCAAGGCGGCTCTCGCCACTCGAACTAAGTAGGTTTTTTCGTCAGAGGTGGCGATGCCGAAGCGGCCGAGGCGCTGGTCTGCAAAACCAGTCTTAGCAGGTTCAAGTCCCGCCGCTACCTCCAACTTAACTCACGTCATATCAAGTTGTTGGCTGTAGTTCTGCGGTGACACTTTCCGTCGTTTCCGACCCCACTTTGAGTTGTCTTTGAATTATCGTTTCGTTGACGTACTCATTTACGCGCTTCGCGGCGTCGTGAAGGTCGCGCGGGGAGACGATATCGTACCGGCGAAACACCGAATCGGTCTTGTGGCCGGAGATTCGCATCGCGATGTGTTGGCTCACTCCCGCTCGACTTAGATTGCGTACGCCGCTCCGAC
>DATJOO010000012.1:0-35179 GCA_035506955.1 Verrucomicrobiia bacterium
CAAGGTGGAAGTGAAGCAGGTGGACATCCCCGAGCAGATGCAGCGCGCCATTGCCAAGCAGGCCGAAGCCGAGCGCGAGCGCCGCGCCAAGATTATTCACGCGGAAGGCGAGTTCGAAGCCTCTGCCAAATTGGCGGATGCGGCGAAAATCTTGGAGACACAAGCCTCCGCCATCCAGCTCCGCTACCTCCAAACCCTTACCGAGATAGGTGTCGAAAAGAACACAACGATTGTTTTCCCGCTTCCAATCGATATTATTAATAGCTGGGTAAAGTCGTTGGGGGGTTCGATAAAGTAAGCATGGCTTCTGGGGGAAAACGCGGGGCGGGCGATCGTGTGCTCGAAAGCAAGCACGTAATCGGCCTATTCTTGCTTATGCTGTTGTTCTCCGGCGTGTTCTTTACGCTCGGATACGTTATGGGCCGCAATCAGTATGATGGCCAGGTGCGCGCCGCCAATCCTACGTTCGGCAAAACTGAACCGTTGTACATGCCCAAAGATCCTGCTCCTAAAAATGACGTCGACCAGAAACCAGTGGATGATGCGGCGAACTCCTCGGATTCTGATCCCTCCAACGCACCGACGCCCTATTGGCCCGGCTTGCGAGACAATTCGAAGCCAGCGGCAGATCCACATCTTGATCCACCGCCCACACCGCGAAATCCCGAACCGGTGTCCAAACCTGCCGCTGCCAAGAGCAAGCCACAGCCACAACCCGTCGCGACACACGCTTCATCCAAATCAAGCAAGAGCGCCACGGCCGCTCCCCTGATTCCCAGCGGCGCCTACGTGATTCAAGTCGCGGCACTGCTGAAGCAGGACGACGCTCTCGGCATTGCCGGCAGCTTGCAGAAAAAGCATTACTCCGCCTTTGTGCAAACGCCGCAAAAGGACAAATATTACCGAGTGCAGGTTGGCCCGTTTAAGGACCAAAAAAGCGCTGACGCCGCAAAGAAAGGCCTCGAGGGCGAGGGCTTCAAAGCGTTCTTCGTAAAACACTGATGCCATCTTCGGCCTGGTATTCCTACCTGCGGCCACATCGTCTGCAGGAGACTCCATCCATCGTTCGTTTTGTCCTCGCGGCCGTCAGCGGGGCGCTCCTGTCGTTTTCCTACCGAGGCTCTTTCCCCAGCATTTACTCGTGGTTTTGCTTGGCGATTCTGCTCGCTACGCTTCTTGGCGCTCGTGGTCGAGTTGCCTTCTTCTGCGGGTTCTTGCATGGACTGATTTTCGTAGTCACCTGCGTGCCTTGGATCGCTGAAACTCTTTCCGTGCATGGCGGCATGTCCATGGCTGCGGGTTGGGGTGTGCTGCTCCTCATTGCTGCGGTGTGGGCCGCCGCGATTGGTTTGTTTGCCTGGGTTGTGCAGCGCTTATCTCGGCGAAGCTATTCGCTGGCCCTGGCCGGAGCGCCCTTCCTGTGGATTTCCACCGAAGTTTTCCGCGCGTACTTGCCGGAAATCAGCTTTCCCTGGGCGCTTTTGGGTTACGCGCCCGCGGAAAACGCCGCCTTAATGCAACTGACCACCATCACCGGCATTTACGGATTGTCGTTTCTTGCTGCGGCATTTAACTCGCTTTTACTGTGGACCGACTGCGGTACCTCGGAAGAACGCAAGCGCAGAACCGGGATCTTCGCCGCCGCGTTGCTTTTGCTCCTGCTCGTGATGGCCATCGGCCCACGCTTTGTTCCCAAAGCGGAGTCTCATCATTGGGCGCGCGTGGTGCAGCCAAACTTTCCAGAAAATGAGCAATATGTCGGCGATTGGTACGCGCAACACAAGGCTGATATGGCCAACCTGGAAAATCTCAGTCTCCGTCCTTCCTCCAACGGCATAGTCCCAGATCTATTGGTCTGGCCGGAAGCGCCCGCGCCCTTTTCCTTCCAGGACGCTCATTTTGTCCCATACATTTCGCACTTAGCTACGGATTTTCGCAATCCGGTGATCGTTGGCGTGATCGATTGGAAGCCCTCTACGGAAATCATCCACGGATCGCCGCGCACGATCATGGTGCCCTACAACAGTGCGGCGATGCTGAACGCTTACGGACAACGCACGTTTTCTTACGACAAGATTCACCTCGTGCCGTTCGGAGAATATGAGCCGTTTCCTCTCATCCATCAGGTCGTCAGCAGCGTCTCGGAAGAAGTCGGCGGTTTTCACAAGGGAACCGTCCGCGCCGTTGGCACTTTTCCCAATGGCTACAAATTCTGCGTTTTCATCTGCTACGAAGCCATCTACCCGGGCGAGATCCGCGAATTTACCGATCGAGGTGCGCAACTCCTGATCAATATTTCCAACGACGGCTGGTTTGGCACTTCCGCTGCTGCCGAGCAGCATCTCCGCATGGCTCGGGTGCGCGCCGTCGAAAATCGGCGCTGGCTGCTTCGCGACACCAATAGCGGCATCACCGCTTCCATCGATCCCTACGGCAACATCACTCGCGTCTTGCACCGCGACCAACGCGGTTCCGCCGATTTGCCCTACGATTTCCGCACCGATCGCACTTTCTACGTCCGCTTCAACGACTGGTTCGCGTGGATGTGTTTCCTGGTTTCCGCTATCCTTGTAGGTATTACATTTCGAAAGGACCAGCCCGTTAAATCGCGGGTCCCCAACACGACATGATTCTGGAAGATCTCGAGCATCAGTATGAAGGTATGAAACAGCGCATCGTCCTCGTCCGGAGCTATCTTTGACGTCGAGCACAATCGCGCGCAGCTGAAGTCTCTCGACGAACGCACCTCCGACCCCAATTTCTGGAACAATCAGGAGCAAGCCCAGCTCGTGCTGCGCGACCGCAAGCGTGCCGAGGCCAATCTTGCTGCCGACGAGAAACTCGCCTCGCTCACCGGCGACCTTGAAACCTACATTGAACTTGCCAAGGGCGAGACGAATCCCACGCAAAAAGAGGAACTGCTCAAGGATTTGAGCCGCGAACTCACCACCGCGGATAACTACCTGGGCGAGATGGAAACGCAAACGCTCCTCTCCGGCGAAAACGATCACCTGAACGCCATCATGACCATCAAGCCGGGCGCGGGCGGCACTGAATCTCAGGATTGGGCTTCCATTCTTCTGCGCATGTACTTGCGTTGGGCGGAGCGCAAAGGTTTTGGCGCGGACGTTCTGGACGAAACGTCCGGCGAAGAAGCGGGCATCAAGAACGCCACCATTCAGTTCAGCGGTGAGAATGCATATGGCATGCTTACCGGCGAAACCGGAGTACATCGCTTGGTGCGTATTTCTCCCTTCGATCAGGCCGCTCGGCGCCACACGTCGTTTGCTTCCGTGTTCGTGATTCCGGAAGTGGACGACCGCATCGAAGTGAACATCAAGCCGGAGGATTTGAAGCTGGACACCTTCCGTTCCGGCGGCAAGGGCGGGCAAAACGTCAACAAGGTCGAAACGGCTGTGCGCATCACCCATCTTCCCACCGGAATCGTGGTGGCGTGCCAGATGGAGCGCAGTCAGCACAAGAACCGCGAAATGGCTATGAAGATGTTGCGCTCCAAGCTTTACGACCTGGAAATGCAGAAGCGCCGCGAAGAAACCGAAAAACTCGACGAGACCAAGATGGACATTTCCTTCGGCAGCCAGATTCGCTCCTACATCATGCAGCCTTACCGCTTGATCAAGGATCATCGCACCAAGTTTTCCGTCGGTGACGTCGACCGTGTGTTGGACGGCGACCTCGATCCCTTCATTCGTTCCTACTTAATGGCCAAAAAGACCAAAGGCAAACTGGTCATTCAGGCCGATGACACGGATGACGCTGCATAACGGTAATCCGGCCAAACATTCCCTTGTCCTCCCGATCTTCCAGCTGCGGTCTTCCGTAGCTGGAGGCTGAGGGATCTCTCTTTGAGCTTCAGTGTCCTAGGATAAGCCGACGCGAAGCCTCGAAATAAGAATTACCGATTTGCTCTCGCACCTGCGCTGTCGGCAAACTGCTTGCATGTCATGTACACCCAACATCAATCTCTGGTCTTCCGCTGAACACGCCTTGGATTACTTGGGCCGCGCCGATTCCATTCCGCACCGCACCGAAGGAGAGCGAACTCTTTTGGAGTTTCTGCCTACCGCAGCGGATCGCATTCTTGACATTGGAAGCGGTGGGGGCAGGCTACTCGAACTCGTCAGGCTCGCCTGTCCCAACGCTGAGTTTGTTGCCCTGGATTTTTCTCCAACCATGCTGGAAACCTTGCGCGGCAGATTTGCCAACGACGCGAAAGTGACCGTAGTTGCACACGATCTTTCCGAGCCGCTGCCGGATTTGGGCAAGTTCTCCGCCGTAGTCTCCTGCTTTGCCATTCACCACTTGCTTCACGAACGGAAGCGCGCGCTGTATCCCGAGATTTATGCGCGCCTGCTTCCCGGTGGCGTTTTCTGTAACTTGGAGCACGTCGCCTCACCCTCGCAACACTTACACCATCAATTCCTGGAGAAACTGGAGATCCTGCCCGACAAGGAAGATCCTTCGAACAAACTACTGGATCTGCACATCCAATTGAGCTGGCTGCGTGAAATCGGTTTCGAAGATGTGGACTGCCATTGGAAGTGGCGAGAATTGGCTCTGTTTGTGGGAAGCCGGCCGCGCCATACTTGAGGGCGTGAGCTATCAAACCCTGAAATCCGAAAGAGGCGTGCCGATCAAGGCGTGGGTCCAGGGTGTTCCGCTGGAAGACGCTGCGCGCAAACAACTGCTCAACGTCGCACAGTTGCCGTTTGTCTTTAAGTGGGTTGCGGCCATGCCCGATGTGCATTGGGGCATCGGCGCCACCGTGGGCAGTGTGATTCCGACGAAGGGCGCCATTATTCCGGCGGCAGTTGGTGTGGATATCGGCTGCGGCATGATGGCGGTGCAAACCGATTTGAACGCGCGTGATCTCCCCGATAATCTCCACGCGATTCGCACTGCCATCGAAGGAGCCGTGCCGCACGGACGCACCCATGGCGGCGGCAAAGGCGATTTCGGGGCCTGGCGCATCATACCCGAGCAGAATCTCAACGCTTGGGGCGAACACCTGAAGGCGCGCTATGACGCAATTCTCGAGAAGCATCCGAAATTGGATCGCGGCAACCACGCGAATCACTTAGGTACTCTAGGCACGGGAAACCACTTCATCGAAGTCTGCCTCGACGAATCGCAAAATGTCTGGTTCATGCTACACAGCGGTTCCCGTGGCGTGGGCAATCGCATGGGCTCCTATTTCATCGAACTCGCAAAGAAAGACATGGGCCGCCTACTCGGCAATCTCCCGGATAAAGATTTGGCTTACCTGGAAGAGGGAAGCGAGCACTTCTACGACTATGTCGAAGCCGTCGAATGGGCTCAGGATTTTGCCCGCACCAACCGCGACTTAATGATGGAACAGATTGTCGAAGCCGTCCGCCAGTCCGGCGAATTCCGCCCGTTCACCGCGAAGGTGCAAGCCATCAATTGCCATCACAACTATGTGGCCAGGGAGCGCCACTATGGCCAGAACATTTTCGTCACCCGCAAAGGGGCGGTACGTGCGCATGAGGGCGATCTCGGCATCATTCCCGGCAGTATGGGGGCGCGTTCCTTTATCGTGCGCGGTAAAGGCCAACCCGAAAGTTTCATGAGCTGCAGCCACGGAGCTGGTCGGGCCATGTCGCGCGGCGAGGCCAAGCGCCGCTTTACCGTCGAAGATCACATACGCATGACCGAAGGGGTGGAGTGCCGCAAGGACGCCGCGGTCATCGACGAGACTCCTGCAGCCTACAAATCCATCGATGCGGTGATGGCGGCACAAAGCGATCTGGTCGACGTCGTCCACACGCTGCGGCAAGTGGTTTGCGTCAAGGGATAGAGCACAGAATCCACCATCCAGCGGGTGCGATTTCCTGCCGTTTAAGGGGCGATTCTTGCCGTTCAGTGCTGCTCTAACCCACGCAAAATCAATACGTTGATTCCTCGCCACCGCGATGTTAGCCTGAATGGACAACGTTTGCCTTCTGTTGGGCAGACATTGGGGTGTGTGCCCATACGCCTGCCCGAAGTCGAACGCAAGAGGAGATATGTTTTGAGCGAAGCCAAGAGGAATTTCCTGTTTACATCCGAATCGGTTACCGAAGGTCACCCAGACAAAATTGCCGACCAGATCTCGGATGCCGTTCTCGATGAAGTGATGCGTCACGATCCCAAGGGCCGTGTTGCTTGCGAGACGCTCGTTACCACCGGCTTGGTCGTCGTTTCCGGAGAAATCACCACCACTGCGCACATTGATTACGACGAGTTGATTCGCAAGACCGTCAACGAAGTTGGTTATAACGACGCGCGCTACGGTTTCGATTCGAATACCTGCGCGGTGATGTGCACCGTGAAGCGCCAGTCCCCGGACATCGCCATGGGCGTGGATACTGGCGGCGCAGGCGATCAAGGCTTGATGTTTGGCTTTGCCTGCAATGAGACCGAAGAACTCATGCCTATGCCCATCCAGTTGGCTCATCGTCTGACGCAGCGCCTCTCGGAAGTCCGCAAGAACGGCAAACTCCCCTTCCTTCGTCCCGATGGCAAATCTCAAGTTACAGTGGAATATCGCGATGGCAAGCCCGCCCGCGTGGAATGCGTGGTGGTTTCGACCCAGCATAGCGACGAAATTTCCACGGAAGATCTGCGCAAGGCTGTAACCGAGCACGTCATCAAGCCCATCATTCCCGCCCACATGCTCGACTCCAAAACCAAGTTCCACATCAATCCCACCGGACGCTTTGTTATCGGCGGCCCCATGGGCGATGCCGGTCTGACCGGCCGCAAAATCATTGTCGACACCTACGGCGGTTACAGCCGTCACGGTGGCGGCGCCTTTTCCGGCAAGGATCCGTCCAAGGTGGACCGCTCCGCTTGCTACATGGCCCGCTACATCGCGAAGAACGTCGTCGCTGCGGGTTTGGCTTCCCGCGCGGAAGTGCAGCTTGCCTACGCTATCGGTGTAGCCGAGCCGGTTTCCGTGATGGTCGATACCTTCGGTACCGCGACGATTCCGGAAGAAAAGATCACAGAGTTGGTCCGCGAAAACTTCTCTCTGACTCCCAAGGGCATCATCGAAAGCCTTGATCTTCGCAAACCCGTATACAAAGCTACTGCCGCTTACGGCCACTTCGGCCGCACCGGATCCGGTTTCACCTGGGAACGTACTGATCGCGCTGAAGCTTTGCGCAAGGCCGCCGGTTCGCATGCCGTCGCGGAAGCGGCGGCTCGCCGCTAAGAACGTGAATTGAGTTTGGGGCTATTTCCGCCTGAACAGCCCTGCTAACTGCAAGTTCTCCCCACTTGCTGTTCGGTGTCCCAGTAGTCGATTGCCAAAAGTTCTACATCTTTCAACAGAAGAGGAGCGCAAGAATGGCTACAGCAGAACTCAAAAAGGGCGACGTGAAAGACATCAGCCTCGCCGATGCCGGCAAGCGCAAGATCGAATGGGCGGCTCAGCAGATGCCTGTGCTGCAGCAGATTCGTAAGCGCTTCATCAAGGAGCAGCCCCTGAAGGGATTGCGGATTTCCGCTTGTCTGCACGTGACCAGCGAAACTGCCAATTTGATGATCACTCTCCGCGATGGTGGCGCGGATGCCGTTCTCTGCGCTTCCAATCCGCTGTCCACCCAGGACGAAGTGGCCGCTTCGCTCAATCGTGACTACCACATCCCCACCTACGCCATTAAGGGCGAAGACAACAACACCTATTATCAGCACATGCAGTCCGCGCTCGAGCACAAGCCCCAGTTCACCATGGACGACGGCTGCGACCTGGTTACCATGCTGCTCACCAAGCGCCAGGACCTCGTCGCCAACGTCATCGCCGGCACCGAGGAAACCACCACTGGCGTTATTCGTCTTCGCGCCATGTCTAAGGACGGCACCCTGAAGTATCCGATCATCGCCGTCAACGATGCGATGACCAAGCACTTCTTTGATAATCGCTACGGCACCGGGCAATCCACGCTCGACGGTGTGATTCGTGCCACTAACGTGCTCTTCGCGGGCTTGAAGATCGTGATCGCCGGCTACGGCTGGTGCGGTCGCGGAGCCGCGATGCGCGCCAAGGGTTTGGGCGCCGACGTCATCATCACCGAAATCGATCCAGTGAAAGGCATCGAGGCCGTGATGGATGGCTTTCGTGTTATGCCTATGGCCGATGCCGTCAAGGAAGGCGACGTCTTCATCACCGTTACCGGCAACAAAAACGTCATCCGGCGCGAGCACTTCGAAGCCATGAAGAGCGGCGCGATCGTTTGCAATTCCGGCCACTTCAACGTGGAAATCGAGATTCCCGCGCTGGAAGCTCTGGCGTCCGGCAAAAAGGAAGTCCGTCCTCTGGTCGATGAATTTCAACTGAAAGATGGCCGCAAGATTTATCTCATCGCCGAAGGCCGCTTGGTGAACCTGGCTTCTGCCGAAGGCCATCCTGCTTCGGTGATGGACATGAGTTTCGCGAATCAGTCGCTGGCTGCGGAATACTTGGTGAAGCATCACAAGGATCTGAAGCCTCAAGTCTACGTCGTGCCAGAGCATCTGGATCGCGAGATCGCTCGCATGAAGCTCGAGTCTATGGGCCATCGCCTGGATAAGCTCACCGCCGAGCAGGAGCACTACCTCGCTTCCTGGCAAGAAGGCACGTAGTCTCGCGTTTTCGCAGTCGTCGGGATTGCTCTTTAGCAGGTGGCGGCTTCAGCCGCCACGTAAGCCGCCGCGAATGGATTGGGCTTCAGCCCCTGAAGCATCTGGCGCTTCCCTTATTTTGGTAGTTCACGAAGAGCAGCTTCAGAGCGTGTTATCTTAACTGGGCGTCTCGCTCGACGGGACGCCCAAATCTTTTTGGGCGACATCCAAATGTGGGATTACTGCGGACATTCTCTCGATGTGGCGCGCCTGCGCGGTGCGACCTACGCCGATGTGCGCGTGATGCACCACCGCCAGCGCGATCTCACCACCAAGAACGGCCGCGTCGGCACCCTCGGGCAAAGCGAATCCATTGGCCTCGGCATTCGCGTGGTGGCTAACGGCGCATGGGGATTTGCTTCCACCGACCAACTGACGCGTGAAGGTGTCGCGCTATGCGCTGCACAAGCCGTAGCCATTGCGCGCTCCTCTGCGCTAGCGAAAAAAGAAAACGTCCAACTTGCCCCGGAGAATAGCTACGTCGACAGCTGGCAAGGCCCTTGTCTTAAAGATCCGTTCGAAATTCCGCTGGAAGCGCAACTCGACCTCTTGCTGGCAACCGACGCAGCCATGCGCAAGGTCAAAGGCGTAACGCTTTCGGAAACCGATATGCAGTTCCGCGAAATTGATAGCTGGTTTGCCTCCAGCAATGGCTCCAAGATTCACCAGCGGCGCGTATTTTCTGGCTGCGGTATTGTCGCCACTGTCTTTCAAGGGGATGCCATCCAGAAGCGTTCTTATCCCAATAGTTTTGGTGGCCAGCACGTTCTGGGCGGCTACGAACTGATCGAATCGATGCAGTTACTCCAGCATGCGCCGCGCGTCGCCGAAGAAGCTGTCGCGCTGCATTCCGCGGCGCAATGTCCAGAGACAGTCGGCACCCTGCTCCTCGGCGGCAGCCAACTCGGCTTGCAGATCCACGAATCCGTCGGCCATCCCATCGAACTCGATCGCGTTCTCGGTCAGGAAGCCAACTTCGCCGGCACCAGCTTTCTCACTCTGGACAAGCTTCATCACCTCCGTTACGCCTCACCCATCGTGAACGTTGTAGCCGATGCGCGTCCGGCTCATGGCGCTGGCTTAGGCACTTTCGCCTACGACGACGAAGGAGTTCCCGCGCAGTGCATCGACGTCATCAAAAACGGTGAATTTAGTGGCTACCTCTCCAGTCGCGAAACCGCTCATCTGATCGGCCTCTCTCGTTCCGGCGGCACCATGCGCACCGAGAACTGGAACCGTTTGCCCATGATTCGCATGACCAACGTCAGCATTCTTCCCGGTGAATGGACCTTCGAAAACCTGATTGCTGACACCGACGATGGCATTCTCATGGATACCAACCGCTCCTGGTCCATCGACGACCGCCGCTATCAATTCCAATTCTCCACGGAAATCGCTTGGGAAATTAAGGGCGGCAAGAAAGGCCGCATGCTCAAGAATCCCAGTTATAGTGGCATCACCACGGAGTTCTGGAATTCCTGCGATGCCGTGAGCGATGCTCAGCACTGGGTTTTGTGGGGTACGCCGAACTGTGGCAAGGGTCAACCCATGCAGGTGATGGGCACCGGCCACGGCGCTTCGCCGGCGCGCTTCCGCAACGTCAGAATCGGTACGGCTTTCTCGAACCAATGAGTCCGCGCTCCCAATCTTCCGCGAAACACGCTAGTGCCTCTGCAGCGCTGCGTCCCGAACGCGAATTGCAGCAGATTGCTGCCACCGTACTGCGCTTGGCCAAAGCGCGCGGTGTTCCGGAAACGGAAGTACACCTTGAGGAAACAAACCAGTCGCTCACCCGTTTCGCCAACAACAGCATTCACCAGCATGTTGCCGAACACGGTTTAGTCGTTTCCATTCGCACCGCCTGCGACGCCCGCACCGCCCGCGTTACCACCAACCGTGTCGACGAGGACGCCTTGCGTGCCGCCATCGACGATTGCCTTTCCCTCGCCTCCCATCAACCTAAGGATGCGCAATTGCTCCCGATGCCTGGCAAACAAAAATATCGTGCAGTCCGCCACTTCCACGCTTCCACGGCAGCTCTAACCGCGGAAGATCGCGCACGCGCCGTGAAAGCGGCTTGCCAGTTTGCAGAGAAACGCGGCCAAGTCGCCGCCGGGATTTTCTCCAGCGGTCAGAGTCAAACCGTCCTTGGGAATTCCAACGGCGTTTCCGCGGCCTACCGCCAGACGCACGCGACTTTCTCCGTCACCATGCAGCAAGGCTCTGCGGCCAGTTGGGCCAAAGGCAACGCCGGAGACGTGCGCCAATTTGATCCCTTAGATCTAACGAAGATCGCCTCTGAAAAAGCCGCACGCGCCGAAAATCCCGTAGAACTTGCGCCGGGTAAATTCACCGTAATTCTCGAACCGGCAGCGGTTCTCGATTTGGTCGGCTTCCTCTTCTACGACTTTTCCGCCACTGCTGTAGCCGACATGCGTTCCTGCTTCGCCAAAAGGGTAGGGAAGCAGTTGCTCAGCAGAAACGTCACCATCACCGATGACGTCTACCACCCCCATCAACTCGGCGCCCCATTCGACGGCGAAGGCATGCCGCGTCAGCGGGTACTGCTCGTCGACCGTGGCGTGGTCAAGAATCTGGTCTATTCCCGTCGGTCCGCTAGACAGGCCCACAAACAGCCGACCGGACACGGTTTCCCACTGCCCAACGAGTATGGCGAAGCCCCCATGAATTTGGTGGTCGAGGGCGGCAAGACCTCCGTCGAGGAGATGATTGCCTCCACGAACCGGGGGCTGCTGGTCACCCGCCTTTGGTATATCCGCGAAGTCGACCCTTACGAGAAGATCATGACCGGCATGACTCGCGATGGCCTATTCCTAGTCGAGAAGGGCAAAATCGCCCACGCCGCCAGGAATTTTCGATTTAATCAATCCGTCTTGGAAATGCTCCGCAATCTCGATTCGCTTGGGCCAGCCCGCCGCACCACTGCCGAGGAAGCCTTCGAAATGGTCGTTCCGCCAATGAAAGTGCGCGATTTTCACTTTAGCGAAGTCACGAAGTTTTAACATACTTAGCCAAACCGCTGCCCTCGCAAAACCGATGCATGCCAGCAAAATTCTGCATTGTACTTTCCCGCGTTTGGACACTATTACACTAATATATGTACCGTCGTCCCGACCGCACATCCAGGCAGATTCATCCCAACTGGGGCCATCCAGATCACGATGCATGCGGTACAGGTTTCATCGCCCAACTAAGCGGTCCACCCACCCACCACATCCTGACCTATTCCCTGCAAGCTCTGGAGCGGCTGTCTCATCGTGGTGGAGTCGATGCCGACGGCGCCAGTGGCGATGGCGCCGGGCTGCTCACCAGCCTGCCCGTCGATTTCTTCCGTGCTCGCGCCGCGGAAGACAAGATCGCCTTGGATGAGCTATTCGGTGTGGGCATGCTGTTCGCCCTTCCCACCCGCATCGCCGACGCTTGCACCGCCATCGAAGATTCCATCGGACGAAGCAAGCTCCGCCTGGTCGGTTGGCGCCGCGTTCCCACAAACTCCAATGCCCTGGGACAGCGCGCCCTGGAGACCATGCCCGAAATCTGGCAGTTCTTCATCGAACCAGCCACCGCGCGTAATTCCGGACCGGGCTTTACGGAAAAGTTTGAGCGGAGCCTGGCCTTACTCCGTAAGCGCGCCGAACGGGCTCTCCCGGAACGATGCTACATCTGCTCGCTTTCCTCCCGTACCATCGTGTACAAGGGTCTGCTCACCCCATGGCAATTCCCGCGTTTTTATCAGGACTTGCGCAGCCCTGACTTTGCCGCGCGCTTTGCCATCTTCCATCAGCGCTATTCCACGAATACCGAGCCCTCGTGGCAACTCGCACAACCATTCCGCTACGTTGCGCATAACGGTGAAATCAACACGGTGATCAGCAACCGCCGTTGGCTGCGCGCTCGTGAGCGCGAGATTCGCAAACGCATTGGGGTAGGAAAGTGGTTCCAGTTGCTGGAAGAAAATGTCAGCGATTCCGCCAGCTTCGATAACGCGCTGGAACTGAAGCTTCTGGAAGGCAAAAGTGTGGAAGCCGCGATGCTCGCATTGGTTCCACCGGCGTTCTCGCAAGACCCGTTTCTTTCCCCCGATGTGCGTGCCGCGCTAGAGGCGCTTTCTCGCGAGGGAGAACCTTGGGATGGCCCCGCAGCGTTGGTTTTCAGTGATGGCTTGTCCGTCGGCGTCAAACTCGATCGTAACGGCTTGCGTCCGATGCGCTATACCGTAACCCACGATGGTCTGGTCATCGCCGGCTCGGAAACCGGCCTGCTCGATTTGGAAGAGTCACGGGTCGCCGAGCGTCATCGACTGGGCCCGGGCGAGGTTCTCCTGGCCACTCCTCATAACGGCAATCTGTTGCGCTGGCGCGAACTCCTGAAATCCGTCACCGCTGGAATTCCCCGCAAGACCATCACGCGCTCGAGCATTTTACGTTTGGAATCTTCCGCAGGCCGTCCTGCGATCATGCATCCCAAGCGTGTAGCTGCCGCGGCGGGTTGGTCCGACGATCAGTACAAGATTCTTTTCCGCCCGCTGCTCTCTGGTAAAGAGGCGGATTGGAGCATGGGCGATGATGCTCCGCCGGCGTTCTTGTCGATGCTTCACCGGCCGCTTTGGGATTACTGCAAGCAGCGTTTCGCGCAGGTCACCAATCCACCGATCGATCCTCTGCGCGAATCGCATGTCATGTCTCTGGAAGTGCCGTTGGGCCACGGCCACTTTCTCGCCAGTCCCATTTTGAGCGCCACCGAGTTCGCTTCGCTCTCCTGCGCTCTTCCTCCTGTCCACACTATCGATTTTACGTTCTCTTCCACTCTGGGAGTCCCGGGTGCGCGCCGTTGCCTGACTCAGTGCAAGACTACCCCTCTGAGTGACGGCGATCGCCCGGGCCTCCTCCTCCTTTCCGACCGCAACATCGGCCCAGACCGCGCCGCCGTGCCCGCTCTTCTCGCTGCGGCTAACGTGTGGAAAAGCCTGGTCGCCCAGGGCCTTGCGGATATTCCGCTGGTGGTCGAAAGCGCCCAAGTTTTTGAAACCCATCACGTGGCCATGCTCCTGGCTGCCGGTGCCAGCGCGGTGGTTCCCTACCTCGCGGAAGAATTCGCCGAGTCCGAGGAAGCAGCAGGTTTCGACAAGGTTCGCAAGGGCATGTTGGCGGGTTTCCGCAAGGTTCTCGCGCGCATGGGAATTTCCACCCTCGCCAGCTATCGCAACAGCCACTTATTCGAGTTGCTTGGTCTCGACGAGGATATTTGCCGCGAGTACTTCGAGGACGCTGCGTGCTACTCCGGCACCAAGACTTTGGATGCGCTGCTAAACGACTATTTGCAGATGCACGCTGCCGGATACGGCCGAGCCACGGAAGACCTCGCCGATCATGGCCTCTACCGTTTCCGCAAGGGGGCCGAGCTTCACGCCACCTCACCAGAATTAGTTCGTCGCATGCACGCCCACGTCCGCAAGCCCGAACAAGGCAACTTCAACGCGTTTGAACAGTTGGCGAGAAACAACGAAGGCCCCACTTTCCTGCGCGACTTACTGGAAATGCTGCCCGAGCAGCCTGTGCCGCTCGAAGAAGTCGAATCGCTGGAATCCATCTTGGCGCGTTTCTGCACGCAAGCCATGTCCCTCGGTTCGCTCAGCCCGGAAGCCCACAAAACGCTTTCTGCGGCGATGAACCAACTGGGCGGCCGCAGCAACACCGGCGAAGGCGGCGAAGATCCCGACCTTTACAACACCCCGGGCTCCTCGAACAAAGTGAAGCAAGTTGCCTCAGGCCGCTTTGGCGTTACTGCCGAATATCTCGTGCGGGCCGAGGAACTGGAAATCAAGATGGCTCAGGGCTCCAAACCCGGAGAAGGTGGTCAGCTTCCTGCCCGCAAAGTGACCGAATATATTGCACGAATTCGCCATGCTACTCCAGGCACGCCGCTGATTTCGCCGCCGCCCCACCATGATATTTACAGCATCGAAGACCTGGCGCAGTTGATTCATGATCTGCGTGCGGTGAATCCTAAAGCGCGCATCGGCGTGAAATTGGTTGCCGGCACCGGCGTCGGCGTCATCGCCGCTGGCGTCGCCAAAGCGGGCGCGGATGTAATCACCATCAGCGGCCACAATGGTGGCACCGGGTCTTCGCCGCTCACTTCGATTAAGAACACCGGTCTGCCGTGGGAGATCGGCCTGCGTGAAACGCACGAAACCCTGTTGCGCGCTGGCTTGCGTTCCCGCGTAAAACTTCGCGTCGACGGTGGCCTGCGTTTCTCGCGCGACATTCTAATCGGCGCCACTCTGGGTGCCGACGAATTTGGCTTTGGTACTGCCGCGCTTGTGGCCATCGGCTGTGTGATGGCGCGGCAGTGCCATCTCAATACTTGCCCCGTCGGCATCGCCACGCAGGATGAAGCCCTGCGCACCCGTTTCAATGGCAAGCCGGAAATGGTAGTTGCCTACTTCCGATCGCTCGCCGAAGAAATCCGCAATGGCCTCTCGCAACTCGGTGTGCGTACGTTGACCGAACTGCGCGGCTGGTACGATCGCCTGGAGACTCGCTCCGGCCTCGATGCTTTGTTGGTTATCCCTGTTTCCAAGCCGCGTCGCGTTCTTCCTCAGCAAACCTCGGTGCTGGACGGCGGCGTCGAGGAAACCGAATTATCCTTCGAGCACTCCATTCTGCCGCGTAGCGGTTCGCCAACCATCCACAATTTTCACCGCAGCATTGGCGCGCACTTGAGTGGCGAGCTCATGAGCCAGCGGCTCCAGGCGGTCGAAGTGCCTCCCGCAACTCGAGAATTCCGCGGTACAGCGGGGCAAAGCTTCGGCGCCTTCCTCAGTTCTGGGCTGACCCTGAAGCTTGCCGGCGAAGCTAACGATTATGTGGGCAAAGGCCTTTCGGGCGGCAACATTGTCGTTCGCGCTGGCCACGTTGCCTCCAAGCGGGGTGACGTTCTGGTCGGTAACACTGTTCTTTACGGCGCTACTTCCGGCCAGCTCTTTGTGGCCGGACAAGCCGGGGAGCGCTTTGCCGTGCGCAACAGCGGCGCGGTCGCGGTTGTCGAAGGTGTCGGCCAGCACGGCTGCGAGTACATGACCGGTGGCATCGTCGCGGTTCTCGGTCCTGTCGGTTTGAATTTCGGTTCCGGCATGACCGGTGGTCTCGCCTACATTCTTCGCAGCGAATTGGATCACGTCCTCAATCTCGAATTTGTGCAAGCCCACGAACTGGACGAAGTGGAAGATGCCCATCTCCGCCGCCTTCTCGAATGTCACGTGGCGCTCACGGACAGCCCGGTCGCCCGTCGTCTGCTGCAACGCCGGATCAGCCCGCCGTTCGTGCGGATCCAGCCCATTCATTTCCAGGGAACTGTGCAGGCCGCCTGGAAGGCCGTCCCAGGCATGGTCCTCGATGCGATTGCTGTCGACGCTCCCAATTTTCTCCCGGTCTCCGAGAGCGCCGTCCCGCGCTATGCCTGACCCCTTCAGGAACTCACTTTTTCCTTATATCTTTTCCGTTATACTCTTACGCGTAACCGAAAGCTGGGGCTATGGACTTCGACCAACTAACTACGTTTGTGCAAGTGGCTAAGCTCAAAAGCTTTTCGAAGGCGGGCCAGAAGGTCTTTCGCTCGCAGTCCGCTGTGAGCGCGCAAATTCGGCAATTGGAGCAGGCCTACCACGCCAAGCTGCTCGATCGCTCGGCCAAATCCGTGGAACTGACGCCTGCCGGTGAAGTGCTCTTCGAATTCGCGGAACGCTTGCTACGTTTGCGCGACGAATCCATGCAGGTGGTTGCCGACCGGGGCAATGTCGTCCAGGGACCGGTGACCTTTGGCGCTAACGAGGCGACCTGCTTGTACTTGTTGCCTGACATCCTCGCGGAATTTCAACGCCGCTATCCCCTGGTGCATATCAGCATTTACCGCAATTTCAGCCATAAGATTCTCCAGCGTCTGGAAGAGGGTTCGTTGGACTTGGGCATTGTCACGCTGCCGCTAAAATCCCCCAACTTGAAAATGCACGTGATCAACAAAGATCGCTTGCGTTTTTTTGTCAGCAGCAAAAATCCGCTGGCACAACGCAGCCATGTGACCCTCGACGAAATTGCCGCTGCGCCGCTGATCTTCCCCAAAACCGGCTACACGCGTCAGGTGTTGGACAAGCTCTTTCGTCCCCACCGCTCCCGCCTGCGTGTCAGCATGGAGTTGCCCAGCATCGGTATGATCAAGACCTTTGTTGCCGCCGACGTCGGCATTTCTATCATCAGCGAGAGCTTTGCCCGCGATCAGGTCCGAACCGGAGAGGTGAAATTGTTGAACGTCGAAGGCGTCGATCTTTACCGCGAACTCGCGCTGGTCTACCGCCGGGATCGCAGTTTACCCCGCGCGGTGCAGTCGCTGATCACCATGATCCGCGAGAGCCGCAAACTGCAGGAATCTCCCGCAAGTTGATCGCTTACTTTACGCTGAAATCCAGGCTGCCAATCGCACGGTTGATTACGTTCTCTTGAATCTGAATCAGGTCACTATCCGCAAACGTCATTCCCAGCACTGTCAGGTACTCGCCGTTATGCGTTACCACCGATAGCGTTCCCGACCAGTCGTGGTCCTCAGCCATCCCCTGGTAGCGGTATTCGATCGCCGGCTGCCCGCCAACCACTGTTTTTCGCTGTGAAATCAGCCGGTAATTGTCATACACATCGTGCATCCGCCTTTCGACGCTTTGCGCCGTCGCTTCCAGTGGCTCCTTTGATTTTTCGTGGCCTACTACCAGCAGCGTGGACTCATTCGGCGTACCCATCGCGACAATGGCGTTCGGCAGCGTCTGTCCCGCGCCACCGATGATTTGCCAGCTCGGCGCCTTATACATCCGGAACGCAAATTGGTGGTTGACGTACAGATTGCCCTGAATCTCCTCGTTGTTCGCCGCGGGACCTTCTGTCGGAGGAGGTGGCGGAGCGGTGGTGACCAATGTCGCTTTTGGCGACGCCGCTGTCGCTTTCAGTACTGGCGCCTTCGCATCGCCGGTAGTCTTGCTCACGGCCGGAGCCGGTCGCACGTTGGAATTCGTCAAGATGGCCGCGGCTTTCTCTCTGGGTGTGGGTTCCGCAGCTGGCGTCGCCTTAGCCGCACCGTTCTCGCTTGGCTTTGCGTTCGCCTCGGTTTTTGCACTTGCGGCTGGCGCAGGTGAGTCTGGAATAATCGACGCAATCTTGTCTTTTTCCACCAGCACATATCCAAAGTCGGTCTTTACCTTGAACATGTTGTCTTCGTAACCCACGATCACGCCGTACAGTTTCTTGCCATCCTTCAAGCGAATTTCGTCGGCAAGCAGCGCCCTCGCACACCAACCCGTGGCGGCTAGAATTAGTAGAATTCTTAGCAGTCTGCGGGAAGACTGCCTCTTTAGGAGCCGGGGGCTTTCAGCCTCCACGTAAATCGCACGGAACGATTGGGGCTTCAGCCCCTGAAGACTCCTCGCCCAAACAGGCATTCCGCGACTCGCGGCGGCATTCATGGGGAAAGTATGCGTCCGCCCGCCCCTGCCCGCAAGACTTCAGGCTTTGGCGGTGTCCGGCGAGCTAATGGCCACCGTAGGTGTGCCTCCGGCGCGTCTGGGGCCAGTCGCCAACCATCGTCCCACCCGGGCCTGCATTCGCGTCCAAAACCTCTGCTTTGGCTGACCATCCAGGCCCCGTGCAGCGCCCCAGAGCTGCCGCCCAGTGGTGTCGCCGAAGGCCGCCACCAACACAGGCTTGGGCAGTCGTCGCAGTTGTTCCACCCGCACCACGCCATACGCCCGCAGCACGCGCTCAAGTGCTACGTCCACTCCAGGCAATTGCGCTACCTGCACTGGACTGAAAGGCTTACTAGGCCTTCTTTCAACCACCGAGGGGGCTACGGTTTCGACACAGGCTGCCATGGCAACTCCTCGCGGGGAAGGGAACCTTGCGTTATTTTTAACGGGTGGCATTCGGCTCGGGAGAGCCCGAAGGCAATGGAGCCGAAGCCACCCGTTTCCCGTTTCCTCTACCAAGTGCAAGCTTAGGCGAATAAAAAGCGAAAGTCAACAACTTCTTTTCTCTCACTCTTCCCCTCCTCACTTCACTGCTCGTCTTGCCAGACACTGCCACCTTGCTACTGCCCGGAAAGCCAGCGACCAACTCGGTGACCGACACTGCACAGATTGGTCTTTTCGAGTTACATTAAGGGCAGTTGGGTGTGTGCTATGCGGCCAATCACGAAAACGAAACTTGCTGTCCTCACCATCGCCATTTTTTCCATGCACATCACCGATTCCGCCCGTGGCGGCGGGCCCGGTACCGGCGCAACGCTGAACGGAGGCGTGAGCGCCGCTCTGAGTACTTATATGAGTGGGTCGTCGGGCTACAGCCCGTTGGCCCCTTTACGCCGCGATGCCGCTCTGCCGGGCCAGACCGGCGCAGGAGGATCGCCGTCGGTAAACAACAATATCGCGGGGGTCAACCCGGATATTTCTCGATATGCCGACTTTCAAAAGTTAAGTGCCATCGGCCACGCAGGAACTTTTTTGAGCGGGAATGTGCGGATTGACGGGGGCGATTTGCCGTGGGCTCCGATACAAATCACCGTGACCTGCAACGGAAAAGCCAGCTTCACTACCACCACCGATTCAAAGGGCGCGTTTGTCATTGCCGATAAGGAGCGTTTTGATTCTGCCCAGGCCTTTGGCAGGCAGAAGTCCTTCGTCGGGCAATTCATCGGCTGCACCGTAAGCGCGGCATTGCCGGGCTTTGAATCTACGCAACTGACCATCGCCCCTCGCGATGTCATGCAAAGCCCAGCGATCGGTTCGATCAAACTTACGCCTGAGGAAGGCTCCATAGGTTCTGCCGTGAGCAGCACAACCGCGGCCGCGCCCAAGGACTCCCTGAAGTTGTTCCAAAAGGCACGAGAGGATTGGCTGAACCAGAAGCCCGACCGCGCACGGCGCGAATTGCAAAAGGCTCTGGAGATTTACCCGCAGTTTGCCGAAGCGTGGTATCACCTCGGTAGGCTGCAAGCCGTTTTCAACTCACCCGACGCCTTTAACTCCTTATCAAAAGCTGCGGCGGCTGACCCGAAATTCGTCCTTCCGTATGAGTTGATGGCGGGTCTCTCCGCGAACGCCGGGAAGTGGCAGAACGTCGTCGACGAAACTAACCACGCTCTTGAACTCAATCCCCGCGGCAATCTGGATGTCTGGTTCTACAATGCCTTGGGCAATTATCAACTGAAGCACTTGGACCTCGCTCGAGTCAGCGCCGCTAAGTCGCTGTCCATGGACCCGCTGCACGTTCAGCCTGCAACGGAGCAACTCCTTGCGGTTATCCTATCGGCCCAGCATGATCAACCAGGCGCTCTGGAACACCTCCGCAACTGCCTTACCTATTTCCCTCCCGGGCCCAACCTGGATCTCATCAAGCGACAAATTGCTCAGATTGAAGCCAAACTCGCCGTAAAGGCCGCCACCGCTAGCTCTGACTCCACCGACACTCCTGAATCTGATTTCAGCGCTATTCCCAAGGATGCCGATGCCGATGTCTCCGTCGCCAATGGCTCCTGCGACCTGGACGATGTATTGCCTCGCGTGACGCACCATGTCGAAGAATTTGTCGGAAACGTGGATCGCTTCACCGCGCAAGAAAATCTGGTACACAAGCTCTTTGATCACGACGGCAGCTTGAAGGGGGACGCGGAAAGTCGCTCCAACTACGTCGCTACCATCGAAAAGAGCCAGGCCGGTCTGTTTTCCGTCACCGAATATCGCGGCGATACCCAGGGAGCCCAGTTACAAGGGGCCATTCGCGCCAACGTGGCCGCTGCCCTGGTTCTGGTTTTTCATCCAGCCTACATGGAAGAGTTCACCATCACCTGCGCCGGGCCCGCCGATTGGTTGGGCTACAACACTTGGCGAGTCGACTTCCGCCAGCGCCTGGACCGCCCGGCTACCATGAGCGCTTTAGAACTCGGAAACACCGAATACACTCTTCTTCTGAAAGGATCCGCCTGGATCGACCGCAAAAACTATCAGATCGTGCATATGGAGACAGACCTGCTCCGGCCCATACCGGATATAAAGCTGAAAATGCTGCATCAGTCGGTAGACTATGGACCGGTCACCTTCGCTGGTGGCGCGGCAACTCTCTGGCTGCCGCAAACCGCAGAAGTAACCGCGGATTTCCGCGGAAAGCGCCTGGCGGAACGACACATTTATAGCAAATTCCAAATCTTCTCGGTTAATACCCAGGAAAAGCTCAAACTGCCTCCCGAGCCGTCAAACTGATCTGACCGCTGACGACGACCAGACATCTGAAACTGCATTACGGTCGGAGCATTCGAGCCGGCGCCGTGGAAATGTACGTCGCGCCGTAAAAGAACCCGTATCCCACCGCGACGCACTCTAAATCCGAACGTCGAAAAGCGGTCCATTCACCTTCCATATACGTGCAAGTGCCGGCGGCGACGCAGCGGTGTCTACTCTTTTTCAGCGCTAAGCTCCAGTCCGAGGTTGTCCGCCAGAGCGATATACGCTCCTGAATCACCCGTTGCGATTGCTTTCCAGGTGAACACAATCTTTCTTGTACCGGGCGGCACTTTCCCCGATTTCTCGACGGGCATCAGACTCGTTCCGCCGACCGTTGGTTTCGACAATTTTGTTGAATCAACAGGATCCATCCCCAGAACTCCCAACTCCTTTCCATTTTCATCTTGGAAGGAGGCAAGCAGTTGTGATGTCGTGTCGCCCTGCACATAACCCCCTAGCTGGCCCCAGATACGCGCGGTTACCGTGGACTGATCTATCTCCCGAGCGGCGAAGCCTACGTCCACGGTCTGAGAAACAGACAACAGTTTCGTTTCGCCCTCAAACGACAGCCGCAAATACTGTTTGCCGCATTGCGCACATCCGGCAACTCCCCAATCCCATTCGCCACCCACGCTCCCATAAGTGGCCACGCTAAAACCATCCACTGCTGGCCAACCCGGAACTTTCTTTGTATCTTCGGTCGATTCTTCTGCGCCGGCATTTTTCAGTAAGTTCTGCCCGAACCCAGGGTTTTTTCCAGCTTTCTCCGTTTTCTGAGGTTTCCCGAGGCTGCCATGTGAACAGACACCCAACGCCACAATGGCAGTCGCTATGCGAACAAAGTTCATCGACAGTCTCCTGCATTTAAAGTCACACGAGCATACTACAGGCACTCAAATTGCTATCACGCAACGTTCCTCACTGTGTAACGCCACCCGAATGCGCGCCCATCAAGTGATTGTGCCATTGCTTGTGGGGGCGTGCGGCAGGCACTCGCATGAACTAGCTTTTGGGCGGAAATTTCTTGAAGCTCTTCGAGACGATCTGTTCGATTTGTTTCGGCATGTCTTTCATGCCCTTGTGTGGGTCATGGATTTTCTTCTTTGCGACAGCGGTCCAGATCGGCTTGCCCGTTTTTGCATCCACCATGTGAAACGCAAGTATGCCGTCAACCGAGTACCACACATTTTGCGGGATGCCATACACGGGGAGTGGGGTAGCAGTGTTGACCGGAGGATGTTGTGTAATTCCGCCTTCGACGGCAACAGTGGTATCCGAAGAGCCAGCATCGTAGGAAATATAAAAGTCGGGCTTTACTGCATCTTCCGAGAAGCCCTTGGCTTGCAGATTGCGATTGACCTCTTCGACGATCTTCTTGTCAATTAGCGCATCATTGGCCTTACCCTGACGCGTGATGATGTGGTTTTCCTTCCACGCATAGTGCTTCGCGGCCGCGAAATCGAAAGAGTTATCGGCGGTGGTGGTGATTTTCTGCCCGTTGCTGGCATCGACGAATAGAAAAAGGAAGGTCAACAGGCCGATGGACAGCAGTCTAAAGGTTGCCAATGTATGCTCCCGGGATGTCGCATAAGCCTAACATTGAGGCCAAGCTTCTGGTTAACCGGGAAGATGAAAAGGCGTTTCTCGTAGTGTTCGCCGCGCGATGCCGGCACCTGCCCCTTTTTTGCACCTTGGTACTGTATAAGTGAAATTGTCATTACGTTATCATTTTAATTGTGCTTTGGAAGTGCCTACTGGACTATGCGTCGACCGTTTTTCGCATCTGCTTGCTCTCAACCACGAAAGGCTTCCCGTGTCTCTTGTCCTTTAAGATCTCATGCCCGGCTGTCCACTCCCGGGACGCCGCCCTCGCCTGTAAAATTTTTAAAAAGTTTTAAAAATTTTCCGGCTAACTCCTTTCTTTCTCTCATTTTTAATTTGATAGGGGGGAGGGGGAGTATCCATCTTATAACAGTACAGAATCACCGTGGACGGGTCGTCAGACCGAACCTGTTGCGCTCATCCCAAGCACGGCGACAAATTTCTGCGTTAACGCTTCGTCGTTCAGGCCGGTCTTACAGCTCAAACTCCGAACCCCCGTCTGCGCCTTTACGAGATGCCTCCTTGTCTCCACTTGCCCCTTTGGGCCATTGCGCGGTTTTTCGCCCACGCTATTCTGGTTAGGCATGCCACGTGTATTCCATTCAGCTCCATCCCTGGCCGCCGCCGCGTTGCTCGTTTGCTCTTTGAGCCTGCCTGCTCTGGCCATCCCTCAGCGTTCCCAGCAAACGCCCGACGATTCCGCACTATCTCTGGCCATTTGTCCCATCGTTTATCCCCTCGACCAGGAACCATCCGAGCGCGGTTACCACTACCTGTTCTACGGCAACGGTTTCTTCATCAACAGCGATGGCTATCTCTTGACCGCCGCTCACGTGTTAAGCCAACTCGGCGATGTCCAGCCTTATATTGTTCTCCGCCTGCCGATGGCGCCACCTCGTTTGCTTCAAGCCAACATCGTCGCCGTGGACCGCGAACACGATGTTGCTCTGCTGCGCGCCATGCCCAATCCATTTGAAGGTAAATACCAGGTGCGCTTCCTGCGCTTCGCGATAGCCCGTCCCGCCCCCGCCCAAGCACTTCTGGCTGCCGCACTTCGCCCATCCCGATTGAAAGACCCGCACAGTTGGGACGCCTTCAACGAAGACCACCCTAGCGGGGAAGTGATCGACTACGAATTCTCGCAACTCGATAAAGGCTCGCCGGATACCCGACTGCTCCTCTTCAACCATGGAGTGCTGCTCGGCGACAGCGGGGCGCCGGTCGTTCTGCCCGCTTCGCAAGCCGTCATCGGCTTGGTGGAAGGGCGCTGGCTGCGTCCCGACGCGGCGTCCCTGGCTGCCGCCACCCCTCAGCCCAATAGCGGCGTAGGTGCGGCCATCCCGATTCATTACGCCATTGCTTTATTGCAGCAGAACGGCGTCTCTTGGCATTCGCTGGAAGAGCAAAATCCCACAGGTGCAGCCGGCGCTGATTCAGGCGTACCTGTGCCTCTCTCCCTGGTCTCCGCCACTCATCCTTCGCTGGCGCTCGAGGGAGGAGAAGTCCTGCTTGATGCTCGTGTCGATCCCAATGGGGAACTTGCGGACATTAAAACTGTCGCCCGCTCCCAGCCCTTTCTCGATAGCGTTTTGAGCGCGGTGCGCACGTGGACTTTTGTGCCTTCATCTTCCAAAGACGATGCCAAGAAAATCAGGATTGGCATCGTCTTTCAGTTTGCCCCCCCTGGTGCGGTTCCCAACCCATCGCCCGTTCGCCACTACGAGTTGCCATCCGACGATACCAGCCAACGCGCCGCTCGCCCCGTTCTCACTGTAGAACCGGAGGTTTTTGCAGGATCTCATGCATCGCCCACACTGATCCTGGCCGCAAAAATAAGCGTCACCGGCCAGCTAACGTCTGTAGCAACAATTGACGACTCGGCCCGGCTCGCTTCCGCGGTCCTGCCCACTCTTCATCAGTGGCAATTCAGCCCCGCCGTATGTGCCCACGCAAAATGCGATTCTACGGTGATCATAGCAATCGTGCCGCGCTACGGCGTGGTGCCGTTGCAAAGCAAATCCGACGGACACACTCACACACGCTCCGAATAACGGAGGAAGTGGCAGGTCCTCAGAAATCTCACTGTGTTTTTAGACAGAACTAGCTCTTGAACACCAGTGTCCGCAACCCGAAGAACAGTAGCCCCGACAGCATCATGGCCACGGGCAGAGTCAGAATCCAAGCCAAACCCAGGTTGCGTACCGTGCTCATCTGCAGGCCCGAGTGATTCGCCATCATCGTGCCCGCAACGCCTGACGACAACACGTGCGTCGTGCTCACCGGTAAGCCAAGCCCATCGGCCGCGCCGATCGTAGCCATCGCTGTAATCTCTGCCGCTGCGCCCTGCGCATAGGTTAGGTGGCTTTTCCCTATCTTCTCGCCTACGGTCACCACAATGCGCTTCCATCCCACCATGGTGCCCAGCCCCAACGCCAGTGCCACGGCTACTTTCACCCACAGCGGAATGAACCGCGTCGCGTGGTCCACATGGCTCTTGTAGTTCTTCAATACCGCTACGTCCGCAGCTGCCAACGCGGGCTTGCCGGACTTCTGCATCAGCCGCAAGGCCTCGCTCACCAGATACATATCGTTACGGAAGTTACGCACCTGCGTCTGCGGTACCTTCGACAGCTCTTTGAACTCGGCCAACTCTGTCCCGATATCGTCGATCATCGTACGCAAAGCCAGCATGGTGGACGGCTTAAATTCCTTGGTGCGCACGTAATCGGTCACTTCCTCTCGCGGATCTCCAATCACTGCCGAAGATTCCACGTATTTGCCGACGGTATCCGCGGCCTGTCGAGACACCGCAATAAAATCCTCCGACTGGCGCGCGGTAACCGCATGGTTCAGGGCGTAGGTCGTCGGCACCGTTCCAATCAGGATCAGCATGATCAGCCCCATGCCCTTTTGTCCGTCGTTTGAGCCGTGGAAGAAACTCACGCCTGTGCACGTCAGGATCAGCAATCCGCGAATCCAGAACGGCGGAGGTTCGGTCCCTTCGGGCGCTTCGTACAACCTCTTGTCCTTAATGATGGCCTTTACCGTCACAAAAAGCACGGCGGCCAGAATAAACCCGAAGATCGGCGACAGCAGCAGCGACTTTCCAATGTTCGCGGCCTGTGCCCAATCCACGCCGCTCGTGCCGCTTTTTGAGCTCATCAACTGGTTCGCAATGCCCACGCCAATAATCGACCCGATCAGCGTGTGCGAACTCGACGCCGGGAGGCCGAACCACCACGTCCCGAGGTTCCACATGATGGCTGCAATCAACAACGCGAAAACCATGGCAAATCCCGCACTACTGCCGACCTGCAGGATCAATTCCACCGGCAAAAGCGAAACGATACCGAAAGCCACGGCTCCCGTGGAGGTCACCACTCCCAGGAAGTTCCAGAAGCCTGACCACACCACGGCAATATTCGGATCCAAAGAGTGCGTATAAATTACAGTGGCTACAGCATTTGCCGTGTCATGAAAGCCGTTCACAAATTCAAACCCCAACGCCACCAGCAAGGCAATTCCCAACAACACATACGGCCATGTTGACCCGAGGACCACGTCGCGCAGATCGTGCGAAATGCTGGTGCCGATGAAAATCAGTCCCGCTATCAACACCAGCCCGAACACCAGTGTCCCGATTCGCCCCGGTCCTTTGTTTAATTTTTCCGCAATGACATGCGACGAAGCAGGCGCAGTGGCTGTGGCCATGATGATCCTTTCAGGAATGGGCTGCGAGTTCCCCGACAAGAAGGCTTAGAGCCACCTGTTATAGCTGCCAATTGTTAATCGCAGATGAATGGTTAGAAAACACGTCCTAACTGGAAGAACCACTTGTAATGGCCAGTGTCCCCGGCCGCGCCGCCCACGAGGATGGGCCCCAAGAAGGTGTTGGCAATCACGCCGAGGGTGCCATCTCCCGAGAGCCTGGGCGCCCCAAATGGGTCGTCGTACATTTTGCCCACTTCGCCATAGCCGATGACATATACGCCCTTTCCTACAAACGTGGGCAATACCGCAATCTGGTGTAGGTACCCCACGCGACCTACAAAGTATTGATTCCCTAACAACTCGTTCAGTCCGTATGCGGTCAAGCGGCCCACGCCACCGAGGAAAAACTGGGGATCGCCGGTGCCCTTGTAACCGAAAGTCGACCCGCCTGAACCGATAATAAAAATGGAGTCATTTTTGACCGGCTGAAAATATTGCACGGTAGCCACCGCGGACGGAAACGCTTCGGTGGCGCCGGGATACGCATTCCAGAAATTGAAGTTAGACTGCACATAGTATCCGCTTGTCGGAATTACGGGATCATTGGTGTGGTCCAAAACGTACCGTGCGCGCAAACCGTTGGTGCGGCCGTCGTTCGACGCAAAGTCCGGAGTTCCCAACCGCAGGTATTCGTTCAGGTAGCCTACCCCATAACCCACGCGCACTTCACTGAACCGGCTGATGGCGTAGCCGACATCCAATCCTCCGTTTACACGAGTAATACGATAATCGGCCTGTGGATTGTTTTTCTTGTAGATAAAGAATGTGCTGTCCGTGCCGTCGACGAACGGATCCACAAACCACCTGCCCAGCGGCAGGAATGGCTTGTAAAGGTCGGTATTGAGCCCGTAGGTTTGGCCAAACTGGAAATCCGTGCGCCATTCGGAGCGGTATCCCGCCACATCCATGAACGTCAGTCGGCCCCCAGTTGTAAATGTGACGTTGTCGGGCTGTGTGCCATCGATCTGAACTCCGGGGCGGAGGATCGGCGGCGCGTAGCTGGTTTCGTGGACGCGAACCAGGAGACCGTCTTTATCCCCTTGGCGAATCATGTCATAGGTGAGGTTGTCGTAGATGCCGATCCCGGATAGCCGCGTCAGATATTGCTGCAGCAAAGGTTGGTCCAGCGGTTTCCCAACCAGAGGCGACAGGAACTTCTGGATGTTGACCAGCGATTCGCCTTGCACTCCGACCACCTCGATGAACTCGGGTGTTCCAATCGTGGTTCGAATCCGCGAGGCTTTTTCTTTCTGATATTCCGCCCAGGCCTTGTCGTCGAGTTCGTATTGTTTCAGGAATTGCGCTTTCTGCTCGGCGGCCTGATACCCAACGTTGATAAGCTCGTCCACTTTTCCGTAATCCATGGTGTCGAATTTTTCCACGTTGGCTTTGACCACCAGGTCGGCCCCTTCCATTCCGCGTAGCTCGGTTTCTGCGATTACCAATTCAACGGACCGCCCCAGAATGCTGAACGCCGATTGGATTTCCTTTGCAGATGCTGGAGCGATTTGCAGGTGAATCCCGATCACCAGGTCCGCTCCCATTTTCCGCACCACGTCGGTGGGCAGATTGTCTACCAATCCACCATCCACAAAAATTTGATTGTCTCGCCGCACCGGAGCGAACACGCCTGGGATCGACATGGTCGCGCGCATGGCTTCCGATAGCGAGCCCTTCTCGAAAACGTAAGCTTTACCAGAAATCAGTTCCGTAGACACACAACGGAAAGGAATGGGCAGATCATCGAACGATTGAATGGTGGAATACGGCAATGTTTCGCGGTCGATCAGCAGCGTGACTTGCTGCCCGCTGTTCAATCCCGGTGGCAGAGACGGCCCGTGCTTCAGTCCAATGGTGATGGTGCTCGGAATGTCGCGGGCATCCTCCTTCCGTCGAAACGTCAGGTCCTCATACGGCGTTTGACCCCCGAGTAACAGGTCCCACTTTGCCGATTTCAACACTTCGGTGATTTGATCCGAGTTTTTTCCGGTGGCATACAGGCCGCTGACCAACCCGCCCATGCTGGTGCCTGCAATGTAATCGATGGGGATGTGGTGTTCCTCGAACCACTTCAGCACGCCGACGTGCGCCTCGCCCAAGGCTCCTCCGCCTTCGAGCGCAACGCCAATGGTGGGTCGCGATTTGGGTACGGGCTTGGCCTGAGGATTCACGGGTGTAGTCGTCAGCGGCTGGGAAGGTTGTTGTGGCTGTTGCGGTTGTGCCGGTACTTGCGCCACACAACGCACAGACACCAATACCAAAAATACGACTACCAAGTACCTTAGTAAGCGCATGGCAATTCCTCGTTGGACTTCTGGATGGGCAGCAAGTTGAGTCGCTTTCAGTTTTACTCAGCTTTCCACGCCAAGCAAGCTACTTCCTTTACATCACCTTTGCGTCAATCGTAGAGCGACCCTACACTGAATGCAGTGACACGCGGTGGGCATAGAAAATTTCTGCGTTGCACAGGCATTTCTGAAAGTGAGTTCACTCATGACGGAAGCTCAGGCAGCTCCAAAACTAGACACGCTGCACCACGTGGCCATCGCCGTCTCGAATGTAAAAGAGACTGTTGCGTGGTACACGCAGCACTTCGATTGCCGCGCCGTCTACCAGGATGACACCTGGGCTATCGTGCAGTTCGCAAATGTAAGCCTGGCTTTTGTTGTTGCCGAACAGCATCCCCCGCATATCGCTCTGCTCGGTGACCCCAGTGCCTACGGCAAACCTCAGAAACATCGCGATGGGACGCGGTCGGTCTATCTGAAAGACCCCGCCGGCAACAACGTGGAGATTCTCGCTCTCGAATAGAGGCTTCGTCGGCACTTGTTGGCGTGCTCTAGATATTTGCTTCTTCTTCGGGATGTTTCTGCCGGTGGGCCAGTCCCACTCCCGAAAGCACCAGTGTTCCGCCAATAATCTGCGCCCAGCTCAGCGGCTCGCTGAGTAGAATCGCCGCCATCACCGCGGTCAACGGGCCCTGTGCCAGCAAGCTTACCGACGTCACGGTTGCCGGCAGGTGGCCCAACGCGTAGGTCAGCGCCAGATAACCCCCAAGCTGAGTAACTAGCCCCAGTCCCAAAATTGCCCACAGCGTTCGGCCGTGCGGGACTCGCAGAGAAATGCCCATTGCCCAGTTGATAGCAAACAGCGCCACCGTGCTGGAGATCATCGCCAGCCGCAGGAATCCCAGTGTCGTCGTGGACGTGCGAACGCGCTCCGTTGCCAGTAAGTACACCGCAAAACACGCCGCGGCGCCCAGCGCCATCACGTCACCCATCCCGAACTGCATGTGCCTGCCCAGGTCAGACCAGAGAATTACGACCGTGCCCGCCAGGGCCATCGTTAATCCTAGCCAGAAGGCCGCGGCAGGCCGCTTGCGGAACACGAACCAGCTCAGTAGACCGACTACAATCGGTGTGTTGTTGCCAAGCAGTGTGGCATTAGCGGCGCTCGTCTTCAGTATAGAAGTGTTGTACAGAGCCAGGTCCAGCGCGAAAAAAAATCCGCCCAACGCAATAATTCCCAGCATCCGCCGATTCAACTGCATGCCCTGGCGGTCGAACAGGAATGTGGGCAACAACACCACCGCCGGAATCAACATGCGGTAAAACGCCGACGCTGGCCCGGGAATGTCAGTCCAGCGCACAAAAATCGCCGACCAAGCCACGCACACGATCCCCACGATTAGCGCTAAGTACGCTGGCAGCAGTCGCGTTTCGGCCTTTGCTCCCGACGCGATTGTGGCCTCAGCTTTCAACTTGTTTCGCCCCTTGTTGCAGCAGTATCCCATGTGCACCCGACCACTTCAGGTGCCGATTTGGCCTCCTAGCTCAGTAGTTCCATTGTCGCAACCTTTGTTCGGCGATAGGGTTTAGAGAGAGAGGGGCTAGCGGGACGTGTCGCTGTGGCTAGCCTATAAGGTGGTGCTTATGCCTGATGCCAACCTGCCCAACCCGGTTGCGCCTTCCTCCAAGCCTGTCAGCCCGTGGATTTGGGCTTTCCGCCTTCTTCGTTGGTCCACTTACTTGGCGGCCTTCATCACGCTCATCTTGCTCCTCCACAAAAATTCACCACCGCCGGTGCAATCCTCCCCGCAAGCCGCCGCCAGCGCCGAACAGAAACTTCAGGACGTTGAGCAGTCGGTCTCCGAAGGACAAAAAGCGACGCTGCGCCTCGATGAAAGCGAGTTGAACTCCTACTTACAGTCGCATCTGAATCTGGCTAAAGAGGATTCGTCCGCCGCTTCCACCCCAACGCCCGATGCATCCCAGGTCAATGACTCGCCAGGGACGCCTTCCGACGCGGATATCGACCAGGTGCGTTCCACGGTCCGCGACGTCAAAGTCCAGATGGAAGGGGACCAGGTCCATGCTTATGTCGTCTTCAATGTGCACGGCAAGGACATGACGCTGGATCTGGTAGGCAAATTGGGCGCGCAAGATGGTTATCTCAAATTCATACCTGTCAGCGGACAGATTGGCTCGCTTCCCATTCCGCAATCGACACTGGAGTCGGCGGTGCAGCGCTTGATGGACTCACCGGAAAACCGCGAGAAACTCAAGCTGCCGTCGGACGTTTCCGACATGCACATCGAAAACGGGGAACTGGTCGCCACCTACCAATAACCGCTTTTCGGGTTATTCATCAAACTGCGCGGAGCCGCAGCTTGATTTCAAGCCTTTGTGTTCTTTGTGATAGTGGTTGCCCAGAAAATCCACAAAATCGTGCAAATTGCGAGTGACAAGCGCACGTCCAGGAATGCTGCCAGTGTTGCCAAGGAGTACGCGGGCGGCCCAAACATGTAATCGTGACAAGTTTTGTTGATGAAGGCCTGCGATGCATCCGGCGAGAGCAGCGGTTCGCGGAATGCCGCACGTATGAACAAGTAAAAGCATATCGCGATGAACACAAACGTCCCCGCATAGAAGGCCGCCGCCATCTTTGCCGCTGGCGTTTCGAAATACGACGCCAAAATCGAGGTCGGGTAGGGAACAAACGTCACGCCGAACAAAAGGCACCCATTCGCAAAATGTAGCCACGCATCGGTCTTGCACACGTTGCGCAGAATCGCGTGGTGATGCACCCACATGATCAAAACAGTGAAAAAGCTGGTCACCAATCCTACATAGCTCGGCCACTGCCGCAACAGCGCTTTGGCCAGTTCCGTCGCAGAGCCTCCCGTAACGCTCACATCCGGCGCTTTCAGATCCAGCACCAGCAGCGTGATCGCAATGGCAAACACTCCATCGCTAAACGCTTCCAGTCGACCGGTCTCCTTCTCGCCATGCGCTTTCCTTGTCGGTTCCATGCGTCCTCGAGGCACCTTGATTTATGCACTGCCAAAGAGTAGCAGGCTCATTTCCACAATCGAAATCCGGTCGGTTGCCTAAGCTTCCTGAAAATATGTAAAGATGGACTTTCCATTGTTATACTAGCCTCCGCGCGCATTCCAAGGGGAAAGAATGAATCAACAAGAAAAAGACAAACAGCTTGGCATGGATCGAGAAATCTCTCGCCGCGATTTTCTCAACGGCGTCGCCGTGGGCGCCGGTGCCAGTGTGCTGACGGGTTCTTTGGGTGTGCGGCAACTTATGGCCGCAGGCATCCTTGATGAACCTTCACCGCAAAACACGCTTGGTTACTATCCGCCGGCCAAACTTGGGATGCGCGGGAATCACGACGGGTCGTTCACTATGGCTCATCGCATGCGCGATGGCGAAAATCCCCATGACCTTGGCACGCCTGAACAAACGGGCGAAGCCTACGACCTTATCGTCGTCGGTGGTGGCATCAGCGGCTTGGCCGCGGCTTACCGTTTTCGTCAGAAAGCGAGCAATAACGCCAGAATTCTTATTCTCGACAATCACGATGATTTCGGTGGTCACGCGAAGCGCAATGAGTTTCAAGTGGCTGAACGCATGCTCCTCAGTTACGGCGGAACGCAATCCATCGAGAGTCCGGGCGAATACAGCTCTGAAGCGAAAGGCCTTCTCACGGAATTGGGCATCCACACAGAAACCTTTTACAAAGCGTACGATCAGAAACTCTACTCTCACCTGGGCACCGCGGCCTTTTTCGACAAAGAAACATTCGGCAAAGATTGTCTGCTGACGGGCATGAACGCCACCCCTTGGCCCGATTTTCTCGCCAAGGCTCCCCTATCTGATCCGGTGCGAAAAGATATTGCGCGCGTTTACACCGAAAAGGTCGATTACCTAAAAGGCTTGTCGCAGCAACAGAAAGTCGCGCAACTCAAAACGATCAGCTATGCCGATTATCTGACGAAGTACTGCAAACTTTCTCCGGCGGCTTTACCGTTCTTTCAAACATTCCCACACGACCTTTTTTGCGTCGGCATTGAAGCAGTGTCTGCCTACGATTGTTACCAGGCTGGAGACGATTACGGTTCCTTCACATACGCGGGCTTCGATGGGTTGGGTTTTCCCCCTCACCAGAAGGAAGAGCCGTACATTTTTCATTTTCCCGATGGAAATGCTTCCATTGCGCGGCTCCTTGTGCGTTCGCTCATTCCATCCGCGATTCCGGGCAGCACCATGGAAGATGTAGTGACGGCCAGAGCGGATTACAGTCAACTGGACCGCGCCGAACATTCCGTTCGGGTGCGGCTGAACAGCACTGTCGTGAATGTGAAACACGCTTCGGCGAAAGACACCGCCAAAGAAGTGCACATCACCTATACATCAGGTGGGAAGCCCTTTCTCGTGAAAGGGAATTACTGCGTGCTGGCCTGTTACAACGTCATGATCCCGTACATCTGCCCGGAATTGCCCCAGCCGCAAAAAGAAGCGCTTTCTTATTTGGTCAAAGCCCCCCTGGTCTATACCCACGTGGGCATCCGAAACTGGACCTCCTTCTCTAAACTCGGCATCCATCAAATCGTCGCTCCGGGCGCGTACCACACCTATACCGCCCTCGATTTCCCGGTAACCTTGGGTTCTTACCAATTTTCGAGCAAGCCCGAAGAACCAGCCGTCCTTTTCATGCTCCGAACTCCTTGCCAACCCGGCTTGCCGGTACGCGATCAAAACCGGGCCGGACGT
Organism: Verrucomicrobiia bacterium; assembly: GCA_035506955.1. Taxonomy (GTDB): domain Bacteria; phylum Acidobacteriota; class Terriglobia; order Acidiferrales; family UBA7541; genus Acidiferrum. The sequence goes on from DATJOO010000012.1 coordinate 33,457, forward strand.
GGCGAACTGATGCAAACTCCTTTTTCTGATTTCGAGCGCAACATTCGCGACCAGCTCGGCCGCATGCTCGGCGCCGCTGGCTTTGATCCGGCTAGCGACATCGCCGGAATTACAGTGAATCGTTGGGCCCATGGTTACGCCTACACGCCCTTTGGTCTCGACACGCCGCACTGGAAAGAAGGCGAGCAGCCCTGGGTCCGCGGGCGCCAACCCTTCGGGCGCATCTCCATCGCGAACTCCGACGCCGGCGCCAGCGCTTACACCGACGTCGCTATTGATCAAGCCTATCGCGCCGTGAACGAACTCCTCACAGCGCATCCGGGCTGACAGGACGGAGCGTACCTAATAAATTTTAAAATTACTGCTTGGCCAATTCCGTCTTTGGAATTTCTGCCTCTTTCTCCCTTCCGTTCTAAGCTGATACTGTCAGCCGCCCTGACTACTCTCGAATCAATGCAAGAGGCCCATCATGAAAAGATTTATTGCGGCTGCTGCTTTTCTCTCGCTCGCCGTTCTCCTGGCTGCCGCTCATCAGAACAGCAACAGCGACGAAGCCGGTCGCATCCTGGCTCTTGAAAATCTTTGGAATCGTGCCCTCGAACAAAAAGACACCAAGGCTTTGGATATGCTTCTGGCCAATACTATGGCCTCCGTGGATACGGATGGAAGCGTCCAATCGAAAAGCGAATTTCTCGCAAGTATAAAAGCGCCCGATTACCAGCCTTCCCAAGTGACAATCGAACACACCAATGTGCAGGTCTATGGCGACGCTGCCGTAGTCATCGGCATCTTTCGCGTTAAAGGCACGGATAAAGGCAGGTCCTTCGTTCATCGCGAACGTTTTGTCGACACCTGGATCAAGACCAACGGCTCGTGGCAGTGCGTGGTCACAACCAGCAACCTGATCACCACCGCGAAACCAGCAGAAGAATAAACTCCCTGAATCTCTGTTACCCGGGTTTCAGCCGGCGGTCTCAACTCCGGCCTAAATAAACTCCTCGTACGGGCACAGCACGTCTGTGCCACATGTCCGCACGATCGGGACTATAACTTGAGTTTTGTCTTAATTTGTTGGGGTAGGGAACAAGCGTGAATTTACCAATCGGAGTACTTAGTACCGTCGAGCGCGGTTCCTTGGGCCTTCGTGTACACGTCAAACACGTTGTCGCCTCCCCAGCTTGTCGAATCCGGGTCATCTTGAACGGAGCGCAGTCCCCAGTCTTTGTTGCCTGTCATCGGGTCGGTTGGGATTCTGCGCAAAAAGCGCACTTTCTTATTCCCCGCAAGGGTCACTCCGTTGACCAGCGTGTCCAGGTCGGGTGGGTAACCATTACTGGTAAGCTCAGTGCGGAATGCCAGAGAGTCCGCCATGTCTTTGTAGTGATCGATGGCATTGCGCATCTCCCGCAAATCCCGGCGCAATTCTGCTTCCCGGCTACGCACAATCGTAATGCGGATTAAAGGTTCCGCTGCACTGGCCAGGATCAGCAGCACCGTCGACGCTATGATCAACTCCAAAAGTGTCATACCGGCTTGCGCCGTCCGCAATTTTCGTAGCGAACGTCGCGGCTGCACAAACTGTCGGGCTCGCTCGATCGTGGTCATTGGGATCAACAGGTCAACTCACGCGCAGTACCGTCGGACAAAATGGCTCCGGGGCCTGGACTCGAACCAGGATAGTCAGCTCCAAAGGCTGATGTCCTACCAATTAGACGACCCCGGA
>DATJOO010000013.1:0-5327 GCA_035506955.1 Verrucomicrobiia bacterium
TTTTAATTTTGCGGCGGCGAACGTAATGATGTTCGCGATGGGCATTATGTTATTCAGCAGCCTGGTGCTAATGCCGCAGTTTTTGCAAACGCTGGTAGGGTATACATCCGAACTGGCGGGGTTTGCGTTGTCAGCGGGGGGCTTAGTGTTGCTGTTTGAAATGCCGATCATGGGGCAATTGACGACGAAGATTCAGGCGCGCTACTTGATCGCGGCAGGCTGGTTGTGTTTGTGTATTGCGATGTACTATTCGACGCAGCGCATCGAGTTAGACATCAGTTTCGTCGCCGCCACATGGCTGCGCATTGCGCAAGTGATCGGGTTGGGGTTTTTGTTCGTGCCGATTACGATGGCGGCGTACGTGGGACTTCCGGCCGAGAAAAACAATGCGGTGGCGGGCATCGTGAATTTCATGCGTAATATGGGGAGCAGCGTGGGAACTTCGATGGTAACCACGCTGGTTGCGAGGCGCTCGCAATTTCACCAGGAGATTCTAGGGGACTACGTGCGCTCCGGCAGCCAGAATTTTCAAAACGCGTTGAATCGACTTACGGCGCAAGCGACGCATGGTGGCCTAAGCCCCGTGGACGCGCAAAAGCAGGCGATCGCGAGACTCTACGCACTCGTGCAAGCGCAAGCGGGAACTCTGGCGTACGTGGACATCTTCATGGTATTGGCGGTCGGCTCCGGGATTATGTTTTTGCTGGCGTTTTTGCTAAAGAAAAATGATCCGGGCGGAGGCGGCGACGTTGCGGTAGGCTGAGTCCAGGTGACCTAGAATGATTAGAATCATCTCGATAGAACGAGAATACGGATGCGGCGGAGGCGAGATTGCACATCTGCTGGCCGAACGGCTGGGCTGGAAGCTCTGGGATGAATTGCTGACGGAAGAGATCGCGCGGCTGGCCCAGTGCCCCAAGGCCGTGGTGGAAGTTCGAGAAGAGAAGAATGATCCGTTGTACTACCGGCTGTTCAAATCATTTTTGCGTGGAAGCTATGAAGGAAGCATCAACGCGCACAAGTTGAAGCTGGTGGACAGTGAAAGCATTCTGCGGATTACCGAGCGGGTGGTGCGACATGTAGCCACCAAGGGAAATTCGGTAATCGTGGGGCGCGGGTCGCAACATTTTCTGGAGAAGCATCCGGAGGCGTTGCGCGTTTTTTTATATGCGCCACGAGAAGACAAAGTGAAGCGGGTGATAGGGCGTGGCAAGACGCCGGCGGAAGCACAGGAACTGGTGGATACCGTGGATCGCGATCGCGTCGACTTCATCCAAAGATATTTCCACGTGGAATGGCCAACGCGGTGGCTGTATCACGTAATGCTGAATACCACGGTTGGCGAAGGAACCGTGGTGCAGGCGATAGTCGAGGTAAAGAAGACGCTGGAAACGGCAAAGCGCTGATCGCGCCGGGTTGCGCGCGTTCGGGTTTAGCTAACCGGCGGACGCAGTGGCCACCTTCGGTATGGCGGACTCGCGCAAAACCGGCTTGTGCTCAAAATTGAGAAGCTTTTCCGGGTCGAGGCCGACGGAAAGGCCGATGGAGCGCGCGACCAGGCCGGTCCAACCGGTTTGATGGTTAGCGCCGATGCCGGCGCCGTTGTCGCCGTGGAAGTATTCGTAGAAGAGGATGTGGTCGCGCCAATAAGGATCGGACTGGAACTTTTCGACGCCACCATAGACGGGACGGCGGCCGCCGTTGGCCGGATCTCTGAGGAAAGTAGAGCAGAGGCGACGATTCAATTCCAGAGCGACCTCGAAAAGCGTCATCATCTTACCGGAGCCGGTGGGACATTCGACCTTGAAGTCGTCACCGTAATACAAGTAGAAGTTCACCAGGGCGCGGAGAATCATAAAGTTGATGGGGAACCAAACCGGACCGCGCCAGTTGGAATTTCCACCGAAGAGTGCGCTTTGCGATTCCGCAGGCTGATAGTTCACGCTGAAGTCCTTGCCTTGAACGTTGAGGACATAGGGGTGGTCCTTGTGGAATCGGGAGATGGAGCGAATGCCATAAGGACCGAAGAATTCGGATTCATCCAACATGTAATGGAGAATGCGGCGAAGTTTAGTTTCGTTTAGCGCCGACATGAGGTGGCGGCCTTTGTACCCGAGTTCGCCGGAAGCAATACTGACGAGGAGGCGCGGGTTGCGATCGAGAAAGCGGCGAACACGAGCGGCAAACTCGGGAAATCTCTGGACGATGTCGGGGTAGACGGTGGTGGTGGCGCAGAAGGGCAAGAGGCCAACGAGCGAGCGAACTTTCAGGCGCATGGCCTCGCCGTTGTGCAAACGCAGCACGTCGTAGTAGAAACCATCGGCTTCGTCCCACAAGGAGTCTTCATGCTCGCCCATGCGGTCCATGGCGCTGGCAACCCACAGGAAATGCTCGGCGAACTTCAAAGCGACGTCACAATAAGCTTCGTCGTAGCGGGCCAGTTCCAGCGCAATTTCCATCATGTTCTGGCAGAAGAAGGAAACCCAGGCGGTGCCGTCGGCCTGCTCGAGGCTGCCGCCATCGGGAAGCTTGGCGCTGCGGTCGAAAACGCCGATGTTGTCGAGGCCGAGGAAGCCACCTTCGAAAACATTTTTACCGTTGGGATCCTTGCGGTTGACCCACCAGGAGAAATTAAAGACCAGTTTGTCGAAGGAACGCTTGAGGAACTCCACATCGCCATAGCCTTTCTGTTCGCGTTCCATGTTGTAGACATACAGCGCGGCGAAAGCGTGAACCGGAGGATTCACGTCGCCAAAATTCCACTCGTAGGCGGGGATCTGGCCACTGGGGTGGAGATACATACCGTCGAACATCAACTGCAGCTGGCGCTTGGCGAAATCCGTGTCGAGAATAGCAAAGGCGATGGTGTGGAAAGCGAGGTCCCAAGCGGCATACCAGGGATATTCCCATTTATCGGGCATGGAAATGACGTCGTCATTCAACATGTGCACCCATTGCTGATTGCGGGCCGCGGTGTTTTTGCCGCCGGTGGTGGGATCGGCGTTGTGTTCACGGAGCCAGAACTGGAGATCGAAGAAGTAATGCTGCTTGCTCCAAAGCATGCCGGCGAGGGCTTGACGCATTACGTTTTTGCGGTCGTCATCGAGCGCGGCGGGGGTAATGCTGTTGTAGAACTCGTCGCATTCCTTGCGGCGCTGCGCCATCACTTCGGGGAACTCGGTGCGGAACAACTTAGCCTGGTCAGTGTTGCTGAGATTGGCGGTTTGGGGGTCGTCGCTGAGGAGCAAACGAACGGTGGCGCTTTTGCCCGGATCGATGGTGAGGTGATAATGCGCGGAGCATTTGGTGCCGATGCGCGCGGGATTGACCTTATCTTGCTGGCCATAAACCAGAAAATTATTGATGCCATCTTTCACGAAAGGTGTGGGATTGGGACGGTTCCAGAGGCGCTCTGCGTTGGATTCGTTTTCGGTGAACAGCAGCGGAACTTCGCGATCAAGCAGGAGGTAACGATCGCCAAGGTCGGGGTGGTTTGCGGAAACATACTCGCTGGCGCCGCCGGACTTCACCGCTTTTAACTGGGGCTTGGTGGGCATCGGCCACCAGTTCCAGGTGTTGCGGAACCACAACGTGGGAAGCAGATCGAGCGAGGCCGGCTGGGGGCCGCGATTCCACACGGTAATTTCGATCAACATGTCTTCGGGCCCACGCTTGGCGTACTCGACAAACACATCGAAATAGCGGTCTTCGTTGAAGACGCCGGTGTCGAGAAGTTCGTATTCCATTTCGAGGCGCGAGCGGGACTTGTTGGTCTTGACGAGATCATCGTAGGGATAGGCGCGCTGGGGATACTTATAGAGATATTTCATGTAAGAGTGCGTGGGGGAACTGTCGAGATAAAAGTAATATTCCTTCACGTCTTCGCCGTGATTGCCTTCGCTGTTGGTGAGGCCGAAGAGGCGTTCTTTGAGGATGGGATCAGCGCCGTTCCAGAGGGCGATGGCGAAACAGAGTTTTTGCTTGTCGTCGGAAATGCCAGCGAGGCCGTCTTCGCCCCAGTGGTAGGCGCGCGAGCGAGCGTGGTCGTGGGGAAAATAGTCCCACGCAGAGCCATCGGCGCTGTAATCCTCGCGCACGGTGCCCCACTGGCGTTCGCTCAGATAAGGACCCCACTTTTTCCAAGGACTCAGTTTTTCGTGTGCTTGACGGAGGCGCTCGCCCTCGGCCGGGTTTGCAAGGGTAGACATAAGAGACCTTCCTTCCTGATTATCGAGGGAACAATCGAGGCGGAGACACAATAATAATCCCAAAATTGAGGGAGCGGACAAAAAGAAGAACAGAAAGCGGAAGAAGGGCCCGCGAGGACGACAGTGCGCTAGTTGACATTGCGTGAGAATCGTTCTTAAATCTCCGTGAACCCACCGCCTGGGCGCTCGTGCTTGGCAATTTTCCTTCCCACTGAGCCAACGAAGTGTGCTCAGGAATTGCTTGTTCGGGGCTCTCTGGCGAGTGTACTAAGACGAGTTGGGCACGACGGCTGGTCCTAGAGACACAAACGAGCACAAGGAAGCGGGCGAGAGATCTTCCGTAGCGACAAGGATTTGAGAAAGCAGGCGAGTCAATCCCTTGTCAGCAGGGCACAGAAGGAAAAAGGAGCTTGATCCATGAGGAAGTACACATCGGTTCTACCGTGGGTGGTAGCCGGCTGTTTGGCGTTAACGGCGGGCTGTAAGCACGTGGACGATGCAAAGATCGCACAGGACGTGCAAAACCAGATCGCATCGGACCCGCAGACACAGGGCTCGGCGGTGACGGTAACGTCGAATGAAGGCAAGGTGATCCTGAAGGGCACGGTGAAAGACCAGGCCACGCAACAGCGTATGGAGCAGATTGCGAAAGCAGAGCCGGGGGCTGCGAGCGTAAGCGATGAAACCGCGATCGTGGCCGGTGGAGCAGCAGCGGCAGGCGCGGCGGCAGAACAAGCAACGAACGCGGCACCGCCGGCAGCGGCGCCTACACCGGCGCCTCCCCCACCGCAGCCCATCGTTGTGCCGTCCGGTACCTCTTTGGTGGTGACAGTGGACCAGGCGCTAGGTTCAAAGACCAGCCAATCGGGGCAGACCTTTTTGGCGACGCTGGCTCGTCCGGTGAGTATTGGAGGGGCGACCGCAATTCCAAAGGGGTCGCACGTAACGGGAACGGTAATCACCGCAAAAGAAAAAGGCAAAATCAAGGGCGAAGGCGAATTGTCACTGGCGCTGACGGGCATTACGATACGCGGGACAAGCTACGATATCCAAACGGGCACGCTGGACAGCACAGTGAAAGGCAAGGGCAAGCGCACTGCCGTAACCACAGGTGGTGGC
>DATJOO010000014.1:0-3870 GCA_035506955.1 Verrucomicrobiia bacterium
ACGGGAATTTCCAGATGGCGCGCGACAAAGTCCGCGGCTCCGGAAGAAGAGTGGCGCATGACGAAGCAATCGGGCTTCATGGCGTTCAAATTGTTCGCGGTGTCCAGCAGCGTTTCGCCTTTCTTCAAGCTGGACGCTTCCGCCTGGAGGTTCATAGTGTCAGCGCCGAGCCGGGCGGCCGCGGTACCGAAGCTGAGGCGCGTGCGCGTGGAATTTTCGAAGAACGCCAGCGCCACGGTTTTGCCGCGCAGCGTGGCCAACTTCTTCAGCGGATTGCGCTGGATTTCCTGGAAGGGCTTGGACTGGTCGAGAATAAAAATGATTTCGTCTGCACTGAGAGGTTCAATCGCGAGCAAATCACGAAAGCGGTAGTTCACCTGTTTTCTCGTAGAAGGCTGAGGCGCGTCTCTGGGCGACGTGAGGAGCGCGCCCTGAATCGAACCTTATTTTACGCGGAGAACCGCCAGGACGCAAAAAGTTCCGGCAGAAGGGAGTCAGTCGTCGATGCGATCGACGAGCACCACGCGTTCTTCGTTGTCGATTTCGGTCAGGCGCACTTCGATGATTTCCGTGTCGCTGGTCTGCACCGTGCGCCCGGTGTACTGGGCTTCGATGGGCATTTCGCGGTGGCCGCGGTCGATCAACACGCACAGGGAGACGCGTTTGGGCCGGCCCAGATCGAACAAGCCGTTCATGGCCGCGCGAATGGTGCGCCCGGTGTAGAGCACGTCATCGACCAGCACGAGGTCCATGGCATCGACGCCGAAGGGAATGTGTGACGACTGCAGCACCGCCTGCGGAGCCACCTTCGAAAGATCGTCGCGATAAAGAGTAATGTCCAATGTGCCCACCGGCACTTCCACTCCGTCGATGCCGCGCATGGCGCGCGCGATGCGTTCGGCCAGGGGAACGCCGCGGCGGCGAATACCAATGAGTGCCAGATTCCGTGTGCCTCCACTTTTTTCGACGATTTGATGCGCCAGGCGCTGCAACGTGCGGTCGATTTCCGCCGCAGACATGAGCTGGCTCTTTTCGATGATTTTCATGGCGGCGTAAATGCTAACACAAGTCCGCAAAAGGAAAAGTGCGCAAAGGAGGAGAGGGGCTGTGATCGGAAGAAAATGCGACAATGCTAGAGTGTGCGAGAAGCCGGGAGAACCTTCATGATTTTCAGCTGTAAGAAGAGTCCGCAAGTGGCACGAAACTGGATGATGATGTTGGGTGCGTTGTTTCTGTGGGCCCTGGCCGCGGCGGCTCAGGCGCCCAACGGCAGACCGGCCGGGGCAAAGGTGGCGCGGCCAAAGCTGGTCGTGGTGATTGTGGTGGACCAGATGCGCGGGGACTACGTGGACAAGTTCCGTGGTCAATGGACTGGCGGGTTGAAGCGGTTGGTAGAGGAAGGGGCGTGGTATCGCGCGGCGGCCTATCCCTACGCGGCAACGGAAACGTGCCCAGGTCACTCCACGATTTCTACGGGAGCGTTTCCGGCGAGTCACGGAATAGTGGCCAATGGTTGGTGGGATCGCCAGACGCAGAAAATGGTGACGTGCACGAGCGATCCGAATGTGAAGAACGTTGCCTATGCCGATGGGACTACGAAGGGCGGGGATTCTGCATGGCGGATGCTGCTTCCCTCTTTTGCCGAGGAGTTGAAATTTCAAAGTGCGCCGGGGGCGCGCGTGGTCACATTTTCGTTGAAAGCGCGAGCTGCAATTACGCTCGCGGGACACAAAGCTGACGCCGCGACATGGTTCGACAACTCCACCGGCGCGTGGGTTACGTCGTCGCCCTACACGACGCAGCCGTTCATTGAGGAGTATGTGAAGAAGCATCCAGTGACCGAGGACTACGGCAAAACGTGGTTGCTATCGCTTCCGACAAACTCCTATTGGTACGATGAAAAGGCCAAGGGCGCCGCGACGGTTAGCGGCTGGGGCGACGATTTTCCGTTTTCGCTGCATGGCAAGGAAGGAAGCACTGGGCCGGATGAGTCCTTTTATGCGCAGTGGATTACAAGCCCCTTTGCGGACACCTATCTTACCAAACTGGCGGAAACCGCAGTGGATTCGCTGAACCTGGGAAGAACTCCGTCCACGGATTATCTCGGCATCAGCTACTCCTCGACGGACCATGTGGGCCATGCGTTTGGCCCGCGTAGCTGGGAAATCCAGGACATGCTGGTGCGGCTGGACAAAGATTTAGCCGAGTTGTTCGCGCACCTGGATGAAAAAGTCGGCAGAGGGAATTACGTGGTGGCGCTGACGGCCGACCACGGGGTGGCGCCGGTTCCTGCGGATATGGACCAAACTGGGTTCGACGCGGGCGTGTTAAACCTGCTCGATTTACAGTCGCGGCTCGAAAATGCATTGGTGCCCTTGAACTTGGGCGAGCCGGCGATCGCCAAAATCACCGGAAACGAGGTGTACTTCGCGCCCGGAGTCTACAGCGAATTGCACCGCGATCCCCGCACCATGAAAGCATTGATGGATGCGGCGATGACGACGCCAGGGGTGGCGGCGATTTTTTGGGCCGAAGAATTGGGGGGCGGATTCCAGACGGTTTCGCAGATGCGCACGGCCGCGCAATTGAGCTTTTACGCAACCCGCAGCGGAGACATGTTCGTCTTGCAGAAACCTTACTGGCTCACGGACAGTTCGCCCAACTCGAAAAAGCAAAATGCCGGCACCGGGCACGGCACTCCTTATTATTACGACCAGCGCGTGCCACTCCTGTTGATGGGATTCGGGATTCAACCGGGCGAGTATTTCGATAGCGCTACCCCGGCGGACATTGCGCCTACCCTGGGCGCATTAACGGGAGTAACGTTGGCCACCCACGACGGCCGGGTGCTGAACGAGGCGTTGCGAGCCGCGACGCGTAAGCCGTAACCGGTCGGCGGCCAGCTTTGGTGTGCTGCGCATCAGTGCGCCACCGTGGTATTCTCTATGGCCAGTGTGACTTCCTCAGAACGCGTTGACCTCAGCGTGCAGGTTGGCGCTCTGCGCCTCGCTAATCCCATCATCACTGCCGGTGGAACTTTCGGGTATGGAGTGGAGTTCGCACACCTCGTCGACCTCAACGGCCTCGGCGCCATCGTCACCAAGGGCATTTCCAAAGAGCCGATAGAGGGTGCTCGGGCTCCACGCGTGTACGAAACCGCCTCAGGAATGCTGAACGCGATCGGTCTCCAGAACATTGGGGTGGAAGCATTCGTCAGGGACAAGCTTCCGCTGTTGCGAAAATACAACACTCACCGGATAGTGAACGTCTTCGGATACTGTTTGGATGACTACGTGGAGGTCATCCGCCGGCTGCAAGAGGTCGATGGGATTTCCGCGTATGAGCTCAATATTTCCTGTCCGAATGTAAAAAAGGGCGGGATGCAGTTCGGGAGCGACCCGGCATTGGTAGAAGAAGTAGTCGGAGCGGCACGGAAGGCAGCGGGATCCAGGGTGCTCTGGGTAAAGCTGAATCCCCTGGTAACGGATATAGGGTTGATCGGGCGGGCGGCGGAAGCGGCCGGAGCGGATGCGTTGACGGTAGCCAATACGTATCCCGCGATGGCTGTTGAAGTTAGCACGGGAGAGCCAGTGTTGGGGAATACCACAGGGGGCCTGTCGGGACCGGCGATTAAGCCCATCACATTGAGGCAGGTTTGGGAGGTTCAGAAGGCTGTGAAGGTGCCTGTCGTGGCGCTCGGCGGGGTGGAAACGGCGGAAGACGTGCTCGAATATATGATGGTTGGCGCGTCGGCCGTACAGGTAGGAACGGCCAGCTTTGCTGACCCCAAGGCCAGTGAGAAGATAGTGCGGGAATTGCCGAAGGCGCTTAGTCGGGCTAAGGCATTATCTTTCAAGGAAGTAAGGGAAC
>DATJOO010000015.1:0-19170 GCA_035506955.1 Verrucomicrobiia bacterium
GCATCCAGAAGACGGATTTGCAACTGCGACCGATCTGGCACCAGAAACAAGAGCGGGTGGAAGCGCATATCCTGGTGTGCTTTCTGGCCTTTGTGTTGTGGAAGACGCTAGCGCAACTCTGCCAACGCGCTGGGTTGGGCAACGAACCACGAAAAGTATTCCAGGAGTTGGCAGACATCACCCTGGTCGACGTCGTGTTACCAACGCGCAACGGAATAATCATCCGCAAGCGCTGCATCAGTCGACCGACCGAGCACCAGGCGATACTGTTGCAACACCTGAATCTACATCTCCCCAACTCGCTGGAAATGGCCCAAGTGTAGTGAAGACTCGGGCATGTCCGTGTTGAAAACACAGGTATTTATTCTTCAAACTGCGGAACTTGGGTTAGAATCAGCGCAGGAAAATCCCATGAACATTCGAGAGACGAACTACTGGTTGGAGACCGTGCGTGAGCCTGCGCGCGGGCTGAGCAGCTCTTTACCCGAAACTGTGGATGTCGCGGTGGTTGGTTCGGGGTTTTGCGGGTTGGCCGCGGCGCGGGCTTTGGCGAAACGCGGAGCGAGCGTGGCCGTGTTGGAGGCGGAGACGCTGGGGTGGGGAGCGAGTTGCCGGAATGGTGGCATGGTGTTGACCGGAATGAAACTGGCGGTGCCCACGCTGATCGCGCGCTACGGACGCGAAGCGGTGCAAAACATGTACGCAGCATCGTTGGAATCGATTGATGTGGTTGAGCAGATTGTGAAAGAGGAAGGGATCGATTGCGCATTCTCTCGGTGCGGGCACTTGGAAGTGGCATTTAAGGCATCGCACTTTGCTGGTTTTTCGGAATCAGTGGAGAGAATCCGGCGGGAATTCGGTCACGAATTGCGCATCGTGCCGAAGAGCGAGTTGCGACAGGAAATCGGGTCGGACATTTATTTTGGTGGGCTGGTGGATGAGACCAGCGCAGGGCTGAATCCCGCGCAGTATGTGCACGGACTGGCGCAGGCGGCACAACGGGCCGGCGCGTGCTTGCATGACCACGCAAGGGTGGTGGATGTGAATCCGGAGACGACGGATGGCAACCGGCGCTTTCGCGTTACCACGTCACGCGGTACGCTGGCGGCGCGGGAAGTGCTGCTGGCCAGCGGAGCCTATACAACGTCGGCTACTCCCGCACTACGCAGGAAAGTCATTCCGATTGGGTCCTACATCATTGCGACGGAAGTACTCCCGGCGGAACTGGCGCGGGAACTGAGTCCTCGCAACCGGATGATTTACGATACGAAACACTTTCTGTACTACTACCGGCTGACGCCGGACAACCGCATGTTGTTTGGCGGGAGGGCCGCTTTTTTTCCGGAATCCGAGAGCACGGTGCGCGAGAGCGCGGAGTTGCTGAGACAGGGAATGATCGGAGTTTATCCGCAACTGCGAGACACGAAGGTGGAATTCGCGTGGGGCGGGACTCTGGATTTTACGTTTGACGTGATGCCGCACGCCGGGAAGACGGATGGCATGCACTTCGCGGTGGGGTACGCCGGGCACGGAGTAGCGGCGGCGACGTGGATGGGCACGAAGCTTGCGGGAGTAATTTGCGGAGACGCGGACGACAATCCGTTTGCGAAGATCGCATTTCCCGGAGCGCCGATCGGATTACGCAGTGGAAACACGTGGGCATTGCCGCTGGCGGGAATGTATTATCGCGTGCTCGACTACTTCACGTGACCGCTTCCACGGCAGTACGGAGTTTAGGGAAAACGTAGTAGGCGACGATGCCGAGCAACACGGGGATAGGTCCCCACTTGAGAGCGAACTTGTCGCTGCCGACGACTGCCACGATGCTCATCAGGAGCGGAGCCCCGACAACGTAAATCATTCCGCGTTTTCCGCAAGGAATTACGAAGGGACGCTTCAGTTCCGGGCGCGTGCGGCGCAAGCGCCAAGCTGCGAGCACGGTCAGTTGCGTGACCAGGATGCGCAGCCAAACGTAGATGGTCAGTAGTTGCGCCATGGTGTGGAACGCCAGTAGCGCATAAATGGTGCAGGAAATCAGAATGGCAATCCAAGGCGTGCCATATTTCGGATGCTTCGCGGCGAATACGGACGGCAAGTAACCGTCTTCGGCCATGGTGGAAGGCATGCGCGTGCTGGTGAGCATGGTGGCATTGAGCAGCGAAACGTTGCAAAGCACGGCGGCGAGAATCATCAACAAGCCCAGCCAGTTTCCGCCGATCAATTTTCCGGTGGTGGTCAAATAAGTGGAGGTCCAGTCTTGCCAATTGCCGAGGGCTGCGAGGGAAAGGCACGTGGGCAAGAAATAAGTGGCTACCGACATGGGCACAACAATCGCGAGCGCAAGCGGATAATTTCTCTGAGGCTTTTCAATTTCTTCCGCCACGCTGGAACATTGCTCGTAACCGGAATAGAGCCACAAGCCTAGCGCGAGCCCGACACCAAAGATTTGAAACGGCGGCACGTGCGGAGGAATAACCGGGAGAAACGGATTGTGGTGCCATTTGCCAGCAGCGATGGCGCATTCCACAGCGACGGGAAGAAGAATGAGGATTCCGAGTAAGGTGGCGACTACTCCGACCATCTGGATGCCACGAATATTGATGTAGGCGAACAGCGCGATGAGTGCAACGGAAACCGCATAATGTTTCCAGCCGACCAGTGCGGGGAAATAGTTGGCCAGGTAATCGGTGAACAGAACAGCGTAGCTCGAGCCCAAGAGCATCGACGCAGTCCAGTTCCACCAACCGGTCAGGAAACCCCAGAAGTCGCCATGGCTGGCACGCACCCAGCGGTAGAAACCGCCTTCCACGGGAATGGCGGTGGTGAGTTCGGCGGTGGCGAGCGAGACGGGAATGCTCCAAAAGAGGGGGATGATCAGAAGGTAGATCAGGGTCATGCCGGGGCCGCTGGTAGTCACCATTTGTTCTAAGCCGAAGGGTCCACCGGTGGTATAAGCGAACATGACGAAAACGAAGTAAAGCAGCCCGGCTTTTTTAGCGACCGAGTGGGATGAACTCAAGCGTGCTCCGTGTGGATGTGCGTTGTCCCTGAAACAGCGAATGATATCCTACTTTTCGTGGCGGTAAGTGGTTTATGGAAGAGATGCGCTCAAGAGTGAATCGATGGCGAATGGAAAAATCCTGCTCTTGATGGGAGTGACCGGGTCGGGGAAAAGCACCGTCGGGAGACTGCTGGCCGACCGGCTGGGTGGGGCGTTCTTGGAGGCGGACGATTTCCACTCCGCGGCAAATAAGGAAAAAATGCAACGCGGGGTGCCGCTGACGGAGGCAGATCGATTGCCGTGGCTGAAAGCGATTCATGCAGAGATGCTGGCGCAGGCGGGGAGCGGCAAGAATGTTGTATTGGCGTGTTCCGCGCTGCGGAAATCGTATCGAGAGATTCTGGTGGCCGGACTGGATGTGAGGACTGCCTATATGCGGGGTACTCGCGAATTGATTGGAGAACGGCTGCGACAGAGACTGGGACATTTTGCGGGCGAAGCCATTCTGGACGATCAGTTCGCGGTTTTGGAAGAACCGAACGCCGCAGAGGCGGTCATCGTGGACGTACAAGAATCGCCAGAGCAGATTGTAGAGGAAATTCTGAGGAAGATTTAGGGCAGGATGCATTAGACCACACATAAGTGCTTGAAGTGATACGCCGTGTGTGCTGCCAGACACAGTGGCTTCCCAGAATCTTGCGGTACCATGTGAATCTCATGTGGCGAAAGTTGTTGATCGCGTCTAGCGTGCTGTTAGTTCTATGCGCGGTGTCGTTGGTTGCGGCGCGGAGGGTGATCGAACGCGCCGCGGAAGGAAAGACCTATTCGGATGTGTCGTTGATTCCCCACCGGCACGTTGGACTGGTGCCCGGCTGCCCGAAAAAAATACCTGGTGGATGGTCAAACCCATTTTTTGAGCACCGCATGGCTGCAGCGGCGCAGCTTTATTTCAGCGGGAAAGTGGATTACCTGGTGGTCAGTGGCGATAACCATGTACTGAGCTACGATGAACCGTTGGACATGAAGAACGCATTAATAGCGAGAGGAGTGCCAGCGAATCGAATTTACCTCGACTATGCCGGTTTCCGAACATTGGATTCTGTGGTGCGGGTGAAGGAAATCTTCGGGCAAGAGAATATTACGATCGTTTCGCAGAATTTTCAGAACCAGCGCGCAATCTTTCTGGCGCAGCACCATGGAATTGACGCGATTGGTTTCAACGCAGCAGACGTCGCGCCGCAGTACGCCACCAAAACGTTGATGCGCGAAGAGTTCGCCCGAGTAAAAGCGATCCTGGATGTCTACGTCTTCCATAAGCAACCGCATTTCCTCGGTTTGAAAATCCCGATAGAAAATTGAGCATCCGAAAAGATGCAGCACAAGGTGCGGCATCGACTTGCATGCTTCCGCTGTTCAGGAAATAATCCCAAACTGACCGAACAGGAGACAGCTCGTGACGCTATCGATCCGATCGATTGTTGTTGCAGGAGTGGTGTTGGCGGGAGCATGGCTGTTGCCGCTGAAGTCGCGGGTGACGGCGGACGAAACGCCTCTGTATGGATACAGCGCGGAGTCGTCGCGCGCGGAACGGCAGTGGGAAGAGAAGATGCGCGCGATACCGGATCCGAAGAATCTGCGGGCGTACATGGAACGACTCTCGGCCCGGCCCCACAATGTAGGTTCGCCATACGACAAGGACAATGCCGAGTGGATCCTGGCGAAGTTCAAAGAGTTTGGACTGGACGCGCACATAGAAACGTTCAGCGTACTGTTTCCGACGCCGAAAGAGCGACTGGTGGAACTGGTCGATGGCGGCCCGCACTTCACAGCGAAGTTACAGGAGCCACCAGTGCCCGAGGACCCGACCTCGAATCAGACGGGTGAACAATTGCCGACGTATAACGCGTATTCGATCGACGGCGACGTGACCGCGCCACTGGTTTATGTGAACTATGGTGTGCCAGAAGACTATGAAGTATTGGCGAAGCACGGAATTTCGGTGAAGGGCGCGATCGTGATTGCCCGTTACGGGCGGTCGTGGCGTGGCATCAAGCCGCTGGTTGGCGCGGAGCATGGAGCGGTGGGCTGCATCATTTATTCCGACCCACGCGACGACGGATATGCCGGCGGGGCGACTTTCCCGCAAGGACCGTGGCGTCCAAAAGATGGAGTACAGCGCGGAAGCGTGCAGGATAGCGCGGTGTTCATGGGCGATCCACTGACGCCGGGAATTGGCGCGACAGCAGACGCGAAGAGATTGCCGATCAAGGAAGCGCAGTCGCTGACGAAGATCCCGGTGCTGCCGATTTCGTATGTCGATGCGCAACCGTTGCTGGCGGCAATTGGAGGGGTGGTGGCGCCTCGGGAATGGCGGGGAGGATTGCCGATCACTTATCGAATCGGCCCAGGGCCTGCCAAAGTGCATTTGAAGGTGTTTTCGAACTGGGATATGAAGCCATTGTATGACGTGATCGCGAAAATTCCCGGGTCGACTTATCCAGACGAGTGGATCATTCGCGGGAATCATCATGACGCGTGGGTGAATGGCGCGGAAGATCCAATTTCGGGAATGGTGACGGTGCTGGAAGAAGCGCGCTCGATGGGGGAACTGCTCAAACAAGGGTGGAAACCAAAACGCACCATCATTTACTGCGCGTGGGATGGCGAGGAGCCGGGATTGCTGGGATCGACAGAGTGGGTGGAGACACACGTCGACGAATTGAAGAAGCACGCGGTGATGTACGTCAATTCCGATAGCAATAGCCGCGGTTTTTTGGATCTGGAAGGCTCGCATACTCTGGAGCACTTCATCAATGATGTGGCGAGGGATGTGCAGGATCCGGAGACGAAGCTCAGCGTGTGGAAACGGGCGCAGTTGCGGGGCGTCGCGAATGCAAGTTCACCGGAGGAACGACGCGAATTTCAAGAACGCCACGACATGCGGCTGGATATGCTGGGTGGCGGCTCGGACCACGCGCCGTTTATAAATTTTGCGGGTATTGCATCGCTAGGGATCGGCTATGGTGGAGAAGATCACGGCGGCATTTATCATTCCATTTACGATGATTTTTATTGGTACACGCATTTTAGTGATTACGATTTCGTGTATGGCCGGGCGTTGTCCCAGACGGGTGGAACGGCTGTTATGCGCATGGCCGATGCGGACCTGTTACCTTTCCAATTCACGGATTTTGCGGATGACGTGAAGATGTACGTCCACGAAGTGGAAAAGTTTGCCACACAGCAGCGCGAGCAAATCCAGCAGCGCAATCAAGAAATCGCCGAAGGAATGTATGAGGCGGTTGCCGATCCACGAGAGACATGGGTGACCCCGAAGAAAGAGGAAATACCGCCCCATTTGAATTTTGCGCCGCTAGACAACGCGGTGGAGGATTTGACGCGCAGCTCTGCGGAATATCAGAAAGCGCTGGACCACGCCAGTGCCAACGGCGGGGCTGCCTTGGCGAGCGCTTCGTTGCAGGAAGTGAACGAATTGTTGATCCAGAGCGAACGAAAGTTGACGACGCCGGAGGGACTGCCGGGGCGCTTCTGGTATAAGCACGAATTGTATGCGCCCGGAGCGTATACGGGATACGAGGCGAAGGCCATTCCGGCGGTGCGCGAAAACCTGGAACAGAAGAAATGGAAAGATGCGGAACAGGCCGCAGCGCGAGTGGCGCAGGTACTGGAGAATGAGTCGGAGTTGATCACTACGGCAGCGGCAAAATTATCCGCGGTGGCGAAGTAGATTACATTCGGCGATCGATACGAATCGCGGCGCGTACTGGCGTTCACTTGGGCGCAACATCCAGTAGCTTATCATTGCAGATTTGGGAGACACGGCAATTCCTTCTTATAACCTGGCACTGTTGGGATTTGGACAAGTGGCGCGCGCGCTTCTGCGAATGCTCATTGCGAAAGAGACAGAGCTTCGCCGGAAATACGACGTGCGCTGGCGTTTGACGGGCGTGGCGTCACGTCGAATTGGCTGGATTTCCGATCCAGATGGCATGAACCCGCTGGCCGCGCTGGCAGGACATTTTCCCAATCACATGACGCAGTTGCGGAACGTCCGCGAATGGCTGGAGCACGGAAAAACGGATGTGCTTTTCGAGATGACTTCATTGAACGCACCGACCGGGCAGCCCGCCATCGACCACCTGAAGGCCGCACTGGAAGCGGGCGCTCATGCAATCACGGCGAACAAAGGTCCGGTGGTGCATGGTTATAGTGAATTAACCGAGATGGCCAAGGAGAAGCAGCGGCAGTTTTTATTTGAATCGACGGTGATGGACGGGGTTCCAATTTTTTCTTTTTTTTCAAGTGGACTGCCGGTGACCGAGTTGCGGGGCTTCTCCGGTGTGCTGAATTCCACGAGTAATGTGGTGTTGACGGAAGTGGAACGGGGAAAGTCGTTTGAGGAAGGGGTAAAGCGGGCACAAGCGATGGGAATCGCGGAAACGGATCCGACGCAGGATCTGGATGGCTGGGATTCCGCGGTGAAGGTGGCGGCGATAACGACGGTGCTGATGGGCGTACCGACCCACATTAATCAGGTACAGCGGACGGGGATCCGGCAGTTGACCGAAGAGAAGATTCGGTCAGTACGCACCGCCGGGATGCGATACAAACTGGTTTGTCGCGCGGAGCGCCGGGGAGATGGGGTGGATTGCCGGGTGGCTCCGGAATTATTGCTGTTATCGGATCCGCTGGCGGCGTTGGAGGGAACAAGTTCCGCGATTCGTTTTGATCTGGACCCGTTCGGATTGTCGCTGGTGGAACATAACCCGGGCCTGGACGCGACGGCGTACGGGTTACTGGCAGACTTTGTCCGGGCCGTAGAGGCCTGAATTGCGGCCGGCTACCGTCAGCTTTTTTTCGAGGTGACTGCGAAGAACGCGGCAGCTTCCTGGTGAACGTGCTCCTTGCCACACTTGGGGCACTTGATCTGGCCTTTCTCATATTCCGCGAGGCTTAGGATTAGTTCGAAGGGCTTCTTGCAATCTTCACAATAAAATTCGTAGCGGGGCATGGCGACCTCCGTCGGAGTCCAAAAGGGGGCTATGCCTCACGATTTACGCCTCTGAGAGAAAGGTGTCAAGCAGGCGTGAGCATCGTCACGGCAAAACACGGCGCGGAAGGGTAGAAAGAACCTGTGCTTCGGCGGATACCCAATCGTTTCGAAACTCCTCTTTGTTATCAGGCTAGATAAAACATAAGGAACCGACATGCGAAAGCTGGAAGAAGTGCATGAGGCCAAGAGCTTAATGACCGAAGCGATGGAGTGGTCTACCTTCAAATGGTTGTTCGAGAGGGGGCGCGTGCGGCAGACGGCGGATCGCGCCAATGAGGTGCTGGACCGGTTGAACCGTGCAGTGAAGACGAAGTGGAGCGCGAAAGCGAAGTCTTGCTACAAGCGATTGGCGGAAAGAACGAAAGGCCAGAAAGATGCGGGGGCGCAAAGAGAGGAACTGGATGAGCTAATTGAGAAGGTAGTCGAGGCGGACTTGGCCGCAGAACGAGCGCGACAGGTTGCCGAAGAGATGTTCGATAAGGCAGAGAAACAGATGAATCTGGACTTAGCAAGAGAAGGATGCAAGAAGGCTATCCATTCGTGGGAACTGCATGAGAAGGCAATCAAGAAAGCGGAAGCAGTGGCTGAAGAAAATAAAGGCGGCTAATCATTAGAGTCATCTATAAGGGAGGACGCCACTGCCGGTGATGAGGAATGCTTGACCGCATAGCGACCGAAGCGCAAAGTAAAGTCGGAATGGTACTGCAGTGCAGTAGATAGTAGAACAAGCGGGAGCGAAATGGGAAACGCGGGCACGACAAGCGGCGTTCCATTGCAAGACACCCTGATTGCATTTTTGGCGGGGCCTGCGACCAGGGCACAAAAAATCAGGGCTGTGCAAACTGCGTTGGAAAGCACCGAGGGAAAATTCTGGCGCAAGGAATTGGGCAAATGGGCGTCGCGCATGGTGCCGGTGGAATTGCTGGTTCCGGAAGTACACCGCGACTGGCGGCCTTTGGTCCAGGAATCGATCCTTTTTGTGGTGTCAAAATTGGCGGCGCCACGGTTAGCTCCCAAAATTATCGAGCAAATGGAGTTGAGCCCGGCGGTTCCGGCGGAGGAGCGACTGCTGCGGTTCATTGAGAAGGTTCCCGGGCTGCAGAAGATCGGTCAGGTACTGGCGCGCAACCGTCACTTAGATCCACGGTTACGACGGGCACTGATTCAGTTGGAGAACGGAATCGCGGATGTGTCTGAGAAGGAGATTCGGGCGATCGTTGAACGGGAATTACAATCACAAATTGAGGCGTACGAAATAAGGTTAAACCCGAAGATACTTTCGGAAGCCAGCGTAAGCGCCGTCATGGCATTTACGTGGCGTAACGCAGCGACGGGCCGACGGGAACGCGGGGTCTTTAAGGTGCTGAAACCTCATATTCCAGGTTGCTACGCGGAGGACATGAAAATTCTAGAGCAACTGGCACGGCATCTTACGCATAAGCACCGGAAAGGTAGTCCGCTCTTGGGCAGATTGGCAGACACGCTGACGGAGATTCGACTGCTATTGGAACGGGAGGTCGATTTTCCCCGGGAGCAAGCGACCCTGGGCAATGCCCTTGATGAGTATCGACGGTTGCCAGGCGTGCGAATCCCGCAAGTAATCCCGATACTATCCACTGCGACAGTCACCGCACTCAGTTTCGAGAAAGGGAGGAAAGTTGCGGAGGCACGGGTAGTGCCCGCGAAGCTTCGACTAAGTGTTGCGGATCGGATGGCGAGAGCGCTGCTGGCCGTCCCGGCATTGTCGCGGGCGAAGGAGTCTATTTTCCACGCGGATCCGCATGCGGGAAACCTACTCTATGACCGACGACGAAACGAACTAGTGATCCTCGATTGGGCCTTGACGGAATGGCTTACTCGCAAGCAGCGAAAGAATGTGGCGCTATTGGTGTTGATGCTGCTGTTGCGAGACGGGGCTGGAATGCAAAAAGCGATTCAGGAGTTATGCCAATTGCGCGCTGATGCCCACAAGGAAATGCGTACCATTCGCAGACACATCGAGGAGTTGCTTGACGCGCTGCCGTTGACAGGATTGCCTGGACCAATGGAGGCGATGCGGTTGCTCGACGCAATTGCGCTGGAGGGAATTCAGTTCCCGGCGGCTTTGTTGATGTTTCGCAAAGCATCTTTCACGCTAGAAGGGGTCGTGGAAGACGTGGCTGGGTCAAAAATTGGTCTAGATTCGCTGATGGCGAACCACGCGCTGGCGAATTGGAAGGCAACTGTGGGCTGTCTGGTGACACTGTTGTCCGCGAGAGACTGGATTGGGATCGAATGGAGTGCTTTGACGCTTGCGTCGCGTATCTGTGTTAGGTCGGTGATGCATCCATTACAAAATTTCACGGGATTAAGCGCTCCCGCGGATGCGGCGTGACGGACGGCCGCTTGCGTGTTATTTGGATTTTCTGCGGTTTTTAGGTGTAGGGCGCGGCCGTTTTTCGCGCTTTCGTAGACGAGTCTGAAGCCGTTGGACCTGACGCCGCAATTCCTGGATTTCTTCTGATTCAGGGGGGGGAATTTGTGAGCGTAGCGAATGGCCCGCGAGCAAATTCCGCACAAACTCCAGTGGGCTACCGACGGCGCTTTTCGCGGTAGACAAGCGAGTCTGCACGGTTTCTTGCGCTTTCTTGTAAAGATCGAGGGTATTGTTCAGGTACCAAGTCAGGAAATCGTGCGTGGCTTTGTCAGAAGCCCGAACGAGCTGGGTGAGCAGTTGAAGGGGGAGAGCAATCTCGCGCTCGCGAGCGTTCTCTACGATGATTTGTGTGAAGACCAGATTGGTGAGGTCTTTGCCGGAGCGGCCGTCTAGCACGCGGACGTCGATACCATCGCGGACCATTTGGGCAATATCGTCCAGCTTTACGTACCGGCTCGCGCCGGTGTCATAAAGGCGGCGGTCACTGTATTTGCGAATAAGGACTTCCGGATTCTTCATGGGATCTCCGCGGCAGCGCTGCTGACAAAGAGCTTGACACGGGCATACCCCGGACGTACAGTCGAGTTGGATACTGCAGTGCAGTATATCGAAGATGGAGAGGAGAAGTCACTATGAAGGCGAGAGAGAAAAGAACGCCGATGGAGACCTCGCCCGGTGGATTGCTGGCGGGCTGGGCCCGTCAGGGCGTGCAGAGTTTCGTGGCCGCGCAGAAAATTCTGATGGATCTGGCGGCGCAAGAAAACGCGTTACTGATCGGGCTGATGCGCGAGGGATTCAGCAAACCCGGAGCGATGCTGGGTGCCTCGGTTGCGGGAGCTACAGAGAAGGGCGTCAAGAACCTGACCGAAGTGGGAAAGATTCTGCTGGACTTTGCGGCCGACGAGACAGCGCTGGCACTGGAGGGAGTGAAGGACGGCATGCGCCTTCCGGTTGCAGCGGGAGCGCTGGCGGAGGTAGCTCGACACAGAGTAGGCACTTTCGTCACGATGCAGAAGAATTTTCTGGAGGCCGCAGCGCAGCAGGCCCATGCGGCGGCGGAGTCCTACCGTGAGGGTGGAAAGGTGATGCCGGCAGCCCGCGTAGCGGAGTTAGCGCGGCGCGGCATTGAAGAGTTCGTGCACAGCGAAAAGAAGTTCCTGGACTTGGCTTCGCAAGAAGTAACCGCGGCTACGAAAGGCGACAAGCGCGCGCACAAGCCACCACGGGACCGCGTGGAGGTTTTGGCGAAAGTAGCACGTGAAGGTGCAGAGAAGTGCATTGAGACTCAGAAAAAGTTGTTTGAGTTGGCCATCGAGCAACTGGAAGACACCAAGAGGAACGGCCGCAGGGCAGCGGCGCGGAAAGAGGTTCGCGCATCGCTGGGTGAGTTGACGGAAAAGAGCATGAAGAACATTGTATCGGCCGAGAAGTCGCTCCTGGATTTGGCGATAAAACCAAAAAAGACCGTTGAAGAGGGGCGCAGCCGGACTACAGGGCGTGCGAAATCGCGGAAAGCGAAGAAGGTTGAGCACGCGGCCTGAATGTTGGAGCAATGATTGGTCGGGGCCAGCCGATTTCTCGTGGTCGAGGCGAGGATCGGCTGTACCGGCCTTGCCGATACTGTTAATAGCTTAGTGGGCTGACCGGCTTGCGCTGGGGAATATGTTGCGTAGACTGGTACGCAGATGAAATCCTCTCGACGACGCAATTCGTTAAAGCAGCAGGAAACTCCGCAATTTCCAGTCTGGCAAGAATGGCTTGCTCCAGTGGAGCTGGCATTCTTGCAAGTTTCCCCGATCTACTGGGGATATGGCATTCCGCACGGACATGGATCGGCCGTCGTGTTGGTGCCGGGCTTTCTTGGCACGGATTTATATCTCGCCCAATTTGCAATATGGCTGCGGCGAATCGGCTACAAAGCGTTTTATTCTGGCATCCCGCTTAATGCCGATTGCCCGAATTTGCTAATCAGGCGGAACCTGAGCGACGCCATGGGGAAGGCGTGCGCTGCGAGCAGCGGAAAAATTCACTTGATCGGTCACAGTCTGGGAGGATCATTAGCCCGAGCGGCGGCAATCCAGATGCCGGAGCGTGTGGCGTCGGTGATCACCTTGGGCGCGCCGATCCGGGGTATTTCGGCTCGCAGTTCGGTGATGAATGCTGCGGACATGGTGCGCAAGCAGATTCTGGAGAGACACGGCCGAGGCGTGATGCCCAACTGCTATACGGCGCGATGCACGTGCGAGTTTTTTGAGTCGCTGCGCGGCGATTTTCCGAAATCGGTGCGGCAGACCGCGATCTATACAAAGAAAGACGGCATTCTGGATTGGCGTGTGTGCCAGACGGGAGATCCGAATGTGGACGTGGAGGTCTCGGCAACGCAC
Organism: Verrucomicrobiia bacterium; assembly: GCA_035506955.1. Lineage (GTDB taxonomy): Bacteria > Acidobacteriota > Terriglobia > Acidiferrales > UBA7541 > Acidiferrum. The sequence continues at coordinate 12,876 of DATJOO010000015.1, forward strand.
ATCGGGATGGTATTCAGTCCGCTGGTGTACAGCATTGTGGCGCGCCGCCTTGCCGGCAAGTGACACCGAGGCTTGAAGACGCCAGACGATAGCGCTTCAACGGTTGCGGCCAAGACGCTCGTGACTGGAAACCCAATCCACCGAAGAAATGGCGGCGCCCAATGAGATTTCGCCCGCGAGCGCCACTCCCGCGACTATTTCCGCCAAACGATTCACTTTGCCATGGCCAGAGCAGCCAAGGATTTCCAGACATTCGCGCTGAGTAGCCAAGCCAGTGCCGCCGCCGTGGGTGGCAACGATAAGCGAAGGAATCGTCAGAGAAATGCGGAGATCCCGTTTGGGAGTCAGTTCCGCGTACAAAATTCCCGCAGAAGATTCCGCGACATTCGCGACATCCTGCCCCGTAGCGATGAACATGGCGGTGATGCCATTGGCAGACTGCAGCGCGTTACTGGTGGAACCGGAAAGGAACGCGCCGATGTTGGCGACGCTATAGTGATGGGCGAGTTTTTCGGGTTGTACGCGAAGACAGTTCTGAAGCACGTCGCACGTGATGGTGGCTTCCGCGGTGACGCGTTTGCCACGGGTCCGCATGATGTTCACGTGCGAGGCTTTCTTGTCGGTGGCGAAATTGGATTCGAGGTAGGAGCTTTCGACTTCGCTGCAATGTTGAAGGATCCAGTCGCAAGCGGCAAGAGTCGCACGCCCGACCATGTTCTGGCCGGCGGCATCGCCAGTGGAAAAGTTGAAGCGAAGATAGGCGAAATTATTGGCGAGATAAGGGTCGATATACAGCAGTTTCGCGTAGCTGGAGGTGGCCTCCGCGGCAGCGCGGATGGGTGCGAGATTGGCTTGCAGCCAGTCCACAAAATCGCGGCCCGCGCGCGCGTTGCGAAAGACGAAAACCGGGGCGCGCTGCATGGCGTCGGCTACAACCGTGACGTGCACGCCCCCGCACAGGTTCAGCACTTTCATTCCGCGATTGTAGGAGGCGATGATCGTGCCCTCAGAGGTAGCCATTGGAATCAGGAATTCGCCATCGGTAAATTCACCGTGAACTTGCAGCGGCCCAGCAAAACCCACAGGCACTTGAGCGACACCCACGAAATTCTCGCAATTGCCTTTGACAAGGTGCGGATCGAAGGAGTGCTGGAAGAGATGATGCAAGTTCGTGCCGGTGCGCTGCTGAATGAACGCGCGCCGTTTTTGAATAATGTCCGGACTGTAATCGTCCTGTTCATCGCGGGGCAGGCGAACCGCTTCAGAGCTTTGATCCGTGATGGCGTCTTCGACCTTGAGATGGAGCTGGCCGAAGGGTCGGGTCTCAAAAAGTAGCTCGATTTTATGACGACCCGTGGGCAGGCCGGGTACGGCGGCGTGCACCGTTACCGTGGAGCGAAGCGGAAAAGGTAGCGGGTGAGCTGCGTCGACTTGTGCGGGGGTAAGGATGCGCTGGTCGGCGAGCCCAAGGCGAACATGTTCGAGCGCGACTGCGCCTCCATCGATGGCGACCCCGCGAAATGCGGTGACTTCGGCATCGCGCAAGCGATTCTTGAGAGCGAATTGCGCTCCCGTATCGGTGTTCTTGAGGCTTCCGACGGTGTACAGCCGTTGAAGCAATGGGCCCGGAATATTCATAGGGCCGTCCCTGCCTGTGCTAAGTGTTACGCGGCTTCCGTGTGAGTTAACTCCGGAACGGGAGGCGGCTCAGGAACGGGTTCCACGGTTGTGTTGACTGCAGCGGCCTGCACAGGCTTAGCCGGCGGCTGCTTTAATTCTTTGCGTACTCGTTTGGACTTCGCTTTACGAACCTTTTTGTGAGCGACGGACTGGCGGAGTTCCTCGAAAGAGAGCGTCAGAAAATCACGGAGACGCTCGACGTCAGGCGCGGCATGCGTATCGGCGATCAGTCCGAAAAAGAGTTTGCCGTCGTAGCTGTGCACCGCGCAGCCTACGCCGAGGTCGTAGCCCGTGGGCACCTGGGGATAGGCCGCCAGCATTTTGCGCCCGACGGCATAGAGAGGTGTGGGCGATCCAACCACATTGGTGCAGATCATATTCAGAACCGGGACCGGCAAGATGATCTCCGGAATACTGCGCCAGAAGAGAGCTTGCACGGGAGGAGGCGCAGCGGCGAGCCATTTGGCGGCTACGCCCACGAACCCAAGGGCTCCGCAGCGCTTCAGGGTTGCGGTTCGCGCGGTTACCGCCTGCAGCATGCGAACAGGCCCACGCGTATCCATGGGCAGGGCGACGGGCAGGAAAGAGATCTGGTTTCCCAGACCATTGGCCTGGTCGGATTGGCGTAGATTCACGGGACAGATGATGCGCACAAAACGGCCGACCACGGATTGTCCGTGCAATTTTACGTAGCGGGCCAGGGCACGCGTCAGCACCGCCAGGATAACGTCGTTCACCGTGCCACCGGCTCGGTCACGAATGGTCTTTACGTCGGCGAGATCGAACTCGGTCCAGCAAAATTGGCGCGCTCCGGTACATGGCTTGTTAAAAGGCAATCGTTCGATCGAAGCCGTAAATTCAGGTAACAGACCCAGCAGATCCTTCAAGGGAATCTCTTTGTTTTGGGCAAAGAGGTTTTGGGCAAAGCGAAGCATGCCGCCTTCGAATTCCAGCAAACTACCCAAGGTGCTGTTGATCGCGCTGGAAATGCTGTCGCCGATCGTGTCTTCGGCCTTGCGCGAGCGTGCGCGGCGGTAACGGGGCTTGGGATAGACACTAGGAACATCCGGCGTCGGCTCCAAGAGTAGCTTCATCAATTCGAGGCCGGAAATCCCATCAGCGAGCGCGTGATGTACGCGGAAGATGACGGCGCCACGGCCGTCTTTGAGGCCATTGACTACATGGACGTCCCACAGTGGTTTGTTGCGGTCAAGAAGTTGGCTCAGAATCTTGCTCGCCAACGCTTGCAGCTCGGCTTCCCCTCCGGGGGCAGGCAAGGTTAGGTGGAAGATGTGGCGATGTATGTCGAATAGCGGGTCGTCTTGCCAGGTAGGAAAATCGAGTCCCCACGATGAGAAACTAGGAATTTGGCGATAGCGCGGAACAAGATGCAGTTTCGAATTCACACAAGCGACAAATTGCGGAAAGGGAATAGGGCCGTCAAAAACACAGATGCTGGCGATGTGCAGGGGAATCTCTTTTCGCTCAACATAAAGGAAGGCTGCGTCTACTGCGGACATTGTGCGGGTTGGGGTTGGTGTAGTCACAGCGAAAGCAGCCCGGGAGCCCTGACAGGGTAGGTACCGCAATGGAACAGTGAGGAGCGGTGATCTGAGTCACGGGTGGGGGTGACCGGCGGGCGAGAGAAGCGCTCAGACATTTGGCCGCGCCCTTTCCTCGTACAATTCGGCAATCTGACGGGAATAGCGTTCTTCGATCACCTTGCGACGCAGCTTCATCGTGGGGGTGAGGCTGCCGTCGTCGGTGGTGAATTCCTGAGATACCAGCAGGACTTTCTTCAGCATTTCGTGGCGGCCTAGGTTGCGATTGACCTGGCCCACGATGTCGTCATAGAGGGCCTTGACTCTAGGGTTCGCGATTAGCATTTCGCGCGAGGAACAAGTGATGTGGTTGGCTTGGGCCCAGTCTTCCAGCAAAGGGAACCGCGGGGCAATAATCACAGCGGGATAGCGCCGCCGGTCGCCCAAAACCAGGGCTTCCCCGACTAAGGCGTTGAGCTTCAGGGAGTTCTCGATGGGTTGTGGGGCGACGAATTTGCCACCGGAGGTTTTGAGCAGATCTTTCTTGCGGTCGGTGACCACCAGAAAGCCGTCCTGATCCACATGGCCGATATCGCCGGTCTTAAACCAGCCATCCACAAAAGCGTCTGTTGTTTCCTGTGGTTTATTCCAGTAGCCGCGGAAGACGGAGGGGCCGCGCACAAGAATTTCCGAGTCGGCGGCAATGCGCACCTCGACATTGGGCAGCGGGCGGCCGACAGAACCAAGCTTGTGGGCACGCGGCGAGTTCAAAGCGATTACCGGAGAGGTTTCGGTGAGGCCGTAGCCTTCGTGGATGCGAATGCCTATCGTTGCGAACCACTCGGCGAGCTCCGTGCCAAGGGGGGCGCCACCAGATACGAAGAATTGCACGCGGCCACCCAATTGTTCACGAATTTTCGAATAAACCAGCTTGTTCGCGAGGCTCCATACTGGGGAACTGGGTGTGTTGCCTGCAAGGGTTTGGGGCAGTTGCGAACGCCCCACCGTTAAGGCCCAGCGAAGGACCGCTTGTTTAGGCATAGCTTTAGCATTCTGCTGGACCTGCAAATAAAGCTTTTCGTAAACGCGGGGCACCGCCACCAGGATGTGAGGCCGTACTTCGAGGAGCGTCTTAGGCAGATCCTCAATAAAAGGGCAATAGGCGAGCGTTACCCCGTGATAGAGCAGCGCGAGGTCCGCGTGGCGCGCCGTAACATGCGACAACGGAAGGAACGAAACACTGATATGCCCGGGGCCCACGTCGAAGCCGTCCATGGAGTAGCGCATGTTGGAGGTGAGATTGCCATGCGTCAGCTTCACCCCCTTAGGAATGCCGGTGGTGCCGGAGGTGTAGATGATAGAAGCCAGATCGTCGGCGGTGACGGTAGTCGCGGCTGGTTGCAATTCGACACCGTTGGGAACTTGCTGCTGGTCGCATAAAGACCCCATGTGCATGGCTTCATCGGTTTTAATTTTGTCCATCACCGCGATGTGTTTGACGACCGTTTGAGTTTGGACAGAAAGCACTTTCTCGAGTTGCTGTTGTGTGGAAACGACGACGATCGAGGCGCCGGAATCGGCAAGAATGTACGCGACCTGTTGCGGGGCGAGCGTCGGGTATATCGGAACAACCACCGCACCCAATAGAAGGACGGCAAAGTCGGAGATAGTCCACTCCGGTCGATTTTCGCTGAGAATGGCGACGCGATCCCCTTTTCGCACGCCCCACTGGCGGAGAGCGCGGGCCATACTGACCACCGACGCACGCAGATCGTCAGCGCTGAGATTAACCCAGGCACCTTGCTGACGGACCATCATGATGCGGGCTGTGCCGCGTTCGACGATGCCGGTGAAGATGTCGTTGAGTGTTTCAGGCTTCATGACTGGTGAAGGCTCCTGATTGGTTGCCCCAAACGGCCACAGGCGGTCTTCGACCGGGGGTTTTTCACGGCTCTGCTTGGAGCGAAATTACATGGAGCCCCAGCGCCAAGTGGGGCCCACGGTGAACCGGACATAGTTCTGTCGGTCGGTGAGAAGGTTGGAGAACAGGTGCGTATTAATCCAGTCCGCGGTGAAGCGCAAGCCTACGTGGCGGCTGAGGTTGAGATCAAAGCCACCGCCCAAGCCAATAAACCAGGTCGTGTCGGTCTGATTCGATTTGGGGACGGGAATGCCTAACTCGGTAAAAAGTGGGCCTAGTTGTGGCGGGAAGGTGAGGTTTGCCGATTCGTGGATACCCCCAAACCCTGGCCGGCCAAGAAAGGTGATCCAGCGCCACTTGCGCCAATAAAACTGAGGGCCAACGGCGAACGTATAAGTGGTGGACTTGAAAGGCACTGTAATGGCGCTGGGGGGAATACCGACAGCCGCGAGCTGTTTAGCATACACGGTCTCGCTGCCATTGATCGTCCCGCCGCCACTGATAATGGAATTGCCCATTGCGCCGAAGTCGCCGCCGAGCGCCATCCAGGGTTTGATGGTGACCCCGAAATCGGTATCAAACCCGCGCTCCGTGAGATTCCGCGCGGGGCTTATCATGTAGTCGAAACCAGTGTAAAGGGTGTAACGATTGATGTCCTCCTGCGCGAACGCAGGCAATGCGAGAAAAATCGCAAGGAAGCAAAGCAACAGACCGCGAGTAAAAGCCACGCTTGCGAGGAGTGGGGAAGGGTACTCTCTCATGTGGCACCTCTAAAGCGCCAAAAATGTCTAACGAAGATTCCGCTGCTGCAAGAACGAGGTGGTGCAGCGTCACTGCAGAGTGGTAACAACCACCTTGTAACCGAACTGCAATACTTTGCAGTGACTCGCGTCACGGTCTCCCACCCAGATTCGCCGATGAGTGAGGCCCCATTGAGGCGTCCCACGGATGCCTCGTGAGCAGAATTAGAATGTCTGCGCATTGTCGCTGCCGGCTCAGGCGGTCGATGCAACACTCTTCAAGTCGGTGGATCCACCAATGGAATCAGAGCAAGACCTATCTCTGCTTCGGTATTTGATTTGACCCTAAAAGGACAGCCTTTTCTTTGCATTTGCTTTAGGGGCGAGTTTATCCCTTGAAACTCCGGTACTTA
>DATJOO010000016.1:0-141701 GCA_035506955.1 Verrucomicrobiia bacterium
CATTTCGTTTCCGAAGGCTCTGAGCGCCGGACAATCGGTGTCATTTTACGTGGAGTTCGCACCGACCACCGCAGGGAGTGTCAGAGGCTCACTGGAGCTATTAAGCAACGCGACGGATCGCACCTTAACGGTGGGGTTCAACGGGGCAGGAGTCGGGGTGGCCACGGCGGCAGGCTACGCTACAGTGACGCCACTGAGCGCTCCGTTTGGCAATGTGCCCGTGGGAACCAAAGACAGTGAAGTCATTACCGTGAAAAACACGGGCTCGAGCACGTTGCAGGTGGACAGCGTAACGACTAGCGCGAAGGGCTTTTCGATCTCAGGAATAACGACACCCCTGTCGCTGGCGGCAGGCGCCGAGACCCACTTCACCGTAGCCTTCTTGCCCGAAGCCTCGGGAAGTGTGACCGGATCGGTTGTTGTGAAGTCCAATGGATCAGACAGCAGCGTTGCGGTTGCGGTATCTGGCGCCGGCGAGGTGAGTTCGCGAGAATTGAGCGTTAGCCCGACCAGTGTGGCGTTTGGAAGTGTGGACACCGGCAGCTCCGCGACAAAACAAATCTCGCTCAAGAATACCGGCAACTCCAACCTCGCCATTTCCAGCGAGAGCATCACGGGTACCGGACTCACCGAAGCAGGTATGGGCGGAGCGGTAACGCTGACGCCGGGACAGAGTGCGACCCTGACGGTGGAATTTGCACCGAAAGCGGTTGGCGCTGTGAGCGGAGGAGTGACTATTGCGAGCAATGCTTCAAATGGAACGAGTATTACGGTTCCAGTAACAGGCACCGGCGTGTCGACTTCAACGCCTCCTCCGTCGTCCAAAGTGGTGGCGCTAAGTTGGAAAGCCAGCACATCGTCGGGAATCGTTGGCTATGACGTTTTCCGCGGAACCACTTCGGGAGGGCCCTATACGAAGCTAGTGAGCAGCCCGGTGGCGGGAACCAGTTATAGCGACAGCACCGTGACTGCGGGGGATGAATACTATTACGTGGTGGCGGCAGTTTCGTCGAACGGAACAGAAAGCAGCTACTCAAATGAAGCTGTCGTGAGCGTGCCGTAAGTGCCGTCAGCAGCAATTCCGTATGTTCAGCTGTGGCGCTCCAGAAATTTGCCGAGCACCGCGGCGGCGTGTTCGCACAGCTTGCGATCCTCGGGACCAAACGCCGCAAGGAAATGGGAGTCGATGTCCAGTTCACCAGCCACTTTGCCGTGAACGAAGACAGGAACGACAATTTCGGATTTGGTCTCCAGAGAGCACGCGAGGTAACGGGAATCGGCGTTGACGTCGTCGACCACGATGGTCTTGCCGGTGGATGCGGCGGCGCCACAGATGCCCTGATTGAGCGGAATCCGCGTATGAGGGGTCATCGTGCCCTTGAAATGACCGAGCACCAGCACGTCGCGGTCTGCCTCTTTTTCCAGCATGTAGAAGCCGACCCAATTGTAGCGTGTAAGTTTCTCGTGGAGCAGCGCGACGATGCTTTTCATGAGCGCGTCGCTGGTCGTGGCCGCGCGCGCCAGGGCATCCAGATCAACGATCAGATCGGTGGCTTTGGTGGGTGTTGTGGTCATGGAAAATAGTGCACCACAGGTCCGGTAGGAAGAGCAACCTCAAGGCAACGCGAGAATGGCGCGAAGGTCACGGGCCAGGAGCCAGCACTGCGGTAATGGCCTCGAGCGGTTTGACAGGCTGAAAGGCCGCCCCTAAACTAAATAAACTGTGTGCCGGGGTAGCTCACCGGTAGAGCGCCGCCCTGAAAAGGCGGGCGTAGCCAGTTCGATTCTGGCCCCCGGCACCATCCTTTCAGCGACTTACAAATTCCGAAAATCCAATTTACGTTCCAAAACGTTCCACATCTTTAGCACGGACGGAGTTTGTCTCACACGCAATTGCGCGACACCGTTGTGCGCATTCTGGAAGCGCTACCTGCGATAGTTCTTGAGATTGTGCTGCTATTTTTTCCCGGCGCAACTATTCGTCTTAGTTTCTGGCTCATTGTGCTGCGATTTTTGCCGGGCGCGATTCTTGGCCTTGGTTTCTGGCTCATCTATCGCCTGACCAAGCAGCCTACACTACGGCTGTGAGTTGCCGCACAGGTACTTCTATCTCGTAATACGTGACGTGTAATTATTTTTGACCCTGCAGCAACCCTGAAACATCTGATTGTTGAAATTGTGGGCTGAGTAGCCCGCGTGTTCTGGCCATCGATGCGACCGGGACGGATCGATTCGCTGATCTTCTTGGTCCGCCGATGGGGGGACGTAATGTCCTTTCTGCAGAAGGAATTAGACTCGTTCCATGTTCAAGTACTGGTCGACTCGATTCCTACGCTGTCACGCTCGTCAGTCAGAAAGCCGTGGAGTTTCTCAGCCGTTGCGAGGCCAGCAGCATCCAGCTCCGGACATGATGGGCCAATGATTTCGCCCAGGCGGATAACGCGGTGTCCAGTCTGCGCTCGATGGAGGAGTTTTCTATGAGCTTGAAATCGCTGGCGAACGGGCCAAAAGCGGAAATCAATGTCTCTGAGCAAGACATTCGGGAACAAGTCTCACGCCTGCTCGATAGCCCCATCTTTGTGCAATCCGGCCGGCTCAGCCGCTTCCTTCGGTTCACCATCGAAACGACTCTGGCCGGGAACTCCGAAGCACTGAAAGAGTACCTGATCGGAACCGAAGTTTACGACCGTAAGCCTCCTTATCATCCCAGTGCGGACTCGATTGTTCGCAGCGAGGCGCGGAGACTGCGCAGCAAACTAAGGCAATATTACCAATCCTTCGGAAAAGACGATCCGGTCTTCATTTACTATCGGCTGGGCAGCTACATACCTGTATTTCGTCTGCGACCCAAAGGACCGCCGAATAGTCATTCGGAGACGCATGAGGCGCTGGACGATCTTCTACGCGAGAGTCTGGCCGCCCAAGATTTTGATTTCCCCTCCGCCGAACTCAATGTTCAAATCATCTTCGAAGGCACGGTGCGCGTGTTGTGCTCGACCTCAACATCATCGACAAAGGACAAACCTTTTCACAAGGCAAGACCGAGTGCGTTACGCAAGGTCATTTCCATGTCGCTGAAGAAACCTGCCTAACGCTACTTTTCGTAGGCGGAGCAGATTAGGGAGTCACTCCTTCCGCTTCTAACATCTCGTCTTGGGCTTCCAGGTACTCGAGCTGCGACTCAAGCAAGGCTGTTTTGGCGTTCAGTTCTTGCGCGGTGGCATCGTCGACTTGCGACGGCATTGCTGCTCCCTCGCGCAACTGCTGCACCGCGACGCGGTGTACCTCCGTGCGAAGTGCCACCAGTTCCTCGGACACCTTCAACATCTCTTTTGTGCGTTCGCGTTTGTTGTATATGGTTTGGATCCGCACTTCGACGTCGTCTTTCATTCGGGCGAGATTTTCCTCGGCTTGCGCCAGTTGGGCTTTGCGTTCTCCGATCTCCGCGTTTCGCTTTCCGCCGTCGAACAGGTCGTACTGGAAATGCACGCCGAACGTCCCGAAATTGCGGGCCAGGAACGGGATATTGTCTTGATAGCTGTAGCGTGCAAACGCTTCCAGGTCCGGTATATATTGGCGTTTGGCGAAGCGCACGCCCGCCGACGCCTTCTCCACTTCGGCTTGCGCTTCACGAATTTCTGGATGAGACCGCAATGCGGCTTTCAGGCACTCCTCCCGTTCGCACTCTTCCCGTGTTTTTTCTACCGCTGGATCAAGCACGAGTTGCGTCCTCAGCGGCAGACCGACTACGTCGTTCAACTGGGTCACCGCATCGGAGAGTTGCAGTTCTGTACTTAGCAGTTCTTGCCGCGCGTCCAGGGTCTGCGCACGCGCTTGAATCGACTCCCGTTCCAGCGATGCGCCGTATTTGACTTGCTGCGTTCGCTCTGTGCCCAAGTCCTCGTTTGCCCGAATCTTGGCCTGCGCTGCCGCGCGCCGCGTTTGCAGAATCAGCACCTTGTAATAAAGCTGGTGCACCTGCAACGCCACCTGGTTCTCCGTATCTTGCGCTTTATCGCGCATCGCTTTGGTGCCCGCGGCCGCAGCGTCGTTTGCGGCACGCACCTTCCACAACTCTAAAATAGGCTGCGTGAGTTGTGTGCCGCTGGCGACGAACGTTAATCCGCCTTGGTTAATGATTGCTGTGCCTTCGGGAATTGGTGTGCCCACAGCCGTCCCCAAACTGCCCTTGTCTAGCGCGATGAACTGCGTATCGGTTAGCCGTCCGGCGGTGGTGTCGTTCCGGAGACTTGGGTAATACGAACTACGCGCGGCATCTTTTTCGTGTTGCGACTCCTCAACGCGGTAAGCTGCCAGGCGCACGTTGTGGTTGTGTTTGAGCGCCAACTGAACCGCTTCGTCGAGCGTCAGCGTCTTCTCTTCTTCTTTTGCGGTGTGCTCTTCTTTTGAGCTCTTCGCTTCCTGCGCAGATGCGGCTCCGCCTAATGCCATACAAATCCAAAACACTGCAATCGGAGTTTTCATGGGTTCGCCTCCCTGGGATCTCGCGGGCCGAACGCGAGCTCTTCATAATCGAGAGGTGCACCGCGAAGCAGCGCGATCAGCAGCAAAGCGGCGACACAGGCCCAGGCGACCAGATGAAATCCATCAATAAACGTCAACGTATACGCCTGCAAACGTATACGCGCACCTAAGAGATCAACCGCGCGCCCTACCGCGGCCGGTAAACCGGCTGACTTACCGTATAGCCCGGCGGTTAGATGTCGGATCGAGCTGTCCGTAATCCACTCGCCGTGTTGTACGTGCAACCCCAGTAGGTTAGAGTGCACGCGTTCGCGGATGGCTATGAAATGCACCATGACCGCTACCCCTATCTGGCCGCCAAACAGGCGCAGCACATGGAAATAAGCAGAAAACGTCAGGGTATCTTGTGGTTTTGCCAGCGCTCCAGAAAATACCGCCTGCAACACGATGTCAGCGACAAGGCCGATAAACGCGAAGGTTTGCCCTACACCCATCAGTAGTTCCGATCGGTAATAGTTCGCTGCGGACCAGGCACTCGTGTATTGCGCATCCAGGATGGCCGCTACTGCCATGCACAAGAAGCCTGTCGTCATCAGCAGTCGCGCATCAAAACCCTGCAACAGCAGCAGCGCCGCCGCGAATGCCAGAACCAAGAGTGGGACAGCGCCCCAAATCACCGCCGGTCCGATTTGATCCGCCTCGAAGCCATGAACAGAAAGTGATTGAGGTACCAGAATGATGGTGGCGAGAAGGGAGAATCGAAACAAGATTAACGCTAGACCAAGAATTATTGTGTTCCATTGCCGAAGAAACGGCAGATCCACCAGCGGATTCGGCCTTTGCAAACGCCGCAAGAGCGACGCACCCAAAAAGAAAATCCCGCCAAAGAATAACGCTTTGAATAGTCCCGACCGCCACCAATCGAGTCGCTGTCCCTGATCCAAGGCCGCGAATACCAACGCAAATCCGGCACTCGCATATAGAAAACCCGAGAAACTCGGTGCCGGTCCGCGCTTTCCTGCCGGAGGACTCGACGGAATCCCGCGACAAATACACCACAGCATAATCGGCGTAAGCACCGCCATACTCCAGAACATCCATCGGTACGATAGATTGTCGCGGAACCATCCGTATAAAGATGGCGCCAGGTTCACTGCGCCATCCACGAACGCCGCGTACAGGGCTAAGGTGAACGGAAGAAACCGAACGGGGATATTGCGCAGCGCAAAGGACAGCGTCAGAGGGTAGAACGTACCCGAGGTCAATCCAGCCAAAACAAGTGCTACCAGCAACAGGCTGTAGCTATGGACAAACGGTAAAAAGCAATTGATCAATGTGTAGCCGCTAGCCGCAATCACGAGAACTCGTCGCGCACCCAACAGTCCACCCAAATAGACGGTGAACGGCCCGATGAACATGAGCGCCACGTTAAATGCGCTCCCTATCCACGCTCCATCGTCGTAACTTAAACCCAAACTGCCTTTCAAGTCGGCGGTGCCAAGACTCAGGAGCCTGCCGGCCAGCGTCACGATTCCTGCGCCCATCACCACGCCGAGAATTCCGAGCAGCGGGCTGGCTGACAATTCCCCGGGTACCGCACCGGCCAGTATTTTGGCAATTTGCCACTTCGTCGGAACTCGCAACGGTGTGCTTGCGGACGCCATCTTTCGCTCCGGTCACTGCCTGGTCCGAACTTTTACCACAACCGACAAACCAGGCCGAAGCTCCTCCGCATGACCGGCATCGTCAAAGGCGATCTTCACCGGCACCCGTTGCACTACTTTCGTAAAATTTCCCGTGGCATTGTCGGGCGGGAGCAGGGCGAACTGAGATCCACTGGCCGGCGCAAGTTGAACGACGCGCCCCTTCCAGACTCTCCCTGGGTAGACATCGACACGTATCTCGGCCGGATCACCCACCTGCATGTGCGTGAGCTGCGTTTCGCGGTAGTTGGCCTCAACCCATTTCGTGTCCGCAACGAAGGTCAGGATTTGTGCTCCAGGGGAAAGCAACTGCCCTGGCCGAACCTGCCGTTCGCCGACAACTCCGTCCGCCGGCGCGTGAATCTTCGTGTATCCCAGATTGACTTGCGCTACGGTGAGTGCCGCTTCCTTAGCGTGCAAATCGGCAAGGAGTTGTTGGTCTTGCGACTCGAGTACTGCTTTCGTCCGCCGTTCCGATTCCACACCAATTTCGCTGCTGTGCAAGGAGGTCTTGGCCTCTTCTAAGTCGGCTTGGCGACTTGCCAGCCCTGCGGCGGAACGTTCCTCATCCGCTACAGCCTTTTCCACCTGCTGCTTGGTCGTGGACTGACTCGTAAGTAAGGCTTCCTGGCGAACCCGTTCGGCGCGGGTTCGGGTTACATCCGCCTGAACCGCATTGATTCCCGCCTCAGCGGCGGCAATTTGTGCCTTTGCCAAGTCAATCACAGCAAGAGCTTTCTCAATCTTTGTATCTTGCAATTCACGCTGTCTGCGATTGTTCTCCAGCGCCGCTTTCCCTGCTTCCACTGCCGCGGACGCCTGCGCGACCTGCGCCCGGTAATCGTCATCGTCAAGTTCCACCAACAGCTCACCGGCGCGCACCTTCTGATAGTCACCGATGGTCACAGCGCGCACGATTCCAGGCACCTTGGTGCTTAGCGGTGTGAGATCGCCCCGCACATAAGCGTCATCGGTCGCCTGTTCGACGTGTCCGCCTTCCCATGCATTCCAGTTGCGCGTAAGCGTGATCACCAGGGCAGCCGCAAGGAGAAGGATCACGACAGGCGTAACCCATTTAAGCCACGGCCACCGGGCATTTTGCCCGACAGCGGGGTGCTCGTTTTGTTCCTTTGAACTGTCTGGGCTTGGTCTCGCTGCGCTTGCTGCCAAGTGGTTCTCCTTCGTACTGCGAACGCCGAGTCGATTCCCGATTGAGCAACTCAGAGTGTCACTTTCGTTAGGAGCTTGTGAACGTGAGCAACGGTTAGCTCACAGTGATTAGCAGTAGCAACCGGGCCGATCTTAAGTACCTCATCTCAGTCGCTCAGCCGCCGTTCGATACCCGTCCCTCAAAGCTCTCCGCCGCCTGGCTTACCGCGGCACAGATCTCCTCGTCGGAAAATGGTTCAACGATGACGTCGAATCCCCCCGATTCCAGTACCCCGGACCACAACTGAAACGTTACTTCTCGCGCATACACTAGGATCGCGGGACGCTTGCTAAGCAGTTCCAGCATGCCCCACAGCTTCCACCAAGCTGTGTCCGTGAGTGTCGCGGGGAAAATAGCAACGTGGAAAATGTCGTCTTCCTGGATCGATTCTTCGGTTTGTCCCGATGGATCGGCGAATACGAGTTGCGCGCCGAGGGGCAGCAACTGCCGAGAAATTTCCCGGCGCCGCTCCGCAGCTATCACTAAAAGGATCCGCAAATGTGCGCCAGACCTGTCCACGATTTTCGTCCGCAATTGCAATGCGACATTTGCATGCTTCCGGAAAATCGGTAACGTGAGGAACGGTTAGCTCACAGTGATGCTCATGCCTCGCAAGACCGCAATAAATGGACGCTTTCGGAATACGTCTCTGACTATCTGCCGGCTGAATCAGCCACGGCCGGCCTGGCGAGTTGCGCATTCGCTGGGGACTATTCCCGACCCAGACCGACCCGCCGCTTAACCTTTCTTGTCTGAGTCTTTCTCTGTGGCGCTGGTGCCGCGATTAGCAGCGGCTTTTTTTACTTTGTAGGACGGGCCCCATTTGATACCGGGATGCGAAGCGTCGTGTGTTCCAGTTTGCATGCCTTGGTTCAGATCTTCTTCCTCGTCTCGTTCAGTTTCCAGGCGAGCGTCTTCACGATCCTCCATCTTCGATTCCAGTTCATCGGCTTCTTCCTGTGCCTTGCGGTCCTTATCGTTGTCCATAAAACCTCCTCGATTTGCTCCATGGTACAGAGCCTGCTTCGCGGGCCAGCCATCTTGAAGTTGCGGAGCTAGCGATAAGATGTCGGGGAGCGGATGATGGTCAAAACTTCTTCCACGCTGTCAAAGCGACCGCATGGTGTTGGGCATACAGGAAATACTTGGGGCAATGGGCTGCTCGCGAGCAAAAAGTCGAGCAGGTAAGCAGCGTCGGCTTTCTGCTCGCCGGCGTTCGCGGGCAGGTCGACGCCAGTTGACAAGCACGTCGCCTACCGCGAGCGGCGCGATATAGTTTCCGGTGAACTCATCACTAAGCGGCCGTGCTGCACGCCTTTGGTGCTGATGAGTTGGTCGGCGAGTTTCTGTACATCTTTGGACTTGCCACGCAGGATGACCACTTCGAGGCAAGTTTCGTGATCCAGATGCGCGTGCAGGGTAGAGATGATCAATTCGTGATGATCGTGCTGAAGGTCGGTAAGCTTTTCGGGTAACAGGCGTGCGTGGTGATCGTAAATCAGCGTGACGGTACCGACGACAAAAGCATTGTCGGCAATGACCACAGAATTGACGAGTTGGTCGCGGATCAAATCACGGAACGCCTCAGATCGATTGTCATAGCCTTTGTCCGCAATGTACGTATCGAAGCGGCTGAGCAAAGCCGAGTCGATGGAGACTCCAATACGGCTCAAATCTGCCATACGTCCCTCTTCCTGGAGCTAGATGCGGCTAGAGTAGCACATCACTCGAACTCGGTAGCACGGTCCGCCGAACGAGCCCGTTCCGGTACCAAAGCCAGTTCGTCGAACCGACACCATTTGTACACGGCAATGGAAATAATCCAGCTCAAGATGAACAGACCAACGATGAAGTACCCAAGCGTACCGAAATTGTCGTTCAGGCGTAGGATGCCTTCCCAGAAACGGCCGGTAAGATGGAAATGGTCTGCGAATAAGCCCAAAGCTTCTATACCGCCAACGACAAGAGCTACCACCACCGAAACGCAAGTGATGGTCATGTTGTAGTAGAGCTTGCGCACCGGCTTAACGAACGCCCACCCATAAGCACCCAGCATCAGGATGTTGTCAGTCGTGTCAATCAGCGACATGCCCGCAGCGAAAAGCACCGGGAAAACGAGGATGGACGCGAACGACAGTCCCTTGGAAGCTTCCGCCGCCGAAATGCCCAGGACGCCAATTTCCGTGGCAGTGTCAAAACCCAATCCAAACAGAACACCAAGCGGGTACATGTGCCAACTTCGGCGAATCATCTGAAACATGGGTCGAAACAGTCGCGCCAGGAAGCCACGATTGCCCAGCAGCATGTCGAAGTCTTCTTCGGTATAGGGCTCGCCGCGGCGGACGCGCACAAATGCGCGATAAATGGAACGAAGGATGATCAGATTCACAATGGCAATAGCGAGAAGAAAAAACGAGGAGACCGAAGTGCCAATCACGCCTCCGATATTTCTGATGGCGTCGACGCGATGTTGCAGCGCAAGGGCGGTGCCCGCAATGGCCGCCGAGCCGACGACAACAATAGTGGAATGCCCAAGGGAAAACATCAGGCCGACCCCGACCGGCCGCTTCCCTTCCTGCATCAACTTACGTGTGACATTATCGATCGCGGCGATGTGATCGGCGTCGACGGCGTGACGCAAACCAAAACTGTAGGCCAGCAACGCGGTCCCCAGCAGCACGGGATAATGGCGGAACGCGGCAACCGCCCAGAACCATGCCCCAAGATTGAAAACGAGCAACATCCCATAGATGGCGATGATGCGATGACGTAGGTAGTCCGGAGCGTCATTGAACAGCAGTTTTAGCTGAAAGGCCATGCGGTTGCCGCTTACCATCGTGCTACAAAAGTCTAGCCTGTGCTACCCCCAGTTGCGTTTGCCTCCGTTTGTAACAGGCATTCTGGAACTGCCGCGGTCTTTGCGTCAAAACGTTCCCCCAAAGGTTCTTACCAACGTCAATCGCAGTTGGAAGGGCTCGGTGGGGTGCATAACGTCTCCGAATGCTGCGGCGTCCGCCGGCGTAATACGGTAGATGTAAGCGTAGTCGATGTCATGATCGTAGCGGTTAAGCAGGTTCAACAGTTGAGCCGAAAGCCTCCATTTCTTGTTGAAGTGATATCCGACCTCCATATTGACCAAGATCGTTGAACTGGATTGATAGATTGCGTCCGACGTCAAATTGCGCGGGCCAAAGGCGCGCACGCGCAAACTCCCCCAAAATCCTTTATAACTCTGCACGGTGGCGCCTGCGGAAAGCACGACCCCAACGGCTTCGGGTACCCATCTACCACCGGGGCCTTGCACCGGATAGTGGCCAGGCACGTCCGTGTACGCGGCGTCATCCGGGTCGACTTCGGTAAAAAGAGCCTTAGAATCGGCGAAATCCAGATCGAAAGCCACGTTCTTGAATGGCGTATAGTAGTTTGCCCATTCGACGCCGTATCGATTGCTGGGGGATGTAGAAGGAACCGTGGCTCCGGTATCGCCATCCTGCTGTAGTTCGGATTCACTGTGTAGATACCAGAGCGACAGCGTGCTTTGCAGATGGGGCACCGCCAGCGTGCGCACGCCCACTTCTGCGCCTTTGGTTTGAACCAGCGGCGCAATCGGGGTAGTAGGAGTTGGAAAAGGAAAGTCGGGCGAAATCGGCTCCATCCGTTGTGTGGCACCGCGCACGTCGTTGCTGTGAAAACTGAATCCACCCTGCACATAGAATTCCGTGCTGGACCACGGTCCGAAAATCACACTCTCTTTGGGGCTGGGCAGAAACTTGCTCACCGAGCCGGAATTGAGCTCGGCAAAGTTGATTACCGGAGCGCCCGGTAATTCTGAGGCAGTGTAAGATGGGGTTAGGTTTGTGTTGGAATAGATTGCATCGTCGCCGCGGAAGGCCAGGACCGAGCGGATTTTTTCTGTCCACTGGGTTTTATTTTCCACATAAAAACTCACCATCGTATCCGTAAACCGATTCACGTCCGTGTTCGCAGGCAGCACCGCGACCAGATTCGGATTGCTCTCGCAGGCGGGAATAGGTTCGTCATTGCAGGCGTTGATATCATTCTTGTCCGTGCGTATGCGATTTTCCGTCCGGTAAAGACCGTTGTTAACCCATTCGTTGCGCAATTGCATGCCGAAGGTATTTTCCATCTTGCGCCCGAACCAATGGTTAAAAATCGTGTGAGCCGCCGCAAATCCCGCCACCCAGCGATTATCCTGCTGTTCGAACTGATCCCCCTTTACCGGGTCATCCAGGTAGTACGTGAAATCCGAAAATAAATTCAGATAATAATAAAAGCCATAGCCCATGATGGTGGTCGCGGAATCTTCGCTCTGGCGGTGCCATTCCCCCTGCACGCTGTAACGCGCAGAATTTCCGCCGTCGACTGGGTTCAGCGCGCCGAAGAAGCCAACCAGAGGTATGGCGCTCTCAGGAATTTGATCGCTGGAGTTCCATTTTCCATGGTAAGCGCGCCCTGTGATGCTGAACCCATTGTTGGCGTCGCCCTGGCTGTAAGTGAGCAGGCCATTGAATTTCGCGTAGGCATCTGGATGCGTCCACGGGCCGTTATCGTAATACGCTTCTCCGCCGTACAGCAGAGTACCCGAGCCGAGCTTTTGCGAGATGCCGAAAACGGCTCGGCCAAAATCATACATGCCCAGTTCCACTTGGAAGAAGTTCTGCGGAAACGCCTTATAAAATTGAATGTCGGCCGACCCGGCCGAGCTATAGTTGCCGACCTCCGGGTAATACGGCCCCTTCTCGTAATTCAAACGCTGCACAAATTCCGGGGTGACGGTGTTCATGTCCGCATACCCCTCGCCGTGCGCGTGTGACGGCAAGTTCAGAGGCATACCATCCAGGAACACGGCGAAGTCTGTGCCGTGGTCGAGATTGAAACCGCGAAGGAAATACTGATTGGCCTTACCGCCGCCCGCGTGTTGCGTAATGATCAGGCCCGGAATCGTCTCCAGAATTTCACCCGAACGGAGAATCGGACGATCGTCGAGTTCTTTTGCGCCCACGGTTCCCTGCGTGGCGGAATCGGCGATCCCGATGAGGCTATCCTCGCGGCCCTGCACGGTTACGCTAGTGCTCACGGTGCTCACCGCCAGAGAGATGCGCAACGGGGCCACCGCCTCATTAGGGCCGATGGACACGGGCATTTCTTTGGTCTCAAATCCCGGACTAGTTACGATAAGTCGATAATGTCCCGCCGCAATTCCCGAAATGCTGAAGGAGCCGTTCGCATCCGACTGTGTCGTCCTTTGTACCGAACCATCCGAAGTCCGGATCAGCACAGTCGCACCGGCAATCACCGCGCCAGATGGGTCAACAATGGTTCCCGAAAGCAGGCCGGTCGTTTGTGCAAATAACTCCACAACAGAAAAGATCAGGGCGAGAACGACAAATCGAGGATTCATAGAGCCTTTCGGTTAGCGGATGCACCGATCGGATACGGGCCAGTGTAGCACATATATTACTTTCGTAGCACGCGCATCATAACAAACGGATAGTTGGCGAGCTAGTGATAATCGTGCGACTCGATTTCCGCCGCGGAGATGGAGACGGGTGCGATGTGAGAAGCTTTGACGGAGATGACCCGGTCTTGATTTTGCAGAATGCCGCTGACACTGAGGAATTTCTCGCGATTAATAATCAGGCGATATTTCTGGTAAAGATCCGGATTGATGATGACGTTAGCGATGCCGGTTTCATCTTCGAGACTGAGGAAAACGAAGCCCTTGGCGGTACCGGGACGCTGACGCGCGATAACGCATCCCGCAACCGTAGTGTAGGCACCGTCCGAAATACCTTCGAGATCGACAGCGCGCTTAATGTTCATGGAAGTGAGCGATTTCCGGCAGTAAGCCATCGGATGGGGACCGGGCGTCAGTCCGGAACCGTGAAAATCTGCCACCAAACGCTCCTCGTTGTTCATGCGCTGCAGGGGCGAGGATTCCGAGTCATCGGCAATGGAATCGAGCAAGGGCCCAGCGGGACGAGTGGCGCGCGCGACTTGCCAAAGCGCAGTGCGGCGGTGAACGGCTTTGCCAAGAGAATTAAGCGCGCCAATTTCGCCGAGGCACTCGAGTTCGGCTTTCTGCAGTTCCGGAACGTGGCGCACTAAATCGTCAATGCCCGAAAACATTTGCTGCGTTCTGGCAAGAACCACGGCTTCGGCCGCTTTTTGGCGCAGACCACGTGCATAGCGGAGACCGACGCGCAGGCACGGAACAAGGTTGCCTTCTTTGTTGGGCGCGTTTTCGATGGTACAGAGCCATTCAGACCTAACGATGTCGATGGGCTTTACACGCAAGCCATGGCGCTGCGCATCTTTGACAATCGTAGCGGGACTGTAGAAGCCCATAGGCTGGTTATTCAGCAGCGCCGCCGTGAATGCGGCAAGATAACGGCACTTCAAAAAAGCGCTTGCATAGGCGATCAAAGCAAAACTGGCGGCGTGGGATTCTGGAAAGCCGTAGCGGGCAAAGGAAGTGATTTGCGTGATGATTTCTTCCTGCACGTGGGCATCAATGCCGTTGCGCCGCATCCCCGCGCGCAACTTGGTTTCGATCTGCCGCATGCGCTCTTCCGAACGCTTGAAACCCATGGCGCGACGCAGATCTTCGGCTTCGCCACCGGAGAAATTGGCCGCGACCATGGCCATACGCAAAAGCTGCTCCTGAAAAAGTGGAACGCCAAGAGTGCGTTTCAGAATGGGCTCGAGCGAAGGGTGCGCGTAGTGAACTGCTTCCTTCCCCTGACGGCGGCGCATGTAGGGATTCATCATGTTGCCGACGATGGGGCCGGGGCGAATGATGGCTACCTGCACCACCAGATCGTAGAACTTCACCGGAGCATTGCGAGGGAGCGAAGCCATTTGTGCGCGGCTTTCGACTTGAAACATGCCAACGGTATCCGCACGGCGTAAAGTTTCATAAACCAAAGTGTCATCGGCAGGAATTTGCGCCAAATCGACGGACTGGTCGTAGTGCTTAGGGATCAACTGCAAACATTCTTCGAGGACGGCCATCATGCCAAGGCCGAGCAGATCGACCTTAACGATGCCCATGTCGGCACAATCGTCCTTGTCCCACTGAACAACCACGCGGCCCGGCATGGTGGCGGGCTCCAGAGGAACAACGGAATCCAGCTGGCCCTGGCAAATCACCATGCCACCGGAATGCTGGCTCAAATGGCGCGGTAAATCCTGGATGCGATCGCAAAGCTGCAGATATTTTCGGATAAGGAAATGATTCACGTCGAAGCCGGCGTGTTCGAAATAGGTTTGCCAATTGTCTTCGGGACCGCGCCATTCGAATTGGCCGACCAGACTGGAGAGACGGTCAATTGTTTCCGTATCAAAGCCGAGGATCTTGCCGACTTCGCGGGAGGCGGAGCGGCCACGATAGGTGATCACGTTGGCGGTCATCGCGGCGCCGAGTTGGCCGTAACGCTCGTAGACATATTGAATCGCCTTTTCGCGCTGATCGCCGCTGGGAAGATCGAGGTCGATGTCGGGCCAATCGGCGCGTTCTTCCGAGAGAAAACGTTCAAAGAGAAGCTCCATGCCGACGGGATCAACCGAAGTGATACTGAGCGCATAGCAAACGGCACTGTTTGCGGCAGATCCGCGGCCTTGAACGAGAATGCCGTGCTTGCGGCAAAAGCAGACGATGTCCCAGACAATCAGAAAATAGCCAGCAAGATGGAGCTTTTCGATGAGGTGCAATTCTTTTTCGACTTGCTTGACCGCCTTGGCGAAGAGCTGGTCGTCATTTTTGGGGCCATAGCGTTCGTGAACGCCTTCCATAGCGCGCTTGCGAAGGAAGGAATCCATAGTTTCGCCGGCAGGAACGGGATAGCGGGGAAATTCGTAGCCAAGATCGGCCAGGGTGTAACCGAGGCGTGAAGAAAGCTCGGCAGAATTAGCGATGGCTAGGGGAAGATCGCAAAACAGTTGCGCCATTTCTTCCGACGAGCGGATGTGGCGCTCACTGTTTTTTTGCAGCAGGCGTCCAGCGGAAGCGAGTTGGCAATGATTGCGGATACAGGTGAAGACGTCAAGAATTTCGCGGTCGATGGAACGCGCGTAGCGGACGCCGTTGGTAGCGAGAAGAGGCAAATCCAGAGTCTCCGCAAGGCGGACGGCGAATTGATTCCGTTTTTCTTCGATAGGATCGAAATGGCGCTGTAACTCCACATAAACATTTTTACGGCCGAACAGTTCGACGAGTTTTTCCGTGTTGCGATGAGCCAGTTCGGCTCCACCCTGCGCGAGAGACGCGGCAAGAAGGCCTTCGTCTCCACCGGTGAGGCAGATTAAACCTTCCGCATGTTCGGCAACTTCGGCAAGCATGGCCGCCCCGGTAAATTTTCCCTTTTCGCGCATTTTGTAGCGCGTGATCAGGCGGCAAAGATTGCGGTAGCCGGTTTGCGTTTCAACCAGCAACGGCAAGCGGACGAAGCGCGCAGGAAATTGATTGGGAAGCCATGAGGGACAGCCTGCCTGATTGCCAAAATCGGCGACGGAGATTTCCGCACCGATATGCGCGCGAATTTTGCAGCGTGTGGCCGCGGAATGAAAACGAGGTCCGCCGTAAACGCCATCGCGGTCAAGCAAGGCTATGGCGGGCATGCCAGAGTGAGCAGCCGCTTCGGCAATTTCCTCAGGAAGTGAAGCGCCTTCAAGAAAGCTGAAAGCGGAAGCGGCATGGAGCTCGACGTACATCAGTCGTAGATTCCCTCGACGAACCAGTGATTCGAAAGCAAATCGCGATAGATGCGATAAAGGGCGGTTTCTTGTGGCTTAGTGGAGTTGTCGGGAAAAAGCCGGTTGTTTTGATATTTGGGACGAGTGAACGGAAGGAGAACGTCCCATTCATCACGGGCCCACGGAGTTTCCGACCACCATTCGCCGGCGGATCGGAAAGGTCCGGCAAAAGCCAGAATGGATTTTCGGGCATAGTCGAAATAGATGCTGTGCGGCTGGTCGTGCTGCAACTGGACCGTAGCGGGCAGCGGAGGACGGTAGAGACGGAGAGCCGTTTTGGGCGAATACTCCGCGGGCGGGCAAGCCAGGCATGTTTCGGGCAAAACAAAACGCCGCTGCTCGAAAGCGTTGGGACGATACGAGTCGAGCAAAACGGGGACACCGGCGCGGCCTTCCCCAACCACGCTCTGAATGCGGGCCAGCGTGACTTCCAGTGCTTCCGGTTCAGGCGCTAACGGAAGGAACAGGCCCATTTGGCGAGTGCGCGGACGCGTGGGAATGGCCTGAATGTGAATGGCGGTGACTGGAGCACCGGGAGGATGCGCTTGCAGATCCAATTGCAGCAACTTGAGCAGGAATTTGCTTTCGTTCACGGGAACGGGCAGACGGAGATTGCGGATATGCAGGCCGTTCGTAGGGGTGCAGCACGCTGCGCCCCATGTCCGCACGAACTCCGCGCCTTGAGCCTCGGGGAGCGAAGCAGGCTGCTCACACACAATTGTCAGGTCCAGAGTAAGCGTAATTTTCAGCTCGGCCGTGGCCAGTACATGCATGCGGAGACGAAGACAGAGCTGCTCCAGAAGACGATTCAAGATGAAAAGGAGAGGCTCAAGAAGATCAACGGAAAATTCCAGGTCCATGGATTCTTCGAATTGATCCGAAAATTGCTTGGGGAGAAGTGGCTTAGGGTCGCCTCCCTGGCTGAGTTGGTGCCAACGCTTCCCTTCCTGGCCAAAGCGCTCGATAACAGCGATTTCCGGAAGCGCGGCAAATTCGGCGTAAGTGCGAATCCCCCAGCGGTGCAAAGTTTCCAGCATTTCGGCGGGGAGGCCGAGAGAAGCCAGAGAAAGCGCGCCGAGAATGCCGGCTTCTTCGCCCGGGGAAATCAGCGTAACGCCAGGAAAGCCGCGCGCAGCAGATAGGGCGGACTCGGGATTTCCAGCGATCGCGACGTTGGGTTGCAAGCCGACCGCGGTCACAATGCGCTGCAGGTGATGGGCAATCTGTTCGGGCGCGCCGAACAGTTTTTCGCAGCCGGCCAGATCGAGAACCACCGCATCGCAAAAATCGACGGCACTTCCCTTTCGCGGTTGTTCGATGAGGGGAGAAACGGTCCAAGCACAATCGAGCAAAGCGGCTTGTGCGGAAGCTTCTTGCGCCGGAGAGCGCCAGCGCCATTCCAGCGGGCCGCAGGATTCGGCTTGAAGTTTGGTCATGCCCAGTTCGACTCCGCGATCGCGCGCACCCTGATTGGCGGCGAATACTTTTGTGAGCGGAGCGGCACCTTGCAGGACAGCGACTGGTTGGCTGCAAAGTTCCGGTTCTTGGCGCGTGATGGCCTGAACCGGAAAATCGGGAATAAAGATGCATGCGAAAACCACATGGCCCCCTGAATTCGCGGAAGAGGAAAACGGGGAGGAAAGAAGTTAAGCCCGTTCTGAGGCCCTAAGATGGCCTGTGTGACAACTCTCGTTTCTCGTCAGCTACGGCTTCAGTTCACCCTGAGCAACGAAAGGCCGTGCCGTAAATCACGCATCTCAACTCGGCATCAGCCGCAAAGCGCGTTCTTGTAGCGGCCGCCTTCTGAGCGGGCGTCTAGTCGGTTTCTTCAAGTTCTCACACACGCTCTAAAAGCCGGTTTAAGCCTCCTCGCAGCTCGAAAAAAGCAGCGGCATAAAGCTGCTACCCCATAGCGTGTTAGCTGTCCATTGGGCGGAATCCATCAGTGGCAACCCGGTACGCGAAGAAACAATTTTGTTTTCGACTTGAAAACCGTCGAGCGTGGCCATGCCCGAAGTTCTCTTTTGCACATCCAGATGAGTCCAATTCTCCTGTTTGCGCCGGCACTGCAGTACCAGAGAGGAGCAGCTTTTCGCGCAGGATTCCTCGGCCAATAGAACCAGGATCGTGGGAGTGTTCTCAATGGTGCGGCGAAAACGGAACCAGGTGCTGAGCTCGATGCGACGCGCGTCGATCCACGGAACGCCACCCAAATCAAAAATGACGACGCCCCAGCCTCCACTGTGAAGGAGCAAATCGGTGGTTCGCAACGCTTGGTCGAGGCGTTTCCAGGGGCCTGGGGTCCCCTTTTTTGTGCGCAAATTGTTGGTGGAGGGAGTAGCGGGCGAAGATGGCTTGAGGGTGGTGATGCGTGGAACGGCTTCGGGTTCGGGGAAAGGCAAAGTGGCGGATTGCGGCCTGCGCAAACTGGTCGCGTTTTTCGGCGCTTCGCTCTGGCTCATGATCGAGGGCAAAGCCGATTCTATGCCACGGATTTGATCCCGTGGATGCTGCCAGGATTGCGAATGCTTGTGTTTTCTGCCGGTATTTTCGAGAAATGGAAGAGAGGCTTTTTGTGGCTGGGATTGTAGGGCGTTGTTTGCAGGCTGGGAGCCGCAGCGAATCCATAAGAGGCGGGCAAGGTCGACTCCAGCAGAAGCCAGGGAGAGTGGATCTAAAGAATCGGACACATCGACATAGGCACAGGCTTCCTGGCGCTGGGTGGCCGCAGCAAGCAGAGAGAAACTGACGCTGGTGCGGCCAGAAGAGGAAGAGCCGCACAGTTCAATCAGGGAGCCGCGGGGAACACCGCCAGACAAAAGAGCATCTAACTCAGAAATGCCGGTAGGCTGAAGCTGGGTGGGAAGACGAAGGCGGAAGCCATCAAGGCCGCGCGCGAAAGCGGAAGAAGGAGTGAAACGAAGGTTGAGGGGTGTGGCCATATTCGCTTTTTGTTCGCCTTTCAAGGACACAATAGCGCTTCAGTTCGTTGCTGTCAATCGGGGTCAGTCGCGCAGACTTCCCTCCGTGCGCTACACCCAGAACCACCTGTAAAACCAATAAGATTAGACCCGCATACAAAACAAACCACTTACAACCCCAGCTAAATATTAGATTCAATAGATTTTCAAATCCAGGCATATTGTTAACTAGGAATTGGCCTACAAAACCGAGTGAAGAGCCTAGATTTTGAGTTTGGCGATTTGCGCCATGTCGCGCACGAATTCTTTCTCTTGCTGATGACGGGTTTGTTCGTCGGGCGCCCGCAGAATGGAGGAGGGATGAACCGTAGCCATCACGTGAGGAGCCAGCGAGGAAACAAGAAATTCGCCACGGTGCTCGGTGACCCGAAAATCGCGGCCAAGTAAGGCTTGCGCGGCCGTAGCCCCCAGACAAACAATCACGGTTGGTTTCACCGCCGCGATCTCGGCATCGAGCCAGGGACGGCAGGCGGCGATTTCCCGCGCGTTAGGCTTTTTGTGAATGCGGCGTTTGCCCCGGGGCTCCCACTTGAAATGCTTCACCGCATTCGTCACATAGACTTTCTTTCGATCGACCCCGGCTTCAGCGAGCAGCCGATCCAACAGATGGCCGGCCGGACCGACGAACGGCTTGCCCTGTTTGTCTTCTTCGTTTCCCGGCTGTTCCCCGACAAACATGATTTTGGGATGGTCCTTCCCTTCCCCGAAAACGGTTTGCGTGGCATTACGCCAAAGCTCGCAATTCCGGCAGTCTTTCGCTTCTTTGGCCAATTCAGAAATAGAGCCAGATGGAGTAATCAAGGTGCGTTGGTTCGAGAGAGGCGTTTTCTGTTTCACCGATCGATCCCGTTTGTCATCGATCACGCAGGCAGTACCGATGGAGGTGGATCGTGATGCTGCTCGGGGCCGATGTCTGCGTCGTATCGTGACCTGCCAAATGTCGAGGTGATCGGTGCGAAGGCGGCGCAAAGACTCTTCGAGTTGCTGCATGGCGATGTCTTTGCCGCGGCCGTGCGTGCACACCTTGGTCATGAGAAAGATTTTTGTCGCGCTTGCCCTTGAGCGCCATGCCCATCCAGTCTTCAGTCTTGCCGCGATGGTATTCCCAGCAGTTATCGAAGAAGGTGATGCCATGATCGATGGCTTCGTGGACGATCTCCGTAGCAGCAGCCGAGTCTTCCGCATCGCCGAGATGGTGACCACCTAGGCCCAGGGCAGAAACTTTGGCATCGGTATTACCGAAATTCCGAACAGGAATAGGTTGATTCTCTGCAGGCATGATGAGCGATTGTAGAGATTGGACGGCGATGAAACGCTAGGGAGAAGTTGGTAAAGCCGCGAATCCAGCGCTGTAGGTCGAGCTTCTGAGGGTTGCGCGTAACAGAAAAGGCCAGAGCCGATTTATAGTTCGGTCAGTCCGGGGGCGTTGCGGATCGAGGCATCGAGGAGCTCGATGGTGTGGAACACCGGCACCGGGTGATGGATTTTAGCCAGGGAGGATTGGAGCTGCAGGAGGCAGCCAGGATTGCCGGTGACGACAACGTCAGCGCCGAGGTCGGCGATAAACCTGGCCTTGCGCTCGCCGAGTTGGGAAGCAGCTTCCGGTTGAACCAGATTGTAGATACCCGCGGAGCCACAACAAATCGGGCCTTCCGGGATTTCCAGAAGTTGAACGCCGGGAATTTGCGCGAGGAGTTGGCGGGGCTGCGCGGAAATACGTTGCGCGTGTTGCAGGTGGCAGGAATCGTGAAAGGCGACCCGAGCGGAAAGCGGATGGCGCATGGCCCGCGTGGGAAGTTCGCCAAGCAGTTCGCTGATGTCGCGGCAGTTGGCGGCGAAGCGTTTGGCGCGATCGGCATAAGCAGGATCGTTGCGCAGAAGGTGGCCGTAATCCTTCATGTTGGAGCCACAACCGGCAGCGTTGATGACGATGCTGTCGACGTTTGCTTTTTCAAAGGTGTCGATGGTTTGGCGAGCCAGGTCCAAGGCCCCCGCTTCTTCTCCGGCGTGAACGCATAATGCGCCGCAACAGGTTTGTTCGGGCGGGGCAACGACTTCGCAACCCTCAGCGGCGAGGACACGTACCGTGGCAGCGTTGACGTGAGAAAAGAAGGCGCGTTGCACACAGCCCAGAACAAGACCGACACGTTTACGTTTTTCGCCTTGGGCCGGAGTGACAGGAGAAATGGATTCCACGGGCTTTGCGGGAGGAAGAAGTGCGTCCATGGCCCCGACAGATTGCGGCACAAGTTTCAAAATGCCGAGCGCCCGAACGGCGGATTGTAACCCGGATTTTTGGTAGGCGAGCAGGGGCCAGCGCAGGAGCCGGAGCCGGTTAGGCTTAGTTAGCGTCTCGAGCAGAAGGCGTCGGTGAAGCTTGTCGAAAACGGGTCGCGCGTAATTCCGTTCGATTTGTGCACGAGTAGCTTCGATTAGTTTGCCGTAGTCCACGCCCGAGGGGCAGGCGGGCATACAGGCAACGCAGCCGAGACATGCGTCAAAGTGCTGGACCCAATCCTTCTGGATCGTAGCTTCACCTTCGAGGGCCCTTTTCATCAGATAAATCCGGCCGCGAGGGGAGTCCATTTCTTCGCCCCACAGAACATAAGTTGGGCAGTTGGGCAGGCAAAAGCCGCAATGAACACATTTCTCGATAAGTTCGAGCGCGGGCGGTTGATGAGAATCGAAGGCGCCAGTTTCGCTCGGTTTCCGTTGGTCGGAAGACATGCGTTAGATGCCTCCCACAAAGCGGCCGGGATTGAGAGTGTCTTGGGGATCGAGTTGGGCTTTTATGGCACGCATGAGAGGAAGCGCGTCACCCGCCGAGCCCCAAGCGTCAAAATCGGCGTCGAGGACGGAATTGCCAAGAACAACGAGAGAGCCACCGGCAGATTCGATTTTTTTGCAAACAACTTTGCCGGCGTGAAGAAGTTCGTCGCGAGCACCGCTGAGGAGAATTGTCGCCAGACCTGTGGCCTGCACGACAGCCGAGGCGGTTGCGCGAGATTTGGTGATCTCGGTGAGTGTGGCGATGGCGGCGAGAGCGTCGCCGGGACACGTGGATATTTTGAGAAGGGCGCTGGAGGACGGATCCACCAAATATTGGGAATGGAGAGCTTCTCTCGTCTTCCAAACATGGTGATCAACTTCGAACACAGTTGCGAATGATGCGAGTGCCTGCAGCTGCGCGATTTGGGCGGTGATTCCCTGCTCCGTTCCTTCAAAGAGGACATCTACGAACAATTCGTGTGGGTTTGCTGAGGGAATGCGAATTTGCAGGGCGGAATAGACGAGAGTGGAATCGAGCAAGGCAGCAAGTAAGCGTTCGGCGCTAAGGAGCTGATTGGTAACGCAGGTGACCGTGGTAGCCATACGGGGCAAGGGATGCAGACGGAAGACCGCGCGCGTGATTACCCCTAATGTGCCGAGCGCGCCGGTGGCGAGTTTGGGCAGATCGTAGCCGGCAACATTTTTGACGACTTTGCCGCCGCTGCTGGCCACTGTTCCATCCGGAAGAACCAGAGTGATGCCAATCAGAAGATCCCGAAGAGCCCCGAAGCGAATGCGCAAGACGCCGCTGTCATTGGTGGAAAGCGCGCCGCCGATGGTAGCGCGCTCGGGCCACAGAGTATCGAAGGCGAGACGCTGGCCGTGCTGAGCGAGGGTCTGTTGCAGGGCTTGAAGTGTGCAGCCGGCTTCCACGGTCACAGTGAGGTCGGCCCAAACGTGTTCGAGAATACGATCGAGACGGGCTGTAGAGAGGACGAGGTCAGCGCGCTTGGGCGGATTGCCCCAGTCGAGCTTGGTCCCTCCGCCTCGTGGGATAACGGCAAGGCCGGATTCCTTGGCCAGCGCGAGGACCGCAGCGAGTTGCTGCTCGTTTTCGGGCGCGACGACGAATTGCGGTTGGATGCCAGAGACGCTGTCTGCGGGAGTTGCTGGGCGCAGATTCTGCATGCCGACGAATGCTGCAAGTTGTTGTTCTACCGAACTAGTTGGCGGCATGGCGGCAGTCTGGCATGGATTTCAGAAACGTTCAGCAAGGCCCGAAGACTCCAACTTGTGCGGAACGTACTCTCCCGGCTTTTCACCACAGAGGCGCGGAGTGGGAAACACCTTGGTGGGATTGCAGAGCTGAAGCGGATCGAAGGCCGCGCGGACTCGCTGCATGGTGGCGAGATCCGGTTTGCTGAACATCTTGGTCATCATGCATTTTTTCTCTTCGCCAACGCCATGCTCTCCGGTGATAGATCCTCCGGCCGCAAGGCAAAGCTCCAAAATTTGAAACGAGAGAGCTTCCGCGGCTTTTTCCTGGCCAGGAATGTGGCGATCGTAGAGTACGAGCGGGTGCAGATTGCCATCGCCTGCGTGAAAGACGTTGGCGACACGCAGGCCGGTTTCGCGGCTGAGGCGAGCAATTTCGTTCATGAGTTGAGGAAGAGCGGTTCGCGGGATGACTCCGTCTTGCACGATGTAGTTCGGCGAAATGCGGCCCATGGCGGCGAAGGCAGCTTTGCGGCCTTTCCACACGAGGGCGCGCTCGGAATCGGATTGCGCGACGCGAATGTCCCACGCACCGTTCTTGCGGCAAAGTTCGTCGACATGCACCATCAGGGTTTCGACTTCGGCGATAGGCCCGTCCAGTTCAACCAGGAGCAAGGCGCCGCAATCAGGATAGTTGGCGTGAACCGCGGCTTCCGCGGCTTGGATGGCGAGGTTGTCCATCATTTCGATGGCGGCGGGAAGCATGCCCGCGGCAATGATATCGCTGACGGCGGCACTGGCTTCGTTCGTGCCGGGAAACGCAGCGAGAAGCGTGCGAGTACATTCTGGGCGCTTGACGATGCGAAGAATGATTTTGGTGGCGATACCGAGGGTGCCTTCCGAGCCCACGAACACGCCGGCAAGGTCGTAACCCGGGGCATCCAGACACTTGCCGCCGAGATGGACGAGCGAGCCGTCCGGAAGCACAACTTCCAAGCCCAGCACGTGAGTGGTGGTGAAACCATATTTCAGGCAATGCGCGCCGCCAGAATTTTCCGCCACATTTCCGCCGATGCTGCACACCGACTGGGACGAAGGATCAGGGGCGTAAAAATACCCATGCGGTTGAACTCGGCCGGTAACGTCCAGATTGATGACGCCTGGCTCGACCGTGACGCGGGCGTTGGGAATATCCACAGCGAGAATGCGATTCATGCGAGCGAGGCTGATGACGATGCCATTTTCAACCGGAAGCGCACCGCCACTAAGTCCGGTGCCAGAGCCACGAGCGACAAACGGAATGCGCTGCGCGTGGCACACACGAACGATTGATTGGACCTGTTGGGCGTTGGCGGGCAGAAGAACAGCGACGGGCAGGACGCGAAAATTGGTAAGGCCGTCGCACTCGTAGGTGTGCAGATCTTCGGAAGACGAGATGAGGCCTGACGGGCCAACAATGGCGCGAAATTCCTGGAGAATGCGGGCGTCCACGGTGTTCCCCTGAAGCGACCGGCCCCACGCGAGTTTGGGGCACGCAGAGCAGCTTGCCGTATTAGCGGACGAAGGTCAAACCGTGCGGGATGAGGTGGGGGAAGACGTAGGCGTAGAGCATAACGATGACGCCGACGATGGCAGCTAGTGCGATGGAATGCCAGAAAACATAGCGGAAAATGAGCCCTTCGTTGCCGACTTGATTGGTAGCGGCGGTGGCGACGCAGATGGATTGCGCGTCGACCATTTTGCCCATCACCCCACCCGCGCTGTTGGTGGCGCACATGAGGATGGGGCTGAGGTTGAGCTGCTCGGCGGTGATGCGCTGGAGGCCACCGAAGAGCGCATTGGAGGAAGTGTCGCTACCTGTGAGGGCGACGCCGAGCCACCCGATGTAAGTACCGAAAAATGGAAAGAGCCAGCCAGTGCGCGTGAAAGCGAGGCCCAAGACCGCGTCCATACCGGAATAGCGCGTGAGGTAGCCGAGGCCGAGCATGAAAGACATGGCGACGATGGCGTGGCGCATACGATAGAGAGTATGGACAAAAATCTTGACCAGCTTCTGCGGAGACACGCCGAGGAGCAGGCCAGAAACGAGCGCAGCCAGAAAGCACCCCGTCCCAGTGGCCGTCAGCCAGTTGAAATCGAACTTGGCGCTTTCAGGCGTGGGCTTAGAGACGACCGGTTGGGCTCGCAAGATCGCTTTGTGAAGGTGCGGCACGTTCCAGCCACCGGAATGGAAGGCGGGAGTGGTGGCGGCGCCCATGGCGTTTTTCACGGATGGAAGCCCCCAAACGAGAACGACGATCGAGAGAATCGCGAAGGGGAGCCAAGCCTTGGCGATTTGCGCGTGAGTGTAGGAGTGGGGAGCGGAGGTGCGCTGAAGCTGGCGAATGTCCCACTCGTCGTCCATTTGATCGCCGATGATGGGATTTTTGGCGACACCCGGGGCGATGATCATTTCGGAATAGCGAGGTTCCGTGGATTCGTCGGCGAAGCGCCAAATGCGTTTGGGCTTCCAGAAGCGCAGGAAAAACAAGGTGAGGATGAGTGAGGTAAGGCCGGCGGTGATATCGACGAGGCTGCTGTTCATGTAATTGGACCAGAAGAATTGGACGCCAGCGAACGAGATGCCCACGACGAGGATCGCGGGCAAAACCTCAAGAGTCTCGCTCCAACTCACCATGGCGCGTACCAGCCAGAACGGCACGAGAAGAGCGGTGATCGGGAGGATGCGGCCGATCATGGCGCTGAGGTCGCTTTCCGGAAGCGCAGTCACCAGAGCTAAGGTGTGAACAGGAATTCCGATGGCTCCCCACGCGACAGGTGCGGTGTTCGCGATGAGGTTGAGCGCGGCGGCGTGAAATGGCTTGAATCCCAGACCAATCATGAACGCGCCGGCAATGGCGACGGGAGCACCAAATCCCGCCGCGCCTTCGATGAACGCGCCGAAGCAAAAAGCGACGAGGAGAAGTTGCAGCCGTCGATCGGGCGTGATCGCGGCGACCGACTGCTTCATGATTTCGAATTGCCCTGTTTCGACGGAAATGTCGTAAAGGAAAACCGCGGCGATGACGATCCACACGATTTTGAAAAGGCCGAAGACCACACCGAAGAGAAGGCTGGCAAAGGCAAGTTCAGCGGGCATGCCAAAGATAAACATGGCGCAAAGCATGGCGGTGGTGGCGCCGGCGATGGCGCACCAGTGAGGACGCCACTTGAAACCGGCGAGAAGGCCCAGCAACACAATGCTGGGGAGTGCCGCAGCGAGCGTTGAGAGCCACCAGTGGCCGAGGGGATCGTATACCTGCGTCCAAGTCATCGGTTGTCCTGAGAAGAAAATGGCCCAGCAAGCATACGTAATCGAAGAAGCGAGAATCGCCAGCATGCGCGAGAAGTTGTACGGGATGAATACATGGTTTGGCGGGGCAAAGTCAAGAAACGGCGATAGGCATTCACGGCTTGCCAGGGTAGTTTGGACGGCGTACCTTTCAGGCAGCGAGGCGGGCCCCTGTGAGGCGATGAGCGCGTGGGGTGAGAGACGATGAGTGTGCTATCGATGAGCGGAGTTGAATTCTTGGCCAGGCCGCACCCGCAACAAGAACGTGTGCTGACGCCGGATGCAATGGGATTCGTAGTGGAGTTGCAGCGGAGATTTAATGGCAGGCGCGTGGAGCTGTTGGCAGAGCGCGCGGCCCGACAAAAGCGGCTGGATGCGGGAGAAAAGCCGGATTTCCTCGCCGCGACGCGAAACATTCGAGAGTCAGAGTGGACCGTAGCGCCAATTCCGGCGAACTTGTTAGACCGGCGCGTGGAGATCACCGGACCAGTTGACCGGAAAATGATAATCAACGCGCTGAATTCGGGCGCAAAACTCTTTATGGCGGATTTTGAGGATTCCAATACGCCGACATGGACAAATCAGATTGAGGGCCAAGCGAACCTGATGGACGCGGTGCGGCGGAAGATCACTTATTCCGATGGCGCGAGTGGAAAAGAGTACAAGTTGAATGCGGACACAGCGGTACTGTTTGTGCGTCCGCGGGGATGGCATCTGGAAGAACGGCACGTGCGCGTGGATGGGCAAGCGCTGTCGGGCTCGCTGTTTGATTTCGGCCTGTTCTTCTTTCACAACGCAAAAGAATTATTGGCGTCGGGGAGTGGCCCCTATTTCTATCTGCCAAAGCTGGAAAGCCACCTGGAGGCGCGCTTGTGGAACGATATTTTTATATTTGCGCAGAAGGAATTGGGAATCGCGCTGGGAAGCATTCGAGCCACCGTGCTGATTGAGACGATTCTGGCGGCGTTTGAGATGGACGAAATCCTGTACGAATTGCGGGAGCACTCCGCGGGCTTGAATTGTGGGCGGTGGGATTACATTTTCAGCTACATCAAGAAGTTCTCCAATGACGCACACGCTGTGCTGCCGGACCGAGCGCAAGTCACCATGACGACACACTTCCTGCGATCATACAGCAAGCTGTTGATTCGCACCTGCCACCGGCGGAACATTCATGCGATGGGAGGGATGGCCGCATTCATCCCGATCAAGAATGACCCTGTGGCAAATGAAAAAGCAATCGCGCAAGTGCGGGCGGACAAGGAGCGCGAGGCGGGCGACGGGCACGACGGGACGTGGGTAGCGCATCCGGGACTGGTGCCCGTGGCCATGGAAGTGTTCGACCGGTTGATGCCGGGACCGAATCAAATCGATAACAAGCTGACGGACTACCATGCTACCGCGGCGGATTTACTGAAAGTACCCGACGGCACGATTACAGAAGCGGGATTGCGGCAGAACATTGCGGTGGGTTTGGGCTATGTCGAGGCGTGGTTGAGGGGGACGGGGTGCGTCCCGCTGTTCAATCTGATGGAGGATGCCGCAACGGCAGAAATCAGCCGGGCACAGCTCTGGCAGTGGATCCATCAAAATGCGCAACTGACGGATGGTCAAACAATTGACGTTGGTTTGTGCGAACGCATCATAGAAGAGGAGTTGGGGAAAGCGAAGCAACGAAGCGATCCAGCGCGGATGGCGACGTTCGAGAAATCCGCGCAATTGATGCGGGAATTGATTCGAGCACCGCGGTTCGTGGAGTTTCTGACCGTTCCGGCATACCAGCAGATTCTGAGTGAAGGCAACTAAGACGGGCGATAGCGAACTGAGTAAAACACGAACTGATTTCTGAAGACGAAAATGAGCGAGGCGCTACAGCTATGAAGAAAAGGATAATTGGCTTGCTGCTAGTTTCCGGGATTTGCCTGATATCGTGTTCGAAGAAGCAGCAGAGCCAGAACCAGAACCAGAATCCTGCGCCCGCTCCCGCAAACGTCAACCCCAGTCCCGGTGGCACTGCCACAGGACCTGCCGAGACCACGCCGGCTCCGAATATCCAGAGTGTTAAAACCGAGATGCGCAATGTGATGTTTTATCTGACGCCAACTGCCGCAGCACATCTGCAGGTATTGTCGGGAGATCTTTGGCCTGTCGGAAAGAACACCCTGGTCGTGTTTGATAACAAAACTTCGTTCGAAGTGCGGGTGAGCAACGGAACCGTCTCGATCACCCCCGCGGCGCTCACCGAAATCATGAATGGCTATGTATTTGCCAAGAGCGATGCTCCGTTGAAGGACCTGGCAGTTTCCATCGATCAAGGCAGATTGATCATTAAAGGAAAGCTGCATAGCAAGGGCGATCTTCCGTTCGGGACCGCGGGCACGCTCAGCATCAGCGACGATGGAAGGATTCGAGTGCACACGGAGAAGATCACCGCGCTGAAAATTCCAGTAAAGGGACTGATGGGTTTGTTCGGAGTGGAACTGGCGAAGGTGGTGAACACCAACAAGATTGCCGGTATAGACACGGATAAGAACGACTTGATGATGGATTTGGGAAGCCTGTTACCACCTCCCCATATCCGCGGCAAGCTCACCGGCGTGCGCGTGGCAGCGAACGAGATTGTCACGACGTATGGAGACGGAGGAAAGTCCGTGCCGCCGAGGGACGACACAAGTTACATGAGGTTTTCCGGGGGCCGTGTGCAGTTTGGAAAGCTAGTGATGGACCCGACGGATTTGACGGTCTTGGATTTAGACGCAAAGGGGAGGTTGGATTGGGACCAGGACCAGTATCAGAAACAGCTGGAAGCGGGATATTCGAAGATCACGCCAGACTTTGGGTTGCGGGCGTATGCGAAGAATTATTCGCAATTGGGGAAAAGCGGCAAAAGCGCAAGCGAGGCGACAGCGGGAAAGTGATGGTAGCCGGCAAAGGCCGCCGCACGCCTCGAAGACCACAGGATAAAGCCTGTGCTACTTAAGGGTCGCCATATCGACGACGAAGCGATATTTTACGTCGCCCTTGAGGAGGCGGTCATAGGCCTGGTTGATCTGCTGAATCGAGATGCGCTCAATGTCGGAAGTGATGTTGTGCTGCGCGCAGAAGTCGAGCATCTCTTGGGTTTCGCGAAGGCCGCCAATGGCCGAACCGGCGAGGCGGTGGCGTCCGAAGATCAAGTTGAAGCAACTAACGGGAGCGGGCTTTTCGGGAGCGCCCACCAAAACCATCGTGCCGTTCCGCTTGAGAAGTTGCAGGTAAGCGTTTAGATCGTGCTCCGCAGAAACGGCGTCGATAATAAAGTCGAAGCTAGCGGCGTGTTTCTGCACTTCCTGAGGGTACTTCGAAATCACGACTTCATCGGCGCCGAGACGCTTGGCGTCCGCGGTTTTGTTGGGAGAAGTAGTAAATAGGACGACGTGAGCACCAAAAGCGTGGGCAAATTTGATGCCCATGTGGCCGAGACCACCAAGACCGACGATGCCGACCTTCTGTCCCTTGCCGACGTTCCAGTGGCGCAACGGCGAGTAGGTGGTGATTCCGGCGCAAAGCAAGGGAGCGGCCCCTGCAAGGTCGAGTTTCGGGGAAACGCTAACAACAAAGCGCTCATCGACCACGATGCTATCGGAGTAGCCGCCGTAGGTGACACCGCCGAGAACTTTGTCTTCCGAGTTGTAGGTGAAGGTGGCGCCGCTGGCGCAGAACATCTCTTCGTGATCGCGACAGGCTTCGCAGGTTCCGTCGGAATCGACCAGACATCCGACGGCGGCAAGGTCGCCTTCCTTGAATTTCTTGACGGCGCTGCCAACTTTCACAACGCGCCCGACAATCTCGTGACCCGGAACGAAGGGGTAAGTGGTGGGCATGAAGCTTTGCCACTCGTCGCGAGCCTGGTGGAGATCCGAGTGACAGACGCCACAGAAGAGGATCTGGATTTGGACGTCTTGAGGACGTGGTTCACGGCGAGGAATAGTGAACGGGGCGAGCGGGGTGGTGGCGCCGTGAGCGGCGTAAGCCTTGGCCGTATAGGTCTGTGGTTTGGAAGGGACTTGTCGTGCAGCTTCACTCATGATGCCTTCTTTCAATAGCGGCTGTGGAGCGGCAGACGCTGGAATGTGGTGAACGCGAACTAAGGAGACCCTGGCGCTCTAAGCGTTAGATACGAATCTCTAACGCTGGGATACATTTTACCGCCAAAAGCGCACCAGGATCGCGACAAGATCTTTTCCCAAGGGACGATTCAAGAATCGCAGTCGCCGCCGATGCGTCAGAGAGGCACCGGCTACCGGGCGAGCCTACAGGTGCTGGTAATCGGAATTGGTGGTGTTGACCTTGAGCTGCTTGCTGACGCCGTCGATCGTGCTCGAAGCCACGTGGTTCGTGCCGTCGGGAAGACGGGCAAAAGTGACCGTGAGATTCATGGCGTCTTTCGGATCACTCATGTAAGAAGCAATGGCAATCGACTGAAGTTGTTTATTGGCCTTGTCGATTGTCAGGGTGACGGAATCGCCCTGCTTATAGTAGTTGTGCATGACGAGCTTGACTTGCCCCGGAACGCTACCGCCTGGAATGAGCTCGATATTGCCTTTGGCGTAGGCGGCTTGGATGTCATCTTTGTCGGGCGGGACGTAGTGTTGGGCGAGCTCCTTCATTTGGTCCGCGTAGTCTTTGTACTCTTCCTTCTTTTTCTCGACGACATGCTCTTTCAGGCGTCCGCCTCTGCCGCTGGGTTGCTGGGGCGGGGCAGCCGGAGCATCGAGCGAGGTTTTGACGGGCTTCCCGTCCGGGCCCTGCTTGACTTGGAAGTTTTCTGTCTTTTTCAGGTCGCCCTTTAAGTAGATTTGGACGGTTTCCTTCCAGGTATATTGCGCCAAGGCCTGCTTGTTCTTGGCAGAAGCTTCTTTTAGCTCGGCGACGCGCGCTTGAAGATCGGGATTGCCTTGGGCGCGAAGTGCAGGGCAGGAGAGGAGCACAGCAGAAAACGCAAGGAAAGTGACTTTGCCGCCGAAACAAACGATGGGGTTGTGACGCAATAAGCCTCCTTGAATCCGTGGCTGTCGGGCGAAAAATTGACTGTGCGCGTTTATACGTCGAGACCACTAGGTTGTAAAGCAGATTGTTGCGTTTGCAAACACTGAGACGTGTTGGCCGAGGAAGGGCTACATGAGAGAAGCGTTAAAGCTCCCACACGCAGACTCGACAGCAGCGTAAAGCCGCTGTTACGTAGGACGTGAAGCGGTCACAGTGGCGGCGCGGGACTGGCCTTGCGCGATGGCTTCTTCTACCTGAGCCGGAGTGGGTCCGGTAATGATGCGAGCGCCACGGCTGAAGGTCAGATATTCGAAGCCCCACTGGATGAAGACCTGAACGCGACTCTGGAATTGAACGATGTACATCAGGTGAATGAAAAGCCAAGTCAGCCACGCGAGTAGTCCAGAGATGTGCAAGCCGAAAACATTGGCGACGGCCGCAGCGCGACCGATGACAGCCATATCGCCCTTGTCGAAATAATGAAACGGAGCAGGTTTGGATTCCTTACGGAGCCGAGAAAGAATGACTTCTGCGGCGTAGCGGCCTTCTTGAATGGCAGGCTGCGCAACGCCGGGAACCGGGTGACCATCCTGGACGACGTAGGCGAGATCGCCAACGACGAAAATATCGGGAAAATTCGGGATGGTGAGGTCGGGGAGGACTTTGATTTTTCCGGTCTTGTCGGTTTCGGCAGAGGTGCACTGGGCCACGCGGCGACCAAAAGAAGTAGCGGTCACGCCGCCGGTCCAAAGGATGGTCTTGGCGTCGAGACGCTTGACGGCGTTGCCTTCTTTGTAACTGATGCCGCGACTGTCGATCTCTGTGACGAACGTGTTCTTGCGAATTTCAACGCCGAGGTGTGAGACAAGTTTTTCGGCTTTGGCGGAAAGATCCTCGGGGTAGCCAGCGAGCACGCGGGGGCCACCTTCGATCAGGATGATGCGGGCCTCCTCAGGACGAATCCGGCGGAAATCGTGGCGCAAAGTTTCGTTGGCGATTTCGGCGAGGGCGCCGGCGAGTTCGAGGCCAGTGGCTCCGGCGCCGACGATAACAAAGGTGAGCCAGGCGCGGGCTTCTTCTTCTGTGGCAGCGCGTTCCGCGCATTCGAAAGCCACAAGGAGTTTGTGACGGATGGCGGTGGCTTCCTCGATAGTCTTGAGGCTGGGAGCATTTTCGCGCCACTGATCCTTCCCGTAATAGGAGGTTTCCGAGCCGGTAGCAATGATCAGGGAATCGTAGGGAAAAACACCACCATCTTCGAGGGTCACCGTTTTGGTGACGGGGTCGAGATCGGCAGCCCGGCCCAACAGAACCTCGGTGTTCTTGTGGCGGCGGAGAACGGAGCGAAGGGGCGCAGCGATTTCGCCGGGGGAAAGCGAGCCGGTGGCTACCTGATAAAGCAGAGGTTGAAAGAGATGGAAGTTGCGCTTATCGATTAAGGTAATCTCTGCATGAGCATGCTTCAGGGTTTGCGCCGCAACCAGGCCCGCGAAGCCACCGCCGAGGATCAGAACGCGATGCTGCTCGGGCATATTTCCCCTTCCGGTGTCTAATAGAAACGCAACCTTGTGCCAACAGGCGCGCCTATCCCATTATTGGATGATGGCCGTGATAAAGAGTCACAAATGAGTCATCAGGCCACACGCGAGGAGCTGGAGCGAGACGCGATACGCTTGTTGTGCTCGGAGCTAATCGATCCGGAGACACGACAGCGACTGGGAGGACTGTTGAAGACGTATGTCTTCGAGGGGGAGCTGAACGACGCGGTGTATGAGGCGGTTTTGAGTGTGGGAGCGGTGTCGAGTAAACGGTTGCGGGAATTGTTACCCGGCAGGGTGACGAATTTGGGGTTTCCCGACTTTGATTTGAAGGAGTATTTGGGCCAAGGCGAGGCCGTCGACGACATCGATCGGCTGTTTGAGCATCTGCTGGAACTAACAGACGATTCTTGCGAAGACAATCACAAGGCCATGGGGCAGTCGGCGTGAGGTGGAGCGTCTACCGATGGTCTTGCCTGGTGGAGGCACTGGCGTTCGGAGGATTTGTCGCAACGTATATCTGGAGGCTGCAGACGACCGCGAAGTGGGCCTGGAGCGTCCTGCTGATTTGGTTGGTGCTGAGCTTTGTGGTGCGTCGCGACACGCCGAAGACCATGGGTTGGCGCGCCGATAATTTCTGGCCGGCGACGAAGCGAGCGGCATGGTTCTTCGGCGTTAGTTCCCTGCTCATTTGTTTTGCCGGGTTGTTTCTCGGAATGCTGCACCGCTTGCCGGAACACCTGATGGATGCAAAAAGGTTCGGGGGCTATTTTGCGTTTTGCCTGCTACAGCAAGTGGGATTGAACTCTTTTTTGATGAACCGGCTGTTGGCAGCGTTTGAGAAGCCGTGGCCAGCTGCGTTGGTGGCGGGTTCAGTGTTCGCGGTGCTGCATTGGCCGAATCCGGTGCTGGTGCCGCTGACATTTATTGGCGGCGTGGCCATGGCCTGGCTGTTCGCGAAGGACCGAAACATTTTGCCGTTGACGTTGGGACAAGCTCTTCTGGGCTCGCTGGTGTGGTGGGCGTTCCCGATAATGTGGCATCACTCCATGCGGGTGGGACCCGGGTATGGGGAGTTTCGCGTGGGAAAGTAATCAGTAAACGGCAAGCGTAATCGGTGATCAGCGATCAGGAACGGCATGCGGATAGGGGTAGCGGCGGAGGAGGAATGTGTCGAGAGCGAATTTGCCTGGGCCGAAAATCAGGATGAGGAGCGCAGCGAAAAGAATGGTGTAGGGGGCGGCTGCGGTGAATTTGTCCGGGTCAGAAAAGATCGAGACGAATGCTTCGCGATCCGCGGTGATGTAGGCCATCAGCATGTCGATGGTCAGCACCAGACCGACGAAACGAGAAAACAGACCGATGGCAAGAAAAATGCCGCCTGTGAATTCGATGCTGGCGACAAAAGCGGCGGTAAAGCCCGGGGCCGGGAGACCGAGGCTGGCGAAAAATTGGCTGACGTGCGAAAGATTATGAAGTTTGCCCCAACCGTTTTGTGCCAGTTGAAAACCCCAATAAACACGCACGAAGAGAAGAAACGGCGACTGTAGAGCGTTGGCGGCGCGTACGGCCCAAGCATAGATGTTGCGAATTTGTGCGGAGAATGAGTTCATTTTTGAATTACTCCTCGTCGCCTCTCGAACAGAACGGGATCTAAAACGTTAACGGTCCGACTCACCCTTCGCTTTGCTCATGGCAAGAAACAGCGGGGGCTACAAACTCGGCCCAAGACGGCTTACCCTTGATAAGAGCGGGAAAAACCCACAAGGTTACGAAACAAACCAGCCCAGGGAAGACCAATTCTGAAACCATGCCGCGACTCGTGGAGCACGCTCGGCAGGCGGGATTTTGCTGGAGCGAAAGCCGGCGACGATGGCACGCTCGAGAGTGCGGCCCTTTTGCAGGCTTTGAAGAATGGTGAACTCTTCGCGATCGAGGTGACGGAAATAGACCATATTGTCGACGCGGTGAATAGCGAGGTACACAGGAACGGGTTTGAGACGCGCGACTGCGGCAACCTTCTTGCGTTTCTGGCGTTCTTCCATCGCATTGCTGGCCATATCGGGCGGAGCATCGTGCTTGACCGCGAGCAGAAGATCGTCAACAGGGTAACGAAGATCGAGCAGGCGA
The DNA here is from genome assembly GCA_035506955.1 of Verrucomicrobiia bacterium. Classification (GTDB taxonomy): domain Bacteria; phylum Acidobacteriota; class Terriglobia; order Acidiferrales; family UBA7541; genus Acidiferrum. The sequence goes on from DATJOO010000016.1 coordinate 35,166, forward strand.
ATATAGGGCTGCAGACGTAAACGCAATTTGGTGGGGTCAGCGCCGGCTAGTTTTGCCTTATTTATTGGGGCATGGGAGGCCCCGTCGAAGGTTTCAATTTCTGCCCATTCCAGGCGAACCATATCGAGCCCCAACCGAAAGCGACCACGAGCATAGCTGGGGTGTTTGCGCAGCCAAGTTTCCAAACGAGAGCCGAGGTCCCGCATGGTGAAGGAACGCGATGGGCAAGCAGTTAAATAATGTTTGGCGAGCGAGTCAAAGGCGCGATCGCCGAGAACCGCGCGAAGGCCTGGAAAATCGTCAGAAAAGCCGTCGAGCACACGGAACCAGTATTGGCGATTGTAGATTTCGAGCCGTTCGAAAGAGGTGAGGCGGTCGTTAGGCTTGATGATTTTCTTAGCGACTGGAGAGTTGGAGCGTCGCATGCGCTCTGCGGGAGTGAGCGGAGTCATGACGGCGCGGGCGACTTGCTTTTGGAGAGTAGCGAGGTTCATGGAGTTTCCTCAGCCGATGCATTCGTTCTTGCGTGGAAAGCCAAGACCCGCAGGTCGCCGAGCGGTCCTCCGGTTTGCCCGGGATGACGGGACGACAAAACCTTGTGGACATCGGGCACAGCAGTGCGGCGCCCGTAAGAAAGAATCGAAGGTCATACGGCAGCCGCGAGGGAGACGCTGGCCAGGTACTTGTTGGCTTTGAGTGCTTCGTGGTGCACTTCCACGAAGGGGGGGATGCGGTCGTCCCACTCGAGGAGTGTGGCGGTGTGGCCAATGCGCTGGATGGCGCGATCGTAAAGCTTCCAGACAGGATCGATCACCGGATGATCGTGGGTGTCCAGAATGTATTTGCGATATTTGGAATGGCCTGCGATGTGGATCTGAGCGACGCGGTCGGCGGGAACGCTGTTGACGTACAGCGCGGGATCGAAACTGTGGTTCTGCGAGGAGACGTAGATATTGTTGACATCCAGAAGAATGCCGCAATCAGCGCGCTCGACCACCTCGTTCAAAAACTCCCACTCGGTCATTTCGGACACGTGATATTCCGCGTAACTACTGACGTTCTCCACGACGACCGGAACTTCCAGGAAATCGCGCACTTCGCGGATCTTTTGCGCGGTGAGGCGGGCGGCTTCAAAGGTATAGGGCATGGGCAGAAGATCGTGTGTGTAACGCCCGTCGACGCTGCCCCAGCAGAGATGATCGGAGAGCCAAGGAGTCTTCGTGCGTCGAACAAGATTCTTGAGGCGGCGAAGATGCTCACGATTTGGTTTTTCCGCCGAACCGAAGTACATAGAGACGCCGTGCTGGACAACTTTGTAGCGCTCGAGAATCTGATCAAGGATTTGCAGCGGGCGCCCGCCATCAATCATGAAATTTTCGGAAATGATTTCGAACCAGTCGCACGCAGGCTTGCGCGTAAGAATGTGGTCGTAGTGAGGAATGCGCAGGCCGATACCGACGCCATATGTCGTAAAATTATTAAAGCGATTTGCAGGCATGAGAGAGTTCTCAGTGTTCAGTATTCCGTTCTAGCTTTTGAGTTCTGAGTTTCAACTTCAACTCATTGTTGGTGTGAATGTTCGGGGGAAAAATCCCCGGATTCCGATGGCGGATTCTTGGCGGCAGTTTCAAATTTTCTATCCAGCAGAGGGCAGGTGAGTTGGCACCCACCCTTTGCCAGATGTAAACGAAGTCGGCCGACTCAGTGACCCGGCATTTTGGAGCCGTCGGTAGCGCAGCCGCCCTTGCCCTTGCAGCTGTTCTTGCCTTTGCAGCCGTTGTCGCCGCTCTTACAGCCGCCATTGCCCTTGCAGGAGTTCTGGCCTTTACAAGCATGCTTTTCGGGCTTTTTGGAAGTGTCCTGCTTGTCGGAGCTGAGTGCCGAGAAAGAGGCCTTGGCGTTGTTAAGTGCGGTAGATGCATGGACGGCAGCCCCAGTGCCCGCGAGCAGGCCGGCAACTGCGGCGCTAGTAATGAGAGCCTTGGTGGTCTTAGTCATGGGTGAATCTTCCCTCCAGGTGAAGTTTATCGAGACTAGAATCGCCATCCGGACAAAGACCAGCCTCGAAAAACCAAAGCGGAATCTCGGCCGGGAGGGTAAGCGAGGTTCCGGAGGAAGCCGGAGCCCGTCAAGGCTCGCGCACCCAAATGACCGAAAAGCGATTGCCCCCGTGTGAGTCGAGAGCAGGGGGAAGGTTACACCCGGAAGTGCTAAAAATGAAGGACCTTAATTGTAAAAAGATGTTGTGAGCTGTTGCGAACAAGTGACAATTTCCTGTTACCTTTGTTGCATCTGGGAGTCGTATTTGGATGGGTCGGCCGGAATGCCTCTGACGCAGCCGGGATGAATGACGGGATGAAAGCGGCAACCGTTACAAACGAATCGGCGTTGATCGGCCGGGTGCTGGCGGGCGAGACGGAGCTGTTCCACGAACTGATCCGGCCGTACGAGCGGCTGGTGTATGTGACCATTTTTGCCATCCTGAAAAACGAAACCGAAGCCGAAGACGCCGCGCAAGAGACGATGATCAGCGCCTACCGGAATCTGAGGAGCTTCCGGGGCGAGGCGAAGTTCAGCACCTGGCTGGTCACGATTGCGATGAACGAGGCGCGGAAACGCCTGCGGAAAGCCAAGAGCGCCGCCGAGAACTCGCTGACCGAGCCGACCGAGGACGGCGATGGCGATTTTACTCCGGCAGTGCTAACCGATTGGCGAGAAATCCCACTGGAAGCATTGGAGCGGAAGGAGCTGAAAGACAAACTGCGCGAGGCTGTAGCCATGCTGCCGGAGAAATACCGGGAAGTGTTTGTGCTTAGGGATATTGAGGAATTAAATCAGGAGGAAACCGCGGCGGCGCTGGGAATCAACGTGACATTGGTGAAGGTGCGGCTGCATCGGGCTCGGATGATGCTGCAGAAACTGCTCGTGCCGTACCTGAAAGGCCAAGCGCCGGCCCGGACAGGATTCTTCCGAAGGTGGTTCCAATGAAACTGGACTGCAAGCACGTTTGGGAACACATTTCCGGTTACCTGGATAAGCAACTGGATCCGGAGTTGCTCGCCGCGGTGGAACGGCATCTGGAGAACTGCGAAATTTGCTCGGCGGTGCTGGACTCCACGAGAAATATTTTGATTTTGACGGCGGACGACAGAACGTATGAATTGCCCGTCGGATACAGTGAGAGGCTGCACGAGAAGCTGGCGCTGGCGATTGCAAAAGCTCCAGATATGGGCGGGTGAGGCGGGGCGCCACGCCAGCCTAGGTATCCTCTGAATAATTTCTACAAAATGCGGGGTATCGCCGGGAAACCCGGAAATCATGTAATCGGTGACCGGAGACATCGATGATCCGCAATTTGGAACTTATCTGACGAAAACAAAAAAGAGCTGGTAACGCGGCGCGGTCGACCGGTGGTCGAAGGTAATCAAAGTGAACCCTTCAGCTTGAAATGAGCGATTTCCTCAGCGAACAGTAAGACAAGCGTGAGCACGGAAAGCGCGAGCTGAAGAGTTTGGGAGCGACGTTTGGAGGTAGTGAGGGGTTGCTGGCGCCATGCCGAAGCCGGACGGTGGCGCAGTCTGTGCACTTGCCATAAGGCCAGGAGATTCAAGAGCGAGCCCACCAGGGCAATGAGCATCATGGGAACGCGAATGGCGTCGGCGTGGAGGCGTTCGGCGAGATGCCAGGCGGACGAGGCGAGGACCACGGCGCCGATACCAACGAGCAGGCGAATGCCGTGAAGGGCGATGAATGTGCTGCAGACGCTTTGCAGAAACGCGAAGAAGAAGCCGGACCAGTTGAGCCAGGAGAAACGTGCGGGAGGGGGAGCTTGCTTCCGCTCATTGGAAGTGACGGGCGATTCGACAGCTTCAGACATTGCAGTAGTTTGCCCCGTTAAAGCGCGTTGGGCAAGACGATGGATAGAAGACTCACAGGCTGAAGCCCGTGCTACCTGGGTAGGACCAGCGGCCTGGGATCCCGGAGGAGCAGTTGGGGCACTTCCCTGCTTTGAGGTGATTTTTGAGCACATCGTGCCAGGAGCGACGGATGAGAAGTTCCCGGCACTTAGGGCAATAGGTGTTGGCGGCTTCGGAGTAGATGTTGCCCTCATAAACGTGGTGGAGACCGGCCGCAAGAGCAATTTCGCGCGCGCGATGCAGCGTTTCGGGTGGAGTGCGGGGCTTGTCCTGCAACTTGAAATCCGGATGGAATGCGGTGAAATGCAAGGGTACGTCCGGGCCGAGATTGGTCAAGATCCAATCAGCGAGTTTGCGAGTTTCGGCGGGATCGTCGTTGAGGGTCGGGATCATGAGGTTGGTGATCTCGAACCACACGTTGGTTTCGTTTTTCAGCCAAGTGAGTGTGTCGAGCACGGGCTGCAGATGAGTCAGCGTGATTTTGCCGTAGAAATTCTCGGTGAAGGCTTTCAGGTCAATATTGGCGCCATCGATGTGGTCATAAATGTCGTGGAAGGCTTCCCGGGTGATGTAGCCGTTGGAGACCATAACGGTTTTGAGGCCGAGAGGCTTGGCAGCTTTGCAGATATCGATGACGTACTCGCCCCAGATGGTGGGTTCGTTGTAGGTAAACGCAATGGAGGCACAGCCGTATTTCCTGGCGAGCAGAGGCACTTCTTCCGGGGCGAGGTCGCGAGAATTGACCTGATCCTGATGGGACTTGGAAATATCCCAATTCTGGCAGAAGAAACAGCCCATGTTGCAGCCAGCGGTGCCCATACTGAAGACACGCGAGCCCGGCAGGAAATGGTTCAGCGGCTTCTTTTCGATGGGATCGACCTGGATCGCGGCAGGGGAAGCATAGCCAAGAGAGTAGAGCTTGCCGTTTTGATTGGCGCGAATGTAGCAGAAACCGGATTGCCCGTGGCCGATGTGGCAGTGACGAGGACAGAGGTAACAGTGGACGCGGTTGTTGGGTTCGGGCTCCCACCAGAGCGCTTCGTGGAGCGAGGGCGCGGATTGCAGAATCTGGAGGGTCGACATAACGCGTGAACCTCCCTCTCATTATACCTTGATGACTCGGTCGAAGCTGAAAACGGGATCAGGAGTCCGAGTCTTGGGCGCGGCGTCGCGCGGCGGCCCAGTCTGCGAACGATTTCAGATTGTGGCGATACTTCCAGGAAAGGCGAAGAAACTCAGCGGCGTCCAGATGTTCAGCTTCTTTGCCAAGGAAGGTTTCAAAGCGCCATTGAATATAGGGGCTTTTCCAGGGTTGCAGGCGGTAGCCAGGAGAAGCGAGCCAATAAAATTGAAGGAGATGCCACACGAAATTGTAGGTTACCAATTCTGCCGAACAGGCCGCTAGTTCCCGGGCAAAGGCACAGAAAGATGTTCGTGGACGATCAGCCAGGATTTGCCGTGCTTTTCCCAAATGCCGGTGTAGCGTATTTGCAGATCCTCGGTTTTCCCGTCCTTTTGCTTCACGACGGCATTCATGGGCACGATGGTCCAGGCAATATTACCGTGGCGGGTGACCTTGAGTTCTTTTCCAGCCGTCATGGTGATGGTTGAGCCGGAGCTAAAAAATCTCTTGGAATCGGCGTCGTATTGCTTCCAACCCGTGTAAGAAAAGGGGTCAACATCGTAGAAAACGAGGCCATCATCCTTGGCGTAAAACCTAGCGGCGTTGTCGGGATTACCGGAACTCCACGCGGCGCAATAAGAATCGATGAGCTTGCGGAAAGTGGTGTCGTCGGCCGCTTTTTGTTCGGCACGGGCCCCCACGAAGGTAAGAAGCGCACCGGAAAAAGCTAAAAGGACATAGAGAAACCAATGATGGCGCGGAACAGTCGAACGCTGGGCGGAAAACGAACGCTGAGACATTTGTACCTCTTCGAAAAAGTCCGCCGGAGATTGGGGCACTCGACAGGCGGTTGTATGGATAGCTTGTGACCCTACCATAGACCGATTCGGCAGGGTTTTCAAGCTGGGCGCCAACCGGCGACCCGGCGGCATTCGCCGATTCCCGGGAGCAATTCGCCGATTTGCGCGTGTAGGGGGATAAAGGGGGACCTAAGCTGGCCTTGGTCACGGAAACGAAGTGAAGTTGGAGGGGACCATGGCAGCAGTAATAGCAACAGCGGGGCGGCGGCAAAGCGGGAAGAACTGGATGATGTGGACACTCTGGGCAGTGGGGATTGGTTTGCTGCTTGTGGAAGTGAGCGCTGGGATGGAATATTTGGAGGCAGGTCTGCGGCAAAATGTGGGGAACCTGCTGGGATGGCTCCCGGCGATGGGCCTGATCACGCTGAAGGTAGCGGAACAAGCGGTGTGGCATTGGGGAACGCTGGCGGTTGCGTTACGAGCCGTGCCGTTGACTGCCATGGGTCTGATCTTGGTGGGCATCAGTCTAAGCCTGCGGAAGTAGAGAAAAAAGGTCAACGCGAAGGATCACGGGAGAGCCGAGTGAGCAGCAACGACAGATTCGATCCAGACAAGTTCAGCCAGGACCTGCACGATCGGATTCACGCCGACATTCATGAGCGCATTCGCGAGCGGCGCCCGCGGTGCGGAGACGGCCGGTCGCGATTACTGCCGGGACTAGTGCTGGTGGCCATCGGCACGGTGATTCTGCTGGATCACATGGGAATTTTGTCGATCGATCATGTATGGAAATTCTGGCCGGTGATTTTGATTGTGGTAGGGGCCATGCGCTTCTTGGAATCGCACAACCGGGTGTTTGGGGTGCTGCTCATGGCGCTGGGTGGATTGTTTTTGCTCAGCACACTGGGCTACTTACGGCTGACGGTAGCGGATTTTTGGCCCATCGTGTTGATTGCGGTTGGCTTGGGACTGATCTGGAGCCGATTCGAATTACCGCGTTTCGGAATGCCGATGGGGCCGAAAGGGCCGGCCGAACCCGACAGAGTGAACGCCCTCGCAATGTTTGGAGGAGTGGAACGGCGAATTACGACGGCGAGCTTGTCGGGCGGCACGGTGCAAGCGATTTTCGGCGGGGTGGAGTTGGATTTTCGAAGCGCGGACATTGCGGGCGAGGAAACGGTGTTGGTGGTGGAAGCTGTTTTCGGCGGGATTGAACTGGTGGTTCCGGAACGCTGGGCGGTGATTTACGAAGGGCAAAGTATTTTCGGTGGATATAACGACGAAACGCGAGCCCCCCTGCCGGATGTCCCGGGTGCGCCGGCGCGGAAAAGGCTGGTACTACGGGGCCAGGCTTTGTTCGGCGGAATTACCGTGAAGAACTAAATCAGCCATGAAAAGTTCGAACATCAGCAGATCCGTGTGGGCGGCGCTCGGGATTGCCGGAGCGCTGTTTGCGGTAATCATGGGAACGCTGCTGGTGACCAGTTGGAAGATGAACTGGTTGGCGGCGGTGCTGTTGTCCATACCCATGGCGGTGCTGGCGCAGATGATCGCTTGGACGGCACAGTTTACCTGCCGAAGTCATCCACTAGGAAAGAGCGATGTGTGGAGGACGGTGCTAACGCATATTACCGCGGCCCTGGTGCTGAGTTATTTGTGGGTAAGCGCCGGCTGGATGGCGGCAGGGTGGATAGACAGCGTCTTGGGAACACACGCAAATTACAAGTTATATGGCGAGTTGCAGGCGCGATTGTACGGCGTTGGATTTTCGTATTACCTGCTCGGCGTGGCGTTCCATTACATGCTCTTTGCGCAGAAAGCGAGTCAGGAAGCACAAGAACGCGCGTTGGAATCGAGCGTGCGGGCACGGGAAGCAGAGCTGAGCGCGCTGAAGGCACAAATCAACCCACATTTCTTGTACAACAGCCTGAATTCGATTAGCGCGCTGACCAGCATTGATCCGGGACGTGCGCGGGAGATGTGCGTTTCGCTCGCAGACTTTTTGCGGCTGACGCTGGGCATGAGCGAGAAAGCGGTGATCCCGCTGAGGGAAGAAGTGAGCTTGCTGGAGAAATATTGTGCGATTGAGAAAGTACGTTTCGGCAATCGCTTGAAGATCGAGGAAGAGGTGCAGGAAGAGGCGAAGGATTGCCTGCTGCCGCCGCTATTGCTGCAACCATTGTTTGAAAATGCCGTGGTACACGGAATCGCGCAAATGGCGGAAGGTGGATGGGTCCGACTGCGGGCCGTGCGAAATGGCGGGCGCATTTCCGTAAGCGTGGAGAATTCGTGGGACCCGGAGGCGGGGAGTTCGCGTAAGAATGGGGTGGGACTGCGCAACGTGCAGAGGCGACTGGAGGCGCGATACGGGAACGAAGCGCAACTGGATGCCAAAGCCGAAGACGCGGTGTTTCGCGTGGATATGTCGTTTCCAGCAGAGACGGAGAAGAGCCAGTGAACGGGGCGAAGCGAAAGTGGAAGGCTGTGATTGTGGACGATGAGGAGTTAGCACGGGCGTTGTTACGCGAGATGTTGAATGGCCACCCGGAAGTAGAGGTTTTGGTGGAATGCGGAAACGGCATGGAAGCCGTGAAAGCAATAGGAGAGCACCGGCCGGATTTGTTGTTTCTGGACGTACAGATGCCGAAGTTGACGGGATTCGATGTGTTGGAACTGATCGATCGTAATGGCGTGGCAATCGTGTTTGTGACCGCGTTTGACCAGTACGCCATGAAGGCGTTTGACGTGCACGCGGTCGATTATTTGTTGAAGCCCTTCAGCCGGGAGCGGTTCGAGGCAGCGCTGGAACGCGCAAAAAGCCAGGAAGCCAAGAAAGCGGTGGACCCCGCGGAACTCGCGGCGGCATCCCGTCCCGCGGGCCAGTACGCCGAGAGAATCGTGGTGAAGGACGGGTCCAAAGTGAGTTTGATCGCCGTGAGCAAACTGGACTATGCGGAGGCACTGGACGATTACGTGTCGTTGGTCAGCGAGGGCAAGAAGCATCTGAAGCAGCAGACCATCTCCGGCTTGGAGCTGGCCCTGGATCCGGCACTGTTTGTGCGGATTCACCGGTCGTACATCGTGAATCTGGAGCGCGTGGCGCGCATCGAGCCTTACGGAAAAGACAGCAAGGTGGCCATTCTGACGAATGGCGCGAAGCTACCAGTCAGTCGCGCAGGTTTTGCGAGGTTGAAGGCGCTGTTGGACGACAAGAAGTAATGCAGAAACAGATCGGCGCTGAAAGGTTTCAGAAACAATGGACGCAGAGTCTTCAAGAGCTAAAGCCCGGTTCATTTCGCAGGACTTATGTGGGGGTTAAAAGCCCCCGCCTCCTAAAAACGCATTTCTTTTTAGTCTGCTACGGCTTCGGAGGCGCCGGTCGCTCGTTTATGATCACCCAGGACGTGCCGAACTTGTCGCGGAGCATGCTGAAGCGAAAGGCAAAGAAGGTTTCCTGCAGAGGCATGAAGATTTGCCCACCGTCGGCGAGGAGATGGTGGATGCGTTCGGCTTCGGCAATGCTATCAACCGTAAGAGAAAGATAGACGCTACGCATGGGCTGGAAGCGATCGGCGGGAACGTCGTTGCCCAAGAGATCGGTCTGGCCCAAGGTCATGCGTGCAAACACGACTTTCTTCTGCCAGTTCTCGGGAACATTACCAGAAACAGGTGACTCCTCATGGCGCATGAGGAAGGTGATTTTTCCGCCGAGGTGCTGCTCGTAAAACTGAAAAGCTTCTTCACAGTTACCACCATAATTCAGATAGCTATGCAGTTTCATGGTACGGTCCGTCTCCGCGAAGCATAATATCAGCTTCCTTGCATGCTTCGAGGTCTCCGCAGGGCACTTTATCGAGAGCTTTCAAGGACGAAACGAGGTGCAGGCCATGAGCAAGTTTGAAAACAATCCAGGCACTGCAAGCGATGCGGAAGATGAAGAAGAGTGACTTGGGAGAACTGGAGCGGGCCGCGAAGTCCTAGACGTGCCCGGATCAACGGGAGCAACAGAAAGAGGGAACGCTTTCGCGCTCCCTCTGGTCATCCTGACGATGTTCTCAGGGCAAGAGTCTCTTAACGGGCAAGGTTCGCGGCGACGATCACAGAATCGGACTCCACGTGATTCTTGGCTAGTCGCGTTTCTGTGTTGCTCTTGGGCAGTTCGCGGCCGCGAGTATCTCCGGCGACCCAGATCTGCTGCAGGAAGTAGTAGCCTCCCATCGTGCGGAAGACCAGTTTGGTGTCGCTAGAGGGCAATCCAGACTCGCAAGCGTGCGAGACGAGGATGCCGAGCGACATCTGATCGGAATCTGCGATGCGGAGCAACGCGCCGCTGCTCTGAAAAGTGTACTGGCCGGCAGGATAGGCGCGATCACCGACAACGAAATTAAATGGGATTGTGGCGATCACCGCGGTGTGTTGCGCGTGTGCCGCAGTGGCCACGAACAAAAGAGCAAAAACAACGAGAATGGGACGTAACGTTTTCATGGCGAGCTCCTTAATACGGAAGCAAGAGCAACAATTAGCGGTGTTTGTTCCGAGTTGCTCAACCTTCTCACGATTTGGAAAAGAGCATGGGGCATGCCAATTCATACGTGTTGCCGCAATAGACTGTCGCGGCCTGCTGCTAGGAAACTGTAATCAAAACGTTTGGGTGGAGGACCGTTGCCCTGGCCGCGCGTTGGACAGCGCCGGCCGATACCTAAAACGGGCGCTGGACCAACCGATTCGCGTGGGTTGCGAAAGGTGCGGTCAGCTCCGCCAAGTCGGTTGCAGAGGCGACAAATGGCCTGCTCTTAATCAACTAACAAAGCTGTTGGGCAGGATTTGTGTGTGGGCAGGAACCGTAGCGAATCGGATAGAAGCACTATCTGTTCGGATAATTCCCGACTTGAGCGATCGGGAGTGCTCTCACTTGGCCGTGGAGGGGCGAACCCAGATGCGGGACGTGGCGGTCTTGCCGAGATGAATGGTTTCGCCAGCGACGCGCAGGGTAAGAGTTTCATCGTAGCTGCGTTCGAGGACCTCGAGTTTCGTAGAAGGTAGCACGTGCAGATTCTGGAGGAAGTCCAGGAACCCTTCGTCTTTTTCGTAGACGCAGAGGACGGTAGCGGAGTCGCCAGCGCGCAGTTCAGAAAGAAGAACGCCGCCTTGTTTGCGAAGTTGCGAGACACCGCCGCTGAGAGGAACCCCGTGGGGACAGGTTTTGTGCGCGGCGAAACGCTTGAGAAGGAGGGCTTCCACTTCAGGAGATATAGCGTGCTCCATACGTTCCGCTTCGGCGTGAGACTTGGACCAGGGCAGACCGATCACCTCCGTGAGAAGCATTTCGGCAAGTTGATGGCGAAGCATGAGGCGCTGCGCGAGCTTGCGGCCCTGAGCGGTCAGGAGAATTTCCCCGCCTCGTTGCATTTTGACGTGGCCATCGCGAGCCATGCGTTTAATGGCGGCAGTAACAGCGGGAGGAGTGACATCCAGTTCTTCGGCGAGGCGCGCACTGATGGGAATTTGGTCTTCCTCGTGCATTTCCCAAATGGCTTTGAGGTAGTCTTCCTGAGAAACGCTGGTCTTGTCGCGACGCAAAGAAGCTCCGCAAAAAATCAAAAATTACTGGCTCGTTCAGCCGCTCGTAAGCGACTGGCAAGCAGCAGGACCCTGGACTCCAGTTCCTCTAGAATTCTCTGATAAATGGCCGGGGCAGCGCCATAGGGATCTTCGACGTTCCAAGACTCTATCTTTTGTGACAGTAAAGAGCTATCGGCCTCACAGAGATCGAGCACAAGGTCATCTAAAGGTTGGCCGGAGATGTTGACGATCACATCGGCGTTCTCGATCGAAGCGCGCGAGAGCGGCTTCGAAGCGAGGCCGGCGAAAGAATACCCATTGGCCGAGAGAGTTTCTTCCGTGGAAGGTGAGAGGCGCCCGAGGGGATACAAGCCTGCGCTGGAGGGCTCGATGATATCGGAGGCTATTTGGCGAGCCACTGCTTCCGCCATCGGGCTTCGGCAAGCGTTGCCGATGCAGACGAACAACACGCGGACCTTTCCGGCAGATGGCATGAGTAGATTGTAGCGCGCGAACTGTGTTTAGGATCTGTGCGCAGGTTTCTTTTTGCCCGTGCCGTTGGATGCGAGTTTCAGGAAATGCGCATGCACGGTAGTGTCGCCGGTGAGTTCCGGATGAAACGTTGCAGCAAGGATGCGGTCTTTTTCGACGAGCGCGGGTTTCCCTTCGAATTTGGCGAGAACGCGGATGCCGGGGGCGACTTCTTCGATGATGGGACCGCGAATGAAAACCATCTCGAGCGGCTCTTTCTTGAGGGACGAGGGACCGAAGAAGACATCGCTGGCGAGTTGCCGGCCATAGCCGTTGCGGAGAACGGTCATATCCAGGAGCTTTAGTGACTCCTGCGCGGGATTCTTAACCTTAGTGGCAAGAAGAATTGCTCCGGCACAGGTGCCAAAAATTGCCCCGCCTTTGCTGGAATATTGGCGGATTGCGTCGTAAAGGCCTTCCTCCTGCAGAAACTGGAGTTGCGTGGTGCTTTCGCCGCCCGGAAGGACCAGACCGTCACAGCCCTGGAGATCGGCGACGGTGCGGACCTCGACGGTTTGGACGCCGAGTTTATGAAACATTTCGGCGTGGGCTTGGAAGTCGCCTTGAATGGCTAATATACCGATTTTCATGCTTGCTCTGTTTTGCAGAGAGCCTTTCCGTCTTGCCGGCTGGCGTGTAAGACGCGCTCGCAATACCGGTCTAAAGACCGGCGGCTACAAAAACAATGGAAACCACACAGGCTGAACAGCTTGCGGAAAAAGTCGAAAAGCAATTCCTCAGCGGCTGAAGCCCAATTGATTGCCAAGCAGTTATGTCGGAGCTAAAGCTCCGACCCCCCGTGCCGAACACATTTCTCCGCAAACTGTGAAGCCTGTGCTGCGGTTACCAGCCGCGAGTGGCCAGGAGATCTTTTTCTTCGAGCTGGCGCACATCGATGCCGGGCATGGCTTCGCCGAGCTGTTCGTGCGCTTCCAGAACGACTTTAGGATCTTCGAAGTGCGTTGTGGCCTTGACGATGGCTTTGGCACGCGCTTCGGGATCGCTGCTCTTGAATATGCCGGAACCGACGAAGACCGCTTCGGCGCCAAGCTTGCGAACCAGCGCGGCGTCCGCAGGAGTGGCGATACCGCCTGCGGAGAAATTAGGAACGGGGAGCTTGCCTAGGCGTGCCACTTCGCGGATCAAATCGAGCGGGGCGGCGTATTCCTTCGCCTTGCGCATGAGTTCGTCATCGCGAAGGGTGGTGAGCGCACGCATCTCGCTCACGATGGTGCGCATGTGGCGAACCGCTTCGACGACGTTACCGGAACCTGCTTCGCCCTTGGTACGAATCATGGCCGCACCTTCTGCGATTCTGCGCAAGGCTTCGCCGAGATTGCGGGCGCCACAAACAAAGGGTACGCGGAAATCGTGCTTCCAGACGTGGTTTTCTTCGTCCGCGGGCGTCAGGACTTCACTTTCGTCGATGAAGTCGACTTCCAGCGCCTGGAGCACTTCGGCTTCGACGAAGTGACCAATGCGCACTTTAGCCATGACCGGGATGGTGACGGTCTTCATAATTTCGCGGACAACCTTAATGGAGGCCATGCGGGCCACGCCGCCTTCTTTCCGGATGTCAGAAGGCACGCGCTCGAGAGCCATCACCGCGCAGGCGCCGGCATTTTCGGCGATGCGAGCTTGTTCCGCGGTGGTGACGTCCATGATGACGCCGCCCTTGAGCATTTCGGCTAAGCCGACCTTAACGCGCCATTCGTTGGAACCTTTGGTTCCATTATTGTGAGCGCTGCCGTTGGATTTCTTAGTAGCCATTTCCCTTCTCCTCTCCAAAATCGACATTCAAGAATTCGTTTGCGCCGCTTGGGCTTCGGTGAAATGCGAATGCTGGACGATGACGAAGCGCCCCTTGCCGCGAGCCAGCAGGTTGCCGTGCTGATCGTGAATTTCCGCGACGCGAAAGCGGTTTCTACCCTTGGTGTCTTCCTGCCAGCCTTCCACGAAGATGGGCTTATCGATGGGCACGGGCTTTTTGTACTCGATGTTCATTTCCGCCGTGACCGCACTTTCATCGGCCAAGCGTGAGAGTTTACCCATGGCTTCATCGAGGACCACGGCGATGATGCCGCCGTGAGCGAAGCCACCACCACCCGCGTAATTTGGTCCAAGGACGAAAGAGCCACGGGAGCGGCGGGCATCCAAATCGAGCTCGAAGGCGAGCTTCATGCCCGCGGTATTCGCCGCGCCGCAACCAAAGCAGCGGTTGGTGGGCTTAGGATCGAGTTTGACGACGTTAGCCATGGAGTGTGCTTAGACCAGAGCGACGTGGGCCCTTTCCGCGCGGCGTGAACCACGCTGGCGCTTGCGCATTTCAATCCGCAAAAGCTCGGAGAGCAGCGAGACACCACGTGCGATCTGTTTCTCGTTCAAGCTGGCAAAGCCCAGGCGCAAAGTGTTGGGCATGGGCGACTGCACATAGAAATAGCGGCCGGGCGCGAAGAGCACTCCGCGTTCGCGCGCGTGCATCATTAATTCGCTGGCATCGAAGCCCGGCGGCAGCTCCAGCCAAAAACACATGCCGCCCTCCGGACGTGCAAAGCGGACACCTTCCGGCATGAACTTGCGCAGGGATTCGTCGAGGGCGTTGAGGCGCTCGGTGTAGATCTTGCGCATGCGCGCCAGATGCTTGTGAAATAAGCCGCGCTTGAGAAACTCGGCGAGTGTTGCTTGTGCGAGCTGGTCCGTGTGCAGGTCGGTCATCTGCTTAACCAGGCGGAGGCGCTCGATGGCAGCGGGCGGAGCAACAATCCAACCCACGCGCAAGCCAGGAAAAGCCACTTTTGCAAAGCTGTCAATGTGAATGACGACATTTGCGCGATCGAGTTGTTTCAGTGAAGGCAGACGCTCTTCGCGGGAATGCAGGCGCGCGTAAATGTGATCTTCGACGACGGGAACCTGATAGCGCGCCGCGAGTTCTAAAACGCGATGGCGGGAAGCCACAGGCATGGATGTGCCCGTGGGATTGTGGAAGTCCGGGGTAAGAACCATGAGCTTAACGCGATTGGCAGCAAGTGTGGATTCCAGGGCTTCGAGATCAATGCCCAGGGGAACGCCGGGTTCCGCATGGGTCCGAACAGGTACGCCGAGGCAGCGGGCGTGGACCCCATTGAAGACCGCCGACGCACCGGGATATGTGGGATTTTCCAGGACAACCGTGTCGCCCGAGCGGACGAAAGCCTTGGCGATCAGGTCGAGCGCCTGCTGGCAGCCATCGGTAATGAGGAGCGAATCATCCTTTACCGAAAAACCTTCCCGGTGGAGCAGGTCGAGCAAAGCCTCTTTGAGTGGGGCGTAGCCGTCGGAAGCGCCTAGATTCAAAATTTCCTGGCCTTCGCGGCGAAGCGCCGCTTGTGTACAAGCCTGCAATTCCTCGACGGGGAAGAATTCTTCCGCGGGACGGGCCATGACGAAAGATAGTGCGTTGGCGGGAGCCGAAGCCGTCAAACGGGTAAGAATTTCCTCGCTGCGTTCATCGGCAAAGAGGAGTTCCCAGCGGAGGCCGCCAGAATTGCCATGCAGCGCAGGAGGCGCCGGAGGCGTTAGTTTCAGGCCATTTCCATTGTTGCGGATGAACGTGCCGCGGCCGACATGGCCCTGAATGAGGCCTTCGGATTCCAGTTCGGCATAAGCATTGGCGACGGTAGTGCGGTGAACGCCGAGGATTTGCGCGAGTTCGCGGCTGGCAGGAATGCGGTCACCGGGACGAAGATCACCGGCGTGAACCAGGGAACGAAGTTGGTCGCGCAACTGAATGTACAGCGGGATGTGACTTTCGGGCTGAAGGTGTAATGGCAGCATTGTCTCTCACCCTGCGGTTATTTTAGCAGAAATTGGCCTGCCACAAGAGCCAATATGTCTTTGGTGATTGGGCGCGGATTGCTCGGTCCGGGTTACGGATAGCTCGGTTGTGGCCCCAACAGCAAAGTGATCCGTAATCAGCGAGCAGTAAAACCATTGCAAGCCAGCTAGGGGTTCTGGGAGAAGAAAGGATTGCTGATCGGATGGTAGCCGAGGCGGCCGTTCTTTTCGTCTTCGTTGAGGTCGCGAATGCAGATCTTGGTGAGATCCGACGCTTGGCACTGGTAAATCTGTTTCAGCGGAAGGTCTACGTCTTCGACGTCGAAAGTGCCCGATTGCATGTCTTCACTGTCGTCTTGAGAAGCAGTAACCACCGGACTTCCCTGTCGCACGCGGACACGGAACTGCCGGGCGGAAGGCTCGTAGTTGGAAACCAGGAAACAATGACCGATACAGGCGCGATCCGGGATGTGGAGATAAATGGTGCGGTAATCGTTGGGAGCAAAGACGGTGGAGACCGTGCGCGTGCCAAACGGTAGTTGTGCGGTGATGCGGCGGGTATTCGCCTCCATTCGGTTGAGGTAAGCCGTATCTTGATAAATGAAAACGAAGAAAATGGCCGCGCAGATCAAACCGAAGGCAAGGTACCAGGAGCGAGGCGGGAGCGTGGCCAGCCAACAGAATCCGAAAATGGCGCTAACGAGGGTAAGGCGAGTGACGAGCGCCCCGATCCAGCCCGCAGCGGGATCGGTGTGGAGATTTTCCGGCAAGACCGCGGTGGCGCAAAAGGAAATGAGATACAGCAGCAGGATAATGGTGCGATCGCTCCAAAATTTTGCGCGAGGTGATTCGGCCCAACAGGCAACGGCTGTGGCGGCCACCCAGAAAAGCATCATCGCGTAGCTGATCCAGAGATAGCGCGAGCCAAACACGTGGAATTGATCCGCGCCATTGAGTTGCCAGAACGGCGTTTCGCGCCACTCGACTTCGTAGCCGGGATGATGAGCGACAAACCAGCGGGCGCCAAACAGAATCGCCGATGCCCCCAGGGGGAGCAGGATTTTCCACCAGCCGGGCAAACGCAGCCAGAGAAGACGATAGGCGGCGACGCCGACGAACAGGAGGAATCCGAGTGGATGCGCCAGGTAGATCAATGGGATCATCAGCGTGGCGACAATCAGTCCATTTCTGCGGACACGCCAGACAAAAGACAGGCCAAGACAGGCCAGGCCGAGAGACAAATAATAGTTCATGAAGCCCATGTGGAAGATATAGCTGTAGGTCAACATGGCGATCCAGGGCGAGAGCAGCCAGGGAGCGCGACCGCTCACCGACTTCATGAAAAGAAACAGTCCCCAGAAGAAAATGAGAACACAAATCGAGACGGAAACTTTTTCGGCGATGGTGAAACCGAAGGCTTTTGCGAAAAAGGAAAGCAGCAGATCGAAGAGAATATTGTCCCACTGCCAAACGACGTATACACCGGGAGCCCTTCCCTGATGGACGAGTTGGACTAGCCAGGCGTTGTAGACGTGGCTGCCGAGGTCCCCTGCTTCGATGTGGGCGTGCCAGAAACATGGAAGCAGCAGCAACACAGAAATGGCCAGAATGAGAAGGAGATGACGCGTAGTGTGGCGGCGCGAGTCGGGCATCGCGAATATTCTAGCGCGCGAAGCACGGCGGGGCTTCAGAAAAAGGGGAGCTTAGCGGCGGGAACCGACCTGAAAGCACCCGAGCGCTGAGGAGAAGAGTGAGTTGTCAACCAGACTCTAGCGGCCAGCTTGGGCTTCGCCCAGCCTTTTGAGACGATCGCGGAGCTTGCGCTGAAGCGGAGAAGGAGTATTGGGATTGAAGGCGACGAGGTACCAAAGCGGTTGGGTCTTGTCGCGGCTAAGGAAGGTCAAAGTATTGGCATCGGCGTTCGGATGACGAGCGACGTTTTCGCGGATGGCGCCGTAAGGATGACGCGCCAAGCGGCCAAGCGTTTTGGCGTTAGCACGGGGATGCTCACTGATGAGGCGCAGGAGATAGAAGTCTTCCTTGGGCGCCTGCTTGGAGAGCTTTTCGAGCATCTCGGGCTTGGCTTCCGCGCTGAGAACCAGGCCGATTTTTTCATCCCAAGCGGTGTTGATGTGATTCAGTTCGCGGGTGCGCGCGTGAATCAATTCCTCGAGCATGCGGCGCTCCTGCTGCATGCGAGCGATAGGCAGGCTGGTGCCTTCGAGAGAATCCAGGACGCGGAGCAAGTGCTGGCGTTCGCCAAATACGATTTGCGAGGTGCGGGCAATTCTGCCGTTTTCTTTCTCTTTGTATTGCACTAGATCTGAGCGTCGCATGGTTCGGTGCTCCCAATTCCCTTCGGGCCTGCTGCCAAACGGGACATACTGACTCGCCGCCTGCTCTGAAAAACTCATGGTCTGAAACCGCTTTCTGGACGGGCTCAAGTGGATTATGGAAGGGAGGATGGGTTAGCGTAAAGTTTACTGCCGGAACCCTGTGCCCGAAGTGCAACCGGCAAGAACCTGTAGGCAGGAGTCCGGAGGACGGCCATGTCGGCATTCGAAGATCATCAGGAAGAGCTGGAACGGTACGAGCAAATGTTCGGGAAGGAACGGGGACGGCTGGCAGTGTCCCTGGACCGAATTACGAATGCGTTGGTGCTGACGGGCCAGCACGGGGTTTATTGCACCAGCCAACGGAACCCAACGGTGCCGGCCATGGATTTGCGCATGATCTCGCAGGAACTGACGCACGCTAAGGAATTAATTCAGTCGGTGATGGAAGAACTGCGGAAGGGCCGGGAAGACGCCCAGAAGGCGCGCTAATCACGCCTATCTCAGGAAGGGGTTGCTATCGCGCTCGTGGCCGATAGTGGTGTTGGCGCCGTGTCCGGGATGCACGATGGTGGAGTCGGGCAACTGCAGGAGCTTGTCTTTGAGGGACAGTATGATGTCATCGAAGGAACCGCCCCAAAGATCGGTGCGGCCGATACTGCCGGCGAAAAGCGTGTCGCCAGAAAAGAGTTGCGGCTGGCGGAGAGTGGCGTTGGAACCGTCGGTGGGCAAGTAGAGCGAGACGCTGCCGGGCGTATGGCCTGGAGTGTGAATGACGTTCGCGAGGAAGTCGCCCCACTGGAGCGCGTCGCCTTCTTTGAGTAACTGGTGAACTTCGACCACTTCCGGGGCAGGCAGACCCAGAAACGCCGCCTGCGCTTCCATGCCACGATACAGTGGAAGATCATCACTGTGCATCATGACGGGGGCGCCGGTGTATTGGTAAAGTTTGGCGAGTCCACCAACGTGGTCAATGTGGGCGTGAGTGCTGACGATGGCTTTCACCTTAAGCTTATAGCGGCCCAGCAGACCAAGGATGCGCTCGACCTCGTCGCCTGGGTCCACGACGACGCACTCCAGCGTGCGTGGATCGCCGATGATGGAGCAGTTGCATTGCAGGATGCCTACGGGAATTTTGAGATAGATCATCTCCTGGTCGGCAGCATGCGGCATGCGGTGCGTATGGCTCATCGGATTCACGGGGAAAGTATACCATTGGCTGCCTGGCGCATCCGTCAAAGAGGAAATGGGCGAACAGGGCTTTGCTAAACTGAAGCCGGAGCAATCCATGGAATTTACGAGCACGACTCTAACTACGCCGTTAAGCGCGTTGCATCGCCAGCACGGAGCGCAGATGGGCGCATGGTTTGGGTGCGACCTGCCAACCCATTTCGGCGATTGGCAGGCGGAGTACCGGGCGTTGCGCGAAAGTGTGGGGTTAGTGGACAAAAATTATCGCGCCTACCTGGAATTTACCGGTCCGGATCGCACCCGATATCTGAATGCAATTCTGACGAACGACGTGAAGGGCTTGCAACAGAATCATGGGACGGTCGCGCTGTTTCTGAATCCGCAAGGACATATTCAGGCGGAGATCGAGACATACGCGTTAGTCGAGTCCCTTTTTTGTGTTTCTTACGCAATGATTCGCGAGCAGCTGATTCCGGCGATGGACAAATACATCATCATGGACGATGTGACTTTGACCGATCGCACCGAAGCATACGCAACGCTGGCGCTCGAGGGGCCGAAAGCCGCGGCGTTAGTGCAGAAGCTCACGGGGGTGAACCTCGCGGACATGGACGATCTCGAACAGCGCGAGGTCGCGGCCAGAGGAATTGCGGCACGGATGGGCAAGCGATCTCCCGGCGGAATTGCGAGGGCGGAATTTCTGGTGGTGCGCGAAAAGTGCGCGGAACTGTGGAACGTCTTGAAAGAGGCGGTGCGCGGAGCAGGCGGTATTCCTGTTGGGTACGAAGCACTGAATACGGTACGGCTGGAGATGGGGATTCCATGGTTTGGGTATGACTTTGGAGAAAAGCACATTCCGCACGAGGCTGGACTGCAAGATTCGCACATCTCCTACACAAAGGGTTGTTATACGGGGCAGGAGATTGTGGAAAGGGTGCGCTCGCGCGGTCAGGTGAATCGCGTGCGGGTGAGCTTGAAATTTGAGGGACAAACGGCGCCTGAGCCGAACAGTCCATTGTCGGCAGACAAAAAAGAAATTGGATTTGTCACGCGGGTGGGATATTCGCCGGCAATCAACGCGTGGATAGGAATGGGTTACGTGCGGCGGGAGAAGGCCGTTGCCGGCACTGCTCTTACAACGTCAAATGGCACCGCGAGGGTGCTCGATAGGCCTACACCATAAACCATAGGGCGAAGGTTACGCGGTTAAGAGCGCGTTCATTTGTTGGAACAGGCGCGCACGATCGGTTTGCCCCATGGCAATAAACTGAACCGCTATGCCGCGACCCGCGCGGACACGGCGAACAATGGCACGGGCGCGAACCTGTCCTACGGGAAGATCCAAAAGAATTTGCACCAAACAACGGAGAGGCAAGCGTTCCTTGGTGCGCACGAAGAGGCCACCGATGGCCATACTGTCGACAAAGGACACCCCGCGCTGGGTACCCGCTTGCCACGCAGCCACCACGCTTTTCGGCGGCTTCACGCGAGGGTAACGCCGTTGCTCATCGGGAACGTTCATGTGAGCGCCTTTCGAGGGAACCAAGTCTAACTTCGCGGGCGGGAACGGTCCAGTAAATCGTCAGTCAAATTCACGCTTCGGCGGAGGTTGGTCCGAGCCCACGCGGCCAGCAGAAATATCGGCCTGATAATAGTTTTCTCCACGAATTGGGGATCCTGACAGGCGCCGAAGGATCGCTAATTGACCTATGTGATTTAGAACATCGGCGACCGGACCTTGCATCAGTTTATCGGGGGAAGCGTGAAGAGATTCCGAGCCCGCCAGGTAATCGTCGAAGCGTTTAAGGGAATCGAAAAAACGCTGGACCTCATCGGGCCACGGAAGCGGTTTGGAGTCACTCCAAGCAGGCTGCCCTTTGGCCATCGAAAGCGCCCAATCGAGGAGATCGCCGATGTGCGCCAGGATCTGTACAGGTGTGCGGCAATTCTGGCCGGCCTGAAAGTCGACGTAGGCGCGCGGCGCGCTGCGAACGATTTTGCCGGTACGGTAAGCAATGGTGGCGAGCGAATGACGCAGAAGATCCCGTGCGCTAATGGTTTCTGGAGGGAGCATAGCGCCCCCTAACCTACCAGCTTAAGCAGGGAGAGAGAAGTAGTTTGTGTGTGTAGCCGAGAAGCCGACTCGCCTAGGCAAGATTCAGAGCGCGCTTGAAGGAACCCTTTTCTGACTCGATCTTCTTTTGCAGTTGGAGAATGGCGTAGAGCACGGCTTCGGGCCGCGGGGGGCAGCCGGGAACGTAAACGTCAACTGGGATGACCTGATTGCAGCCCTGGACAATGGCGTAATTATTGAAAACGCCGCCTGAAGTGGCGCAGGCCCCCATGGAAATGACCCACTTGGGCTCAGGCATTTGGTCGTACAGCTGGCGAATGACAGGCGCCATCTTCTGAGACAGCCGGCCAGCGACGATCATCAAGTCCGCCTGGCGCGGCGAGGGACGAAAAACTTCAGCGCCAAACCGCGCTACGTCGAAGCGAGAGGCGGCCATGGACATCATTTCGATGGCGCAGCAAGCCAAGCCAAAGCCGAGGGGCCAGATCGAGCTTTTGCGGGCCCAATTCACAGCCTTGTCGAGCTGCGTGAAGATAATACCTTCCTCTTGGAGCAGCTTGCCGAAATCATCGGGTTTGGTGAGCGTGACGCTTTTCCCCAAAGTGGTTTCCATGTGGCCCTCGAGACTATTTTGGCATAGGGGGCAAGCGGTGACAAATAGACGAGAGTCTGGAGATAAGCAGAGATCAGGGACCGGTGCTTGACGAAAACATTGGCCGCAGAGAAAAGGAAGAGCGATTCCGCGCATCGCAGAGTACACTCGGAATGACAAATTCTCTTTTGGAGCCAAGACGCGCGCTTAAATCTAACGGGCCGTTTCAGAGAGCGGCCTTATGGGATTAAGGGACGGTCAGCACGACTTTACCGAATTGCTTGCCCTTTTCCAGATAACTATGGGCCGCAATGGCGTCGTTGAGCGACCAAACCTTGTCCACGACCGGCTTGAGACGATCGAGGGCGACCAACCTCAGCACGGTGCGGAGTTCGTCCTTCGAACCCATGTACGACCCGAGAATAGAAAGCTGGCGTGTAAACAGGAATCGTAGATCAATCTTAGCGTCGTAACCGCTGGTGCATCCACAGGTGACCAGGCGGCCGCCGAGCGCCAAACTCTTGACACTTTCGTCCCAAGTGGCAGTGCCAATGTGTTCGAAGACTACATCGGCACCATGATTGTTGGTCAGATGACGCACCTCCTTCGAGATGGACATGATGCCGTGGTGAATTACCTCGTCGGCACCAATCTGTTTGGCCTTAGCAAGCTTTTCGTCGGAGCCGGAGGTCGCGATCACGTAGGCGCCAAAATATTTGGCGATTTGGATCGCGGCGCTGCCCACACCACTTCCCGCCCCAAGAATGAGCACGGTATCGCCGGGCCGCAGTTGCGCACGATTGACGAGCATGTGCCAAGCAGTGAGGAAAACCAGCGGGATAGCCGCGGCCTGGATCCAGTCAAGGTTTTCCGGGTAAGGCATGCAATTCACGTCGGGACATTTGACATATTCGGCGCAGCCGCCGTCGACCATGTATCCAAGGTTGGTGAAGTCCCGACAAAGATTATCGCGGCCGGCGAGACAAGCGGGGCATTTGCCACAAGTGATTCCGGGCGCCAAAACGACCTTTTGCCCGATATGGACGGTATGAACCTCTGAGCCGATCTTGGCGACTACCCCGGCCACGTCACTGCCCGGAATATGCGGCAGAGGGATTGGGATCCCCGGTAGACCGCGGCGGACCCATAAGTCCAGATGATTCAAGGCGCAGGCATGAACACGAACCAGTACTTCATTGGGATGCAGATGAGGCTCGTTCACGTCAGTGTAGTGAAGGACGCTGGGGTCGCCGTGGTGATGAAAAATAACGGCTTTCATGAGTGACCTCCTGAAGCAGCAGATAGGCGAGCCGGAACAGCGGACATATATATCGTATCACGATATTTTGGAGGTACCTGTCGGAGCCGTTCGGTTAACCTCAAACTACTCTCACGGGGCCGCGGTGTCCAGACTGGAGAATTGACAGCGCGGAGTTGCGGGCCGTAGGCTGATGCCATGGATCTTTTTGAAGAAATTGTACGCATGAGGCGCGCGGGGCAGCGTGCGGCGCTGGCCACGATCGTCCATACGGACGGCTCGATCCCGAGTTTCGAAAGTTCGCGGATGCTGGTGCGGGAAGATGGCTCGACAGAAGGAACCATCGGGGGCGGCTGTGTGGAGGCCGACGTATGGGCGGCAGCGAAAGAAGTGATGCAGAAAGAAGCGCCACGGAAGCTGGTCTTCCATCTGAACAATGAAGCAACCTATGACAACGGTCTGATCTGCGGAGGCACCGTGGAAGTATTCGTGGAGCCCATCTTGCCGCAACCCGTCGTGTATCTCTTTGGAGGCGGGCACGTCTCTACGGCAGTGGCTAAAGCGGCGAATTCCGCGGGATTTGGAGTAGGAGTTATCGACGATCGCGAAGCGTTTGCGAATGCGCAGCGGTTCCCGATGGCGCAGGAAATCTACACGGGCTTCGACGAGGCGTTTGAGAAACTGCAGCCAAATACGTCGAGTTATCTGGTGATCGTGACGCGTGGGCACAAGGAAGATATGCGCGTGCTAGCGTGGGCGGTGCGAACTAAGGCACGTTATGTAGGGATGATCGGAAGCCGCCGCAAAGTGATCAGCGTATACAAAGCGCTGGAACAGCAAGGATATCGTGGGGAGGAGTTCGACCGGGTGTTCGCGCCGATGGGCTTGGAGATTGGGGCACTGTCGCCGGAGGAGATCGCGATCAGCATTGTGGCGGAACTGGT
Source organism: Verrucomicrobiia bacterium (assembly GCA_035506955.1). GTDB lineage: Bacteria > Acidobacteriota > Terriglobia > Acidiferrales > UBA7541 > Acidiferrum. The sequence goes on from DATJOO010000016.1 coordinate 59,304, forward strand.
GGCGGTGCGGCGGAACCGAGACGCCGGAGCGCATAAGAAATTGAAGTTGGAAACAGGCAGTGTCGTCGAAAAATAACGAGACCGGCCCGATCCTGGCCGCTGTGATCCTATCGGGTGGGGCCTCCCGACGCATGGGCTCACCAAAGGCGCTACTTGCGTACCAAGGACGGCCCTTCCTGGAACATTTGTTGGATGTGACGAGGCACCCGAGGATTGGAGTGCGTCGTGTGGTGCTAGGCCCGCACGCAGAGCCGATCGAGAAGGCTGTGACGTTGCGGCCGGAGGAAGTGGTTTTGAACGAAAACTGGGAGCGGGGCCAGTTAAGTTCAATTCAGGCCGCGCTGCGCACTTTGCCGGCTGGAACCGACGGTATGCTGCTTTGCCTGGTGGACCATCCGTTGATCAGCGCGGCATTGGTCGATGGATTGATCGAGCATTTCTATGCGACGCGAGCGCCGGTGGTGGTGCCGGTGTTCGAGGGACGCCGCGGCCATCCGGTGATTTTTTCGGCTGCGGTTTATAAGGAGTTGGAGAAAGCGCCGCTGGATAAGGGAGCACGCAGCGTGGTCTGGGCACACAAGGAAGACATGGCAGAATTCATCACGACGGAACAAGGCTGCGTCGTCAACCTGAACGATCCTGAAACTTTTGCACAGATTAACCGCTGGATGTGACCGGTTATTTCGGACTTTTCTCGAGCAGGCTCCGCAAAGCGTCGTGGGCCAACTGAACTGCATGAAAGGATGCAGGGGGAAGCCCACCCAGTGAAGCAGATAGCGATTCGGGAGTAATCGCGGCGAGTTTTCCCAATTCCCTTCCCTGAAGCAATTCGGTGAGCAGAGACGCAGCAGCAATCGACGCGGTGCAGCCGCGGCAGAGAAAGCGCACGTCGCGAATGGTGTGGCCTTCGATAATCGCAGTTAGCTGCAGGACGTCTCCACAGACCGGATTGCTGACCTGGACCTTGAGATTTGCGCCAGGGAGTTCGCCCGCATTGCGCGGATGCTGGAAATGATCGAGCACCGTGGAACTGAACATGCTTGCAAGTATCGCAGCGTGAAAGCCCGCGTGTCGAGGTTGCGCGAGTTGCGGTAGGATTTCTGCGGCATTCCCCGGAGGGAGAAATGAAGCAAGTGGTGGCGGCAGTGATCGAACGCGGCGACCGGCGGCTGTTCATTGCACAGCGCAGGCGAGACGACACTTCTCCGCTGAAGTGGGAGTTTCCCGGAGGCAAAGTACGCAATGGCGAGAAACTGCAAGATGCACTGGCGCGCGAGATTCAAGAAGAGTTAGGAGTAAGCCTGACGAAAAGCCGGGAGATCGCGCAAGTGCGCTACCAATACGCAAATTTTCCAGAGGAACTGGAAATTCATTTTTACGCGGTACAACTGGGCGAGGGCGAATTGACGCCACGAACTTTCGAACAAGTGGCGTGGGTGCTGCCGAAAGAATTGAGCCAGTATGATTTTCTGCCAGCGAACAAGGAGTTGATTGCGCACTTGGCGACTGGGAAGATCAAGCCGGGGGAAGTGCTGGAAAATCTGTAGCTGGTTTCGGCCGAGAAGAGAAGAACTGAGAAAAACAAAAGGGAAAGCTGCGAGAAGCAAAACCACGGCCCGCCGCAGAAGGCGGCCGCTACACAAGCGGACCCTTATGAGGAGCGAGGACCAAAGTAGCGATAGTGGCCGGTGATTTTTTAGTCGAACAGCACATCCTCAAGCCTGGGACCCGCACCGATGTTGTGCACAACCATGTAGCGGCCTGACGGCGATCTGCGATCCACAATAATTCCGATATGAGGGACGTTGCCGCCGAGATCCCAAGCGACGAGTTCGCCCGGATGGTAGTCGGCCGAGTTTCTGGTGATAAGAAGTATCTCGCCTTTTCGTGAAAAGAAGACCATTAAATTGGGGACGCGGCGGTGGTCAATATTGGTGTCTGTGTGCAAAAGCATCCAGCGGGCATGGTTGGGATACTTCGAGAAATTGGCCTGCATATCTTCGTGCACTTCCTTCTGCAGATCAATGCCCAGAGCGCGATAGGACCGGATGACCTCGTCGGTGCAAACGCCGGTATCCGCTGGAACATCTCCTGCTGGATAAGGAATCCGCACGTACGCGGGATCGTAGAGAACAGTGTGGTGGGTACGTTCGATGGCGGCGTCAGAAAGGTGTTGAAGAAACTGCTGGCGCTCGGCGTCAGTTGAGGGGTAATTCGCGGCCAACGCGACAGCGGAAAACAGAATCAAGGTGGAGAGCAAGCAGAGAAATTGAGTTTTGGGGCGGGCCATCTGGGTGCCTAGGTTGTCATGCTAAAGCAACGGACGTGAAAAACCAACGGCCCGCCTCAGAAGGCGGCCAGTACAACAGAGCGATAAGGCGCTTGCCTAGCTGGTGACGGGATTCGGTTTGTCTGGGTTGATGCTGAGGTCTTTGATGGCGTTTTGGACAGTGGCTTCGCCGACCAAGCCGTCCTGAGCTAGTTCGTGCAGTGTAGCGATGGTGATGAAGCGGGCGTCGACCTCGAAGAAATCGCGCAACGATTCGCGGCCTTCGCTGCGGCCGAAGCCGTCGGTCCCAAGGGTCGCGATGCGACGGGGCACCCACTTGGAGACCATTGCGGGAAGCACCTTCAAGTAGTCGGACGCGGCGACGAAAACGCCTTGCTCTTCGCCAAGGCACTGCGCGACGTAAGGAACCCGGGGAGTCTCGTCGGGATGCAGGCGATTCCAGCGCTCGGTCTCGATCGCGTCGGTATAGAGACACTTGTAACTGGTGACGCTCCACACGTCGGCGGCAACGCCATAATTCTTTTCGAGAATAGATGCGGCCTGGAGCGCTTCATTGAGGATGGCGCCGCTTCCCAGAATTTGTGCGCGCAGTTTGGATTTTTTATTGGTGGCAGCGTGGACTTTATACATGCCCTTGAGAATGCCCTGCTCCACACCCTTGGGCATGGCCGGCATGGCATAGGGCTCGTTCATGACGGTGATGTAGTAGAAAATATTCTCGCCATCCTTATACATGCGGCGAATACCATCCTGAACGATCACCGCAATTTCGTAGGCATAGGCGGGGTCGTAGGCCAGAAGATTCGGCATGGGCAGAGCCAGAACGTGGCTGTTGCCGTCCTGATGTTGCAGCCCTTCCCCGGCCAGCGTGGTGCGGCCGGAGGTGCCGCCTAGCAAAAATCCGCGTGTGCGCATATCGGCGGCGGCCCAGATAAAGTCGGCAATGCGCTGGAAACCAAACATCGAGTAATAAATGAAGAAGGGGATGGTATTGATGCCGTGGGTAGCATAAGCAGAACCAGCGGCGATGAAGGAGGCCATAGAACCGGCTTCGGTAATGCCCTCTTCAAGAATCTGGCCGTCTTTGGCTTCTTTATAGTAAAGCAGCGTGTTCACGTCGACGGGTTCGTACTTCTGGCCGACGCTGGAGTAGATACCGACGGTGCGGAAGAGGGATTCCATACCGAAGGTGCGCGCCTCATCAGGAACGATCGGGACAATGAGCTTGCCGATTTCGGAATCCTTCAGCATTTTGCGCAACATGGCCACAAACGCCATGGTGGTGGAAACTTCGCGGCCGTCGCTGCCATCGTGAAATTCGCGGAACAGTTCGTCGTGTTTTGTCACGGCAAGTGACACTGAGCGTGCCTTGCGCTGTGGCACATAACCACCGAGAGATTCACGGCGCGCGCGCAAGTAGCGGATTTCCTCGCTCTCTTCCGGCGGGCGATAGAACGGCACTTGGCTGACGTCGTCATCGCTCATCGGAATGCCAAAGCGTGAGCGGAACTCACGAAGCTCGTCTTCATTCAGTTTCTTCTGCTGGTGCGTGACGTTCTTGCCTTCACCCGCTTCGCCAAGGCCATAGCCCTTGATCGTGCGGGCGAGAATCACCGTGGGTCCGCCCTTGTGCTCCACGGCTGATTTATAGGCAGCGTAGACCTTGCGCGGATCGTGGCCACCGAGACGCAAACGGCGCAGCGCTTCGTCTGGCAAGGGTTCCACTAATTTGAGTAGGCGAGGATCGCTGCCAAAAAAGAATTGGCGGATATAGTCTCCGGAGGAGACGACCAGTTTCTGGTACTCGCCGTCGACCATTTCGCCCATGCGCTTAACAAGCAGGCCTTCGGTGTCGCGCTCGAGAATGGGATCCCATTCCGAACCCCAGAGAACCTTGATGACATTCCAGCGTGCGCCGCGGAAGGCAGACTCGAGTTCCTGAATAATCTGGCCGTTACCGCGAACTGGGCCGTCAAGACGCTGCAGATTGCAGTTGATCACGAAGATGAGGTTGTCGAGTTTTTCGCGAGAAGCCAAGGTAATTGCGCCGAGTGATTCAGGCTCGTCGGTCTCGCCATCACCCAGAAATGCCCAAACCTTTGCATCCGTTGCGGACTTGAGGCCGCGATTTTCGAGATAGCGATTAAAGCGCGCCTGGTAAATTGCCATCAGCGGGCTTAAGCCCATCGACACGGTGGGAAATTCCCAAAAATCGGGCATGAGCCAAGGATGCGGATAAGAAGACAGGCCGCCGCCGGGTTTCGTTTCCCGGCGAAAATTCTCGAGCTGCTGCACACTCAGGCGCCCTTCCAGAAAAGCGCGGGCATAAATGCCGGGAGCGGCGTGGCCCTGGAAATAGATAGTGTCGCCTTCAAACTGATCGGTGCGGGCCCGGAAGAAATGATTGAAACCAACTTCATAGAGGGTGGCAGCGGAAGCAAAGGTGGAGATGTGGCCACCGATGTTGTGCTCCAGGCGATTGGCGCGAACGACCATGGCCAGAGCGTTCCAGCGAATCAGGGACTTGATGCGACGTTCGAGCTGCTGATCGCCTGGGAACAGGGGCTCCAGTCGCGCAGGAATGGTGTTGGCATAAGGAGTGTTTGCGGTGAACGGCAGGTCGATACCGCTGACCGTGGCGTGGGCCCGAAGGCGCTCTAAAATCTCGCGGGCGACGTCTGTGCCGCTAGAAAGTAGCACAGAATCAAGCGATTCCAGCCATTCCTGAATTTCGACGTCTTCCACGTGCCGTGGCGCAAAGGTTTCCTGATCCATAGGAGCGATTGCCCTTCCCCTTCAGCCGAACCCCTAGGCGGAGCCGACGCGCGCGTCTTCTACACGCACAATTCATAAGAATACACCCTCGCGCGGGGCGGCGCACAACAGGCCGCAGAAATTTTCGCGATACAGTTCAGCAAAATTTCCGATGCACCAAAAAGAGGTCAGAGCGTGCGCCCACCATCCAGGACCAATACGTGGCCCGTCACGAATTCGGCAGTAATCAGGTAGAGCACGGCATCCGTGATCTCGTCCGGGCTTCCAGTGCGACGAAGCGGCGCCAGCCGAATGTAATCGGCCTGCCATTCCGGAGGATCGCCGGGCATGGTGATCGTGCCTGGGGCGATAGCGTTAACACGCACGGCGGGAGCGAGTTCTTTGGCAAGGATGCGGGTCAGCATCATAACGCCCGCTTTCGAAAGGGAGTGGGGAAGAAAGTCGCGCCATCCGAGCAGGCCACCGATATCCGCAAAATTGATAATCACGCCGTCAGCCGCCTTCGTCAGATAGGGCGCGGCAGCTTGAGAAAGAAAAAAGGGAGCCTTCAGGTTGGTGTCGAGGGAACCGTGCCAAATTGCCTCGGTGGTTTCGCCGAACTTGGTCTGCAAAAATGTGGCGGCGGTGTTGATAAGAATGTCGAGTTGACCGAATTGGGAAATGACTTGATTGACGAGGTGTTCGATGCCCGCTACGTCGGTAAGTTCCGCCGGAAAGGCAGCGGCGCGGCGGCCGAGGTTTTCGATTTGCTCGACCACGGCGCGGGCGTCAGATGCCGATTTTCCATAGTGGACCGCGACATCGGCGCCTTCCTGTGCGAGTCGAAGCGCGATAGCCCGACCGAGACGTTTACCTGCACCCGTGACGAGGGCCACGCGTCCTTGCAATCTCTTCTGGTCTGTCATGGGGAGAAAGTAGCACAACCACGCACGGTTTGTAGATGAGCTGGGCGCCGAACGAAGCGGCATTTTTTGGCTTAATGCTACAATCCACGCGGAGTTACGAGGAAAACCAATGAAACTCGACGTACTGGCAATTGCCGCCCATCCAGACGATGTGGAACTGACTTGCGGCGGCACGCTGCTGAAAATGGCAAACAAGGGATACAAAACCGGCATCTTGGACCTGACCGCAGGCGAAATGGGAACGCGGGGAACACCGGAAACACGAGCGAAGGAGGCAGCGCGTGCGGCGAAATTCCTGAAAGTCTCATGGCGAGAGACCCTGGGTGTGCCAGACTCCGACGTGCGGCCAACACGGGCTTACAAAATGCAGCTAGCGGCACGAATCCGGGAACTGCGGCCATATACGGTAATTATTCCCTATTGGGAGGCGCGGCATCCGGATCATTACCACGCCTCGACACTCGCCTACGAGGGCTGCTTTCTGGCGGGGCTGAAGCAATTGCCACTGGATGGCGAGCCTTTTCGGCCGTTTAAAATCCTCTATGCGACGTCGTTTGAGGGCATGGCGCCGTCGTTTGTCGTAGACATTAGCCGGGAATACGAAACGCGGCACAAAGCCATTCTGGCCTACGGTTCACAGTTCCGGCCCGCCAAAAGCGAAAGAAAGCAGCGAGTGTTCCTGGCGATTGACCAACTGGACTCCATGATGGAGTTGATGGCGCGACGTTGGGGACAGATGATCGGGGTAAAGTACGGCGAGCCATTCTTACAAAAGGAGTTAATGGCCGTAGACGATGTTGTGACCTTACCGGTGCGTTCGATTTAGGCCGTAGGGCGCTTAGACGGAATCGTCTTCCATGGCGGGGGCGAACCCGGGGATATTCTGGCCTTCCGGGGTCCGCTCGACCTTAATGCGCAACTGGCTTTGATCTTCCGCGCCAGACTTGCGAAGAACCACGATGGTGCTGAGTGCCTCGTTATAAACCCGAGTCACCAGAAAAGTGTCTCCAGTCTGGAGATTCTTCCAGAGTTGTCCAATCTGAATCTTTCGTGAACTCATTGTTGTTATTGACTGTAGATAGGCTGGGAAGAAGTGTCAACTGCCGTGTCCACCCGGCGGGCACCCCGAGTTACCGTCCCGGGCCTAAGGAGCTAGAAAACCTTTGCTGCAGGCCCTTCATCCTAAGCTTTGGGAAGGCTCGCAAGGGGAACGGGTGTATACTCCGAGAGGGACCACCGGGGGAGGCAGTATGAAACACAACTCTTCGCGCTACGCGATTGGCTTTTTTCTCGCAGCGACCTTAGCGGTCTGGCCTGCCCTGGTTCTCGCCCAATCTTCCACGAATGCTCCGGCCAACCCTGCCCCGGTTCGAGAGCAGCCGCAAAACCCGTGCGCCCCAGCAGCGCAGAATGGGCAAAATGGTCAGAGTTCCCAGAGCGGGCAATCGAGCCAGAGTTCACAGAGCACTCCGGCGCAACAAACGGATCAGCAAAAGGCAGCGGGGTGCCCCGATCAAAGCGGCGACAGCAACAAATCGACGACGCAGAACTCCAATTCCGGGCAACAGTCGACCGGGGATCAGCCAGTACAGCAGCAACAGACCGTTCATCCAAAAAATTCCAAGGATGATGTGGACGCCATCGGCAACCGAAGCGTCGGCAAAGGCGTGAACTTCTACTCGCTGGAACATGAAATTGCGCTCGGCAAACAGCTGGCGCAGCAGGTGGAACGCAGTTCGAAAATGATTGACGACCCGGTGGTGACCGAGTATGTGAACCGCGTAGGTCAGAACCTGGTGCGCAATTCAGACGCGCAGGTTCCTTTCACGATTAAGGTGATCGATTCGGACGAAGTTAATGCGTTTGCGCTTCCCGGCGGATTCTTCTACGTAAATAGCGGGCTGATCCTGAAGGCGCAGGAAGAGTCTGAACTGGCAGGCGTAATGGCGCACGAGATCTCGCACGTGTGTGCGCGGCACGGCACCAAGCAGGCCACAAAAGCCGACATGATCCAGATTGGCGCGATGGCTGCGATGATCTTTGTTCCTTACGGCTGGGCTGGGTACGGAATCTACGAAGGTATGCAACTGGCCATCCCGCTGACGTTCCTGAAGTTCTCTCGCGACGCCGAACGCGAGGCAGACTACCTCGGGATTCAGTACATGTACAAAGCGGGTTACGATCCCAACTCCTACGTAACCTTTTTCGAGCGGATCGAGGCGGATGAGAAGCGGCGTCCAGGCACGATACCGAAGATGTTCTCGACGCACCCGCCGACTCCCGATCGCATTGAGGCAGCACAGAAGGAAATTGCGCGTATTTTGCCGGAGAAGGACGAGTACATCGTTACCACTTCGGAATTCGATTCGGTGAAGGCCCGGCTGCGCAACGTAATGTTTGCCCGCAAGGTTCAGGACAACGGGCCGGGCAAACCGACGTTGCGGACCAAAACCGAGCAGACCCGGCAGGGCCAGACCACGCAAGGACAACCGGGACAAACCGGCCAGTCTGACCCGAACAGTGGCGACGACGATCGGCCCACGCTGAAGCGGCGGCCGGATTCGGATGATCCCAACAGCACTAGCCCGCAGGGCGGTTCCGGGGGATCGAGTGGGTCGGGCGGCTCTTCGGGCGGGTCCACCTCGCCGTCATCGTCACCGTCGTCCACTTCGCCGTAAATTGATTTTAGGAATTGAGAATGTTGTCAACGGGCGGCTCAGGGTGGGCCGCCCTTTTTCTTGCTAGCGGTGACCCGCTTTTTGGTGTTCTTCCGGCGCGGCGGCGATGCCTTGGCGGCGTAGTTCTTCCGAGTAGTACTTGCGGAAAAGCACATCCCACTCTTCGCTGCCCTCGAGGATTTCCTTCTTCTGAGAAGTAATGCGCTTGCGGACCTCGGCTTCGACCTTCTCTTCCTCGCGCAGGATATTGGTCATGGTTTGCACCATGTGCTGGCGGATGGTGTCGCGGTCCTCGATGAACTCCACGTCGTTGCTTTGCACGAGTAATTCCACGATTTGATGCGAGATGCGTACAATTTTTTCGCGGCTCAATCGCATGTTTGGTTGTCGTCCCCGTTCCCTTCCCTGACGCTAGCGCAAAATCAATTTACGGTCGCGGGCAATCTGCCCTTTGACCTTTTTGAACATTTCCTGATAGGAAATACCGGTCCGGCGCATTTCGTCCTGGTACTGCGTCAGGATGTTGCGGGCCTCTTCGTTGACCTTGTCTTCGATGGTGATTTCCTCGAGCACCCGATGCCGCACGCGGGTGATCACCGCTTGCTGGTCCTTTTCCTTAATTTCGATCTGTTTGTCCTCCAGAAGCTTCTTGATGACTTCGGAGGCCATGTAACCCACATAGTCGCGGTTCAGCAGCATGTCTGTGGCGATCCTTGATTGAACTGTGAACTATTGAGTGTACTGGCTACAGGAGAAATTCGCAAGAAAACGGGAAATTTGCTGGCGTGAAATACGGGGCGAAACTCATGTTACGATGAAGAGAAGCCGCATGGGCGGTTAGCTCAGTTGGTTAGAGCGCCTGCCTTACAAGCAGGAAGTCAGAGGTTCAAGTCCTCTACCGCCCACCAAATCACCCAATAAAACAAACGCTTTTTGAAGCATACCAGAGGAAGGTATGTCCCAAAACAGGCTCCTGTGTCACCGCTATGTCACCGCTGGAATGGATCGAGGCTTATTGTGTCACCGCTGTGTCACCCTGTGTCACCGCGCCGAGTGCTAACCAAAAGTACCAATCACCGCTCAGCGTAATTAGTAGCAGCTAGACGAAAATCTCGATGGGCACCACGCGTCGCTCGCCGGCCCCAAGAAGCTTACCTCTCCGACTAGTGCGCGCCGCATTGCCCGTGTTCCTGGTGTTGTTCGTACTTTGTAAATGTGTTGTTTATCTGGGTGAGGCGCTGGGTTTGAGGGAGCGGAGGTAGAAGCGCTTGTCGCAGCCGGCGCACCAGTAAGGTGCAAATTGGAAGGCCTTGAAAACGTGGCGTTCCATCAGGCCGCGGGGACGCTGACGGTAGACTTCGTCGCTGCCACAATGGGTGCAAATACGTGTCGGCCTGCGGAGAATATCGGATCCGCTAACCGAGCTTGCAGGCAGAGTAGCCATTCAGGACATCCTTCCCGTAGAACATGAGCAAAAGAGCTTCATCAGGCAGCACTGGAAATTCAGGAAGCAAGCCCTACGCGTGAGCAGCGACAGCTTTCGTTGGGCCGCCACGCATGGCATGAATCAACGCCAAGTCGATATCGGTGGGCTGGAGCGGGCAGCGCAGCACTTCTTCGGCGCCAACGCGCAGGGCCTCGAGATATTCCTCCCACTCACCGGTGCAGAGCATGACGACAAATCGCGCATCTTCGGACGTCGCGCGAATATTGCGCAGTAATTCGGCATAGGTGCCGTCCGAGAGGCGCTCTTCACAAAACACCACGGAAAACGGACGCAATCTTAGAGCCTCTTTGGCTTGTTGGACGGTTGAGGCCGTGTAACTGTCAATCGGCAACCCCTCAAACACACGCAGTAGCATTTTCCGGTTATCGGGTCGGCAGGAAACAATGAGAATGGGAAGTCCATTATCCATGAAACGCGCTCCACAGTGCTGAAACTAGCTGCCCGTTTTGATGCCGCGGGCGAAAAAAACGAGACTTCCTTTTTAACCAAACGGGGCAAAACGAACAATCGGGGTAACTCTGTAGAAAAGAAGCCAAGAATCGAAAATTCAGCACAATTAAATGCGGAAATTGCGGCGATTTTGAGGCAAGAGCGATTCTTAGCGCTTAGGAGAGTTCTGGCATGGCGGCGGGAGGATCGACGACGGGAAACGGTTCCGCGGCGGCTTCTGTACGAGCCCGGCCGGGGACAGTAGCAATGACGACAGTTCCCTGCCCGTTGTTCGAGGCGATTTGCAACTTCCCTTCCAATTGACGGATTCTTTCACGAATTCCCAGTAGCCCTACGCCGAGACCCGTGCCATCTTCGGCGCTATTCATGCCAATCCCGTCGTCGCGAATCTCCAGACGGATGTAGTCATCTGTCTTGCACAAAGTCACCGCGGCAGTGGCGCTATTCGAATGCCGATGCACATTGAGCAGACATTCCTGGACGACGCGAAACAGCGCTGTTTCGACATCGCTATCGAGCCGGCCCAAATCCGAAGTGACATCCACTTTGACGGTAATGCCGCTACGTTTCGCAAAGCCGTCGGTGTACACAGCGAGAGCCGACTCAAGACCGATCTCATCGAGTAATGGCGGGTGCAAAAGATGAGAAATGGTGCGGGTCTCATTGATGGCCCGATTCAACAGCATAGACATTTCGCTCATACTTTCGTGAGCACTGGGATCGTGTGAGAGACGGCGCGCCAGCTGGTCAATGCCCATCTTTACGCCGACCAGATATTGGCCTAAGCCGTCGTGAACATCCCGCGCCACCCGCCTGCGCTCGGCATCCTGAATCTGCATCAAGCGTCCGGTCAGGCGACGCAAGCGCTCTTCTGCAACGCGGAGGTCATGGTTCACCGCTTCGAGCTGCCGGCTCTTGCGATAGAGATCCACGAACACGCTGACCTTGGCACGAAGCAACTCCGGAACGATCGGAACAGAAAGGTAGTCCACAGCACCACGCTGGTAACCTTCAATGCGGTCCACGTCCGTCAGGTGCACTCCAGAAATAAAAATAATGGCCAAATTCTGATAGCGAGGATGTTGCCGAATGAGATTGGCCAGTTCGAAGCCGTCGATATCCGGCATGCTGACATCGAGGAGCACCAGGGCGATGTCGTCATTCTTCAGAAGTTGGTCGAGCGCTTCGCGTCCGGAGCCGACTTTAATGAGGTTTTCGTGCAGATCGCGAAGAATGGCTTCATAGCTCAGTAGTTTGGCAGGCTGGTCGTCTACCATCAGGATGTTCACTGAAACATCGGTGCGCCTTGCCGAGTTTTCCTGCCCGTTATTCATCGATGCAGCCATAAGCGTAAAGCGGAAAGCAATTGTTCCGTATTGACGGGCTTGGCCAAGTAATCGGACGCGCCCGCTTCCAGGCACTTTTCGCGATCCCCTTTCATAGCCTTGGCCGTTAACGCAATGATGGGCATGCGCCAGCACTTGGGATTCTGCCGGATGACCTGCATAGTTTCGAAGCCATCCATTTCAGGCATCATGATGTCCATCAGCACGATGGCAATGTCCGGAGTATCCTCAAGGATCTGAATGGCTTCCCGGCCGGTGCCGGCCGTCAGAACCAGCATGCGGCGCCGCTCGAGAACACTGCTGAGTGCGAAAATATTGCGGACGTCGTCGTCAACGATAAGAACCTTTTTCCCAGCCAAGGCTTCGTCGGAGCCGTGTAATTTTTCGAGCATGCGCTGGCGCTCGACGGGCAGGTTTGCAACCACACGATGCAAAAACAAAGCGGTTTCATCCAACAAACGCTCCGGCGACTCGACGCCTTTCACAACCACGCTGCGCGCGAGGGTCCGGAGGCGGGCATCTTCTTCGGCGGTCAATTCCTTACCAGTAAAGACCACCACGGGCAATTCCCGAAGGGAAGGACTTTCGCTTAACTTGCCCAACACTTCAAAGCCGCTCATATCCGGCAAGCGCAGGTCCAATACCACGCAGTCAAAGTTGGTCTCCTCAACGGCGTCGAGAGCCTCTTCGCCTGTGGCGATGATCGTCACATCGATATCGTCGTGACCCAGCAATTCGCGGATGCTGAGCTGTTCGGCGGGATCGTCTTCCACCACCAGCAGGCGCTTGCGACGAGGTGCGGAGTAGTCCTTGATTTTGTCGAGGGCAGCTTGCAGGCCATCGGGTGTCACCGGCTTGGTAACGAACGAGAAGGCTCCGCGCGAGAGCCCGTGCTGGCGGTCTTCGTCCAAGGTGAGCAACTGCACGGGAATATGCCGTGTGGTTGGGTCCTGCTTCAAATGGTTCAGCACTGTCCATCCCAACATGTCGGGAAGGAATACGTCGAGGGAAACGGCCGTAGGTCGATACTCACGGGCCAAAGCGAGCGCTTCCGCGCCTTTCCCTGCAACAAGCACCTTGAAGCCCTTGATGCGGGCCAAGTCCACGAGGATCTGTGCGTAATGGATGTCGTCTTCGACGATGAGCAAAGCGCTGTCGCCGGGCTGCAACTCATCGCGATCGTCTGGAATCTTCTGAGCGCTATCCGCGACGACCACGTGCGCAAGTTGGCGACCCGCCGAAAGCCCAGCCGGCCGTGCTTCCTGGCTAGCAGATAGCGCGGAAGTTGGGCCAACGTAAGTCTTCGGCAGATAGAGTGTGAACGTGCTCCCGGCACCGGGTGTGCTACGCAGTTGAATCTCGCCGCCGAGTAGATTCGCTAATTCTCGGCTGATCGCCAAACCTAAGCCAGTGCCACCGTATTTGCGGCTGGTGCCCGCGTCGGCCTGCTGAAAGGCCTCGAAGATGATGCGCTGCTTTTCCTGGGGGATGCCAATTCCAGTGTCGCTCACTTCAAAAGCAATGACGGATGCGGAGGTACTCAAAACCGGATGACCTTCGCCCCATCCACGGTCAGCGGTGCGGATGGAAACTCGTACGCCGCCTTGTTCCGTGAACTTGAATGCGTTGGAAAGCAGGTTCTTGAGCACCTGCTGCAGGCGCTTGGAGTCTGTGACCAGACTGCGCGGGAGATGTGGATCGGAATGGATCTCGAAGCTCAGGCGGCGATTTTCCGCTTCGTGACGGAAAGGACGCGCAACCATTTCGAGAAGACTCGAGAAGAGAACTTCCTCGGCTTCCACCGATACCGTACCAGATTCGATCTTAGACAGGTCAAGAATGTCGCTGATCAAATTGAGCAAATCGGTTCCGGCGCCATGAATGGTCCGAGAGAACTCCACTTGCTTGGCACTTAGATTGCCATCGGCGTTTTCGGCCAGTTGCTGCCCTAGAACCAGAATGCTGTTCAACGGAGTGCGCAGCTCATGCGACATATTGGCCAGAAATTCCGATTTGTATTTCGAGGTGAGCGCCAGTTCCTTGGCTTTCTCTTCCAGTGCGCGGCGAGCCTGTTCGATTTCCTGATTTTTGCGTTCGACTTCCACGTTCTGTTCAGCCAGCTGTTGCGCTTTTTGCGCCAATTGCTCGTTGGTCTGCTGCAACTCTTTCTGCTGCGTTTGCAGCTCAATCGCCAACTGCTGCGATTGCTTGAGCAAGCTTTCCGTCTGCATCGTGGCTTCGATACTGTTGAGCACGATGCCGATGTTCGAAGTGAGTTGCTCCAAAAAGGCCAGGTGCGACGCGGTGAATTCGCTCAGTGAAGCAAGCTCAATGACGGCCTTGACGCGATCTTCAAAAAGCACTGGCAATACGATCACGTTTTGCGGCACGGCTTTGAAGAGGCCGGACGTGATAGTCACGGTATCGCGTGGAACCTTTTTGATCAGCACGCGCTTCTTCTCGCTGGCACACTGCCCGATCAGTCCCTCACCGATGCGGAGGCTGCGGTGGTGACCGTCCATGCCGTCATCAGCATAGGCAGAGAGAAGCACGAGTTCGCCATGTTCCTCGGATCGCATTTGATAGATGACGCCTTGCTGAGAGTTGACAAGCGGAGCCAATTCCGACAAGAGCATGCGGCCGACGGTAGAGAGTTCGCGCTGGCCTTGAAGCATGTTGGTGAAGTTGGCGAGGTTGGTCTTGAGCCAGTCCTGCTCGGTGTTGCGATCGGTGGTCAATCGCAAATTGTCGATCATGGTGTTGATGTTGTCTTTGAGTTCGGCCACTTCGCCGCGGGCTTCCACCTGAATGGAACGGGTTAAGTCACCCTTAGTGACCGCGGTCGCAACTTCCGCGATAGCGCGAACCTGGTTCGTTAAGTTGTCGGCCAGCAAGTTGACGTTGCCGGTAAGGTCCTTCCATGTTCCGGAAGCCCCCGGGACGTTGGCTTGGCCGCCCAGGCGGCCTTCGACGCCAACCTCACGCGCAACGGTAGTGACCTGGTCGGCGAAGGTAGCCAGCGTACCGGTCATGTTGTTGATGGTCTCGGCGAGAGCGGCCACTTCGCCCTTGGCGTTCACGGTGAGTTTTTGCGTGAGTTCGCCGTTAGCTACAGCCGTGACCACCTTGACGATGCCGCGGACCTGTTCAGTCAAGTTAGCGGCCATAACGTTCACGTTGTCGGTGAGATCCTTCCAGGTCCCGGCCACACCGGGCACTTGAGCTTGACCGCCGAGTTTTCCTTCTGTGCCCACTTCGCGGGCCACGCGGGTGACTTCCGCGGCGAAGGCGTTTAGCTGGTCCACCATCGTGTTGATGGTGTTCTTCAGTTCGAGAATTTCGCCCTTCACGTCGACGGTGATCTTGCGCGACAAGTCGCCGCGCGCCACCGCGGTGGTCACCTCCGCAATATTTCGAACTTGGCCGGTCAGGTTGCCGGCCATGGCGTTTACCGAATCGGTTAAGTCTTTCCACGTGCCAGCGACACCAGGCACGTTGGCTTGGCCACCCAAGCGGCCTTCGCTGCCGACCTCGCGCGCGACGCGAGTAACTTCCGCGGCAAAGGAGCGGAGTTGCTCCACCATGGTGTTCAGCGTTTCCTTCAGCTGAAGGATTTCACCGCGTACATCGACCGTGATTTTGCGGGACAAGTCGCCGCTGGCAATCGCAGTTGCGACTTCCGCGATGTTACGCACCTGGCCAGTCAGGTTGCTGGCCATAAAGTTCACGTTGTCGGTCAAGTCTTTCCATGTACCGGCAACGCCTGGCACCTGCGCCTGTCCCCCCAACTTCCCTTCCGTACCGACTTCGCGAGCCACACGCGTAACTTCACCGGCGAAAGCGTTCAGTTGGTCCACCATCGTGTTGATGGTGTTCTTCAATTCCAGGATTTCGCCTTTCACGTCTACAGTGATTTTGCGCGACAGGTCGCCGCGGGCCACTGCCGTGGTCACTTCCGCAATGTTACGAACTTGCGCAGTGAGGTTGCTGGCCATGAAGTTGACGTTATCCGTGAGGTCTTTCCACGTACCGCCCACATCGGGCACCTGGGCCTGACCACCGAGTTTCCCTTCGGTACCGACTTCGCGAGCGACGCGGGTGACCTCGCCGGCGAAGGCGTTCAATTGGTCCACCATCGTGTTGATGGTGTTCTTCAGCTCAAGGATCTCGCCCTTCACGTCGACGGTGATCTTACGGGAGAGGTCGCCACGAGCAACGGCCGTCGTCACCTCGGCAATGTTCCGCACTTGGCCAGTCAGGTTGCTGGCCATGGAGTTCACGGAATCGGTCAGGTCCTTCCACGTGCCGGCCACGCCCTGCACGTCGGCTTGACCGCCCAGCTTGCCATCGGTGCCCACTTCGCGGGCCACGCGGGTAACTTCCGAAGCGAAAGACCTCAACTGGTCCACCATGGTGTTCAGTGTGTCTTTCAATTCGAGGATTTCGCCCTTAACGTCCACGGTGATCTTGCGCGACAAGTCGCCGCGGGCTACTGCGGTCGCGACCTCGGCAATGTTTCGAACCTGGGCCGTAAGGTTGCTGGCCATGAAGTTCACGTTGTCGGTTAAATCTTTCCAGGTACCTGCGACTCCGGGTACCTGGGCCTGGCCGCCGAGCTTTCCTTCCGTGCCGACTTCGCGGGCCACGCGCGTCACTTCGCCGGCGAAGCCGTTCAACTGGTCCACCATGGTGTTGATGGTGTTTTTCAGCTCGAGGATCTCGCCCTTTACATCGACCGTGATCTTGCGCGAGAGGTCACCGCGGGCCACGGCGGTCGTCACTTCGGCAATGTTTCGAACCTGAGCCGTCAGGTTGCCGGCCATCGAATTCACGGAGTCCGTCAAATCTTTCCAAGTTCCCGCAACGCCGGGCACATTGGCCTGTCCACCTAGCCGGCCTTCGCTGCCAACTTCGCGCGCGACGCGCGTCACTTCGCCGGCGAACCGGTTCAGCTGGTCCACCATGGTGTTCAGCGTTTCTTTCAGCTGCAGGATTTCGCCGCGCACGTCGACGGTAATCTTGCGAGACAAATCGCCTTTGGCGATGGCCGTGGCCACTTCAGCAATGTTTCGCACCTGGCCCGTCAGGTTGCTGGCCATGAAGTTGACGTTGTCGGTGAGGTCCTTCCACGTACCCGCGACACCGGGCACCTGTGCTTGGCCGCCGAGCTTCCCTTCCGTACCAACTTCGCGCGCAACACGCGTGACTTCGCCGGCGAAGGCGTTCAGCTGATCCACCATCGTGTTGATGGTTTCTTTCAGCTCCAGAATTTCGCCCTTCACGTCCACGGTGATCTTGCGCGACAAGTCACCGCGAGCTACCGCGGTGGTCACCTCGGCGATATTACGAACTTGAGCGGTCAGATTTCCTGCCATGGCATTGACGGAGTCGGTCAGGTCTTTCCAGGTTCCCGCGACGCCAGGCACGACAGCCTGGCCGCCCAACTTGCCGTCGGTACCCACTTCACGCGCCACGCGCGTCACTTCCGAGGCGAAGGAACGGAGTTGGTCCACCATCATATTGATGGCTTCCTTGAGTTGGAGAATTTCGCCTCGGACATCGACGGTAATCTTTCGGGAGAGGTCGCCGCTGGCAACAGCTGTAGCGACTTCGGCCATGTTGCGCACCTGACCAGTAAGGTTGCTGGCCATCAAATTCACGGAGTCGGTCAAATCTTTCCAGGTTCCTGCGACACCAGGCACGACGGCTTGGCCGCCCAACTTGCCATCGGTGCCGACTTCGCGCGCCACGCGCGTCACTTCGGCGGTGAACACGCCGAGTTGTTGAATCATGGTGTTGACGATGTTCGCGGAACGTAAGAATTCGCCTTCGAGGGGACGATTGTCCACTTCCATGCGTACGGTTTGCGTTAAGTTACCTTGGGCAACCGCGGCGATCGCACGGGTCACTTCGGTGATGGGCCGCAACAGGTCTTCCGTAAGAGTATTCACGGAGTTTTCCATCTCGCCCCAAGCGCCCTGGGGGATGGTAAAACGGACGCGTTCGCGTACTTTGCCTTCTTTTCCGAGAGTTTGACCCAGCCGCTTCAGCTCGAGCGACATTTGCTGGTTGGCACTTAGGATTTCGTTAAACGTGTCGGCGATCCGCCCAGTGAGGCCAGTCCAAACTACAGGCAGGCGTACGGAGAAATCGCCATCCCGGACACTAAGCAGAGTTTGCAGGATAACAGCCAGTTCAGCCGAGTCATCTGCTTGGAGGCTGTCACCGTTTTTACGCTTAATTCGTTTCTTGTCTTGCGACGCGTCAAGATGGGCGGCCAACTCCCCGTTCATTTCTACCTCACGCAAGATGGCGGTATATCAGCGCAGAACCCACTGCAGAACCTCGATCGAGGCCAGGAACCTACGATAGATGTACAAAATCGCACAGAAGTTTTTACCAGTTCAGCTGTATCTGCGACAGTAGGGTTTTTCCTGTATTTTCTACACGGTGTTCTCAAAACCGTAAGAACTCAGCGCGCCATGGAACAGCTTCAAATTCGTACGAACTAGCAGACACTCCGCAAATGGTTATTTCAAAACGCTTCTAATACAGCCGAAGTGTTCGGCAATTTAAGGGAAACGTCGGATGGAGCGACAGGATATGACCCGCGTAAACTTAGGAGTCGCAACACGAGAGAGGGCAAATGAGGATTGCGCAGATCGCACCGTTGTATGAGAGTGTGCCACCCAAGCTTTACGGCGGTACGGAACGAGTTGTGTCTTACCTGACGGAGGAACTCGTCCGTCTCGGCCACGATGTCACGTTGTTCGCCAGTGGCGATTCGAAGACGTCGGCGAACCTCGTAAGCGGATGCAAGACAGCGCTGCGCCTGAACCGCACATGCCGCGATCCATTGGCACACCACACAGTATTGATGGGAAAAGTTCTGTCGATGGCAGACGAGTTCGATGTTTTGCATTTCCATACGGACTACTTGCATTTTCCGGCGACGGGCAGCCTGGGACTGCCGGTGGTGACGACACTCCACGGCCGACTGGACTTACCAGACCTGGTGCCGGTCTATGAACATTTCGACAAACAGCCTATAGTTTCCATTTCTCAGTCGCAGCGGCGGCCACTTGCGCGGGCCCATTGGATTGGAAACGTCTATCATGGGCTCCCTATGAATTTATGTCGAGCACAGCTCAACAAGGGCGACTATCTGGCGTTTTTGGGACGAATTTCTCCCGAAAAAAGACCGGATCGCGCGATTCGCATCGCTGTGAAAGCGGGGATGCCGCTGAAAATTGCCGCGAAAGTGGACCCTGTGGACCGCGAGTACTTTGAAACGGAAATAGTACCGCTACTGAACGAACCGGGAGTAGAGTTCCTGGGGGAAATTAACGAAGCTCAAAAGAGCGCTTTTCTTGGCCGGGCCTATGCTTACCTGTTCCCGATTGATTGGCCAGAGCCATTCGGTCTCACCATGATTGAAGCCATGGCCTGCGGCACTCCGATCATTGCGTTTCGTTGCGGCTCCGTACCCGAGCTCATCGACGATGGCGTGACTGGATTCATCGTCGACAGCGAAGACGCCGCGGTGGAAGCGCTAAAAAATGTGGAAACACTACAGCGGTCAAGAATTCGTGCGACCTTTGAGCGGCGCTTCACGGCTTGCCGCATGGCCAAGGATTATTTATCGATTTACGAGTTCCTCGTAGATGCTCCGCCGCTGTCCCGGGCTGTACAGTCGATTGAGCTTTCCAGCACAATCGTGTCATGAAGCAACCGGAGCGGCGCGAAGATTTCCTCAATATCAATCAGGAGTTCTATGTCAAAGCGACGTCGTCGCTCGCCGACGATCGCACACGCGTTTTGAAATATGGGGAGACTTTCGCGGTATTCAATCGTTATGGCGATATTGAATCCGTGGGAACAATGCAGTTTGGACTGTTCCACATGGACACGCGTCACCTTTCGCGGCTGGCCTTTTATCTTGGCGGCAGCAAACCGCTGCTGCTTGGTTCCACGATTCGGGAAGATAGCTCCCTTTTGACGGTAGATGCGACGAATTTTGAGACTCGTTTGGACGATAGTAGCGATGTGCCGCAAAGCACGATTCACATTTTCCGTTCTGCTTCGCTCTCCAAAGCCGCCTGCCATCTCCATTTCCGGTGCTTAAATTATGGCACGCAAAGAAATCCCTTATGGCTGACGTTTCTGTTCGACGCCGATTTCGCCGACATTTTCGAGGTGCGCGGCACAGTGCGGAAGCGACACGGCCAGAGGCTTCCAGACTCATCGGAACAACAAGCTTTGATCCTGGCATACCAGGGACTCGACGGAATCCGTCGCCAGACACGGATTGCGTTCTCGTGCATTCCCGAGACATTGCACGAGCGTGAGGTGACCTTCGCACAAGAACTTCAGCCCGAACAGGAATGGATGCTCTCGATCGATATCGTATGCGAACGATCCGACACTAACGGGCCTAAGGTGATCGCCAGCCCGCAGACAGAACCGAGCGAGCGGCCAATTTTTCGAACGCGGGTTGTGGCCTCAAATAGGCGCACAAATAACTGGCTGGCACGCTGCCAGGCCGATTTGGTTATGTTAATGCAAGGCAATCCAGAGGGTGATTATCCATATGCCGGGGTGCCATGGTTCAGCACCGTTTTCGGGCGCGACGGCATAATTACAGCGTTGGAATGTCTTTGGCTGGCACCTGCCATCGCGAGAGGAGTACTCGCTTACCTCGCCGAGACCCAGGCTACGGAGGAAGAACCGAGTCGCGACGCGGAGCCAGGCAAGATCATTCACGAAATCCGGCACGGCGAGATGGCTACTACAGGAGAAGTTCCCTTCGGCCGTTACTATGGCAGCGTCGATTCCACTCCACTTTTTCTGATGCTCGCCGGAGCATATTTTCAGCGCACCGACGACAGCGCTTTCATTCAGCAGATATGGCCAAACATCAACGCTGCGTTGAAATGGATTGACACTTACGCGGATTTGGATCGCGACGGATTTTACGAATACTACAAACGTTCGGAAAAAGGTTTAGTCCAGCAAGGATGGAAAGACTCGCACGATTCCATCTTTCATCGAGATGGTCGTTTGGCCGAACCTCCAATTGCTCTGTGTGAAATGCAGGGCTACGTTTACGCCGCAAAGGTTTCGGTCGCGTCGATGTGCGAACGCCTTGGAAACGTGGAACTGGCGCAAAGGTTGGGACAGGAAGCTCGCGCCCTGCAGAGCCGCTTCGAGGAAGCGTTCTGGAATGAGGAGCTAAGAACCTATGTTTTGGCGTTGGACGGAGAAAAGAAACCATGCGAAGTACGCACGTCGAACGCTGGCCACGCTCTATTTACAAAGATCGCAGCGCCGGCCCATGCTCGCGCCGTTTGCGACACGCTGATGGACAGCGCGTGCTATTCGGGCTGGGGCATCCGCACCGTAGCGGCACGCGAGGCACGCTACAATCCAATGTCCTATCACGACGGCTCGGTCTGGCCCCACGACACCGCGATCGTCGGAGCAGGAATGTCTCATTATGGACAACAACATCTGACAGCGCGCTTGCTTAACGGAATGTTCGATGCCGCTCTGCATATGAACCTGAATCGGCTTCCCGAGTTATTCTGCGGATTTCACCGGCGGCCCGACGGAACCGGGCCCACGCTGTATCCGGTGGCGTGTTCGCCGCAAGCATGGGCCGCGGGCGCTGTTTATCTGCTATCCAGTGCGGCACTCGGGTTAAGCATTCGCGCAGCGGAGCAGCTGGTTCAATTTGACAACCCGCAACTACCGGCATTCATGGATGAGCTGCGGATTGACGGGCTGTCTGTGAATGACGCCCACGTGGACCTGATCATTACCCGCCACGAAAAAGCAACTGTGGTCGACGTGGCACGCAAAGAGGGTGCCGTGGAAGTTGAAGTCAAGGTCTAGCGCAAGCCTAGAAGGATATCGACTACAGGGTTCGAACTAGAAAATGCCGCAAACGCGGGATTGTGGATAGCGGCCGGACCGAATACGTTTCAGGGTGGCTAAGTAGATAGGATCTGGTACTTAGTGTTGCGACCGGAGCACTTATGTTGATTCAACCAAAAAAAGATACGGCTCTTTCCGCACTTATCGTGGTGTTGTTTATTGGAGCCATGTGTTATTCGGCAACCGGACAGAGCAAACGTGCTTCCACCGCAACAGGAGATGTGGAGCGCGGGAAATATTTGGTCGAAGAAGTTGCCAAATGCCCAGAGTGCCACACCCCGAGAGATGCGCAAGGCAATTTGGATACGCACGCGTGGCTGCAGGGAGCACCGATATGGATCAGACCGGTTCAACCAATCCCTGATTGGGCGGATCACGTTCCACCACTCGCCGGACTCCCAAGTTATACCGACGAACAAATGGAGCGCGTGCTTGAGAAAGGCGTGGGTCCACAAGGAGAAGCCTTACGCCCTCCGATGCACATTTACCATATGAATGCCGGCGACGCGAAAGCGATCATAGCGTATCTGAAATCCCTGCCACCCCGTGGCCAATAAAGTAGCCATGCGGTAAGAGCCATCTTGACAATGGGCTTCCGACTTAAATTGGAAACGCTAAACCTTTTGCACGTTCCTCCCTACGGAGTCGTTGGTATTGGCCTTTAATATCATCCGACCTACGGTGAAAGCGGGCATCGATAAAACGGTCGAGCCAAACACAACCACAGAATTTGAGAGGTGCATGATGAAGGAAAACACATTAAGGGAACTATTTCTCGACGAACTCCGCGATCTTTATGACGCTGAAAATCGAATCGTGAAAGCACTCCCCAAAATGGTCAAAGCTGCGGAGTCGGATGAGCTTCGCTCGGGATTCCAGCAACACTTAGAGCAAACCAAAGAGCACGTTGAGCGCCTGAAGCAGATTATGACTTCCATGGACGAGAAGGCTACAGGAAAAAAGTGTCCCGGCATGGTAGGTATTCTGGAAGAGGGGGAAGAGCTTATGGACGAAGACTACGAGGGCAGTGTGAAGGACGCCGCTCTAATCTCCGCGGCTCAACGCGTGGAACACTACGAAATTGCAGCCTATGGCTGCGTGCACACTTGGGCCCAGGAACTTGGCGAAAAGGAAGCTGCCCAGCTACTGGAAAAAACCTTGACCGAGGAGAAGGAAACGGACGCCAAATTGACTGAGCTTGCCGAACAAATCAATGCATCCGCCAACAACTCGGAAGAGCAGGAGTCTGAAGAAGAGGAAGGCGAGGAGGAGCAACCGGAAACCACTACGGTTCGCCGCGGACGCTCGCGCTCGGCCAACGCATGATCCGACTTACAAACCAACGGCCGGCGGTTGCGTTACGTAAGCCGCCGGCCGCGTTTGTTTTTACCGGCCGCACGTGTCGGTGGATCACCGCTGGCAGCTTTTTCGACGTCCCCGCCGCCCGCTAAGGCAATTTGTTTCAGTAAATGGCCGCTGGATACGGATTTGGGCAATTCGGTGGTGACGTCTTTAGTGGAGGCAAACCGATCGCGGTGCTTGATCAAGAGCCACGACGGTTTTTTGGAACCGCCAAAACCCCGGGTGCGAACCAGAACCCAAGAACCGTGAAGTTTCTTACCGTTTAGCGCGAACTTCAGATCTCCCTTCTGCAAGGCGCCATCTACGTCACTCACCTCGGGCGTCCAGGTGCCACGGTCCCACAGCATCACAGTGCCACCGCCATATTCGCCTTCGGGGATCACTCCCTCGAAGCTGCCATATTCGACAGGATGGTCTTCCACCTGCATCGCCAAGCGCTTCACGCTGGGGTCTAAGGATGGTCCTTTGGGAACGGCCCAGGACAGCAACACGCCGTTATGTTCCAAACGAAAGTCGTAATGCAGCTGTGTGGCCCGGTGCTTCTGAATGACGTAAAGCAGCGACTGTACCTTGCTCTTTGCTTTTGCCCCTTTGGGCTCCGGCGATACTCGGAAATCGCGCTTCTGTCTATATTTTTCAAGGACCATAGATACCCCTCACCTTACATCTTCTTCATACGGGCAATGGCTGTCGAGAGAGCCTGACGTGACGCGATGAAATCTTTCCACGGATCCTTTTTCTTCCCGCGTGCCCGAAAATTGCCAAGGTTAAAACTGGCGGGATCGAGCTTTTCCGATACTTCCGACCACTCCAGAGGTGTGGAGATAGGCGCATGCGGCTTTCTGCGTACAGAATATGGGCTGACGACAGTTTGCAACGGGCCATTGCGAAAGGGGTCAAGATAAACACGGTCGCCACGTGCGGCGATGCTGTGCTCCACGGTGATTTGTTCGGGATTGTCGTGCGCCAGGCGCGCGGACAATTGCTCTGCGAATTTCAGCACCTCTTCAGCCGTGGGCCCCAGGCGAATCGGCACAAAAACATGTACACCGCGGCTGCCTGATGTCTTGGGGAAAGAGCGCAGGCCGATCTTGTCCAAGGCTTCGCGCACCAGGAGCGCAACGCGCGCTGCATCCGCAAATTTCCCGGAACCGGGGTCGAGATCGAAGCAAACCCAATCCGCCTTGGGGTAATTCTTTGCGCGAAAACTCGCTACATGTATGGGAATACACCCCAAATTCACGAGCGCCAGTTGCGTGGCGAGTTTTCCGCCAACGACGTAATCGGTGGCCTTCCTTTTTCCGCTGGCATTCTGAAACCGCTTTGTGGGAGTTCCAGGTGGCAACCCCTTTGGGGCTTGCTTCTGATAGAAGCACTCTCCTTCCATCCCGTCTGGACATCGCTCCAGCGTCAAAACGCGGTCATCGACGTAAGGTTTCAGCAAAGGGAAAATATCGCGATAGAAATCGGCTAAGTCCTGTTTGGTATATTTTTCTTCGGGCCAGAACACCTTGTCCGGATTGCTGATCTTTACTCCGGCTGCATTGTCGGCAGAGCGCATTCAATCCTCCCGGTGGACTTCTCGCGCCTTCTTGTCGTCTCGAAGGCCTAAATACACCGGATGCCGCAACTTTCCATCGGCGGTCCATTCGGTGAAAGAGATCTGGGCGACTAGTTCAGGTTTAAGGAAGGTCACATCGCGCTCATTTGGCAACTCCACAAAAGCCGATGTCGATTGGGTAAGCGCCTGAAATTTTTGCCGTAAACTCCGCAAACTTCCACTGTCAAAGCCCGTTCCAACTTTTCCCACGTGACGGAGGCCGTGCTTATCGTAAACCCCCAAAAGCAACGCTCCGAACTCCAGACGGGTGCCTTTGGGTTCGGTGAAGCCACCAATCACAAATTCCTGCTCGTGGTGGACCTTCACCTTTAACCACTCACGAGAGCGTCGACCTTCGTAAACGGAGGAGAGATTCTTGCCGACGATTCCCTCAAAACCACGTTTACCAGCGACTCGGAAGGCTTTTAGCCCGTCGAGCGAGACGACTGTCGAAATGCGGAGCTTCCCTTCCAGCGGTATGATGCCCTCCAGGATTTTGCGTCGTTCGGCCAGGGGTTCGCGCCGCAAATCCTGACCATCATAATAAAGGCAATCAAAAACGGCGTACTCCGGCTGGCCCTTACTCTGCTGCAAGAGTTGAAACCTTGAGATGCCTTTGCTATCAAAGACAACTACTTCCCCATCGAGCAAAAGCGTCAATGCTTTCAATTTTCGGATCAATCGTACAATTTCCGGATAGTGCTCTGTGCGGTCAATCGAATTGCGCGACATCAGCGACACGCGATCGCCTTCTTTGTACGCCAGAATGCGCACGCCATCATATTTTTCCTCGAAGATCCAGTTTGGACGAGCGAACGCTGCGCTCACTAGCGTAGCGAGCATGGGCTTAGCGCGAAAAGGAATTCGTTCTTTGATCTTTCGTACCCCCGGATACCTGGATGCCGCCTGTTTGGCCTTGCTTTGACCGTGGATTCTGTATCAAAACTCTAACGGGTGTCTCAGCCAGGTCACCAAAACCTGAGCCTGTTTTGAGGCGGTGCATTCTTCGTTTAGTTCATCGCTTGAGACCCGGGTTTTCTTTGCTGTAAACAAGGTATTCCCGTAGCTTTTGTTCTGTACGTAAAGTGGCGGAAGAAGCTAGAAGGATAACAGCAAAGTGGATAACAAACGCGTTGTCTTGCGAGGGCATTCGCCTGCTGGAACCGGCCGTCCGGCCGAGACACAACGAACTTTTCCCGCTAGCTATACTTACTTGTTGTCGCCTGCGCAGCTGAATGGGCCTCGGGCGCAGATGCTTTTTCGTCCCGAGTCCCAGTTCGAACTGGCGCAACGGCTGCGCACAACAGGCATAACCCTAGGCGAGGCCTTTAGCTTCGTCAGTCCGCTCTACTTCCGAGGCAAACTCGCCTACGCTGCCGCGTTTTCGCGTCCATCAGGCAAAGGTGTTTCCGGTATTTTGCTCATTACACCGTCGCGCGGTCTGCTACCTCCCGAGACAATCGTGACACTCGGGGAGCTTCGAGCAATTACCGCCGACAACATTGCCGCGAACAATCCCGGTTATCGCGACCCACTCGAGCGAGATTTGCGTGCGCTCTCGGAAACAATCGTCGACGAGACCCGCGTTGTTCTACTGGGAAGTATTGCGACAAAGAAATATGTACCGATGCTGTTGCACGTCTTCGGCGAGCGACTGATGGTGCCACGGAAGTTTGTAGGCTTGGGCAATATGAGCCGGGGAGCGCTACTGCTCCGCTGCCTGCGCCAGGGATGCGAATTGGAATATGTCGCGGCGACGCAAATTTTGGAACTGTGAGCGCTGGTGACGATCTCCGGGAAGCAGGGTTCGAACTGACTCAGAACTGCAACAACTCGTGAGCCTTGTCGATCAAGACGGGCATATCTTCTGTCTTTGAGATCACAGCGTCGATACCCGCTCGCGCAGCCTCTGCTTTGACGGCACCGTCTCCGTATAGACTGAAAAGGATAATGGGCATTTGCGGAAACATCTTCCGCAGGATCAAAGCAGCTTGTAAACCATTCATGACCGGCATGGAAAGATCGAGAATGGCGAGGTCTGGCTTCAGTTGCTTCACAACCTCAATGCCTTCGGCCCCATTTTCAGCTTCGCCATAAAAGCGAAAACCATTCTCCAGCAGGGCGTGCCCCACGGTCCGTCTCACGACAGCGTTGTCGTCGACAATCACTACAGCCTTCCCCGCCCCGGATTGATCAGCTTCGATCACTGAGATTTCCTTCCTATCTTTGAATAGCATTCAGAAGTGGGCCGCGAAATCCACTATATCCACCATTTTTTGAGGCTGCGGTTCTAGAACGAGCAAGCCTGTAACGTAAGGTACAGGGAAAAATGTATTCACTTCGGGGGCCTGCATTGATTTAAGCTCAAAACAGCCCCTGTTGCGGACCAGCGTCGCTATTACTTGCCGTGCAGGGCGGAAGCTGATGCAACCACAACCACTGAGTATCCTAATCGCCGACGATCACGAGGTTATACGTCGAGCGCTGCGATCTCTACTGCTCTCCAGGCCCGATTGGACGGTCTGTGGAGAGGCGGTAGATGGCAGCGAAGCCGTACAAATGACACGAATGCACCGGCCCGACGTGGTCTTGATGGATATCTCCATGCCCGAGATGAATGGAGTGGAAGCCACGCGCATCATTCGGCATGAATTTCCCCAGACCGCAGTCGTGATCATCAGCCAGAACGATCCGGATGTTACGCGAAGACAATCGAAGGACGTTGGGGCCACTTGTTACGTGGCTAAGGCGGACCTTTCTCGCAACCTCCTCGGAGCCATCGACCGGATCGTCGATCAACGCAGCGTATCGCCAAGAACCATCGGCACAAAATCCTCGGTCGCTAGTGATAGCGGCAAATCCACCGTTCCTTGGCTGGCCGGAGGCGGCGAAATGGGCGCACTGATGCGCACCCGCGACTGGTCCGACACACTCTTGGGGCCGCCGGAAGATTGGCCGGAAGGCTTACAACTCAGCACCGGCATTTGCATCAGTTCACGTTTCGACCTCATCGTCTGGTGGGGACCAGACCTGGTCATGCTCTATAACGATTCCTATCGGCGCACACTGGGAGCCAAACACCCATTCGCGCTCGGGCGGCCTGGACGCGAAGTGTATCCGGAGATTTGGGACGTGATCGGCCCCATGCTCCATCATGTGATGCGTACCGGCGAGGCCACTTGGTCCACAGATTTAATGCTACTGCTGGAACGCAGCGGGTACTCCGAGGAGACTTACCACACTTTTTCGTACACTCCCATTCGCAACCAACTCGGCAAGGTGGTCGGGGTGTTCACGCCGGTTACTGAGACAACGGATAAGGTCATCAGCGAACGGCGGCTCCTCACTTTACGGGACCTGGCCGCCAAGAGCCTTGACGCCACCAATGAAAACGAGTCCTGGGAGCTTGCTGCGCTGGCGCTGAGCAACAACCCCTACGACATTGCCTGCGCGGTGCTTTACAAGATGAACGATGACACCGCTCATCTGGTGGCCCGGTCCGGGCTCCGTGGCGATGAGCCGTTTTTTCCAACGGAAGTCGATTTGCAGAGCGATACATCCAGCGGCCTGGAATCACCGCTTCGTAGCGCCCTTCACACTGGCAAGCCCATTGAGTTGAACGACAAAGACGATTTGCGGGTGTCGTTACCAGGAGGCGTTTGGAGACAAAGTCCCAAACAGATCATTGTCCTGCCCATCGCGCAAAGCAGTCTAGGCAAACCAATGGGTGCCCTGATTATTGGGGTCAATCCTCACAAGAGATTAGATGACGATTATCGCGGCTTCCTCTCATTAGTGAGCGGGCAAATCGCTAAGGGCATCGCGGATGCGCGCCTGCTGGATCAGGAGCGCCAGCGCGCCGAAGCACTCGCCAAACTGGACCACGCCAAAACGACGTTTTTCAGCAACATCAGTCACGAACTACGTACTCCGTTGACGCTCATCTTAGCGCCCATCGAAGAACTGCTTTCGCGCGGAGATCCCGTCAACGTTTCGGCGCGTGAACTGCGTTTGGTTCAGCGAAATGGGCTGCGCCTGCTCAAGCTGGTGAACACGTTGCTCGACTTTTCTCGAATAGAGGCGGGGCGCACGCAAGCAACCTACCAGCCGGTTTCCCTTGCTCCGGTAACCGCGGATATTGCCAGTGTGTTTCGTTCCGCAATTGAAAAAGCGGGGCTTGGTTTCGAAGTGAAGTGCGAGGAGTTGGACGAAAACGTTTTTGTCGACTTGCCGATGTGGGAGAAAATCGTCCTGAACCTCATCTCCAATGCCCTGAAGTTTACGCCGTCTGGAAAAATTACCGTGGCGCTCGCGCGGAAGGACAACATGGCACAGCTCACGGTAACGGATACCGGTGTTGGCATTCCAACGAACGAGTTGCCCAGGATCTTCGAACGTTTCTACCGGGTGGAGGGAACATCCGGGCGCACCTATGAAGGAACCGGGATAGGTCTCGCGCTGGTGCAGGAGCTCGTGAAGCTACATGGTGGCACCATAAGTGTGGAAAGTAGCGCAGGCGTTGGCACGCGGTTTACGGTATCGGTCCCATTTGGCTCCGCTCATCTTCCCAAGGAACGCCTCGGCGCGACGGTGGATGTCTCGACACTCGCCCAGCAACGCGCGATGTTTGAGAACGAAGCCTTGGGATGGCTGGCGCCCGAAACCGAGCGTGATACGCCTTCGGTCGCTCCCGAGAACCTCAAAGCAAAGCCGGTGTTTGGACGAGTTCCCCGCGTACTACTGGTCGAGGACAACGCCGATATGCGCGATTACGTTCGGCGATTGTTGCTCGAGGCTGGTTATGAGATAGATACCGCGGAGCACGGGCAGTCGGCTCTTGCGCTTATCGCGAAGAAAGCGTATGACCTGGTGCTCAGCGACGTGATGATGCCCAAGGTTGACGGCATCCAGCTTCTGGAAGCCATTCGAAAAGACCCGAACCTGAAAACAACGCCAGTCATGTTGCTGTCCGCACGAGCCGGCGAAGAGTTTCGAATTCAGGGGCTACAAGCGGGCGCAGACGATTATCTGGCGAAGCCATTCACGGCGCGCGACCTATTATCCCGGGTCGCTTCCCATATTGAATCGCACATCCGCCGCCATGAATCCGAAGAGCGGCTCAACCTGGCGTTGGAATTGGGACGCATGGGCACTTGGGATATGGATGTAGAGACCCAAGCGATGGTCTGGTCTCCAAGCGAATTCGAATTGCTGGGTTATGAGCCCGAAGAGTGCACTCCGTCCTGGGAAGCTTGGAAATCGCGCGTACATCCCGATGATTTACGGTTGCTGCTGAGTTCCTGGGAGAAAGCTCAGAAAAATCACGACGATCTCCGCATGGAATATCGGGTGGTGCTGCCGAACGGGACGACCCGATGGATCGAAGACAAGGCTCGTTTCTTTTATGATTCCACTGGAAAAGCTCAGCGCATCATTGGCGCTTCGCGAAATATCACCACTCGCAAGCAGACCGAAGAACGCTTGCGCAGCGGCCGTGACCGCCTCCTCGAAGCGGTAAAGGGCCAGCAAGTAGCCCTGCAGCAGAGCGTGGCCGAGGCCGCGACTCAGGCCGAACTTCTGGACCTTGCCAACGATGCCGCATTCATCAGCAACCTGGAAAACCGAATTTCCTATTGGAACAGGGGTGCAGAACGACTTTATGGTTGGAAGCCAGAAGAGGCTATCGGACACAATGCTTCCGAGTTACTACAGACCGAATTTCCGGTTTCGTATCAAGAGGTGCTGTCGACTCTGCGCAGCAAGGGTGTGTGGGAGGGAGAATTACAACAA
The DNA here is from genome assembly GCA_035506955.1 of Verrucomicrobiia bacterium. Classification (GTDB taxonomy): domain Bacteria; phylum Acidobacteriota; class Terriglobia; order Acidiferrales; family UBA7541; genus Acidiferrum. Next base: position 89,943 of record DATJOO010000016.1, read on the forward strand.
TCAACGCGCTACGGGAATCGTATGACGGTGGCGAGCCGCTGGACGTATCGCCGCGATGTGGACGGTAATCCCATCGGTTGGTTGGAAATTAATTCCGATCTGACGCTGCAGAAACAGGCGCAAGAAGCGGCCCGCCGCTTGAGCGCACGCATTTTGCAGGTGCAGGACCTGGAACGCCGCAAGCTGGCGCGCGACTTGCACGATAGCCTCGGCCAGTATCTTGCCAGCGTCAAAATCAATATTCGGTCCTCGCTGCGAGATATCCGGTCGGAAGCCGCGCGTAAAACTCTTACCGAGGCGGTCGGATTGATCGAGCAGTGTCTCACCGAAACGAGAACTATTTCTTATCTCCTGCATCCACCGTTGCTCGATGAGACCGGTCTGGGATCGGCAATTCGTTGGTATGTTGAGGGATTTGCGCAGCGCAGTGGCATCAACGTTTCGCTGAATATTCCAGACAGGATTCCGCGCTTTTCGAACGAAATTGAGACCGCGCTGTTCCGCATCTTGCAGGAAAGCCTCACAAATGCGCATCGCCACGCGAAAACCGACCGGGTGGATGTCGCTATGGAGGTGGGACAGCACACCATCGCGTTGAACGTACGCGACTATGGCTGCGGCATCCCGCCGGAGCGTCTACGGCCCTTTTCAGAAAGAAATGAAGGAATGGGCGTGGGACTGGGCGGTATGCGCGAGCGCGCGAGAGAGCTAGGCGGGTTACTTTCGGTTACATCGATAGCGCCGGAAGCGGGAACTTTGGTATCGGTCGAAATCCCGGTTATGGGTCCGGCGAATCCCGAGTCAGAAATAATTCGCAGTCAGACCGATGAGCATTGAGATCGGGCAGGCTCACGCAGTCTTCTGTCCATGCACGTAATGGCAACCATCTACGCCGCAGCGCCATTGATACCGTTCGTCGGGGTTCTCGCTCGCGCTCCGGTATAGCCAGGTGTGGTGTTCCGGGCACCGCAAAAGGTTGATACCGGGTTCCTCAATGAAATACGGCTGGTCGGGAGTCAGCACGACAGAAAAATACCCGCTCTCATTGTCAAAACGCACACTGCAGCCTTCAAAGCCGCAATGGTAAGACGCGATCGTTTGGGGGCTTTTGTCGGTCGGAATTTCCTTCCAGGCAATTCCCTTCGCCTCGTAGTGCATCGCATGGTCGTCACGCGGGCAAAGTGGTTGCACCGTGCGGCTCATCTCGTTTTCGAGTACCTGTTTCATAGGATTGTCGGTTTGTCGCGTTGCAAGCTCGTTTAACTGGACTTCTTGCGTGGGACCTTTGCGCCTTTCTTGCGGGCCTCGGACAACCCGATGGCAATCGCTTGTTTGCGGCTCTTTACGCGCCCACCGTTGCCCGCTTTGCCCGAGCGCAACGTGCCGTGTTTACGGCGTCGCATTGCGCTTCGAACGGATTTCTGTGAACTTTTTCCATATCGTGCCATTTTCCAAGTCCCCCTTTGAATTAAGCGCCTTGGCCCTTGGCGTGCGCATTTCCAAACACTTCGAGCATTGCGCGATTGAACGAGGGGATGTCATCGGGCTTGCGGGCCGACACTAATTTGCCGTCGATCACCGCTTCGCGGTCAATCCATTCCGCGCCCGCATTTTTCAGATCCGTTTTCAGGGAGGGCCAGGAAGCAATCTTACGTCCCTCGGCCACGCCAGCCTCAATGATGGTCCAGGGCCCATGGCAAATCGCTGCGACTGGTTTACCGGCGTTAAAGAACGCTTTCACGAATTCCACCGCCTTTGGTTCCATGCGGAGCTTATCGGGGCTCATCACTCCACCCGGCAGAAGCAGAGCATCGAACTCATCCGGCTTGGCATGATCTAATTGCAAATCGACGGTGACCGAATCTCCCCAATCGACATGCTTCCAGCCTTTAACCTTCCCGGCTTTGGGGGATACCACCTTGGTTTGTGCTCCGGCTTCATCCAGCGCCCTTCGAGGCAGCACTAATTCATCTTGTTCGAAACCGTCCGTAACCAATATCGCCACTTTTGTGCCGTTAAGACTTGCCATTCGTCCGCCTCCAAATTCCCCTGCGGTCCTATGGCACCATCGTGCGCAACTTCACTCAATCCAGTAGAGTTGGTATAATGCCGGATTTTATGCCGTTCTGCGAAGTTTCTTTGGCCTTGCTGTTTTTCCCGCAGGAGTGTTCGCAAGACTGTTTTTCAGTGCGGACATCAGATCGATCACCGGCGCAAGGTGCTTGCTCTGCTCTTGTTTCGGCGCGGCGTGGCCTTTCGCCTTGCTTTCAATCAACTGTTTCACGCGTGCCTCATACTCGTCGCGGTATTCTTCGGGTCGAAACGGCTTGACCAAGGTCTTGGCAAACTGCTCTCCCAGGGCAAGCTCTTGTTTTTTTAAAGTTTTGAGTTGCGTTTGCGTGTAATGCTCAACCTTACGGATTTCGTTCGGATAGTAGATCGCATGGATAGTCAGACCCTGCAGATAAGGACGGACAATCACTACTCGCTCGCGTTGATGGAGTGTGATTCGGGCGACCGCAGCGTATTCCATGTGTAGCAAAGTGCTGAGCAGCAAATCGTACGCGCGCCGCCCACCTTCTTCGGGCACACAGAAATAAGATGTTTCGAAGTAAATCGGGTCGACCTCGTCGAGTTTGGCGAATTGCAGAATTTCCATAACCTTTGACGATTTCGGCTGGATTTTCTTAAGTTCCGCCGGCTCAACCAGCACGTACGTGTCTTTGTCGGTTTCATAGCCCAGGGCTACTTCCTGACGGGTTACTACCCGTTCATCGTAGGGACAATAGAGCTGGTGATGTATTCGAGTGCCGCACTCCCGATGAATTTCGTGAAAACGCGTATGCGATTCCCGCGCGGCCGCAAATAGTCGGATCGGGATGGAAATCAATCCGAACGTGATATATCCCTTCCACAAAGCTGATGGCATGACTCCCCCCTTTTGCATCCCATTCGATGATCGCGAAGTACGAAGGTTTAGAGCCGCACGAAATTTATTCCGTGGTCGTGCGGGCCAAGTCGACTCACAAATATGAAGACCGAAGGGGCCGTCGTGTACCCGGGGGTCCCCGGAACGTACCCGATTTACCTGATGGACCGAATCCGCCGCCCGTGGCAATCTTTCCTTCGGTTTAGGCTGTTCTTCTCTATCGAGGAGGCGACCCGGAGCGCTTCAGAGATGAAGCGAGAGGGCTGGGACGGGTCGCTCTCCTCGTCCAATTTGTTCTTCTGATTCGAATCAATTCTTACAATCCGTGTGAGTTTCTATCCTGGTTTCTGGCGATTCTATGGGACCTCCATAAGTTGAAAAGAAAAACGCGCCGGCCACTCGTTCGTAGCGGCGGCCGGCGCGCGTGGCAGACTAACTCGAGATTACCTCCCGGCTCTCCTTGCTATGTCATCGGACTTGGAAGGAACCGAGGATTCGCTGGTGCTGGAAATATCTTCCGCGCCGGTGCGCTTCAGCACTTCCTTAGCGCGGTCGATTTCTTCGGAGGTTTCGCAGTGAACGGACACGAGGATCCCGCCTTTCTGCAGTCGTCCCTCGTAGCGCTTGGCCTCATATTCGGGAATACCGATTCCGATGAGTGCTCCCGTGAATCCGCCAACTGCGCCGCCCACTCCGATTCCAGCGAGCGCGGCCATAATCGGCCCGGCGGCAATAAATGGGCCGAGACCAGGAATCGCCAGCGCGCCGATGCCCACCAGCCAGCCCAGTGCGCCACCGATGACCGCACCGGAACCTGCTCCAGCCGCCGTTCCTTCCGGCGCCTTGGTCGCCTTTAGCGTCGCTAGTTCCTTTGATCCCAAGTTCTCCGGAAGCAAAATGGACACGTCTGTACTCGCAAATCCAGCCTCGCGCAGATAGGTAATTCCCGATTCCACTGCGCTTCGCGAGGTGTAAATTCCAAGTACTGATTTATTCTTTGCCATTCTTAATCCCCTTTCGATTCCATACGGGTCGTAATGTGTGAATTCAAGTTTGCGCTCTACCGCGATGGACATCGGAAGGATTTCAGACCCCTGCAGTTGGACCAATCGGGCAATCCCTGCAACCTGCGCTGCGCATTACCCGAGTGCATAAACCGTCCTGCCAACATCACAAAACAATTACGAACTCACGCGATTCGTTGATTTGAGTCTGCAACTAAGTTTTCATGAAAACCATCGGTACAGGATTTACCTTATGGCATAAGTACATTGCTCATACTTCAATGTTCGTAGCCCAGTCTTCCGTACGGCCAAATACACACTCTACGAGAGGGCTCTTTCATGGCTACTTTGACGGCAGGAACTCAAACCCAGAAACTCGCTCCAGCTCCTTACACCAAAGCACTGCGCATCCTCGTAGCAGACGACCACGATATCCTGCGACGGGGCTTGAAGCAGTTGCTCACTTCGCATCCAGGGTGGCAGGTATGCGCCGAGGCACGCACCGGCCGAGAGGCGGTGAGCCTGGCAGAACAACACAAACCCGACATCCTGGTGATCGACATCGGCATGCCCGACCTGAATGGACTCGAAGCCGCACGGCGCATCCGCAAAACGTTACCTAAAATCGGCATCATCATTCTGACTCTGCACTTCTCCGATCAGCTGGTCAAAGATATTGTCGAGGCCGGCGCGCGCGCCTATGTAATGAAGGCCGATGCCGATCGCGATCTGGTCAACGCCGTTGAGGCGCTTGCAAATCACCGCACCTTCTTCACGGCACGCGCGGCCGAAATGCTGCTCAACGATTTCTCGGACCGCATATCGGCAACCGCAACACAGATTCCACTCAGTCCTCGCAGCCGTCTCACTTCGCGGGAACGGGAGATCGTTCAACTGCTTGCCGAAGGTAAGAGCAGCAAAGAAGTCGCCGCAGTTTTGGGTATCAGCGTAAAGACTGCGGAAACTCATCGGGCGAATATCATGCGCAAGCTTCAAGTTCACTCGGTGAGCGAACTGGTACGTTACGCCATCAAGAACGGAATTATAGAGGCCTGATCACGGATTCACGCGCCCCGCGTGTCGCGTCAAGTTTTCCGACGAGATTCGCGGCGCTGCAGGAATCCCTCCTTTTCTCTGCATGCTTTTGCGGATACCCGCGACGCAACCCGAAGTGCTTTCATTGACTGGTCATCGTTTCAAGTCCTCCCCGCAAATCGATTTTTGATCCATTTGTGGCCGGATCGCAGAAGGGGGAGCAGCCATGGTCTGGAATCGAATTCAAGGAAACTGGAAGCGATGCAGGGGTGCGTTGCTTGTGAAATGGGGCCAATGCCTTCACAGCGATTCGCAAGTCATGCGGGGCAAACGTCAAGAACTGCTGGGTCAGATTCAGGCACGCTACGGTGTACGTGGAACCGCTGTGGAAGTTCAAGTTGACGAGTTCCTGCACGCCCTTTGTCCAACCGTTTTGGAGCACGAAAAAACATCCACGGCACGCCATGAACCAGAGCGTCGCGCGGACAAACCCTGACTCCTCGGTACGTTCGCGAAATGGGTGCGGATTTTCAGCTGCAGTAACGTTCAACTCGAAAGGCAATGGTGATGGCCAAGCGAAGCAAACATTCTGAATATGACTCCTTAAAGCACCTGCTCCTCAACCAACGCGACGAGCTAAACCGGCGCATCGAACAACGTCGTCAGGAACTTATTGTGGAACGCGAGCCAGACGATGAGGTTGGGTTGGCGTTGCGAAATTCTTCTGCCGGAATGGCCATCGCTAATATCGAGCGCGAACTTCGAACCTTGGCCGAAATCGATCTCTCGCTCCGGCGCATCGAGACCGGCGATTATGGAGTGTGCACGGTATGCGGGGAGACGATTCCCATGTCGCGCCTGAAGGCGATCCCGTGGACTCGCAGTTGCGTTGAATGCGCCGGAGGCAAAGTGCGACGCAATACGCCGGGAGGCAACGCCAGTTTTCACGTCGACTTGCTCTCCACGCCCTGAATTACAGCCGCCTAGGTGACAACCACTAAGCAAACCGCGGCACTCCTATCTACACGCAATCACTCCAGCAACTACAACCTCCGCCGCATTTAATGCAATGCCGACATTCGGTCTTACTGGTTTTCCCAGCATGAACCAAGTAACCAAGTGGGGAGGGCTTTTTATGCCAGAAGAGGAAGTCGTAGAACAAGCACGAAAAGACAAAGAAGCAGGCAAATCGCCAAGCACACAGGCGGGCGAGTTTGTGCGGGAAGAGATGCATCATGTGCGCGAGGGCAAACACGGGGCTCGTTCACCGCAACAAGCTATCGCGATCGGCCTATCGAAAGCGCGTCGAGCCGGAGTGAATTTGCCTACGCCCAAGCGCGGCTCGTCATCCAAAACACCGGCGCAGGCGGCTCGTGATGCGCGGAAAGGTCAGCCTCCCAACCGCAAGCGCTCGGTTACGCGCTCCCGATCTACCACGAACGCATTACGGAAGGAGGGCCATTCTGCAGCGTCCCACGCAAGTTTGTCGAAACAAGCGCACTCCGCGGCCAGCCGTCGAGGAGCAAGATCGCGCCATCAGTCAGCCGCAAAGGCGGTACGCACGAAAGGCAAGGAAAGAATGGGCGCCGCAACTCGCAAGGCTGCGGGCACCAGGAAAAGGAAAGCCGCCTAATGGCGCTCGCCAACCGCGAAGGCTCTCGCTTGGCGAGAGCCTTCCTCCAGAATCAGGCTGGCGCGTTGCCCGGGGCAGCTTATGTTCTGCTGGCCAGGTGCCCGATCAGCGACACGATAAACAGAGCCAAGAAGATATAAAAGATGATCTTCGCGATGCCGGCGGCAGCTACTGCGATCCCGCCAAAGCCTAGCACGGCCGCAATCAAAGCAATCACAAAAAATCCGAGCGCCCACCGTATCATCATAGCCTCCAGTCATTACTTGCCCGACAAAACGAGAACCAGCTGAGGTCCTCCGCTTTGCTTCAACTAGTTAAACGGTTTTTGCCTGGTGGTTGGTATACGGCACGCACCCTAAAGCTATTTCCATGTACGTGTATCGCTACTTGCGATCCCGCTACAGAGTTTCCCCGAGAGGAAAAATCCTGCGTTTGTCGTTTAATCTCTGACGTAGCATCAATGACAGGCATTTGCAGCACCGTCGAGGGAGCGTATGCCCTGCCTTTTGCTTATTCTTTTCGTGGCTTTTCCGCGCGTGGCGCTCGTCCTGCTGTTCTTTTTCTCAACTTACCTGCAAAAGGCGTATCACGGCTTGCTCCTTCCTGTTCTCGGATTCATCTTCCTGCCTCTCACGGCTTTGGTTTACGCGTGGATGATGAACACGAATCAACCGGTAGCGGGCTTGAACTTGGTCATCCTGATTATCGCAGTGGTCATTGACGTGGCAGGCTGGGGTGGTGGCGAGTGGCACCGTCGCCGCCGTTGGTCCGACTAACCCGATCGAACTTCTTCTCTTGGCGTTGCAAAACGCTCCACAATTCTTGCGAATAGCGAATACTGCGCGATTCCACGGTCGTCTACAGCAGACGATTCATTGACGCGTACGATAGGGCCATCAAAATCGGATATAGGATAGGAGGATCCGATGATTAAGAAAGTCAAAAAGGGCTACAAAGTGCTTTCGGAAAAGGGCAAGAGTCTCGGCGGGCCGTACAAGACCAAAGAAGAAGCGGAAAAGCGCCTCAAGCAGGTGGAATTCTTCAAACATCGTAAGGGTTGAGTTCAAGCGGCCGTAAGCCGCGTCAAACGATGGAGGATTTTACTGTGACTAGTTACCAGAAACCAAAACACCGTAGAAAGCGCGGGCGCACAACGACGGAACCCGAGGAGTATCGACAGCAGCCACCGGGGAAGGACCGTTCCCTGCCCGCGCGAGTTCACGGGATTCCGCCTACTAAGGAAATAGATAAGCAACCGGACGAAGTATATGGCGACACAGAAATCCCCCATCGTTCCCGAAACTCCGGGCACACCAACAAGGCAGCCGACTAGGATTTGCCGCCAACAACCTGGGAGTGCCCAAGCGCGGCAATCAGCGCTTCTGCGATGAAGGAGAACCCCATCGAGAGACCCGCCGCCAAGGCCGACCATGCTAACGCGGCTGCCGGCCGGTGCAGTTCCGTTTCACCCTCCTGGCGAATCGCTTCGTAGACAACATTAACTCCTACGGCAACGCGCTCTTCGGCTTGCCTCTTTTCCACTTCCGTCGTGACTGCCACGGCGTCAGGCGTCTCGCTGGGTATCTTTTCATCATCCATCGGTCTGCCTTCCCATGTCTCAGCGCCTCGTGGATTCGTGCGGCGAGTAACGTTCATGCGCTGCCAGCAAATCACCCCTGTCTCAAGGAATGAATCGAGGAAAGCACCCATGTTTTCCGTCGGGATTTACTAGCGAGTTGATTTCCTGGGGAACCCGAACAAAGCAGCCGCAGTTTAGGCGCTGTGGCAAATTTCTAGCTAAAACTCGAACCTAAAGTAGGGTTAATACCTGATAGCCTGAAGAAGCCTAGTAATGGGACTATACAAACGCGACCTGCATTGCAGCGTCTCCAGTTAGCGGATTTGAGGGACAGCTCATGCGCCGCAGTATCCCAGGCACTTCCGACCACGCAGACAAGGGGCCTACAAAACTCCGTAAGCCGTCGCGCCAGTACCCCGGAATTCAACGGGTTCTTCCTTTTCGGCGCGGACATTCACGTACAAAGGACTCTCTCGAATCTATTTTCGCCACGGTCTTTCGTTCTGAAGACAACGAATTGGATCAAATCTTCCGGGCTCTCGACGATCTAGCCAATATCGTCAAATCGCGAAACCTTGATTCGGCAGAAGCACACGATGCGCTGAAGCGCGCAGCGATCTGGGCTGTCGAGAAATCGCTGCTGGATCGCGAGATCCGCTCTTTGGCGATCACCGACGACCTTACCGGGTTCTTCAATCGCCGTGGCTTCCTCGCCGCAGCTTCTCAGCAGTTGAAGCTCGCGAATCGTGACCGTCAAAGCGTTCTGCTGCTATTTTGCGACGTGGATAATCTGAAAAGTATCAACGATTCGTTCGGGCATCGCGAGGGCGACCTGGCTTTGGTACGCACAGCGGACGCACTTGAAGAAACCTTCCGTGAATCGGATATTCTGGCGCGCCTTGGCGGGGACGAGTTTGCTGTTTTGGCCTGGGAAGCCTCGGTACCCAATCTCCGCGTTATGCTCTCTCGTTTGGTGAAGAAAATCGACCACGCTAACGCCGAGGAGAACCGCTACAAGCTCTCTCTCAGCGTTGGTGTCGCGCGATACGATCCTCAATTTCCCATACCACTGGGCGAGTTAATGCAAACTGCCGACCGAGATATGTACAAACACAAGAGGTTTCGACCGCCCGCCGCGTCGAAAATGAGCACTAAGCGATAAAAAAGGAAGTGGGCTGGGACGGCCCGGGATCAGTCTGAGGAACTCGCTTTTGAGGTGGTGGCCTTGTGGCCGTGGACTTCTAATTCGTTCACGACCTGGCGCACGTTGGGCACGTTCGACGCCAACTTTTCAACATCATCCCGCTGCGATTCAGATTTTACTTTGCCCTTTAGGGTAACCACGCCGTTCTTCACGTCGTATTTCACGTTGCTGTCCAGTTTATGCTTCACCAGCACGGCGTCGAAATTTTTCTCGATGCCTTTGTCTAAGTCGGAGTCCACGGTCTTGGCCGTGCTTTCTTGTCCGGTAGGCCGCACAGCAATCTGGTCTGAGACGACCTCGCTGGAGGCTATGGATTTTGCAATTGACTCCGCCTGCCCACGGTCGGAGTCGGAGACTGTCGTCCCTGACAGCGTAACTAAGCCTTTATCGCGATCCTGATTCACGCTGACATCTTTTAAGCCCGCTTGATCCAAGGCGTTCCGGATTTGACTGGAAACGTCCGGATATTTGTTTTGCGTATTGGAGCAGCCAACCAACACCCCACACACCAGCAGAGTCAAAATGGTCCCACATACTTTACTTGTTCTCATAAGTCCTCTTTCTCACGCGCTTAGTGTCTCTCACGTGTCCGACAAGTCTTGGCATATGTTGCCGAGACGCGAAGCAATGTTCTATCCGCAAGGGAATGTAAAAATCTGAAAAACTGAAGGTACTGCCGCAAATGCATTTTCAGAACACTGGCGGTCAGGATGACTTCCAGACCGATCAAACTGCAAAGGCTCGGCCCGGGCCACCGTGTGCAGTCACTCCGGAAACGGACATGGCCGCCAGTGCCTCTCAGGGTTCAGTGGAAAACGTAGTCCTTTGCCCGACGAATCTCCATCCAGCTTTCGCTGCAAATGCCACTGGGCTCGGACTGATAAGGTGCAGAAACTTCTCGCCCGAATCTCAGCCAATCACCTGATGTCTAATTTGATTCGTAATTGCGACACTGCCCGCGTCCCCAAACACGTAAATCGCCAGTGAGGTAACTACGATGAACGTCGACCCAATGGAGGATACGAACGGACCGCGAAGTTCTAAACCGCAAGAAGCCAAACCTCGACCGCCGCAATCCGAAATTCATCGTCCTGATCATCACGTCGCTCTCCTCCTCTTCCAGGCAGTCCCGAGTCGCCATTCCCCCGAATGTTTCGGTCGTTTTGGCTCCTGTAGCGGTGCCGGTCCATCCGACAGTTTTTTGCGGTTCTCCTAAGAACATGCTGCATAGATTTGATGCAACGGTTCGCGCCATCAGGCAACTTCAAATCCCGGCTAATGGTCAGCGGCTGCCCTGTTACAGAATTGCCCGGATTGCTGCAGACGGCGATTCGATTTTGAATAGCCGCGGAGGTTAATAGCCCGCACTTCTCGTGCTGCGTCGTTCTCAAGTCGACGGGCGAACAGAACATGCTGACCATACTTCTAGTGATTCTGCTGTTAATGGCTCTGGGTGCGCTGCCAACATGGCCTTACAGTCGTGGTTGGGGCTACTATCCTAGCGGAGGCCTCGGGCTCGTTTTAGTTATTTTGGTTGTTCTGCTTTTGATCGGTCGCATTTAGGTTTTGCGGGTGGATCAGTGCGTTATTTGTCCGCGTGGGTCGGCTCGGTTTGATAATCGAATCGTGCCGACTCCGCGGCTTTTGCAGGCGACCAAGGGGGTACCGCGACGGGTTTCTCTGCAAGCAGATTCCCAATTTTCGCCAGCGAGGGATCAGAGTCCGCGACGATTTTCACCAGCGCCGTCAAAGGAACAGCCAGCAACACGCCAATCAACCCCCAGAGCCACCCCCAAAACAAAATTCCAATTGTGGCTGCCACTGGGCTGATGTTCACGCGATGTCCAATGAAGCGGGGGATAAAATAATTCGCAGAAATCGTGTGCAGCGCAATGACCGTCGCTAGAATTACCAAGAGAGTGGTCACTGGTTGATTCTGAACCAAGGCTGCTCCTACCAAAATTAATGCTCCAAGGATCGCGCCAAGAAACGGAATCAAATTTATAAATCCGGTGATCGTTCCCAAAATGGCCGCTCCGCTCATGTTCAAAGCGATCAACACCCCGATCGTTATCAACGCCATCAGCGATCCGATGACAAGATTCCCGATCACAAATCCACGCACCATCCGTGTTACCCGCGAGGCCAGGTCCGATACGTCGATGCGCTCTCCCCAAACGATCGAGAGTTTTTGTTTCAGTCGGTTTTTTTGGATCAACAGGAAGAACATCAGAAATGGGACTACCCCAATGATGATGGCGGCGCCGCTCATCGGTCCAACCCCACGGATCAGATAGGACGTCCACTCCGGATAATCTTGCTTCACTTTTACTTCTGGAACCTTCTTGGTGGGCATTTCTGCCGTCAATCGTCCGGCACTGTCTTGTACCTTTTCGATCTTCTTTGTTATTGGTGTGATCATTTGGCCCACGCGTCGCGCATATTCCGGCATGTCATCGACTACGTCAGCCACTTGCGTGTAAGAAGCGTAAGCGACCCCCACAACAATCGCGGTTCCTGCCAAAATCACCACAGCGGCAGACACCATTCGAGATATGTGGAGGCGCTCGAAGAACATGATCACGGGGTCTACCACAATCGCCAGGAAAGACGCCACCAGGACCGTAATGCACAACGAGCTTTCGAAATAACAAAAAACGACCACCAGAGCCAAAACCAAACAGCACAGTAGAAACACAATTTGCGCTAGCCAGCGATTCACCGGCACATCTCCGCGAGTCAGCAACGTCGGCCTCTCTTAACTCGATCGCTTCTTAGAATGGACTGCGCGCTCCAAGGCGAAGGTCCGCCTCCATCCTCCGAGCTTGGTTTAGGCGATAACCGATGTGAATCCAAGGAAACCTGCAAAAACCCAGGTTCTCACCCGTACTTTCCGTAGTTCAGCTGGCGGCACGACGCAATAAGGGCATCTTTCGGCCTCAGGTTTTGGCGCCTCTGACTCGATGTGCTACTATAAAAAGTGCTTCAGAACGGGGAGTAGGCAGGGACAGCTGCCATTCGGAGTGGACAAGTTTGCAGTCGAAGCTCCACTTCTGTAAGGTAATCTCCTCATGACTGCATCGAGGTTGGGGACGTAGTTCAGTTGGTTAGAACGCTGCCCTGTCACGGCAGAGGTCGCGAGTTCGAGTCTCGTCGTCCCCGCCATTCTCTCTAAAGAACTTACCGAAAGTGCTCCATTTTCGCGTGGGCACAAAATAGGTACAGCAAATAGATTTCTTCCAAGCAGGGCTTACGTCTCCTGGTTTTTTTCTCGGAACAAGAGCGCGACAACTGCCTCCTGCGCATTTCGCTTTACCGTTGTGACTGCCTGCGTGTATGTGTCGAGAGTCACACGAATTGTCGAATGGCGCAGAAGCTCTTGCATGATCTTCAACTCTGCACCGGTAGATCGAAGCAGCGTCGAATAGGTGTGACGAAAAGTATGCCAGCCGATTCGCTTTGTGATGTCCAGTTTTCGCGCAACCGGAATGATATGGTGCCGCATGATCTCCTGGGCCAAGAAAGGCCAGTGGCCCTGGTTGACCGGACTCGCGAATACCCAGCTCTCTGACGATTGATACGGCGTTTGCCGATGCCATTCGCGCAGAGCCTTGACCAGATCATCGTGAGCTGGAACAGGTTTCTGCGAGGTTTCGGTCTTGCAAGCGCCAATAACGTTCTGCACGATCGAGCGCGTTACATGAATCTGTTTGGCTTGAAAGTCCACGTCTCTCCACTTCAACTCGAACAACTCGCTCCTCCGCAAGCCGGTGGTCACGGCTAAGAGGACCAGAGTGCGTTCTCTAAAGCGCAAATTTGCGAGCAATCCCTGGACTTCATCGCGGGTCAAGATATCTGGTGCGGTGCGGCGTTTGGCGCCTTGCCGAACCCACTGAATGGGGTTGCGGTCGCAGAGGTCGTGACGGCGACCGTGGTTGAATAACAGGCTCATTACATTCCGTATCTTGCAGCGCGTTCCTGGCGCCCGGTTCAAAGACCTCAGCCATGATTCGACTTCCACAGCCCGTATTTCCAAAAGACGATACTCACCCCACCGCGGCTCGAACCATTTCTTAAGATAGCCTTCGTAAGCTTTCCTCGTTGAATAGGCAATGCGGGTATTGGCTCGCACAAGCTCTCGTTGCTGAAAATGTCTCGATAAATCGGCTAACGTGATCGATTCCTTCTGACCCGAACGTCGTTGACGTTAATTTCGTGTCTCAGTCCAACAACCGCCTTCCGCGCTGACGCGATACCTTTCAGGTCGTCAGCAGTTCCAAGAACGATCCGGCGGTGTATTCTTCGGCCGTCTGGCCCGCCCTCTCGCCACCTGAAGCACCAAACATCCGGCCCTCGCTTGCGCCGATCAACTGTCACACTTCCGTCCTGCATATTGCTTCCCCCTTCCTGCACGACTGAAACAGGGGAATATGCTAACGGGGGTAATCAATCTGCGTAGCTTGGTGGCCGCGAAGGCTGAACGCTGCTTTGCGGCGGCAATGCTCGTTGGTACGCGATGACGCCCTTGGTGATGATTTCTGGCTCGCTGACCAGCAGGGATTTGGGCATGGTGAAAAGACCGAACTTCATTCGGTGAGCGCAGACCAGACTACTGCGTACCCTTGAGCGCCATACGAATCGTTCTCATGTCGAGAAACATTCGTTGAGGACCGCTCTCGGAGGCACCCTCCAGCGCGACGAAACCATAGCGCGCATACCAGTCGACTCTGTTTCGATATGCATCCGTAATGATACAGCGGCATCCCACATCGTCTGCAACTCGGACTGCGATCTTAAATGCTTCGGAAATGAGAGCGTGCCCGAGCCCTTTTCCCGTGAAGCGCCGGTCTACCGCAAGCCGCGCCAGCAAAACGAGTGGCAAGTCGTATGGGGGAAGTCCACGAACGTAATTCTTAGGGAAGCTCTCGCGGGGCACACTTGCCGTTGCGAGAGTGAAGTATCCGATAACTTTGCGAGGCGCACCTTCGTCGATCGCGACATAAGTCACTCCAATAGAGCTTTTCTGCTGATTCGCCCACGCGTTCCGCCTTAGATAGTTGTTAAGTGGCTCATCGCCACAATCGAAAAGCGCGACTTCGTCCTGCTCCTCGAGACGACGGATGAGAACGGCCACTCAGCCTCTCATTGCTCGGATGAGGTTTTCGGTAGGATGGGCGGGTTCTCGCGATGCGAGATCGGCAAGACTCTCCAGCTCACGCGGCGCCCAAGGAATCTCCACACGTGGGAGCACCAGTTCAGGGGCAACGCGTTCGAGGCGCGGAAACACCAATTCCTTCCGCTCGCCCGTCTCAGTTTCACTAAAAATACGATGACCGCGCTTTCTTTCCCATACTGCCCAGCGGAATAACGCCAGGGCGTCGGAAAGAAAATCCGAATTGCTCGTGAGCTGCAGCTCTTGCTTCAAGCCGCGAACCATTCGGTCTTCCGCAGGGGCCAAATCAGCCTGAAACTTTGACTTGCGCGTAGCCCGCTCGGTTTGGGGCTGTTTCTTCATTTGCTTTGTTTTTGAGGCCATCGCAGATGATCCGTTTATAACCCAAATATACTCCTATATTACTGCAATTTTAAGGATTTTTCGAGTCCTTTCGGAATGAGCCGGAACGAAACCTGATTCTTCCCACGCCGTTAGATGTCACTACAGGTCGCGTGTGAATCGCACAAACTCCAGAAATCAAGGGCAGTTGGGCGCAAAAGTTGACTTTTGCGGGGTCACCTCAGGCCAGCTTTCGAGGCACGGTCATCCACTCGATTATTGGGAGTTGCTGGCGATGGAGCCTCAACCCGAAGGAATATTTCATTGAAGTCCCGGCTCGCTTGCTCTCGACTGCTATTATCCAGGTCCGAGAACTATTGCCAGCCCATGGGAAGCTCATTCGCGGAACCTTGCTTGAAGCAGGAACTAGGCGTGGCCTCGTTGTAGGGGTGAAGATGAAGAAAGCCTATACCGCCAAACAAGGCCAGTACCTGGCCTTCATCTATTACTACACTCGAATCCACGGACGCGCGCCCACCGAGGCCGAGATGCAGCAATACTTTCAGGTTTCTCCGCCTTCCGTACATCAAATGGTCCTGACGCTCGTGGCCCGGGGGCTCATCGAGCGAACGCCCGGGCAAGCACGCTCCATCCGTCTGCTAATTCCGCGCGAAGAGCTACCGGACTTGGCCTAGAAGGTAAGATCTTGGGGGACCTCAGCTCAGGTTTTGGCGCCCTGATGTGATAAAGCCCGAAAGATGCCATCGAGAACTTGATCGAGATGCTTGCCGACATCTTCGGCAAGGAATCGGAGGACCAGATAGCCGTTCTCCTGAAGCAGGGCATCTTTACGACGATCTCGCCGGTAGGCGTCTGTGTCACCCAGATGCTGGCCACCGTCCAATTCGATGGCGATTCGCGATGGCGCGCAAAGCAGATCAACCTCCATGCGACCCCAGCCATCGAATGGAATCGGCAATTCTGAATTCAAACGAAACTTTCCGTTCGATGCGGCCAAAGTCTCGAGGCGCCGATATAGAAATGCCTCGCTTGCGCTTCGCGCTCGATTGGCGCCCTCGGCATTCGGAGGTGGCTTTACAGCTACGTCGACAAATAGATTTGCCAGAGGAGAATCTACGCCATCGCGCACCAGGCGGCGTACGCTGGCGGCGTATTGGCTCTTCCACTCGGGATCGATAGGAAGTGGCACGTCCGCAGGCCAGCCGGGAACTGCACTGCCCGGAAGCTGCATCTTGTAGCCAATCGCTTCGTAGCCGCGACTGCGGCGATCAAACATCCGCGCGAGCATCGGCACATTGAGGTCGGCGTAGTCGTAGACGCGCACTTCGCGCTTGCCGTCATAGAGGCGATGCAACCTGCCCACGTATTGCGCGATGGTTCCATGCCACGAGACGGGCAGCGCCAGAAATAAGGTGTCGAGCCGGGCGTCATCAAAACCCTCGCCCACATATCGGCCGGTGGCCAAGATCACGCGAGCCTCCTCCGCAGGAATGGCGGCCAAGCGGCTGGAGATGGCGTCAAGCTCCTTTTTGCGCATCCCTCCTCGGAGCACCACTAAGTGCTGCACCTCGCGTGCCAATTGCTTGGCCAAAGAGTCCAGATGTTCATTCCGCTCAGTCAACACCAACGGCGAACGTCCCTCCCGAAGGGTTTGCATCAGGTCATGGCAAATAAGCCGATTGCGCTCTTCATCGCGAATCAGCTCCTCATAGAGTTCGTGGAATTGTAGCCGCACATTGGGATTGGCCGGCCGCAATGGGCGAAAGTCAGTCGGACGAACCATGACCGTATGCTTAAAGGATGCGCCGCCGCCCGCTGCTTGGCATTAACCCGATAACGCACGGGACCGCACTGCATAAAGATGATCGGATGGTGGCCATCCTTCCGTGTGACTGTGGCGGACAAACCCGTGACGAACTTCGCCTTAGCCTGACGCGCAACCAATTCGAAGCTTTGGGCAGATAGATGGTGGCATTCGTCTACAATGAGGTGCCCATAGTTGCCGACCAGATCATCGACTAGACCGTTTCGTACGAGGCTCTGGATCACCGCGACATCCAGTAGGCCAGTGGGCTTGGCGCGGCCGCCGCCGATCCGGCCAATGGCGCCGACCGGCATTCCCAAGAAGATAGAAAGTCGCTCGATCCATTGCTGTTGCAATTGCCGTCGATGCACCAATACGAGCGTATTAACGCCCCGTTGAGCAATCAGCCACGCGGCCACCACGGTCTTGCCAAACGCTGTGGTGGCTGCCAACACTCCCGTGTCCTGAGCAAGCATGGCCTGGGCGGCGACGATTTGCTCGGGGCGCAGTTCACCCTGGAATGTCACCTTCAGCAGTTGGCCTGGGTTGCGCTGGTCCCGGACCACAGTTTTGATGTTCAGATCCGACAGGGATTGAAGCAGGTCATCCAGGCAGCCGCGCGGCAATCCAATGTGCTTCGGGTGATCTTCAGCGCAGGCAATAATTCGAGGCTTGTCGTAGGTCGAAAGCCGCATGGCCTGCGCTCTGTAAAATTCGGGATTTTGAAACGCCGCCAGCCGAATCAGGCGGTTGCGGAGGGCAGGAGGCAGTACTTCTTTAGCGATATATATCTGATTGGCCAACGTGAGTTCCAAGGTTTTCGGAAGGGGACCAGCGATCAGAGTATCTTTCCTGCGCCGCGAGGGTGGAGCCATCCAGGGTGCCGCTTCCTCTTCATCGCCCTCTGGCACTAAACGGACGCCAATTACTTTCCCTTTCGCTTCAGCGAGACGGACCACTTCTTCAACCTCACCGCGGCTAATTTTGTGGACCGAGGACAAGAACTCCCATTGGTCGGGATACGGTGTCATTCGCTCATCCAGGAAAAGGCCGTTGCCTGATTCCCGCGGCCGCTTCTGCAATGGCAGCGCAATTAAGTTGCCGAAGCCGCCCGGCGGAAGAGTGTCTTGATTGGGAAAGAAACGGTCGTACGAATCCAGGCCGATGTCGGGACGGCGTTCCATGGTTTCCGTCAGAATATGCGCCCCCAACTTCCGCGCCAAGGTGGCAGGCACCGGTTCGTTGAAGAAGAACCAAATGTGTCCGCCCCTGCCTGACCGCGATCGCTCCAAGGCCGCCGGCAAATTCATTTGACGGCAAGTTTCCAAAAACGCGGCGACATCGTCCTGCCACGTTGTTTTGTCAAAATCGGCGGCGAGGAAGAAACAGGTTTCATCCAGAAGCATCGGATAAACACCCATGACGAAATCACGGCTATGGTCGTCATGACCCTGCAGATGCCAGCGAATCACATCGTCAGTTACGGGAAGAAAACGTTGGTGAGGACATTCGGAACATTTGATCCTTGGCTTTTCGCAAATGCCCTGGACCCATTCATTACCACAAACCGGTGAATAACCGGCCCTGCCAGTCTTGCGGCTTTCGAAGCGACGCGGGTAAACATCTTCGCGTCCATGAAACAGCGAACGGAAGAGGACGATTTTCGCCTCCGCAGGTGAATGCTGATTCACGCCAGCTTGCTGCAAGGCAGGCAGTCTGACAGGGGCGTCCATGACGCCTATTTTACATTTGCATCTCCGCAAAACTCCAAGCATACATTGTCGTCATCGAGTCAAATCTCTCTCTGGGTCTTGATCGGGGCGCCGGTTCCACGGGACCGTTCGGGGTTCTTTCGCGGCTGCCCGATTCCGAACTAGCCTCCAGAGGATTCGACCATGAGCTGGCGTATCTGCAATTTCTCCAAAGAGGCCCTCCATCCGACAGGCGTAGGTGTATAGTCCGTTTGATCCTCTTGGTGTAAAACTGAAAAGTGAATACGATCCGTGACTCAATTAGGTATTTTCCCGCCTCTCCAACCCGAACTCCAACCCGTGATCTGTCCAGTCACTACGTCTTTACAAGTACTTGGCAGTCCCCAACAGCCTTGTAAGTTGTTGTGAGTACTTGTTATTTCCGCTCTGTCACGGCAGAGGTCGCGAGTTCGAGTCTCGTCGTCCCCGCCATTCTTTCTAAAAGAGTTATCGGACGTGACACCGGAAACTCCTACCCACAATCCCACCCAGCTTCTACTGAACGCTCCCGATTCGAATCCCACAACGTCAAGAAACTTTTCCTGAGCCGCGATCATCTCGTCGAGGTCTTGGTCTGTGTAGAGGCCGAGCGTGGTCTGAATCCGCGAGTGACCCAAGTTGCCCTGCACAGTCTTCGGGTTTTCCCTCGCCTTGTTCACTAGCCAGTTCGATATGCTGTGTCGGAGGTTGTGGAGACCCCAGCGATGACCGTCTGGGATGGTCGCGCCTGCTGCTTTTGCCGCAGGGCGCAAGTGGTCGGCGCGAAATACCGACGCGCAGATCGGTACTCTGCCGCTCTCCTTTATCGACGGGAACACGAAATCCGTGGGCTTGGCGTATGGCGTTTGCTTGTGCCATTCGCGTAGGTAACTCGGACAGCGGCTCTCGAATACGTCCACCATGGAATTCGCGTCAACGCGGTCAACCCCGGCTTGATTGATACGCAGATTGCGCGCGATGTCGTCAGTGGAGATGAGCAAGCGTACGCGGACATTGCGAAGAGCGTTCACCGTGGACGGCGGGACGACCATCGCGCCCTAACAGTCGCGACTTCGGGTTTTCGTGCTCCACGTTCGACTATTTGCAGTACGCGTTGGCCGCTGGCTGGTCTGAGCGGGAACGTCTTATCCACCGAACAATTCGCCCCTGCTGCCAGAGCCACAGTCCACTAACGGCGATGGCAGGTAGCTCAACGCTGAACCGGAGTTCGCGCTATGATATCGTCCGAGCATCGGTCTTATGGTTGCCAATCCACAGAACGAAAGTGAGGTATATGAATTTATTCGGGAACGCATAGAGAGCGTTCCCCATCTCGAAGCATTACTCCTACTCTGGAACAGCCGTCCCCAGCCGTGGTCGGTGGAAAATCTCACAAAACGCTTGTACATAGGAAAAGAGCGCGTTCAGCTAATTCTCGCCGATCTGGTGCGCGAAGGTGTCGTTACCCTCGTACCGGGAATACCCGAATCCTACGGGTACAACTCCGCCTCCGTCGAGCGGGATCAAGTGATGGCGTCGGTAGATGCGACCTATCGCCGCGAACTTGTGCGCATCGCGAATCTGATTCACTCACGACCTCCATCCTCAGTGCGCGACTTTGCTCGTGCTTTTCGATTTAAGAAGGGCACGGAGTAATCATGGGGGCGGCAATTTACATTTTGGGGACGCTGATCAGCGCAACATGCGCGGTGCTCCTCTGGAGAGGCTATCGACAGGGCGGGAAGAGGCTGCTGCTTTGGAGTAGCTTGTGCTTCGTCGGATTCGCGGTCACAAATCTACTTATTTTTGTAGACCTCGTTATTTTCCCTAAGACAGACCTCTACGTGTTCCGACTCGTCACTACAGCTATATCTCTCGGATTCTTGCTTTATGGTCTCATCTGGGAAAGCAACCGATGATTGCAATTTTCCTTCTCGGCCTTACCGCTTCGGCGTCTCTGACAGCCAGCTTGTTTTTTCTGCGATTCTGGCGGGACACTCGCGATACCTTGTTCCTAGCCTTTACCGGGTTCTTTCTTATCGACGCAATCACGCGAGTGCTTCTCCCCTTTTTTGCGCATCCCGGCGAAGGTAGTCCGTGGATTTATATCGCTCGCCTCGTTGGTTCGCTCTTCATTCTCGCAGCAATCCTGCGGAAGAATTTCTGACCCGCGTAGAGACAGCTTCGCAGTTCGCCAACGATTCGTCATCTCCCAAAACCCATCGGCGCGGCATCCGAATCTGCGAATCATCGACCGGGCACTCCCTGACCCCAAGGGGCAATCGCTCGAAGCTGACCACGGACGGATGATGACCAAGGTCAGTTTACCGACGCTGTTACTCACCTCGGAAACACCTTAGACGCACAATACCCTGCACGGTCTTACTAGTGTACGGTGTAAAATTGGCGCGATCCCATGCTCGAAGGAGCACACGCCCGCATGAGAGAACTGATTGCAGACCTGTTCGTTTCGCTCGATGGCTTCGCCTCCGGCACGAATGAGCCAGCTTACTTCGGCTATTTCGGGCACGACCTTGGGAATTGGGTGCGCGAACATCTAGATCAGCGTCAGGTCATACTGATGGGACGAGTAACGTATGAGGCGTTGTCCCGGTTTGCGGTGTCAGCAACCGATGAGGTCAGCACCCGTATGCGTATGCTCCCTAAATTAGTGTGTTCAAACACACTCCGCGAGCCGCTCGCTTGGAACAACACACGTTTGATAAAGGGTAACGCTGGAGATGCAATTATGGCACTGAAACAACAGGAAGGAGACCCTCTTCGATGCATCGGCAGCATACGTCTGGTCAAGAGTTTGGCAAAACTGGGACTTGTTGACCGCCTTCGCCTCATGGTCTTTCCGTTGATACTGGGAGAGACCGGGAAGGAGCCTATCTATGCTGATTATCCACGGGTTCCCCTTGAATTAGTCGGTACGAAAGTGCTCGACTCGCGACTTATCCTGCTCGAATATCATCCAGCAGCGAGAGCGAGTTAAGCGCGGTGGCACTGATCGCGCTAGCTCCGAAGAGGCAATCTACGGAACAAACGGTCGAAAAATTCTACCCACAAGATTACCCACAGCGAATGGTTCCTACAATCCCCGTTCAGCGACTTGGCAGCCCCCGCGTAGAATCTAAGTCGCTGATAATCCGTGTATACCTAGACTGTCACGGCAGAGGTCGCGAGTTCGAGTCTCGTCGTCCCCGCCATTCCTTTCAAAGCAGTTAACCCAATTTCCAGGCGAGTGAATTACTTGCGGCGGCTATGCTGACTCTGCGTCCCCTCTGACTACGATGACTTCCGAGTTGCCGACAACTGGCGAGTTCATGGCGAGAAGGGCGTTTACGCGGGCCTATTTTGAGAATCGATCGTGATCGACTCTCGATAAGTGCACTGGCCTGAAGGCAACGGTCGAGCCAAAGCCGCTTGCCCGAAAAGCTAAACATTCGGACAATTCCGGGACTCGCCGCGACCGACAGCCTTCTATTTGGTTCCGAGGAAGCGCTCGACGATCTCGGGCAGCATCGGGTCTACGGCGAGCGTGTAGTGGGTGGTGCCCGGCACGATTGCGAGCTGGTTTGCCGGCCGCAGTGAGCCATCGACCCCGGCGTCCCGCTGGCCGCCTCCCAACGCCTTCCAGAACTCGACCATGTGTTCCGGTCGGATGCAGTCCGCGTCGGCAAAGACCAGCAGTGTGCGGGTCTGAAGCTTGGCGACGTCGGCGCTCCAGTCAAATTCGCGCTTGGTCAGGTCGCCGACCTTGCTGAACAGATTCGTCCAATCGACATCGGGATACACCTGCCCTAACGGCGATGCCTTGACGCTACCGCCAAGCATCGCAGCGTTGGCCTGCAACTGATTGAAGGCCGCCAGCACCTCCGGATAAGCGCCGTCTTGCCTCATCCTCGCAGCCATGAGCACGAGCCGGTCGACCGCGTCCGGATGGCGGATGGCGGTCTGCAGTGCGACGAAGGCGCCCAGCGAGTAGCCCATTACGTCGGCGTTGCCAAGGTTCAGATGGCCGATCAGAGCGGCAACGTCGTCACCCATCGTTTCACAGCGCAGTGGCCTGTCGGTGTCTGGCGTGCGACCATGCCCCTGAAGATGGACGGCGATCACCTGCCGGCCCTTGGCCAGTTCGGCCAGATTGCTCCCGAAGCAGTCTGGGTTGATGCCCCCGTGAAGAAGAATGAGCGGCGTGCCAGCGCCATGCACGCTGTAAAAGATATGCCGGCCATTGACGTCGGCAAAATTCGCATTTGACATTGCGGGTGTCTCCTTGGCTTGAACGGGAAGGGTCGCAGTCAGCACCGCGGTCGCTGTGGCAGTCTTCAGGAAATCGCGTCTGAGCATGGTCACGATCTGTCTGCGAGCAACTCTTCCAGCTGCGCGAACTGTTCGGGCAGGCCTTCCGCCGAACCGGCGAGGGCTTCGTCGAGGGCCGCTGTGGTGGGGTAGAGTTCGTGAAAGGTGACCAGCGTCTTGCCGGCATTTTCTTCGAACGTCACCGTAGTCACGGCGCCCTGATCACTTTCTTCGTTCGTCCAAACGAGGCGCTTGTGCGGCGTCACTTCTCTGTACGTGCCGAAGAACGCCATCGGTTGGTCGAAGGCCGGATGGCTGAACACGAAGCGATACCCGCCCCCGGTGCGCACATCCATGTCGCACGAGAGCAGCGACATGCCCGCCGACTTCGGAACCCACCAACGCTTGAACAATTCGGGTTTGCTCCACGCTTCGAACACGATGTGCGCCGGGGCATTGAACGTTCGCGTCACGACGAGCTCGCGGTCGGACTTGCGTTCCACGGCGGTGCGGTTCATGGCGGCGGGACTACTTGCTTTTCCTTCGGGCATCTGTCTTCTCCTTTGATTTCAAGTGCTCGACAATCTCATCCAGCGCGTCGAAACGTGCGCTCCAGAGTTGGCGGTGCCGCTCGATCCAGGCGGCCTCCTCTTCCAGCGCGCGCTTGCCAAGCCTGCAGGTTCTGACGCGCCCGGCCTTTTCCGTAGTGACCAGCGCTGCCCGCTCCAACACGCCAACATGCTTCTTCATGCCCGTGAGGGTCATATGGAACTTTCCGGCGAGGTCGGTGATCGAAGCGTCGGCGCGGCTGAGCTGCTCCAGCACGCCGCGCCGGGTCGCGTCCGACAGCGCGGCGAAGGTAGCGTCGAGGCGGGCTTCGTTATACTGAACCATATGGTTCAGTATATAGCACAACGACTTGCGGCGTGCAAGAGGAAAGCAAAGTCTCAGGCGGGATGACCAGAAAAATGCTCGAAGTGTGGTCGGCCGGCTGGGCGCGAACGCCGGACGAAGAGAGGTGGCGAGTTCGAGTCTCGTCGTGCCCGCAAACTTTTCCAATCACATACGGTGTAATTCTGAGGGGGAACCAATCGGGGTTGCATCAAAATCAGGCCCATTTCGCTTGACACTATCGACGCCCCTGAAGGCTTCTGCTGTGTTGTCCCACTTAATCTTCATGGCGGTCTGTTGAGCGCTGACTCTGGTAAACAGCAACAAACTCGGCGAGGCTCGTCAGGGCCAACTCTTAAATTCGACAGTTACTCCACTCGTTCACTGAGGCATGTCACAAATTGAATACCGAAAGCAAAAAACGCGTAATAAAAAGATCCACGACCAGGACCGCGAGCGAGGCTACAACGAATGCGGTAATCGTAGCGCGACCCACACCCTCGGTCCCGCCGCGCACGCGAAAGCCTTTATAGCACCCCACGGTGGCGACGATGAATCCGAAAACAATGGGCTTCGTGAACCCAATGACCAAATCCCCGAAGACCAGCACATTGATCGCGTGAGACATGAATTCCGCAGTTCCCAAGTGCAGGATCATATGTGCGACCAGGAACCCTCCGATCAATCCCGCACAATTCCCCACGGCCACCAGCAAAGGTAGCGTTAACACCGTAGCCAGCACACGCGGGGTCATCAGCTTGCGGATCGGATCAATCCCGAAGGCCCGGATCGCGTCCACCTGATCGCTTACTACCATCGAGCCCAGTTCCGAAGCCATCGCGGTGGCGTTACGCCCGGCGACCAGAAGTGCCGTGAACACGGGGCCGAGCTCTCGGACCAGCGCGAGCGAAACCGCGTCACCCGTCAACACCGTTTCGCCGAATCGGGCAAATTGTGACGCTGCGTTCAACACCACCACACCGCCGACGCAAAAGAGCGCAACGAATACAATCCCTGACGAACCTACTCCAATCTGATCCATCTGTTCTATCAATTCGGCAAAATAACGTCGGCCTCGAAACATGCTCTGGAGCGACTTATAGGTCAGCAATGAGTAGTCCTGGAGAAAGAAAGTCCAGGTTTTCAACGTATTCTCAATGACTGAAGGAATCGAACTTGAGCTCATTCCCTGCACTCCTTGTCAAAATGGTTGGCGATACGTGGTTGCTGAAGCATATAACGGCCACTCGAAACAACAAATACTAGAAACTGGGGCTGGTCTGCAAACTGCTACGCAAGGCGTCCCGCTTCTAAATAATCGTCGCGAATGAAATTTTTTGCTTAGATGTGACGAATCTCGCTGCCGGCCGTCGTCCTGTCACACGACGTCACGTGCTCGAGCCTGGTCGCCCCATTCAGCATCTGTGCTTCAAGCCCTGCGGCATCAACCCGGCAGAAACAAGGCCGCGGGCAGAAAACCAGGCGATCTCCTGCCCCAAAACTGCGGGATGCTTCAGTTTGTCTGTCCATGAGACGAGGGCACACGCGTACCGGTTGAATAAAGTTTGGGCACCATGCATGCATTTGCGTTGCTAGAAGGGACTCGGGATCAATAACTCACGAGCTTGCCGCGAAGCACCACGATGGATGCCTTCGGAAGTTCGAAAACAGTGCCTGCCCCTTCCGCGGCCACGCTCGACTTCGACGCTGGTCCGTCCGGATCGGCATGGCCATTTGGACCGCGTCTCCGGGCAGCGGCATCTTCATCTTCCTCACCCTCCCCAGCACTCGGTCCAGACGCGGCCACAGCAGGAACAACATCGGGATCAACATGCCACTGATATTCGGTTGGGCCAAAGACCAGGCGATCCACGGAGCCCGAAAAACAGCGGTTCTGTTTAGTTACAGGATCGGTAAAAACCAGCCTTACGGAATGGTCGTTGTCTTTATCTTTGTTGATCAGCATGACCGACCATTGCCCGTCCGGCCGCTCAACCGGATAGGCGGTTACCAGTACGTTGCCATCTCTGTCAGTCACACTGCTGGTCGCCCGGTAGAGTTTGTGCATCGCATCAACGGGCTGCACCCATTCTTTGGCGATCAACTGCGCAGCGAGGTATTGCGGTGAATAGAGGGTATGGCTTTCGTCGTCCACCGAGAGCAATCCGCGGGCCCGCCGTCCAGGCGAGGAAACGTAGTGAAAGTAATAGGTTCCGCTGGCGCCTGCAGTCATCATTGCGCCCACATAGTCCGCCAGCCACAGTCCGGTCTTGACCGTCTCCGGGCCGCCATCTCCAAAATCGTTCCCTTCCGTCATAAAAAATGGAATGTCCGGCGGCAGCCCGTTATCCTTCCATGCTTGTACCACGTGATTCACCCACTGGGGTTCGTAATAAAGAGAAGTCCATTCCCCGCACAGGTGCGTTCCCATGCAGGGATAGTGTTCAAACGAAAAAAAACTAAAATCCTTCAGGTCGTTGTGCGCCTTAAGATAGTCCACGAACCGTCCGAGAAAAGACACTCGGCCATTCGCGTCGGCCCATGAGTCCACATCGCCGGGAGTGCCCTCAAACGCCGGGCCGCCCAAGGGAGCGGTTGGAACCAATTTATGGATGGCGCGCGCGAACTGGATGTATAAAGTCGCGTAGTCTTCCGGCAGCACACGCTGACCGTCCGCCTCTTCTCCCATCTCAATCCAGGAGACCGGATATTTCCTCTTGTAGAGGTACGCGATTTCGTTGGCGGCGTCTTCGGGAGTTGTGTAAAGAATCGCAATGGGAACCATGGTGGGCAGACCGCGAGTGATGCCGGATTTAAAGAAGAAGTCGAATCCCACTTGGTCGCCCCGGCCGTAATCCAAGTCAGAAGCGGCGTGCCAGGGGTCCACAGAAGAAGGCCAAGTAATGGTCTGTTGCCTGCCAGGCATGTGCTTCACAATATCGTTGAACTGGCCGTCGGCCGTTACTGTGCCAATGTATAACTCGTTGATCGCATATCCCACGCAGTTTCGCTTGTCCTGCGGACCGTGGGTGTCGCAGGTGTTGGAGGATTGCAGCATCCAGATCCGCAGGTAACGCACGGGAATGCTCCAATCCATAAGCCGCAACGTGGGTGTTCCGCCTTTACCGTTCGTGACCGTCCCCATAGGAAAGGTTTGCCAAGTGCCGCGGTTGATGCCCGCATAGAACGGTTCCAATTCTCCGGTCCAGAACTGTACGTAGTAGCGCGTCGCATACGGATTCGCCCAAGCGATACGGATGGCATTTATGTCGACCTTTTTGCCCAGGTCGATCATCACCCATTGCGGATGCAGCGAATCGTCTTCCCCCGTATAGGCTTTGGTCAGGTAGGGGTTGCTCTTCCAGTAGGAATTTGGGTCACCGTCCGTCAGACGAGACCATCCGGTTCCGTCTCCCAGCGTCGCCCCACGATGCGGCAGCGGGTACGCCCAGGAATGAACAATCTCTTCGCCGCCCAAATCGGCACCGCCGGTAAAGTAGCCTTCCTTCTTGGCCGCATTGCTCCAAGTTCCCCGTGGATTCCAATGCCAGGCTTCAATCTGCAATTCCGTATTTTGGCGGTAGGAGACCGTCTGCCATCCCGAGCCCAGCAACTCTTTTAGTGCCGGACCGCTCAGCACCCACTGGGTATGCTTTTCAATTTCTTCCTGAGTTTTGCCGCCCCTCTGCCTGTCGAACGCCCCACCCAGCGCGCGCGGTGGACTGAAGGAATTAACGGCGTGCGACGGCGCCGCATCCACGACGATGTCTTGCGCAAACGTCGCCCGAGCGATCAAGAACGAAGAAGCGAGAAACAGCGAACCGTAAACGACACTCCGAATCGCAGACACTTTGCGTGCCTCCCTTTTCCGACCTCCGACCTGTTGCACCAGATCGGGGCTCATCTCTACGGCATGGTTTCTTCTGCAAGTCGCGTTGCCAATGAATTTACCACCAAACAGGCGAGTCCAAATGTGTCGCGTGGGGTTCAGCGGGCGTGCGAAATCACCGGCGAGAGCAACGCGGCAGCACCGTTCCAGGTGATCTGTACGCCTATACAAACAAGAAGAAAAGGGGAAAGCCAGACAATCACGCGTTCGCCACTTCAACCTACTACGGCAGCCACACAGACTTTGCGTATCGCTGGTGTTCGCCCGGCGTGTTCGGCAAATCAGCTGCCTTACGTTTTTGGTGCAGGCTGGATGGCAACGGACGCCTCGGAAGTGAGCAACAAGAAAGTGAAGGTCTCTTGCAAGTAGAGGCGGACCGCTGCTTCGGTGTGACTTAGATATCCCACGGAGAGATCCTGCCCGAGGTGCAATTCGAAGTCGCCGCCGCGCGTCGTAACCACAAATGCTCCATCGATCGCGGGTGCCCAGATGATTTTGTCGTCGACCAGGCGTTTCACGTGCTCCAGCACCGGATAGCCGTGATCGCTCGTCTCCGCGAGAGTCGTACAAGCTTCGGCCCCCAGCAAAACCGCGTACGGACCATTGACTCCCACGAGCCGAAGCTGGCTCAAACCCTGAGCGATAACGTCCGGATACTCCCGAACATCCGCGGGGAGAGACATTTTCGGGTTGCTAGTTCCCTGCCGTAGGCCCTCGATGCCAGCGTCCGGATAGCCTTCAAATATGGCGCCATCTTCGGCGAAAGCGATCCGCCGCGCCGCGTCTTTCGCAGGCTGCCAGTTGGAATCGTTTGCTCCGCGTTCAACATTGTCAATGTCCGCGCGAGTCAGTTCGAAGGGAGCACGCAATTCGACCAAGGCCTTCACCTCGCGTTGTCTGGCAACGACGCCCTCGCGCGAGCCGGAGATCGCCCGCAAGTGACCGGTGCCGACCGCGGACAAACCCGCGCCTCCCGGCCCTTTCACGTCCACGGCTCTGCGTCCGGCAAGGTAGCGCTTGAAGGTGCGGGCAACTTCCTCTTCAATCTGCGCCCAGGCCGCATCCGAAATCGGGGCCAGCTCGCGATGCAGGTTATTCATGGGATGTATCTCCTTTGAGTGAGCCTATGTTGAGCGAGCCGTCGCTCTGCGTCCCGCCTGGCTTCGCGCTTTCAGTGGCGGTTGGCTCCGGTGAAGCACCGTGAGCGTCAGAGGTTGCGGCGTCTGCACCAACGGCATCTAGAAACGTGGCCGAGGGCGCAAAAAACAAATTGCCCGTCAAGGCCGCACTGAAGTCGAGCAAGCGATCATAGTTGCCGGGCGGCCGGCCGACGAACATGTTTTCCAGCATCTTCTCAGTGATGCCTGGCGAACGGCTGTAGCCAATAAAATAGGTACCAAACTCGCCTTGTCCTGGCCGGCCAAAAGGCATATTGTCGCGCAGAATTTTCTTCTCTAAGCCGTTCTCGACGATGGTCGTGAGGGCGTTATGAGCGGAGGTAGGTTTGACGGAGTCATCTAGCTCAATGTCGGATAATTTTTTTCTACCGATGATGCGCTCTTGGGCTTCTGTGGACAGTTGATTCCAGGCGTCCAGATTGTGAACGTACTTCTGTACGATGACGTAGCTGCCCCCAGCGAACGCCGGATCTTCGTCCCCAATCAGGACCGCATCAACAACTTCTTGGCCCCTGGGATTTTCCGTGCCATCGACAAATCCCAGCAGGTCCCGGTCGTCAAAGTAACGGAATCCCTGGACTTCGTCGACCGTGTTCGCGGCCGAGCCAATGCGCGCCATGATTTGCGTGGAAAGCTCGAAGCAAAGATCCATGCGCTTTGCCCGAATATGAAAGAATAGATCGCCCGGCGTCGCCACCGCGTGTCTATTACCCGCGCGAATTTCGCGAAATGGATGCAGTTCCGCCGGGCGGGGAGGTCCAAAGAGTTGGTCCCAGGCCTCGGGGCCAAACCCCATCACACAGGAAAGCCCGCCCTCCAGATCGCGAAACTCCACGGCTCGAAATATCGTAGAAAGATCGGCACAGAATGATCGGATGGTATCGCGATGATCAGCGCTAGACTTCATCTTCAGAGTCAGAAAGATCGCCGCGCGAGTTAGCAGCGCGGAAACAGGTTGCGGTACCACCTGAAGCCTGGGCGTGTTGGATTCGCTCATCGCAAAGATTCCGATAACAAGACCGCGGTATGGTAACACGCCACCAGGCAGGTCGCCCTTCGCGCGCCTCGCGATCTTGGTTGTCTCGACATATCGGAAGGTATTCGATGATCCAGACCGCGGGAAGGATATGTAAATTATCGCTTCTCTGAGGCTTCAGAAATTGCTGGCGCTACTTCTTCAACTCGATATTGGCATCCGTAATGTCGCGATCGACCTGAACAGCTACGTCATCGAACCGAGGCTTTCGCCATGCATGAAAGGGGTGCCAAAAACCACTCGGCTCCTTTGGACCGAATAGGCTCATGTCGAGCACGCCATTGTCATTTTGATCTTCGAATGCGCTCAGTGCCCAACGGCCCGCAGGAATTTGGAATTGGAAGTTGGTGGGCGCGCCCCGCTCGATACGAACGCGCTGGACCGGCTGCTTCAGAAAGTTTTGCGCATCCCAAAGCTCCACGTAAATCGCGTGATTGCCCGAAGCTCCGATCACGCGCCCTGAAAGCTTGAGGGTGTCGACACCACTGGTGTTCGCCGCGATCATGAAGAGCGCAGCACAAACCAAGACCACTCGAAGCGAGGCTCGTCGGTTCATTCGATTACTGTCCACAATTCTCCAATAAATAAGCTACTGCCAAACAGCGACAGTGGTCTAAAAATGAGGCCTTCCCCCTCGCCGCCTTTGCCAATTTTACTTCGCGTGACATATTCGATTCGGCGAACATCAAAATGGCTAACGTTAGACCCTGCATGTGGCAGCCCGGGTCTGACCCAGGGCGCAGGCAGACATATTCCTATTCGAAACGACTGAGATCCGGCTCTTGCCGCTGATGAGACACAACATCCGCATCATCCTCGCAGGAGCCATCGGCAACCTGCTCGAATGGTATGACTTTGGGCTCTACGGCCTGCTCGCCCCTGTTTTGGCTTCCCTCTTTTTTCCAGGCCACGATCGAATCGCGTCTCTTCTGGCCATCTACGGCGGTTTCGCGGGCGGCTTTGCTATGCGGCCGATTGGGGCGGTGGCCCTCGGACACTTGGCGGACCGCGTAGGACGTCGTTTCGTGTTGACGCTATCTGTGCTGCTGATGGGAGTTTCTACCGTAGCAGTAGGCCTGTTGCCGACGTACCACGCGCTTGGCGTCGGCGCGCCGCTTCTCTTGATCGTCATCCGCCTCTTTCAGGGTTTCTCGGTGGGTGGTGAATTTGTGGACTCCGTGACCTATTTGGTCGAGTCTGCTCCGCCGGGTCGCCGCGGATTCGCAGGCAGCATCGCGAATCTGGGCTCTACCGCCGGGATGTTACTCGGGGCCGCGGCCGCGGCCATGGTAACTACCCTAGCCAGTCCGGTGACGCTGTACTCGTGGGGGTGGCGCGTCCCGTTTCTAGTGGGTGGCGTCATCGCGTCGGCCGCCTATTTTTTGCGGCGGCACCTCCCCGAGACCAATGCTGAATCGGAAGCAAAAGCACAACCCCAAAACGTGGCACCACTGCGGCAAGCAATTCAGGCGCAGCCGTGGATTTTGCTGGCGACGCTCTTGTTCACTTCCGGCTACGGCATTGTCAATTACATTACGATGGTCTTGCTGCCCACTTATGCGCACGAATTCGCGCGCATCGCGGATCAGCAAGCCTTGCGCATCAATGCTGCGGGACAAGCGCTAGCCCTCTTCGTCGTGCCGCTTTTCGGCTGGCTGTCCGATCGGCATTGGACCCGCCGCTCCGCCCTTGCTGTCGCGTTTTTCGTGGAAACAATCTTTTCCTGGAAGGCATTCCAATTAGTGAGCAGCCACGGTGTCCTGGGTTTATGGATAGCCCAGTTAGTTTTTGCCTTTTTGCTCGCTGTGATCATGGGCAATGCGCCAGCAATGCTTTCAGAACAATTCGCGCCGCGCTATCGCGTCAGCGCCCACGCGGTAGCCTTTAATATTGGCATCGGCATCTTTGGTGGAACGGCGCCCATGGTGTCAGTGGCCTTAATGAAAACTACTTCGAGCCGTATGGCGCCCGCGCTTTATCTCTGTTTCGCCGCCGCTCTTTCCACGCTCAGCGTCCTTGCTCTACGTGATCGCAGCCGCGATTCCATCACCTAACTGCTCTCTTCTCTACTCGATGACGCTTCACGGGGTTGGCTGTGTCGTGCTGCTTGGTGTAACGCTTGTGGTTGTGCCGCTCCATTGCGCGTCGCTCAGATTCCAGCCTCCGCCCAAAGTCTGATACAAGCTCACCAAGGCCAACTTGCGCCCTAAGTCATAATTCACTGCGGTGGTCTCTGCCGGATACAGTTGCAATTGCGCATCAATCACGTCGAGATAGCTCGCAAGTCCACTGTCATAGCGAAGCGTCGATAGGCGTACCGATTCGCGATACGCTTCCACAGACACCAGTTCCTCCTTGTAGGCCTTGCCCAACTCCTGGTGTGCGGATAGCGACGTGGACACCTCGCCAAAAGCCTGAGTCACCGACTTTTCGAACGAAATTTTTGATTGGTCCCGCACCGCGAGTGCCGCCCGATACTGGTTCTTGAGTCGTCCACCCGTGAAAATCGGGCCCGCCAAGTCCCCGGCCACGGTCCAGGCTTTCCCTGCTCCAGTCAGCTCAGACAGTTGTGGACTTACGCCTCCAAAAAGCGCGGATAACGAAATGGTCGGAAAGAAATTGGTTTTTGCCACTCCTACGTTTGCATTGGCGGCAATCAAGTTTTGCTCCGCTTCCCGCAAATCCGGGCGCCGTTCCAGCAGCGTCGCCGGCAATCCCGCGGGTACTTCGGTCGGATCGTATTGATCCACAAGCGCTGCCCCTCGGGCGATCGGTCCCGGATTGCGTCCCAACAACAGGTCCAGGGCATTTTCTTGAGCGACAATCTGGCTTTCTATTTGCGGGATAGTCGCCGCCACGTTGGAAAGCGCCGCTTGCGCACGAGCCGTTTCCAATCCAGACGCGTAGCCTCCCTCCAGTCGGTGTTGGAAAATGTCCAGGGTGTCCTGGAAGCCTTTCACCGTGTGCCGAGAAATCTCCAATTGCTGGTCCAGCGCCCGCAACTGAAAATATCCTTGTGCAACTTGCGACATGATCATCAAGCGGACGTCTCGCCGCGCTTCTTCGCTGGCAAAATATACCGCGCGCTGTGCGTCGGTCATCCTGCGGATGCGGCCAAACAAGTCGATTTCCCAGAAACTGGTGAAGCTGTAGGAATAATAAGTGTGATTCGGAACGTTGAACGCTTGCTGGCCGGAAATATTGCCGTCATAGCCCACTTGCGGGTAAAACTGCGACCGCGTCACACCTAAGAGATCCCTCTGCTGTTCCACTTGTGCCACGGCCAGTTGCAAATCGTAGTTATTCTGTAGTGCCTCGCGAATCAAGCTCTGCAAAACGGGATCCTTGAACAAATCCCACCACGCCTCATCGGCAAGAGAAATCTGCCGGGACTGTTCTTCGGTGTAAAAACCGGCTGGAGATTGCACGGCGGGACGCTTGTACTTTGGCCCGAGATTACAGCCGGCCAAAATCAGTGAAAGAAGCACTATGACCGCGACGGTCTTTCGCATCAGTCATGCCCTCCTTCCAGGGCCGCGCCGCCTGGCACTTTCGCGCCCGCTTTCTTCTCTTTCCCCGCGATGCGCTCGACCACCACAAACAATACCGGTACAAGGAAAACGCCCAGGACAGTAGCCGCACCCATCCCCGTAATCACAGAACTCCCCAGCACTTGTCGGCCAATGGCTCCAGCGCCTTTCGCTTTCCACAACGGAACACACCCCAGAATGAACGCGAATGACGTCATCAGGATTGGCCGCAACCGCAATCGCGCGCCCTCCAACGCCGCATCCACAATTCCCTTCCCTTTGCTGGCTTCCAGGATCGCAAACTCGACAATCAGGATTGCGTTCTTCGCGGTCAGCCCGATCAGCATCACCAACCCGATTTGCGCGAATACGTTGTTGTCGAACTTCCGTAACAGCAATCCCCCATATGCGCCCAGCACCGCGACCGGAACCGATAGCAACACGCTGAAGGGCAGCGACCAACTCTCATACAGCGCCGCCAAAATCAGAAACACAAACAGGAACGACATGCCAAACACCATGGCCTGTCCGCCTTCCGCCTTCTTCTCCTGGAACGACATGTCGCTCCACGCGTAACCAAACCCGGTGGGCAAGACCTCGTTCGCCACCTGTTCCATTGCCGCCATCGCCTGGCCGGAACTGTAACCCGGCGCCGGACTGCCGTTAATCTGGATGCTGCGGAACAGATTGAAACGGTTCGTGTACTCTGGCCCAGACACGCGCTGGATGGATACCAGCGACGCCAAAGGCATCATGTCGCCTTTCACATTGCGCACATAGAAATTGTTGATCTTATCGGCGCTCGTGCGATACTCCGGTTCGGCCTGCAAATACACTTTCCATTGCCGACCAAAGCGATTGAACTGGTTTACGTAGGTGCCCCCCAGGAACGCTTGCAGCGTCTGGTATACCTCGTTGAATTGCACGCCTTGCTTCAACACTCGGTCTTGGTCGACCTGCACAAACAACTGAGGTACCGACGGACGGAATGTTGTCACCAGGGAAGCCAGTTCTGGCCGCTTTCGCGCCGCCACGGTCAGCTTGTCCAGCATGTCCGACAGTTGTTGCACGGTTCCGCCGCTGCGGTCTTGCAACATAAACGTGAATCCACCGGCCGTTCCCAGCCCGGGAATAGCCGGGGGACCAAACGCAAACGAAATCGCTTCCGGAATCGTTGCAGCCATCTTCCGGTTCAGCGTCTGCATAATTCCTCTGGCCGAAAGTTCCGGCGTCTGCCGCTCGCTCCAGTCTTTCAGCGCAATAAAGTAGAAGCCGCTATACGTCGACGAGGTACTGGACAACAGGCTGAAGCCCGCAATCGCGTCGTAGCCTTCTATGCCTTCCGTATGCGCAAGTATGTCATCCACCTTACGCAACACGGCGTCCGTGCGTTGCAACGAAGCGGCATCCGGCAGTTGCACCTGAATGAACGCATAACCCTGGTCCTCTTCGGGGATGAAACTGGTCGGCAGGCTCTTGCCCATCATTACCGCGACGACCGAGATGCCTACCAGCAGCAACATGGAAAGTATCCAGCGTCGTATCAGCACGTGGCTTAAGTTCACATAGCCACCGGTCATCGTGGTGAACACGCGATTGAACCAGTCGAAGAATTTTCCGAGTGGTCCTCGACTCTTTTTCCGGGGGCGCAACAACAGCGCAGACAAAGCTGGTGAAAGTGTCAACGCGTTAAACGCCGAGATCAGCACAGAAATGGCAATCGTCATCGCGAATTGCTGGTTTAGCAGCCCTTTGATTCCACCCAGCGCCGCCATGGGAACAAACACCGCCGACAACACCAGGGCGATGCCGACCACCGGCCCCGACACCTCCTCCATCGCTTTCAACGTGGCGTCTTTCGGCGAAAGTCCATGTTCGATGTGATGTTCTACCGCTTCCACCACCACGATGGCGTCGTCTACCACTAACCCAATCGCCAGAATCATTCCGAACAACGAAAGTGTGTTGATCGAAAAGCCCAGTATCGGGAATAGGGCAAACGTTCCAATCAATGAAACCGGCACGGCCAGCAGTGGAATCAGCGTGGCGCGCCAGTTCTGCAGGAACAGAAACACTACTAGCAACACCAGCACAATCGCTTCCAACAGCGTATGGACAATTTCTTTCATCCCCTCGGTAATCGGCAGGGTCGTGTCCAGCGAAACCACATAGTCCAGGTCCTGCGGAAATTGACCCTTCAACGCTTCCATTTGCGCTTTCACTTGGTTCGCCACCGCCAACGCGTTCGAACCTGGCGCCTGATACACGCAAACGATCACCGCGGGTTTTCCGTTGTATCTTCCGATCTGCTGGTAATTCAGCGAACCCAACTCGATGCGCGCTACGTCCTTCAGTCTCACGGTCGAGCCATCGGAATTTTGCCGCACGATAATGTTTCCAAAGTCCTCCGCGTTCACCAACCGCCCCGGCGCGCGCACGGCATAGGTGAATTGCTGTCCCTGCGGTGCCGGTTCCGCCCCAATCTGTCCCGCGGGATTCACCGCGCTCTGTTGCTGCACCGCGTTGTTCAGGTCGGTGACCGTCAATCCAAGTTTGGTTAACTGATCCGGCTTGACCCAGATGCGCATCGCGTAGTCGGCGGCGCCGAAGTTAGTTACTTGTCCGACGCCCGGCACGCGCAAAAGCGCATCGTTAATATTGATGGTGGCGTAGTTGCCCAAAAACTGGCCGCTGTAGGTTCCATTGGGCGAATAAATGGACAGCACGATGAGCGGCAAGCCCATCGACTTCTTCACCGTCACACCGTATTGGTTCACAGACGTAGGTAGGTTCGGGCTCGCCTGCGACACGCGATTCTGCGTGTTCACCTGATCGATATCGACGTTCGTGCCGATGTCGTAGGTCACCTTCAACGTCATCGTGCCATCGTTCGCGTTAGTGGACATCATGTACAGCATGTTGTCCACGCCGTTCATCTGCTGCTCTAGCGGCGTTGCTACGGATTGCTCGATCGTCAACGCATCCGCGCCGGTGTAAACCGCAGAAACGTTCACCTGTGGCGGAACAATGTCGGGCAGTTGTGCGATCGGCAAGCGCATCATGGCCACCACGCCGCCGATCACCGTTAGGATGGAAATAACAATGGCAACGATGGGCCGATTAATAAAGAATTTCGCCATGGCTACTTCCCACCGTTGGCCGCGTCGGCCTGTGTATCCTTATACGGCGTTGGCGCCACCGTCATTCCCGTGCGGACACGCTGCAATCCGTCCACGACGACGTTGTCCCCGGGCTCCAGCCCGGAGTCCACAACCCACATGTCTTGGTATTGCGGACCCAGCTTCACGGTGCGGATCGTGACTTTGTTGTCTTTGTCCACGACTCCGACCTGGTATATCCCTTGCAATTCCGAAACGCAGCGCTGCGGTATCAGCATCGCG
Source organism: Verrucomicrobiia bacterium (assembly GCA_035506955.1). Taxonomy (GTDB): domain Bacteria; phylum Acidobacteriota; class Terriglobia; order Acidiferrales; family UBA7541; genus Acidiferrum. The sequence goes on from DATJOO010000016.1 coordinate 126,609, forward strand.
CCCTTGCGCAACTCCGTGATCGCACGAATCTTCGCATATTGCCCCGGCCGCAGAACGTTCCCGGGATTTGGAAATTCCATTCGCACCTGGATCGTTCCCGTGCGCAAATCGACTTCGCGATTTACGAACAGCACCCGCCCGCGCTGCGGGTAGGTTGTGTTGTCGCCGAGAATTAGTTGCAAATATTGCGCCCTGGTTGGAGCTTTTTCGCCCTGGAAACGCAGATAATCCTGTTCCGCGATACTCACATCGACGTAAATCGGATTAAGGTTCGAAACCGTGGTCATCACCGTGCTCGGCGTGATCAGATCGCCGATGCCCACCTTCGCCACACCGGCGATTCCGGAGATCGGCGAGGTCACGGTCGTCCAACTCAGATTCAACTTGGCGTTGTCCAATACCGCTTGGTCCGCATCCACCGTGGCCTGGGATGCCCGCGCCATACTCTGCGCTTTGTCCAACTCTGCCTGACTGACCGCTCGTTGCGCCACCAACGGTGTATAGCGGTTCACGTCTATCTGCGCCTGCGCTAACGCCGCTCGCGCACGCTCCAGATTTCCCGTGGCCTGCTCCACGGAAGCCTGCGCTTGGCGCTTGTCGAGCTGAAACATCGCCTGTCCTTTGGTCACGTAGGAGCCTTCGGTATACAGCCGAGTCAATAAATAGCCTTCCACCTTGGGACGAATATCCGCATCGATATTCCCCGTCATTGTCCCAACCCATTCCTGATAAATCGGCACATCTTTCTGGATTACCGGCGTTGTCGTGACTCCCGGCGGGGGCGGTGCGGGCTTCTCGGCCGGTGTCGAACAGCCAGCGCAGAACAACACCAACGCGGCCCAGGTCAATAAGAGTCGGCCCGGTTTTGTCTGGGCAGTGTTTTCTTCACAAGACAGTAAACAGGCGAACGAATATCCACCCTTGACCATCGAACTTCCTCCATATCGCGGCTGGCCTGATGCCCGATCTTCCGTGAGCGGCGAGAGATCAGACAGGATTCCGGGAGCGGCTGCACGAGTAGCCACAAATATTTAGCGTAAGTGCCCCAAGATTACCTCAATCGAGGCGCTTTGCCCACACTTCTTCTACGCTTGGAAAATCCCACTTCAAGCGGCAGACGAACACAAAACCAGTCCGTGTAACCTGGCTTGTCGCGGCAGTGACGGCCGTGACAGACCTTCGCCTGCTTCTGCGGGCCGCCGATGCTTTTGGATAAAATCCGATTGACTGGTTGGATGAAAACTGCAAACCGGAGAAGCAGTGCTAACCGGAGCTTACAGAACTTTAAGATGTATGCTGACGATTCGATTAATTGAGGTTGCTTTTACTGCGTTTTCTTCGCCGATTCGGTCACACGCGTCTGGTCGGTAATCCAATTCACTTCCCAGGTTTTGCCGCCATCGGTCGAAAAGGACTGCTCGAAGTGCGCCGTATTCGGCGTGATTTGGGACCACACATACCGCACGAAAATCATGCGGCCATTGAACTCTTCCTGGTCGTAGAACTCGCCGACGCCATCCTTAAACTCGCCAACCGTCGGTTCTCCTAGTTTGCCATCCTTACTGTTCGCCCAATGCAGACTCCACTGATGCGACTCCGGATGGAAAAGCCGCAGCGTCAATCCTTCGACGTGCCCGGCCGGGCCGTCCGTCTCGAATTCCTCCAGTTGTGCCCGGCCATCCCAGACCTTGCGTGTCACCGACGTGCCATCGAATTCCACCCATGCCGTCGATCCCGTCAGCGGATGCACCAATTTCTTCAAATGAATCTTCCACGTACCCAACTCGAAATCAAAATCGCATTGACCATCACGCTGGGTTGCAATTGGCTTATTCGTTGCATTCGTCTGCGCCTGGGTACCTCCAGCAAGCATCAAACATAGCGTGCCCGTCATTAGAACATCGTGCCAGATTGCATTGATCTTCGACTGTTGTTTCTTGAACATTGAGCGTCCTTCTTCCCTTTCCGTGGCTCATGCGTGGAACACGGGAGTAGGATCGCTCGTAACGTGGTATTTTCAAATATCCACTTTTGTAATTTTTACTGATACCGCTTCTGCTGGAACTAAACGGGCCGCGCTTCAAAAATTCCCGCAAATGATCGCCGATAATAATAAAAAAGAACGAACCACAAGATGGCAACAACAATCGCTAGCGGCAAGCCTTCTGGTGCCATGAACGCATGGAAGCACAAAATGTTGACGATCACCGGGCCCAAGATCGCTAGCGCCAATGGCACATACCATCCCGCCAGCAGCAAGATTCCGCCAATCAACTGCGTCAGAAACGGCACCACCGCATAGTGCGACTGAGATAGGGCCGTTACATACTGCCCCGCCAGCCCTCCCGGAGGTGGCGGCATCGGCAAGAACGGATGTAAGCCGTTCGCTCCAAACACCACAAACGTCAGTCCGAGCAGAATTCGAATGATGAGCGCAGCAATCTTCATCGCTTCCTCCTGTCTGGTGCGCGCTACTCTAGCACATCACTTGTCGCGAACGTTGGCAATCTCAAACCTTCTGCAAAAATTTGCCGAGGCTCGCCAGTGCGACGATTTGCATTGACGGCCTCATGGCGATCTTCCGCCCTTGGTAAATTTCCGTTAGCTTTGCTATGCTCCTCACGTTCTGAATCACCAGAGGAAACCATATGCCGCCCAAAACATTCTTTACTGCTGCCTGCTGTTTGCTCGCGGGCCTCTCACTTTCCTTGTTCGCCGCGGACAAAGACAAGAAAGACGCTCCTAAGGAACCGGCCAAACCTTCTTACGAACTGCCGCAACCGGCGACCGAAACACTCGACTATTCCGCTTATGCCAGTATCCGCACGGAGGCGCTGAGTCATTCGCACATCATGGAGTATGCCAGCGCATTGACCGATGGTATTGGTCCGCGCCTCACTGGCTCGCCTAATCTCAAAAAAGCCAATGAATGGACGCGTGACCAGTTCACCGCGATGGGCTGCGCGAACGCTCACCTCGAGGACTGGGGCGAATTCGGCATGGGCTGGGTGCAGTTGAATACCTGGGTACGCATGACCGCTCCCGACACCGCCGTGTTCATCGCTCAGGCAGCGCCGTGGTCCCCGGCCACCAAGGGTCCGCTTACCGGTTCGGCCGTTTGGGTGGACATTAAGGATGAAAAGGATTTCGACAAATATAAGGGCAAGCTCGCCGGGGAAATCGTCCTTCTGGGCGACATGCGGGAAGTGAAACCGGTCGATAAGCCGCTCTTCAGTCGCGACGATGATGCCGAACTGAAAAAGATCGAGGAATATCCCATTCGCGCCACACCTTTCAATCGCGACATACAAGCGTACCTGCGCCGCGTCCAGTTGCGCGAAAAGACCGGCAAGTTCCTCGCTGACGAGCAAGTCGCTGCCGTTCTTCTTCCCAGTCGCGATGGTGAAAATGGCGGCGGCTCTGGGGGCACCATCTTCGACGACAACGGCTCCAGCTTCGGCGGCCGCGTCTACCAGCACGATCATTCGAATCCGCTTCCTCTCGCCGTCACCGCCATCGAAAATTATGGCCGCGTCTATCGCCTTTTGAAGGCCAACGTTCCGGTCACGCTGGAACTGAACATTCAATCGCAATTCATCGGCGACCATGAGCACGCCTTCAACACCATCGCCGAAATTCCGGGCACCGACCCCAAATTGAAAGACGAAGTAGTCATGCTCGGCGGGCACCTTGACTCCTGGATGTCTGCCACCGGCGCGACGGACAATGGCGCGGGCACGGTAGTCGCCATGGAAGTTATGCGCATCTTCAATGCGCTGAAAATTAAGCCACGCCGTACTATTCGCGTTGCTCTCTGGACCGGCGAAGAACAGGGGCTTCTCGGCTCGCAAGCCTACGTCGCACAGCATTTCGGCGAGATTCCGCGTTCCACCGAACCCGACCAGGCCAATCTTCCTACGTTCTTTCGTAAAATCACCGGCCCTATCCAGGTGAAGCCGGAGCAGGAAAAACTCTCGGCCTACTTCAACGTGGATAACGGGAGCGGCAAGATTCGCGGCATCTACCTGCAGCAAAACGCTGCGGTGGGCCCGATCTTCAAGCAGTGGATGGAATCTCTCCAGGATGTGGGCGTAAGCACGATTACTTTGCGCAACACCGGTGGCACCGACCACCTCAGCTTTGATGCCGTCAACATTCCCGGCTTCCAATTCATTCAGGATCCGCTCGATTACTCCGAACGCACCCACCATTCGAACATGGACACCTACGAGCGCTTGCAGCCCGACGACCTGGCGCAAGCCGCCTTCGTCGAAGCCATCTTTGTGTACGACGCGGCAATGCGCGATCAGATGTTGCCACGCAAACCCTTCCCCCATCCAGAGTTGGAACAACAGCTGCAACAACCGTTAAAGAACGTCATGCCCGGCGCCGAAGCAGAATCAAAGCAGTAGGCGCCACAACCGTGCAGCGGCTTCACGCCGCTGGCCTTTGCCGTAGGCGCGCGGTACTCCTGCGCCGCATGTCCGCACGCTAACCAATTCCCAGGCCGCTAGCACCCTGCAGCGCATCCTTTTTCTTCGATGTACAATGCCTCCGATCCACCAAGGAGGTTCTCCATGCGTCGTTGTATCGTTTTAATCCTAACGATTCTCGTGAGCGCGGCCACTGCAACTCACGCGCAGACCAAACTTTCCACCAAGTGGGAAGAACTCACCGCGGGCGATTTCAAACAAGCCATCGACAAATCCCAAGGTACTTGTCTCCTCCCCTTCGGCATTCTGGAAAAACATGGCCCGCATCTGCCTATCGGCACCGACCTCCTCAACGTGCGCTATGTCGCCGAGCATGCCGCACAGCAGGAATACGCCATTATTTTTCCCCAATATTTTGCAGGGCAGATTTTCGAAGCCAAGCATGAGCCCGGCACGATTGCTTACAGCCCGGACCTGCAACTGCGCCTGCTTCAGGAAACTACCGACGAAATGGCCCGCAACGGCTGCAAAAAGGTGATCATTGTGAACGGCCACGGTGGCAACGAAAGCCTTTTGCCTTATTTCGCCCAAACGCAACTCTACAAACCGCACGACTACGTCGTTTACGTCCAGTGGGGACACGAACCAACCAAGAAAGTGGGCGCGGAAAAGACCGGGCCCGATTGGCATGCCGGAGAGTCCGAAACTTCCAATACCTTGGTGTCGCACCCTGACTTGGTGCATTTAGACCGTGCCAAGGAAGAATCAGGTGCCGATCAGAAGCGCCTGAAGCTGCCCGAAAACGTCTACACCGGAATCTGGTGGTACGCGCGCTTCCCGAACCATTATTCCGGCGACGGCAGCACCGCCACGAGGGAACAAGGCGAAGTGGACATGCAGAGTTGGATCACCGCTGTGGTCCGTGCAATTAAAGCGGTCAAGGCCGACGACGAAAGCCTTAAGCTACAAAACGAGTTTTACGAGAAAAGCGCTCACCCGCTGGACACATTTACAAAATAACCTGGACGCAGTAAAGTTCGATTTTGGAATCTATCGCCGTTGCAGCGACTCAATCCAATTGGCCAGCACCCGATCGTTCGGGGACTCCAGATCAAAAAACTCCACGCCTAGCCCAATGCGTGGCTTTACAATCCGCACGATCACTAACGTATCCAGGACCTGGTCCTTCCGTGTCAGCCTCAAGCGCGCCCGACAATTCGATGGCAAGGTTTTGCTCGTGCAGATGAAACAGCCGCCCAACGACACATCCGACGTCACTCCTGTGACTTGCTTCCCGGTCTCCATCTCGATGAGTTCGGCGTCCGCGGCAAACGGGTACCGGATCGTATAGCGCCGGTCGCGCAGTCCGCTCAAACGGGAGGAGCCAGCCGCTGAGCGGCCAGGCATAGGAATCACTTTATCCATTGGACGTCTTTCGGGAGTTCGATCTCCGGGTGCCTCAGGGCGGCTTGAAGCACTCAGTGCCTATTAGTTTGGCTTACCCGCGGGCCGGTGGGAACGGTGACCATGCCCAGAGGCGCGTAAAAGTAACAGCCCGCAGGCTCCCTCAGCGCTATTAGTGGGTACGACAAAGCGCCTCTCCCAGAGCCCTGAACGTGCTCCACTCGCATGTTAGCCTGAATAGGTAGTCATCCCACTTTCGATTCTTTCCATGATCGCCGAAGGCATTCGTCAGAGCGACCGGGTCAGCCTGCAACTGCAGGTGGAAGCGTCTTGGCTCTCCTCCTCCGGCGTGGCCGCGCGGCAAAACGCGCAAACCCTTCTCGTCAGTCGTAACGGCGGCGTCCTTCGCCTGCAGGAAAAATTCTTTCCCGGCCAGGAGATCACGCTCCACCGTAAGCTCGAAGGCGACCAAGCCAAGACCGTGCGCGCGCGCATTGTCGCCGAAATCGATCGCGAGCCCGAAGGCTTTATTTATGCCATCGCGATTCTTGATTCCCGCGTCGATTTCTGGGACATCGATTTCCCCGCTCCTCACAAAGCTGAGGAAGCGCTTGCGCGTCTGCTGATGGAATGCAGTTTCTGCCAGCGCCGCGAGGTCGTTTACCTGAATGAGATGGAGCTGAAATCTTTCGAAATTCGCAAATGCGTGGCGCGCCACTGCAAGCACTGCGATTCTCCGTCGATCTGGGTCGAGGCGCAATCCGAATCCATGGTCGACGACGTGCTCCCTTCGCGTAGCGCGGTCGAAGAACGCGTGATTCCCCGCCGCAACCGCACGCGTGTCAAGGCGCGGGTTCTCGCCTGTATTCGCCGCCGCGGTTTTCAGGAAGAAATCGCGGTGTGTGAGGATTTATCGAAAGGTGGAATGAGCTTCCGGAGTCGCAATCGCTATCCGGAAGGGACTCGCCTCGAGGTGGCAGTGCCGTACACGCCAGGAGCCGGCGCGATCTTCGTGCCGATCCGCATCGTTTTCTCACAACCGATCGCCAGCGCCGGACTCTTCCGCCATGGCGCCGCGTACCTCCGCCCGCCCGACTAGCGGCACAGGCACTCCTGCCTGTACTGAGATCGCTTTACTTCACCTTCCCCGTGTCTTGCCTCCTGTAGCAGCGGCTTTGCGCCGCTGAACGCTACTTCCCCCCGCCCGTGACTATCGCTTGCCAGTTGATAATCGCGTTCCACAACATCCTCTGATCCCCGCGATTCAAGTCGCGGTGCAGCGGGTTAAAGTTAAATGACACCACATGTCCCTGCCCCACTGGCGAATCCAAAATCGCCGGCCGTCCAATCAAGTTCCCTTCTCCCCAAACTTGCCCGCTCACCAGGAATGCCGCGCCGTCCTTATCTCCCCATTCCAGCACCACGCTACTCTTGTCCACCGGCCCGTCCAAGCACGTGGTGCAATACGCCATCCGCAGCCACCGCCTCGGCGTTGCATATAACGGGAAATTCTGCCGAAACACATACGTTCGCTCATCATATCCATAAGCGATCGGATGTTCTGGGCGGTCGAAGGTGACGCGCACGTGCGACCCTGGCGTACGCGTCTCCGCATTTTGCGCTGCCGCGGCGCTCTCCGTTCCGCCACCCTGCGAACTGCGCGGCACGCCACCCGCACTCCTTCGCACCCCCCGCACAATTCCTGCTTCCAGCGCCAACATCGTCCCGCTGCCCAAGGTAACCAGCAGTCCGCCATGCTCAACAAACTCCTGGATCTGCTGCAACCCTTCCCAGCCAATACCGCCGGTGATGTCATCAGACTCTGCCGGTGTACCCAGACTTGGCGTCTCCGCGGTCTTCTTGAACGCCATCGGTCCCCACTTCTTCGGTAATCCCTGAATCTGTTCCGCCAATTCCAGATCGACGTGACCGTACAACAGCACGTCAACTTTCTCGTTCAATTTGCCAGCACGGATATCCTCGTCACGCAAATAGATGTACGGCACCTTTCTTTGGTCCAGTGAATACCGAACCCACCCGATCGAATCCGTATCCGCCCACGGTACCCATACGCCAAGCCGTGGTACCTTCGCCGCGTGATACGCAACTTCAGGCATCGCATTGGCGACAACAAAATTCAGTCCCAACTCTTTCGCAACACCCTGCAATGCGTCATACACTCCTGGCTGATCCGCAATCAGCCAGCTTCCAGCATGGAAGCTGGTTCCGTTCACTTGAAACGCTTTCTCCGCAATCTGCACGTTGAATTTCGGCAGACGGTAACGCGCTTCCAGCAACTCTTCCTGCCCCGTATCATCTAGAAGAAACACCTTCCCGGCGTTCCCCTCGATCTTCCCTTCCGCGTGCGGTGCCTCAGCCAGTAACTCAAGATCCGCCGAGCGCACTGCAGCATCTGCCGTAGCAGTGGCGTATAGGTGGTAGTGCGCCAGCAAATCCCAGGAGACATCGTCGTAAGGTTCACTCGCGTCTTTTGGATAATTCTGCGGTGTCAGCAAATCCACGGCGTAATTCCGGTAGGGCTGATCCAAGCGCACCACATACGTCCCGGCCGGAAAGGTTCCTTCCTTCAAAACGATTTGGCCCTTGGCTCGATTCACCTCGATATGCTGGCTCATCAAGCGGCCGACCAATTGCGCCACCCGCTCGGGATCGCCTTGATCCTGTGGGATCACAAACGCGTAAGGCGCCTCGTCCAGCCCCAATCGGTACGAATGCAGTCCCTTCGTGTAGAAATTTTGCAAAAATTGGCCCGCGTTGCTCGCCACATAGTCCAGCGCGGCCAGCATTCCTGTCTCGTTGTAGTTCACGTTGTCGCGCGCCGACCAAAGAAACTCCCCTTTTCCCAGGGGCAGCGGGCGGTACCACTGTTTCGTGGCGCCCTCTTCCCGAATCGACCGCATCATCGTTTCCGCGGAACCGTTTCCGAAAGTTTCGAAACCCCGCCCGGTCGCGTTGTGATTCATCGCCACCGAATCCAGGTACAATTCCGAAAATCCTTCGCCGAAATCCCAGGTGGACACGCCCGGCATGCCCATCCCCGTCATGGTCTGCACTTCATAGAAACTCATCGCCAGAAATTCGCTCAACGTGATGGGATCGACATGCGGATTGTACGGCCCCGTTCCGTTCCAGGTCATCAGGAGCGGCACGCCCTCATGCAGATCGTGCACCACCGTTGGATGCCATTCGAAAAACATGCGCGAAACGGCTTTTGTCGGTTCCTGGGTCAGCTGATGCGCGTCCCGATTGATGTCCACAAAAACGTATTTTCCCCAGTACGGTGGCGCCTGCCTCGGCAATGCCGCTCGGTCGGTTTTCCCCTTCAAATATTTGTAAAACCACTCCACCTGCTTATCTCGCCCGTCTGGATTCGATACGGGATTGATCAACACCACCAGGTTTTCTCGAATCTTCCGAATCATCGGCTGCTCAGACACAGCCAGTCGATACGCCGTCTCCAACACCGATTCCGTCGAGCCAGTCTCGTCCGAATGCAGAGCCGCGTTGAAATAGTAGATTGGTCGTGATTGCGCGATTAGCTTCTCGGCAGCCTCAGGGCCAGTCTTCCTGGGATCCGCGAGCGCTGCCGTGGCCGCCTTCAACTGCTCCAACTGCGCGATGCCCTTCTCGTCGGCAATCGCCACCAGCAGAATTTCGCGCCCCTCTTCCGACTTTCCGATCGTGAACACTCGCACCCGTGGTGATGCGGCCGCCAGCGCCCGGCAATATGCATATGCTTTCTCCGCATTCATCAACTCACCGGGCGCGCCCATAATTCGTCCGAAGAACGCGCGCGGAGACGGTACTTTGCTGGACGCCGGCACATAGGAAACCCAGGGCGACAAAAACTGCGCTTCCGTTGTCGCTTTGCGAATCTCCTCGCTCGCCCCCGCTTCTGGCGTGTCCGGCGATGTGGCCGACTGCGCAAAAGCACAGGGGGAAACAGCCAGGAACAAACACGTAGCCCACAAGGAACGCATGAACACGCGCCTCCGCAAAATTCAGGATGCAACGTACGGAACGGTAGGAGTGTACTACAAGCTTCGCGTCGATATGGGGAAGCAGGGTGCAGAAGGGGCACCCTGCTCGGCTGGACCGAGTGAGGAACTCTTAATCGAGCGCCGGTATGGCCGCTTGCTCACGCCGCCGCCGGTGCAAATAATGCATCGCAATGTTCAAGTAGATTTGTCCGCAAGGCGTTTCGATGCACAGCACCATCGCTTCCGTGTCGATGCTTCCCGCCAATCCTTCTTCGCTCATATGGATCTCCGGCGGAAACACCTTAAAGCGGAAGCCCTGATCGTTCAGCAGGGTGACCGAATTGCCGATCACCATGTTCGCCAGCTCGCAAACAGTCTCCCGCACCACTTGTTCGCTCTCCGGCATCGGACTTCCCGCCAGATGGCCAGCGACTTTCATGGCCACTTCGGGTGCAAGATCCAGAATGACGCGGCCTTCAATATCGCCCTTGATCGCAATCAGCGCCGCCACTCCTTTGCGCCGGTATATGTTTTCGTCCATCGACAAATCCACAATCTTCGTGGGCGCCTGTAGCGATTCTGCGAAAACCGCGTCGGCGGCATTAATGAACGGCTGGATCAGTTCCATTCTCATATCTGATGCTCCTCAGCAAGCGCTACCGGCGCGCTCGCGCCATTTGGATCGTCTCCCAGCACGTAGCGAAGAATTTCATACAGCACTTCCGGCTTGACCGGCTTCTGCACGAAGTGCTTCGCGCCCTTCTGCAACGCCGCCAGAATGTTTTCCTGGTAGCCTACTGACGACACCATTACGATTCGCGCGTCCGCATGCTGCCGCACAATGCGCTCGACCGCCTCGATACCTTCCATCTGCGGCATGGTGATGTCCATCAAGACAATGTCCGGCTTGCTGCGGTTGTATTCCGCGATCGCCGTCAATCCGTCCCCGGCTTCTCCGGCCACTTCTCCGCCGAACATCTCAATCATCTTGATGAGGTTCTTGCGGGCAAAGACGGAGTCGTCCACCACCAAATACCGGACCGGCTGCTGGTCTTTCCGAAGTAGCGCTGAAAACTGTTGCATGACCCTTCTCCTTTGCTCCGTCTGCCCCTCAGGCACGCGGAGTTGAAACTGGCACCTTTTCCGATTTCTCGGTTTTTTCCTTATCCGTGGAATCCGCGTTCTGCCCGTACTGGTGAATCAAGTACGCGGCCATCCCGTCCAGCGGCAGAACTTTCGTGGCGTATCCCTTTGTGATTGCCGCGCGTGGCATTCCGCCTACTACACACGTCTCCTCGCTCTGCGCGATGGTCACTCCTCCAGCCGCCTTGATCGCTCCCAATCCTTCCGCCCCGTCATCACCCATTCCCGTCATCAAGATGCCCACCGCCGTCAGCGCAAATTCCTGGGCCACGGAGTGGAACAGCACATCCACCGACGGCCGGTGTCCGTTAATGGGAGATCCGTCCGACAGCACCACCATTTCCCCTCGCGGCATGCGCCGCACCATCATGTGCCGATTCCCGGGGCAAATCAGTACGCGTCCCGCCAACAGCAAATCCCCCGACTTGGCCTCTTGCACTTCCAGCGCGCAACATTCATCCAGTCGCCGTGCGAACATGTCCGTAAATCCCTCCGGCATATGCTGCACGATAACCAGGCTGGCAGGGAAATCCGCGGGGATTTGCGACAGAACATACTGCAGCGCGTTTGGCCCGCCGGTAGAGACTCCAATCGCGATAATGCGGCTCGGCGCGGTTGCCGCTCGCGTGCGGTTCTTTCGTGGCGGCGCAGGCGGTTCGACTTCCGCCTTCAGGATTTTCTTCGCTCCCCCGGCCCGTTTCGCTACTTTGATCTTCGCTGCCAATTGATACGCAATCGGATCCAGATTTCCTGCTGCCGCATCCTTGGGTTTCGCCACAAAATCGATGGCACCCAAGGCCAAGGCTTTAAACGTTGAGTACGCTCCCTCTTTTGAATGCGTGCTGAACACAATCACCGGCAGCGGCACATTGCGCATGATCGTTCGCAGCGTCTCAATCCCATCCATCCGCGGCATTTCCAGATCCAGCGTCACTACATCTGGCTGCAATTCTGCGATCTTCTTCAGTGCGAACGCACCGTCCATCGCCGTCCCCACCACTTCTAGGTCGGGATCCCGCTCCAAAATCAATGGAATCAGTTTCCGCATCAACGCGGAGTCATCCACCACCAGCACGCGGACTCGTTCTTTCATGCGATCGCTCCCAATGGCATCGACCGCGACAAACGGTTCAATATCGTTGGAACGTTCAGGATCAACACTACGGTTCCGTCTCCCAAAATCGACGCGCCGCTCACCAGATCGCTGGACACGATCTCCCCGGGCAGCGCCTTGATCACCAGTTCCTCTTCTCCCACCAGGCTATCGACCATCAACCCGAACCGCTTTTCTGCCTGCCCGATCACCACGACAAAGCTCTTTTTCTTTTTGCCGGTCGTGTCTTCCACCGCATGGATCCGGCTTAATCTGTTGAGCCTCACCAGCGTCAACACCTGGTCGCGCAACCGCAGCACTTCTCGCTGGTCCACGCGGTGCACTTCTTGCTCGCTGATACGGGTAATCTCGATTACAGAGGACAAAGGCACGGCAAACAGCCGTCCCGATACGCGGAACAATAGCGTCTGGATACTGGCCAGCGTCAACGGCATCCGCAGTTGAATCGTGGTGCCCTTGCCTTTATCCGTCTTGACCTGCACGGTTCCTTTCAGCCGATCCAAGACCGTACGCACCACGTCCATCCCAATACCACGGCCGGAGATTTCCGTCACTTCCGCCGCGGTGCTGAATCCCGGCTCAAAGATCAAGTTCAGGATGTCCTGTTCCAGCAGACGTTGCGCATCCTCTTGCTTTACCAGGCCATTTCGCACCGCCTGCTCGCGCACCAGGTCCAGATCGATTCCTCGGCCGTCGTCGGTGATTTCCAGCACCACTTGCGTGCCCTGGTGAAAAGCATTCAACGAAATCGTTCCGCGCGCGGGCTTGCCTGCCGCCAACCGGTCGTCCGCCGATTCAATCCCGTGATCTACTGCGTTCCTCACGATATGCGTAAGTGGCTCGGCCAATGCGTCGAGAATGCTCTTATCCAGATCGGTGTGCTCACCGGCAACTTCCAGCGCCACGTCCTTACCGCACTGTTTCGCCACGTCACGCACCACGCGGGGGAAGCGCCGAAATAATTGTTCTACCGGAACCATACGAATCTTCAGCACGCATTTGTGTAACTCGTCCAGCACCCGCGACTGAAACGCCAGCGCCTCCGCAAATTTCGCCCTTATGGGATCCCTGGCATGTTTCTGATCAAACTCCGTCAGGGTGCGGTGCAGCATGGACTTGCCGATGATTAGCTCCCCTACCAGGTTCATCACCGCGTCGATTCGCCCGGAATCCACTCGTAATGACCCTTCCGTCACTGCGGCGACAGCCGATGCTCCCGCTGTCTGTTTGGCCGCCGGTGTCTCCTGTCCGTTTTCCGCATGCGATTGCACCTGCGCAGCCCGAGCTTCCAACAGATCACCCAGTAATTGGTGCTCTGCTGAGTCGTCGTGGCTCGCCTGCTCTACACGCAGGTCAGACACTACCGAAGGGATGCGGCAGCGGTGCGCAATGTGTTCCACCGGGTGATTGCTCGCTACCGCCGCTTCCACAATCTCCACCGACGCTGCCGCCAAATTATCTTCCGGGCGCAGCGCGATCACCGTTCCGCAAGCGTGCAGAACGTTGCGCACCAACTGAAATGCCGCTGCCCGCATCGGGCTGCCGGAATCGATTCGCAGCGCTATGTTGTAGACCGTTTCTCCCCGCAGCACCGCCTCGGAAATCATCAGCCGCTCATATTCGTTCCAGCGAAAACTCGCCGGAACCATTGCTGCGGCGTTAGCGGGTCCAGTCTTTTGCCCGCCCGTAGGTGACTGTAAGAGCTTGTGAATAAGCGGCCGCAACCCATCCGCCGAGGGCGGCTCAATTTGCTTTTGATAAGCGCTCAACATGCTTTCGAACAAATCCACGGCCGACAGCACCACCTCGGCAACCGCCGGGCCGTGTGTCTGCGCTATCTGCAGCGTCAGTACATCTTCCAACTCGTGGCTGATCTCGCTCAGCTTTGTAAAGCCACACGCCGCGGAATCGCCTTTGAGCGTATGCACAGCACGCCGCACGCTGCGGATCAACTCCTCGTCGGCGGAGTTTTTCTCCAATCTCAATCCGACCTCGTTGATCACCTGCAGCAACTCCGCTGCGCTTTCAAAGAACAGCGCGCGAAGCTCCGCTCCCCGATCCTCGGGTAAAAAGCTCAAGTAGTCACCTCAAGGCGCTTGTACGCGGTCCCGTTGTTTTCGTGCACCATCTTGAATTTCTGCGTTAGTCCGAACAGGCTCTCTGCATGCCCCACAAACAGATACCCGCCGGGATTCAAACAGTGCCAGAACTTGTCGATCAATCGCTTCTGTTCCGCTTCATCGAAATAAATCATCACGTTGCGGCAGAGAATAATGTCGTTACGCCGCGGCAAGAATTCCGTCTTCAGGTTGTGAAAGTCGAATTGCACCAGCTCTTTCAACTGCTGCTTTACCGAATACTTGTCCGCAGTCTTTTCGAAATACCGGAAGCGCGTCGTATAGTCCACCGGCTCCATCTGCCCTTCGGTGTACAGCCCTTCCTGACCCGATCGCAGGCTCGCATAGCTGATATCCGACGCGACAATTTCCAGTTTCCACGGTGGCGGAATCAGTGGCTTCGGCGAAGGCATATCAAAAGGAAGAGGATTCCGCAGGTAGTAGTACGCTAAGGCATCGCAAATCAGAATGGCCACCGAATAGGGCTCTTGCCCCGCCGAACAGCCCGCGCTCCACACACGCAGGTTCCAATCTCGCCGCTCCTGCTTATGGTGCAAGATTTCTTCCAGCACGGACTTCTGAAGCAGTTCCAACTGCGGCCGGTTCCGGAAAAAACTAGTTTCATTAACGGTGAGATTTTCCAGCAACAGCGCCAGTTCGTTGCGGCCCTCCCGACTCGTCAACAGCCGGTAGTAGCTATAAAACGAATCCAATTGGCAGGCCTTCAGGCGCCGTTGTAAGCGATCCTTCAGGAAATGCGATCGCCGCTCGTCGAAGTACATCCCGCATTCCTGGTACACCAGGGTCTGCAGGAGCTTCAGTTCCGCTTCCGTCAGCTGAATCTGCGCAGTAATCGTTCCCATGCTGAATGATGGCGGCCT